>NZ_JAAKMV010000001.1:0-726726 GCF_049170575.1 Aeromonas sp. 604282 | reverse complement strand
GCGAGCACAGCAGGAGTGCCGACCTTCACCTTGCCGGCGGACTGGAGCGGGGTTGTGAATGGCAACGTGGCGGGGACTACGGACGAGGGCGGGGCAGACAACAAGCCCTTCACCGTGACCGTCAATGCGACCAACGACGCGCCCATGCTGACCGTTTCGGATCTGCGCATATCTGAAGAGGGTTTGCTTGGAGCCAATCCGGATAACTCACCCAATCTGAGCGATACCACTGATAGCACATCCGCAGAGGCCACGGCAGGTGTGACGGATATAGACAGCAGTGCCTTTACCTTCACTCTCTCTGCACCATCTGGCTTGAGCTCCGGTGGGCAGCCTGTTGTGTGGGGCGGTATGGGATCTACAACCCTGGTAGGTTCTGTGGGAGGTAATCCTGTTATTCAAGTTTCTGTGGATCTCACAGGCAAATATACAGTCACCTTGTTGGGCCCTGTCGACCATACGTTTGGAGACGATCAGGAAGGATTGAAGACATTTACCTTCAATCTGTCGGTCAGCGACGGTGACTTGAGTGATACCAAGCAGGTCAACGTGGTGATTGAAGACGATATGCCCGTGATTACCGGCATTGAAAGTCTGGAGGTGATGAATGTCGCCGCCATCACCACCGGTGGGCTGTTTGGCGTTTCTTTCGGTGCAGATGGTCCCCTGGCTACCGGTGGATTGAAATTGACCGGATGGCCTGATTTGGCTGGGATCACCGAGACCTTGTCAGCAGATGGCAAGACTCTGGTGGCTACTATAGATGACAGCGGGCTGCCACCTAAAGTGTTCTATACCTTGACACTCAATGAGAACAATACCTACAGCTTCAATTTGGTTACACCCCAGCCAACGCAAACATTTGCTATCGGCTCACAGTTTGGTGCCGGTGGGCCGGTCGAGACTATCGGGGTGACTGCTGGCGGCATTGGAGTTCTGTTTGATGGTTTGCTGTTCAATGGCAGTGTGAACAACCCCCAGAATCTGCCGAGCGGTGATCTGGATGATCTTAATCCTAACAATAACGGGTTCGGGATCAAGAATGGCAATCTGGACAATAACGAAGGGTTCAAGGTATCCACCACAACGGCTGTTGACGGGCTCTCTTTCAATGTCTATGGGGTAGGTAACACCAATACCAGCACCATACAGTGGGTAGCTTATGCCGCCGATGGAGTGACCGTCATTGACTCCGGCGAGCTTGTCCTGTCGGGACTCAAAGGAGCTATGCAGTTGGCCAGTATAGAACCAGATGGAGAGTTCAGTCAGCTCTATGTGCGCTTTGTGCTGGATGGCAATGACTCGGTGCGCATCGAAAACTTCGGGGTGATAGACAAGATAACTCCCCCCGACATTGAACTCGACTTCAGCGCTACCTTGACGGACGGTGATGGCGATCAGGCCAGCGCCAACTTCACCGTATCGGTCAAGAGCAATGAGCCCCCTGTTGCCTCAAACATTCTGGTGGTTGGCAGCAATACCTCGGATATCCCAGACAGTACGGGGACGCCGACGACCGGGGATGATCACAAAGTACCCAACTCGGATGGTAGTGTTGATGGTGTTGTGGCTGGCGGTGCAGGTCACGATATTCTGGTAGGAGATGTGGGTGGTACCACCACCAATTTCATTCCAGGTCAGAACTACAATATCGCCCTCCTGGTCGACGTATCTGGCAGCATGGCTGGGGCCCGCCTGAGCATGCTCAAGGCATCCCTGACCCATCTGGCCAATCAGCTCAAGGAGCATGATGGCGAGATCAATGTCACCTTGATCAGTTTTGCCACCAATGCCAGTGAACGAGTGACCATTGTAGGTCTGGACGCCAGCAACGTGATCAATCTGACCAATGCCATTGATGCCCTGGTTGCCAACGGCGGGACCAACTATGAGGCAGCCTTCAATCAGGCCGTGCAGTGGTTCAACAACGGCACTCAGGCAGATCCCGACTATGAGAATCTGACCTTCTTCGTCACGGATGGCAATCCGACCTACTACATCAACGACAGCAATCAGGTTGCCGGTCCGGGCGATAGCACGACCTACACGGTGATCAAGGAGTCTGTCGATGCGTTTGAATCGCTAAGTGGCATCAGTCAGGTCAATGCCATCGGGGTAACCAGCAGCGTCAACCAGGAACTGCTCAAGTTCTTTGACAACACAACGGAAACCGGCTCACAGTTCTACTCTGCCGGCAGTTACCTTGATTTGGCTACCTTTGGTTCTGGAGGCAGTGGCATCAATGCGGCTGCTGGCTGGGTGCGTAGCGGTGATCAACAGGGAACGCACACGGTTACCGACGGTTATTTGCGAATCCGTGAGGATCGCACAAATTCCGATACGGATCGCACTGTGCTGGCGCTGGCCGTGGCCAATGCGATCCAGATTTCAGCTGCGCAAGCCGGAGCAAGCCTGCAGTTCCAGTACGCATTGAGTTCTGTCAATGCGAGTGACAGTTTCACATGGAAACTTGTAAGGCTGGATGGCGGGGTCTGGGATCTGGCCAACCCTCTGCAAAGCGGTACTGTCACAGGTATCAGTAATTCTGGTACTACCTCTTCCAGCACCATTACTACCAATGGGTTGGAGGTTGGGCAATACGGGTTTGTGTTTGAGCTGCTCGATAGCTCCAGCTCACGGACTGCTGAAGTGCGGATAGACAACATCCGGATCGAGCAGGGATTCAACGCCCCGATTGGAGAGGCCCAGATTGTGACCAGTGCAGAGCAGCTGACGGCAGCTCTGACCGAGGGGGATCAGATCACTGTGTTGCTGGGGGCTGGCAATGATGTAGTCGATGGCGGTGCAGGCAATGACATCCTGTTTGGTGATGTGCTCAATACAGACGCACTGGCTACCCAGTTTGGTTTGAGTCTGCCAGTTGGCTCCGGTTGGCTGGTTTTTGAAACCTTGGAAACCAATCATGGCTGGACGCGAGCACAGACTGTGGATTACATCCGAACCCATCTTACTGAGCTGAGTGAGGAGAGTGGTCGTAGTGGCGGCAATGACACTCTGTCAGGAGGCAGTGGCAATGACCTTCTCTTCGGTCAGGAAGGGGGCGACATCCTCGATGGGGGTGATGGAGATGATTACCTGGATGGTGGATCAGGAAATGACTCTCTGATTGGGGGCGCGGGCAACGATATCCTGATCGGTGGGCTGGGGAATGACATCCTGCTCGGCGGTCTGGGAAGCGATATCATGACCGGGGGTGCTGGCAGCGATACCTTCAAGTGGCTGGCTGGGGATGTGGGGGGGACCGATGTGATCAAGGACTTCACCACTGGAACTGGAGGAGATGTGCTGGATATCAGTGAGTTGCTCACTGGCGAACATGCCAGTAAGGAGTCGCTAGATGCCTATCTCACTTTCACCAGCGGTCCGGGTACTGGCAAGTCTACGCTCACGATCGACCTTGATGGCACGGGTAGTGGCACAACGACCCATGTTATCCAGTTTGACAACATCGATCTGACGCTGGGAGGTACACGTAATGATCAGACCATCATTGAAGACCTGTTGAATCAGGGCAATCTGAAGGTCGATCCGTAACCTTGTCTCGGGGCCGGGCTGGCCTGGCCCCTGTTTTTTCTCAAGGTGGATGGATAAGATAGCGGCTGTAGAGGAGAGGGTAATCATGCAGTCATTCAACTGGGTCGACATTGATGGCATCCGTTATAGCTGGGATGGACAGGGTAATATTACCTGCGCAGGCCAGTTTGGCTATCAGGCCTCGATCGCGGGAGACAGGCTGGATGGGATGGAGATAGAGAATGATGCCGGAGATGTAGCCGGATCACTCTATGTTGATTTTGCCTCTGCATCTATTTCCTATGTGCCCTTGATGGGGGCCGAGTCAGCTCAGAACATGATTCTGGTTGGCCATGATCTGGGGCAGCAGGAGTATCCATTGAGCAGTTTTCATGCTCCTTTGTTGCAGGATTTGCTGGGCCAGTCAGATACCATTGCTTGGTCCACAGAGGGATATCGCGGTGAAGGCCGTGACTGTAGCGCAGGGGGACAGGGACATGTTCTGTCGTGGGATTCCTTCCATTTTGATGATGAGGTGCTGGTCTGTGGTGCGACATCACCACTGGATAAAGTAGAGCAGACCCCAGATACCGGCAGCGTGGTCACCATCAGTCTCGATTTGACCAATCAGATACTGGATCAGCTCCCGCCCTTGCACGATATATGAATCCATTGGCTGCACGGGCATAATGACCTCAATCTTTCCGATAGAGGTTTTTTCTATGTGGCGTCCCCTTCTTACTCTTTCCGCTCTGATTGTCAGTGCTCCGGTGCTGGCGATTGAAGTTCCGCAAGCGCCCCATCTGGTGGTGAGTGGTTATGCTGAACAGAAGACCGAGCCCGATATGCTCACCCTCAATGTGGCTGTGAGTGCGTTGGACAAGCAGGGCCTCAAGGCCAAGCAGCAGGTTGATACCAAGGTGGCCGCCTTTTTTAGCAAGCTGGAAGGGTTGGGCATCAAGCGCAACGATGTCGAAGCTGGTAACCTGATGGTCTCGCCGGAATATCAGTATGGTGATAACAAAAAGCCGGTCTTGCTGGGGTACCGTGCCCAGCGACAATTGGCGGTGAAGCTCTATCAGCTCGACAAGTTGAGCCCCTTGATGGACACCGCACTCAAAGCTGGGTTGGAGTCCGTATCCCAGATTGAATACGGGTTGAAATCTCCACAGGTTATCAAGGAACAGGCTCGACTTAATGCCGTTGAGGATGCAAAAATCAAGGCTGAATCTCTGGCCAAGGCATTCGGGATGAAGCTTGGCAAGGTGTACAGCGTGGAGTATCGCAACACATCGCCCATCACCGGCTATAGTCGCAACTTCAAGATGGCACAACCCATGGCAATGGCGGCTGCTCCGGTGCCGGATATGGCGGATAGCAGTTATCAGCAACAGCAGATTACGGTCACTGACAATATCGAGGCTGTTTTCCTGCTGGAGTAACCCCTTCCCTCTTCAGCAGATGACCACTGTAGTGGGACAGAGCCATAAAAAATCCGGCCAATGTGCCGGATTTTCATTTTACAAGTCAGAGATCGAGTTTATGGACAGGGTACGGGAGTGAAGGAGTGATCTCCCAGGCAACGCCAACCCATTTCCGCTCCTCTCATTTGCCAGAGATTATCGCTGCGATAAAGAGTCAGAATATAGAGCATGTCGCTTTTGCCTCCATCGAGCGCAACCGAGAGCACCAAGTCATTATCCAGTTGCTGTGCATGGATGCGACTGGGGATGTCGCTATGGCCGACAAAACGGAGCGCTACCTCACGGTAGTCATTGACCCATTTTTGATGTTGCTCGCTCGCCTGACGTATCTGCTGGTTGAACTGCTGCACTGGCGCCGAGGCTAGTCGTCCAAAAACGGCTTGTGCTTCGGCATGTGCTGCTGTCACGTTCGCCAGGAGGAGAGTGGTAAGCATACCGATTTTGTACATGAGAATATCCGGCTAACAACGACTGCTTCTATGACAACAGAAAAGCCCATTTGGTTCAACGCACAACCCACGGAGGCATATGCCCCTGTGGGTGTGCTTTTTCAGTTGCGTTGCAGCGAGAAGGTGGGCAGTGACAGGTGCCAGTAGATGGCTGCCACCCTCAAACCAAATACGGCCGTCATGCAGATGAGCATGGCTGTTACCCTGTCCATGTTTGCCTCTAGGGCCAGAGTGTAGAGGATTCCACCCAGAATACAGGCTGTTGCATAGATCTCTTTTTGCAGCACCATAGGCACTTCGCGTGCCAATACATCCCGGATCATGCCGCCAGCTACTCCAGTCATGGTCCCCATCAGCACCGCGATTAGCCCCGAGGTGCCAAAATTGAGAGCTTTTTGGGCTCCGATCACCGTAAAGAGAGCCAGCCCGAATGCATCCGCGACGGGCAGTACATACCAAGGCATCCTGCGGGGCAGTTTGACCATCCACATACCGACCAGTGCAGTCGCAATGACGACCCAGATATAGAGTGGATCGCGCACCCAGAACACCGGTGTTGCTCCCAAGATCATGTCACGTATGGTGCCACCGCCTATGGCGGTAACTGCGGCTAATACCATGACACCAAACCCGTCCATTCTGAGTCGGCCAGCCACCAATACCCCTGAAAACGCGAATACCGCAGTACCAAACATGTCGCTGATGTAAACAATCTGCTCAACCAGTGTCTGCATGGAAAACAACTCACGCCAAATTGTTGATGGGGCCGCGATTTTAGGGGCTGGAGAGCCCAATCGCCAACTGTGCTCGACAAAATTGAGAGTCGACACCGCTTTTTTCTCGCATCATTGACAGGGAGGGGCTCGAGTGTGCCTGTTTACCTCCTTGTTGGAGGAGGGGCGCGATGAGTTTCTGCCACGTTTTAGTGGGCGTTTTTTTCCTTAAGTTTATCCCCGACCTGTCGATATATAGGGTAAGCGGCGTTAATGCGATGAAGCGTTGAAAAAAATGCTAAAGACATCCAAAAACGAGCCGTTAAATAAGACGCATCGGGCACAGAAAATAATAAAGCCTGAGCAAATAGAAGAGTAAATTTAATAGCTTAGGAGAATAGTCATGGGCCTTTATATCAACACTAACGTTTCATCACTCAACGCTCAGCGTAACCTGATGAATACGACAAAATCACTGGATACATCCTACACCCGACTGGCATCCGGTCTGCGTATCAACAGTGCCAAAGACGATGCTGCCGGTCTGCAAATCTCAAACCGATTGACCTCCCAGATCAACGGTCTGGATCAGGGTAACCGTAATGCCAACGATGGCATCTCTGTGGCGCAGACTGCTGAAGGGGCCATGGAGGAGATCACCTCCATGCTGCAACGGATGCGGACGCTGGCTCAACAATCAGCTAATGGCTCTAATAATACTGACGACCGAACCGCGTTGCAGCAAGAGTATACCCAGTTGATGACAGAAATTGACAGGGTAGCCAAAGATACCACTTTTGGTGGTCAAACCTTGCTTAATGGTGGTTATGTTGGCTCTTTCCAGGTGGGGGCTGATGCTGGTCAAACAATTACTTTCAGGATGACCACCGCTTTTAGTATCTCCGGTATGGCATCGGCTACGAAAGGTAATGCTACGGTAACAACAACTACAACGGGTGAGCCCTATTCGATAGCGAAAAATGCGAGCGGGACAGTGACGACCACAAGCATTGGTACTATTACCACAGCCAAAGATGCACAATCCGCCATGGCTAACCTTGACTACATGATCAAGGTGGTGGACAGCAAGCGTGCGGAACTGGGTGCTGTGCAGAACCGGTTTGATTCAACTATTCGCAACCAAGCGAACGTCTCTGAAAACGTCAGTGCTGCGCGTTCACGTATTCGTGATGCGGACTTCGCCACCGAGACTGCAAACCTGACCAAGCAGAACATTTTGCAACAGGCTGCCTCGACAATCCTGTCACAGGCGAACCAGCGTCCCCAGTCAGCCCTTTCGTTGCTGCAGGGCTAACAAAAGAAAACAGGGCGGTTGTTCAGGCCGCCCTGGTCAAGAGATGGAACAAAGGGGTGTTCGGTTCGCACTCTGTTCTATCGGGAGAGATATAATTCTCTACTAGTAATGCCAAGTGTTGTCCAGCTGTTCAGTTCTGTCACGCTTGGTCATATTCTCCTGAGCATATGCTCATCTTTAGGCCGGTTTACCGGCCTCTTTTTATTGTGTCGCCAAATTGACGTCACTCTACACAACCTAAGCACAAACCGTGCCACATACATAATTCGGTCATGCCATCCGGCAATTCCTCTCTCTCCTCTTATGCTGTGTTGGCCATCTGGCTTTTCCTTGCCATATACCGGAGAAAAATTGCCGCGTTAGGCAACAATTTTCCTAAAGCTTGTCTCTGTACTGCCGTTAAACAAAGTGAAGCAATCGAGGGGTGTTCGGAATCCAACGTTTGCACTACTGCGGGTGACCTGTCCGTTCAAACAGACACCCGCCAGAAGGATCAGGCTTGTTCAACCTGTTCTTCTAACGGTGGGATGCCGCTTTGCTGGCGCAACCCGCAGTCGCATGTTCTTCGGGAGAATATTTTATGGCTATGTACATTAACACCAACGTTTCATCACTGAACGCCCAGCGTAACCTGATGAACACCAACAAGTCGCTGGACACCTCCTATACCAGGTTGGCATCCGGTCTTCGTATCAATACAGCCAAGGATGATGCTGCCGGTTTGCAGATTTCTAACCGTTTGACTTCACAGGTTAACGGGTTGGATCAAGGTAACCGTAACGCTAACGATGGTATTTCAGTAGCACAAACTGCAGAAGGTGCGATGGATGAAGTGACCACCATGTTGCAACGGATGCGCACTTTGGCTCAGCAATCGGCGAACGGTTCAAACAACACGGATGATCGTGTTGCTTTGCAGCAGGAATATGACCAACTGACGACTGAGATAAATCGTATCTCTGGCGATACCACTTTTGGTGGTCAAAAGCTGCTTGATGGTACTTATAAGGGGTCCTTCCAGGTCGGTGCAGATGCAGGACAAACAATTACCTTCAAGATGACATCGGCTTTCACCATCAAGGGTATTGCATCTGCGACAAAAGGAAGTGCAACAGTCACGACCACTACCACAGGTGAGCCGTATACGATTGGCAAAGCAACTTCAGCAGTTACTACAACTAGTGTCAGCAGTATTAAAACCGCTAAAGATGCTCAGACAGCCATGGCCAACCTTGATTTCATGATCAAGGCTGTGGACAGCAAACGGGCAGAGCTGGGTGCTGTGCAGAACCGGTTTGACTCCACCATTCGCAACCAGTCCAACGTCTCTGAGAACCTGAGCGCAGCTCGTTCCCGTATCCGTGACGCAGACTTTGCGACCGAGACAGCCAACCTGACCAAGCAGAACATTTTGCAGCAGGCCGCCTCCAGCATCCTGGCCCAAGCCAACCAAAGACCGCAATCAGCCCTGTCCCTGTTGGGTTAACAGGCTGTGATGAGATAAAAAAGGAGCGACGATATGGCCAATGAAATTGGAATTCCGTCATCGGTCACTCCTTCTTCTCTTCAGTCAAGTAGCAAGAGCGGCCAATCGGCCGCTCAAGTGCTATCTGGCACAGCAGAAGAGCAGCGGGGGGCGGCCAAGGATATTGAAAAGCAACAGGGACTGCCTGAGCAGGAGAAGGCGGGCAAGCCGAAGATTTCAGACAAGGAAATTGAGAAAGGGGTACAAAACTTGCAAGAGTTCAGTCAGTTGCAAGGATGGACCGTCAATTTTAGTGTCGAAAAGGAACTGGAGCAGGTTGTTATCAAGGTAATGGATGCCAATACCAAATCAATGATCCGTCAGATACCAAGCGAAGAGTTGCTGGCTATCAGCAAACGAATCCAGGATCTCCGCGAAGGGGATGTGATTGGTGGCGGCTCCCGAGTCGGGTTATTGCTTGATAAAGAGATTTAATAGTTACGTTTGCGAGGAGAGTGAGTATGGCCACTATTACGTCTGCTGGTGCGGGCTCTGGACTGGACTTGGAGTCTGTCATCGCTGCAAGTGTTGATGCCAAGAAAGCGCAGCTTTTGCAGCCAATTACCACCAAAAAGACCAACGCCCAGATCACTCTCTCAGGGGTAGGACAGCTGAAGTCAGCAATCGCGACTTTTGTCACCACTCTGAAGGCGATGTCAAAGGATGATGCGTTTAACAAACGTGCGATAAACATTACCCAGGATAAAGATAATCCGGTCCTGAAGGTGGAGAGTAAGAGCGGCGCTTCAAACGGGCAATATGACATCAGTGTCGAAAAATTGGCGAAGACCAGCAAATTTGAAGGCAGTTTCGCCTCTTCGACCACATCTATGATCACTCAAGATGGCACCCTGACATTTAAGGCTGGCGACAAGACCTTTGATGTAGATGTTAAAGCAGGAGATTCACTCCAGTCCATTCGCAAGCGCATCAACAATGATAGTGACAACTTTGGTCTTAGCGTCAATATCATGAATACCTCCGATGGCAAGGCGGCACTTGTGATTGACTCTGGTGTCAGTGGAACAGGTAAGGATCTGCAGATAACCGGCAGTACACCAGAGCTGGCTGACAATTTCATCTCCAAGCTGACCCAGAAGCAACAAGCCCGTGATGCTGAGATAAGCGTGGATGGCAATAAATTGACCAGTTCGACCAACACCTTCGATGGCACCATTGTGGGTCTCAAAATTACGGTGTTGAAAGAGTCTGAGAGCACCACTACCACGAGCCCGAGTGATGGTACCGTGACGACCACTTACAAGCCAAACAGAGTGGATGTGACGACAGACAAGGCTGGCATCAAGACCATGGTGCAGAGCTTTATCGATGGCTATAACGCTCTGGTGAAGAAGAGCAACGATCTGGGCAAACGCAGCTCTATCGTAGCCGGCGTCAGTCAGAATGATGGTGGCGCCTTGGCGGGGGATGCAACGACCAAGGCAGTGACCAACCTGATGAGTGGCACCGTCACTGAGCCTTCGAACAACTCCTCAACCTTCTCGACCATCTTTCAGTTGGGGGTCAAGATGGACAACAAGGGAGTGCTCTCACTTGATTCGACGAAATTCGATGAAGCGGTCGAGAAGAACTTCGACCAGGTAGTGGCTGTGTTTGGTGGCAAGGACGGAGTTGCTGGTAAGTTGGCTAGCCAGCTTGAGACCTACTCCAAGACAGGGGGGCTACTTGCCAAGCGGGAAGAGACGCTCAATTCGGACCTGCGTGATGTCAACCGCAAACAAGCAGATGTTGCGGCGCAGCTCACCAAATATGAAGAGACGTTGAGGGCCCGCTACGGCAGTCTGGATACCTTGCTGGCCAAGATGAACAAGTCTGCCTCCTATCTCAACCTGCTCAATACCAACACCAAAACCAGTTAATTTGTAGTCAGGAGCGGTGTCTCATATGTATCGAAAAACGATCAAGGCCTATACAACCCAGAGTTTGCAGTCTGAGCTGGCTGTGGCGGATCCCTATCGCGTGATCCAGTTGTTGATGCAAGGGTGTCTCGAGCGTCTCGCTCAGGCCCGCGGTGCAGTCGAGCGTCGCGATTTCGAGGGTAAGTCCCAATCTATCTCCAAGACGCTGGCCATTATCAATGGTCTGCAAGATTCACTTGATCTCTCTTATGGCAAGGTACCCGAAGATCTGTTCGCACTTTATGACTATATGAAAGTGCGCATGATGGATGCCAGCCGTGACATGGATGTAGGCGCTATTGATGAAGTTATGAATCTCATGCTGACGGTCAAGAGCGGTTGGGATGCCATCCCTGTCGATGAGCGCGACAAGGCGCTGGCACAGCAAAAGGTAGGCAGACCGGCATGAATGAGGTCAACGACACTTCTGTGTCAGCCTTGATGAGACTGGGCGAACAGTTGCAGTCTCTACTGGTACAAGGTGAGCTGGTTGCTGCAGAACAGCTGGCTGAACGTTATCTGCATGATCTGGAAGAGGTGTTCGGGTCACTGCCTCGGGAAGAGGCAATCAATGTGGAACAGCGGCAGGCACTGCTGCAGTTCCAGCTTATTCATGATTGGGTGGGTCAGGAAAAGCAGCAGGCTGAAGCACAATTACGACAATTCTCCCAGGCTGGACGTGCATCCGGTCTCTACAAGCTGAATGCAGGTTAGTTTGACATGGATATCCATCACAAAATTCATGATGTAGAAAGTGAACTGGCACGCCTGGCTCTGCAAAAGCAGCAGGAAGCCGCCATGCTGGAAGTACTCCCTGTTCGTTATGATCTCAATATGGCTGCATTTGCCAAATTCATGCCCGCCATTCATGACTTTTTCAAAGCATACCAGCCTGCCAGGCCTTTTCGTTTCTTCTGTAATGAAAATGGCGTTCCCAATATTCTGTGGCTTGACGAGGGCGTCTCGCTTTATGGGGACGATCCATTTAGCGAGGTTCAGTCGCAGATTGCCGAGGTCATTGAACAAAGCGTTTTGCAGTGCATCGATTTTGTGCCTCAGTGGTATATTGACGGCCAAATCCATATCAAATACAACAATGAAATCTCCAAATTAAAAGAGAAGTCAGCGCTGGAAGGATTGCGTCTCAACGCGGCATTACATTCCGATATTCCTCTGGCACTGATGTATGGCATTGGTTTGGGCTACCAGCTCGGTTGCTTGTATGAACAGTGCAAGATCAAGAATCTGTTTGCTTTTGAGCCTGATCTTGACATGTTTTATGCCTCGCTTTTCTGCTTTGACTGGCATCAGCTGCTCGCCTACATGGATGAGGAGTCGATCAGCCTTCATCTCTTTATCGGTGTTGACGAGCAATTACTGGTCGCTGACATGATGGAGGCGCTGCATCGCAAGGGCGCATTCTGGTCGGCAAGCTATTTCTCCTTCTGCCATTACCACTCTCCCAAGCTAGACGCCTTGATAACACAGGTAGAAAGGGAGTTTTATCTGCTTAAGACGGGGTGGGGGTTCTTTGATGACAACATCTATGCACTTGCCCATAGCCACACCCATCTGCAAGATGGCACCCCCTTTTTGAAACGCTGGCGGGATAGCCGCCCCTTCGAACAGGTCCCGGTCTTTGTGGTTGGCAATGGTCCCTCACTGGATCAGAGCATCGAGTTCATCCGGCAGCATCAGCAGCAGGCCATCATCATCGCATGTGGTACGGCGGTCAGTGCGCTGTATAAAGCTGGCGTCAAACCGGATATCTACGTTGCAGTGGAGCGAACTAAAAGCTCTGCGGATTTTCTGAATATTCTCAATGCCGATGACTTTATCAAGGATACGGTGTTTCTGAGCGTTGATGTCATCCATCCTGAATGCAAGCGTTTTTTTCGCAAAACAGGATTGGCATTCAAGCCCAATGAGCCGATGTTCTCCATGCTGATTAGCGCGTTTGGTCAGGCATTCGAGTACGATAATATCGAATTTTCCAATCCGTTCGTTGGTAATACCGGCCTCAATTATGCGGCCTTGCTTGGCTTCAAGCAGGTGTATTTGTTTGGTATCGACAATGGCTATAAAACAGCCGGACAGCATCACTCCAGCCTGAGTCTCTATTACAACGACAAGCAAGAGGCTAAATACCAGGAAAACTTAAAGAATACTTTCCCGGCACCGGGTAACTTTGGCGACGAAGTGCGTATCAACCATCTATTTGGACTGGCCATTCATAATATGGCCCGTGTATTGCGTGATTATCCCGAGATGCAGTGCGTCAACAGTAGTGACGGCGCTTATATCGAAGGGGCGATCCCTCGCCGTGTTGAATCGTTGCAACCAGAATGGCCGGTACTTGACAAGATCGCACTCATGGATGAAGTGATGGCGACTTGTTTCCAGCCTTTTGACATGGCCAGTTTTGATTTTGCCGCTGCGTTGCAGGTGCCGCTGTTCGTTGAGCTTGTGGACAAGTTCCGTGATGACTGGCGCCAGGTAGCCTGTGAGCACAACGCGGTGCTGGCTATGATGCAACGCCATCACGACTATCTGCTTTATCTGTTGATGAGCCGCGAATCCCATCTCTATCGGGTCTTGATCGGTTCAATGAACTATTTCTACGCCAATATCATCAGCCTGATGATGTCGCAGGTGACAGCAGAACCCGAGGTACTGGCGGTCAAGATAAAAGAGGCGCAGGCAATCCTGGAGTTATTTTTCGAGGACAGCAAAGTGATGTATGCCGATGCGTTCGATGGCCATGATACCACCTACTTTACCGGCCTGGATGTGTTCAAGCGCTAGTCCTTGAATCGGATGGGGATGACTCTGTTCATCTCCATTCCCTAACAGTATGATATAGAAGTATTTAATCCTTTCAGGTGCATATATGGCCACCCTTTCCCTGGCATCCACCGCATTTCTCATGCCCGGTAATGTGGCATGGGCTCCTTTGGCCCGACATGCACAGTTGCAATTTTGTCCTCAAGGTCAATGGCAGCCGATGGCCGCTTGTGACGGACATCTGGTGCTCTGGTTTTGGGAGCAACTGCTGACCGACAGCGAATGCCAGCATTGGTACACCTTGGCTGAACCCGCATTGTCCGAGACCATCGACACCTGGTTGGAAGCATTGCTCTCGCCACTGCGGGGGCTCCCTCATCTTTATCTCGGTGCCTGTTCACTGCAAGGCGGCGGTGTGAGTAGCGCTCTTCATCCCTGGATGATGCAGCTGGATGTCTGCTTTACCCGAGCGCTTGCACGTCACCACATTAGGGATTTGGGGCTGGGTCGCTGGCTCTCTGAGCAGGGGCGAGCCCATTGTGTGGACGAGCGTAATCGTTACCTTCTTTCTTGTCCTCTCTCGATGCACGGCTTGACCAGCCTTGCCGACTGGATTGCCGCGCGTTGGATGCTTGATCAGGCGCCAATACGCAAGGTGCTGGTGCTCGATTGTGACAATACCCTGTGGGGGGGGGTAGTGGGTGAAGAGGGGTTGACTGGCCTTTACCTTGGTCAGGACGGTCTCGGCAAACTCTATCAGTCGTTTCAGGATGCGGCGCTTTACTGGTATCAGCGCGGCGTGTTGTTGGCATTGTGCTCTAAAAACGAGCCTGCAGATGTTTGGCTGGTGTTTGAGCAGCATGGCGCCATGAGACTCAAAAGGCGAAATATTGCAGCATCTGCCATTGGTTGGGGCTCTAAATCTCAAGGTTTGCGACATATTGCTGCCAGCCTCAATCTGGGGCTTGAGGCCTTGGTCTTCTGGGATGATTCCCCCCTGGAAAGGGCCGAAGTTCGCCATGCCCTGCCACAAGTCGATGTCATTGAACCACCAGCAGATATCTGGGCATGGCCTACAACCTTGCTCACTTATGGGGGGTTCTCGCGTACCTTCAGTGGTGATGACGCTGTTCGTCAGGCCTCCTATCTGGCATTGGCAGACGCCGCCCGGTTACGTAGCGAGGTTGGCAGTGAACAACATTTTCTCGCCTCCTTGTCGTTGCGTGCGGCGATACAGCCGTTGGCGGTGGATAACCTTGCTCGTGCCGAGCAGATCATCCATAAAACCAACCAGTTTAATCTCTCCTGTCAGCGATATGAGGCGAGCGAGCTCAAACGGCTGGCGCAGTCTGGCTGGTGCTGGCTAGTGTCGTTGCAGGATCGCTTTGCCGATCATGGTTTGGTTGGCTTGGTGCTGATCATAAACCTCACGCCCAAACTGGCATTGCTCGATACGCTGGCTCTGAGTTGCAGAGTGTTGTCCAGAGGGCTCGAATATTGGTTACTGGATAGAGTTTCGGCTGCATTGCGCGAGGCGGGGATCGAGCGCTTGGTTATTGGCTCGAACCGTTGTGCTCGTAATGAACCTGCGCTGACATGGTTGGCATCCCTGCCGTTGACCCCCTGTGATAATCCGGATCCCGCCCGTTTTTCCCATGAGCATTACCATAGTCTGGCGCTCGAACAGCTGAATTTGCCTTTTTTGGAGTTTTATCACCATGACTGATCTCTTCACTCTGTTGGAACAGCAGTTTCCTTCTGCAACCGTCACGCGAGACGACTATCAGTTGGGACTTGGGGCCTTTCCGGAATGGGATTCGCTCGGCCATTTCAATTTTCTGTTACTGGTTGAACAGACGTTCTCGGTACGCTTCGAGCCTGAAGAGCTGGCGACGATGAAACAGCTTCAGGATATTCGTGAGGCGCTGTTGCGGCGTGGTCTTGTGCTGTGATTGAAGCTCTCTCTCATGTTCTTGGCTCCCTTGGGATCGCGCGAGGGAGCGCTATCATGGTTCACACTGACGCCATGGCTGTGGCCCAGTTTCCAGGACGGGGCAATGAAGCCGGCATACATGCTTTTTGGCTCGGAATGCAGGAGTGGCTTGGAAACGAGGGCACTCTGCTGGTGCCAACATTCACGTATAGCCTGACTCGTCAGACCTGTTTCGACAGGGCGACGTCTCCCAGTGAAGTGGGCCTGATGACGGAGCTGTTTCGCACTCTGCCAGGGGTTGCGCGGACCCGCGATCCTATCTTCAGCGTTGCGGTATGGGGAGCGGGGCGTGACCAGGTGGTTGCAGCAGGGGGTCATGACTGCTTTGGTGAAGAGAGCCCCTTCGCCTGGTTGGCGGCTCACGATGGCTGGATTGCCGGTTTTGCCTGTCATCCCGATCGCATTACCTTCACCCACTATGTCGAGCAGCAACTAGGTGTCGATTATCGCTTTATGAAACGTTTTGAGGGGGATGTCCGCGAGCAGGGAATGGTGCGCCCCTGGTATTGTGACTACTTTGTGCGAAGACTCGATCTGGCCAGCGAGATAGATCTTTCCCGTCTGGTTGAAGCCCTTAAAAATCAGGACAAATGGCACCAGGGGTTATTTGGCCGGTTACCTGTCTGGGCAGTTCGCTGCGCCGACTTTGCCGCGGTGGCAAAAGAGCTGATCGCTGTCCACCCCCATGCGCTTATCAGGGAGGGGAGATGAAACTGCACCATATTGGACTGGTGGTGGCCGAACTGGATCTTGGCGTACGTTATTGCTGCGAGACCCTCGGGCTTTCCCGCTTTAGCGAGCCGGTGCTCGATCCGTTGCAGCGGGTGCATATCTGTTTTGCTTATGATGATGCGGGGATTTGCTATGAACTGATTGCACCGGCCAGTGATGATAGCCCCGTCAGTCAGGCGCTACGTACCCGTCATAACCTGCTCAATCATCTGGCTTATGAGGTGGCAGACCTGGCAATGGCTGCCGAAAAACTGCGGGCCCAGCGTCATCTTCCCCTAGGGCCCAGCCAGCCTGCCATCGCCTTTGGCGGCGCCCATGTCCAGTTTTTCCTGAGCCCCCTTGGCCACATTGTCGAATTGATCGAGGCACCTACCCCATGAGTTTTTCACCCAAGAGCGGTTATCTGCCCACCGACTGGGATGACCAGGCACAGATCGGTGAACAGCTGCATCGGCTGCTTACCCTGCTGTTTCCGCTCAACCGCAGCCTGACCGGGGACGGGGTTCGACAGTCGTTGGCCCTGTGGCGCGAGCACTGCCTGCCCGAGCTGCAGATCCATGAAGTGGCCAGCGGCACCGAGTGTTTCGACTGGACCGTGCCTGACGAGTGGAACGTGCGGGAGGCTTACATAGTGGGGCCGGATGGACGCAGGGTGGTGGACTTCCAGGATCACAACCTGCATCTGGTCGGTTACTCGGAGCCGGTGCGCTGCACCCTCTCGCTGGCCGAGCTGCAGCCCCATCTTCACTCTCTGCCCGAGCAGCCAGACGCCATTCCCTATGTGACCTCCTACTACAAGCGTCGCTGGGGATTCTGTCTGCCCCATCGGCTGCGAGAGGCGCTGCCGGAGGGGGAATATCAGGTGGTGATCGATGCCACCCTGGCTCCGGGCTCGCTCACCTATGGCGACTGGGTGCTGCCGGGGGAGAGCGAGCAGGAGATCCTGCTGTCGAGCTACACCTGCCACCCCTCCATGGCCAACAACGAGCTCTCCGGCCCCTGCGTTGGCGTCTTCCTGATGGCCTGGCTGGCGTCACTGCCAACACGTCGCTACAGCTACCGGCTGATGCTGGTCCCTGAAACCCTGGGGGCCATCGTCTATCTCTCCCGCCATCTGGACCAGCTCAAGCAGCGTACTCTGGCCGGGTTCAATCTGACCTGCCTTGGCGATGATCGTGGCTACTCCTTCCTGCCTTCCCGCCAGGGCAACACGCTGGCGGATCGCATCGGTCGCCATGTGCTCGGCCATCTGGCACCGGGCTATAAAGCCTACAGCTTCCTGGAGCGGGGCTCCAACGAGCGGCAGCTGTGCGCGCCCGGCATCGATCTGCCGGTCACCTCGGTGATGCGCAGCCGATACGGCTGTTATGCCGAGTACCACACCTCGCTCGATGACCTCTCGCTGGTGACGCCGGTCGGTCTGGCGGGCGGCTTCATGGCGCTGCGCCGGGCCATCGAGTGTCTGGAGCTGGACGAGCGCTGCGAGGTCACCGTGCTGGGCGAACCCCAGCTCGGCAAGCGGGGGCTCTACCCGGATTTGTCGACCCGCTATTCGGGCTGGCAGGTGCGGGAGATGATGAATCTGCTGGCCTACAGCGACGGCAAGCTGACCCTGTTCGAGATCGCCGAGACCATAGGGGCGCCGTTCTGGCGGGTGGAGCCGCTGGCGCGGATGCTGCTGGAGGCCGGGCTGCTGCGTCGCCTCAGCCCGCAACCGGACTACTCGATCACCAGATAGGCCGGTCCCGGGTTGTGCGGGGTGCGACGGATGGCGTAGCGATCCAGCCCCAGCACCTCCTTGAGGGCCAGGGTCTCCCCCGGGAAGGCGGGCCAGTTGAGCTCATCGAATGCCAGCACCGATCCCTTGGTCAGGTGCGGCTTGATGAGCTCGAGGCAGCGGCGGGTCGGCTCGTAGAGATCAAAGTCAAAATAGGCCAGCGCAACCATGGTCTCCGGCTGACGAGCCAGATAGGCCGGCAGCGTCTCGGTCACATCTCCCTTCACCAGCTCATGCTTGACGATATGGTCCAGCGGACTTTCCGCCTCATGGGCAGCGAGCAGCCGGGCCAGATGCTGCTCATAGCCCGGCGTCACCCCGTAGGCACCGGGCTGGATGGCGGCGTCGCTGCCATCTTGCGGGGCGTGGGAAGGGAAGCCGCTGAAGGTATCGAACCCCACCAGCTTGCGGTTGTAGTTGTAGGGTTCATACATGCCGCGAAACGAGGAGAAGAGCGCCAGGTTCTGACCCCAGCGGGTGCCGAAATCCATGATGACGCCGTGGACCGGCACGATCTTCTGATACAGCTCGTGCATGAACAGGATGCGAGAGAGCGACTGGCGCTTGAGGTAGAGGCCCAGGTTGTTCTGCAACTCGGCCGCGGGCAGCGGGCTGGTGTGCAGCAACTCGCTGAAGGTCTGGCGGCGTGACAGCTCTTCATCGGAGGCGTTGGAAATGGCCTTGATCATCAATGGTCTCCTGTGGTGGTGTCGCCGGCCGGGGTCGACAGGCAGTGCACCACTTCATATTCGAGGTAGTCGGCCAGCCCCAGCCAGTCCTGGCGTTCCTGGCACTGCAGCAGGGCGGCTACCAGTCCGGGCGGCAGGTTGCCCTGCTCGGTGAGCACCTCTTGCAGCAGTTCCGGCAGTGCCTGACTCGCGGCGACCGACTGCCCCAGCCGAAACTGGTGCGCCAGGGCGGTGAGACGGGTGATCTGGCCGTTTTTCATTGCACGTACTCCGGGTGATAGTTGCAGCCGGCGATCTCCGCCCCCTCCCTGCTGCAGTTCCAGAATTGCACCTCGGGGTGGCGCGCTATGTAGCGCTCGAGCTCGGTGCGGTAGGCGGAAAAGTTCGGATTGGTCTTGACCCGCCGGCCATGGCCGTCGAGGGCCCAGCTGAGTGCCAGCGCGGCGCTGGGGCCGAGGGCACCGTCGGCCCAGCCCGAGTGGGTGAGCTCGCTGGGAAAGGCGAAGTCGGTGCCCAGCAGGATGACCTGGTGGCAACCCATCTGCACGGCGAGATCCACGGCTGGATGAATGACGCTGCCGCCCGAGTGCAGCACGCCTTTGGGGAGCGTCTGCCGCAGTTGCTGATACATGGGGCTGCGGGAGTAGGCGGTCTTGCGCGGCCCCTGCCAGGCCAGCAGGGCTGCCGTGGGAACCGTGGGGTAATAGACCAGGGTGGTCTGGGCCGACTGGGCGGCGGGCAGCCGGTTGCCGTGGATGGCGTCATCTATGGTGACGACGATGTCGGGCCGGATGCCGTGGCCAAGCAAGAACGCCAGCGCGGTATCGACGCTGATCAGCAGGTAGTCCTGCCGACGGCGCTGCAACTGGGCCTGCAGGGTTGCCAGGTTGTGCTGCAGGGTCGGGCCGCTCGCCACGATCAGGGCCTGCTTGCCCTGGGCCAGACCGAACAGGGAGGCCACATCGCCGTCGCCGGCCACCAGTTCGCGATTTTCGGCTAGCCGCCGGGTGACGTCGGGGTGTTCGGCGTCGAACCTGGCCCGGGCGAACGGCAAGTCGATTTCACTCACCAGCCGGTCGCGGATGCGGGCGGCGGCATCTTCCACCAGCAGCAGCTCGGGCGGCAGGGCGAAGAAGGGCAGCCGCACCTCCCCCTCGTCGCCGGCCATCATCAGTTCGACCCTGGGGTCCGTCAGCCAGTCCTGCTGGTCCAGCAGCCGCAGCACCAGGGCAAACAGGGCGCCATTCATGATCTTCACTTCCAGCCGCTTGAGGCTGCTGCGCCCCAGCAGAGCGCGCGGCAGATCGCCAAGCCCGGTGCCGTAGAGGTGCAGCACCGGCTGCTCGGGCAGGCTGGCGGCCTGCAGCTCGGCCTCCTTCACCCGGTCGTGCCGGCTGGTGAGCTGGATGCCGTGGAGGCTGAGGGTGGAGCCGAGTCCCTCGGTCAGCTCGGCTGGCAGGCTTTCCACGTCCTGTGCCAGCAGGCGGGGCCAGAGGGCGGGCCAGCGCTGGCTGATGAGCCTGCCGTGCTGGTTGAAGAGATCATCACTCATCTTTGTCTATCCACTCCCAGCTCAGCGGTTGATTGGCGCTCAGGCTGCGGTTGACCCGCTTGCCGATGAGCCGATCGTAATCGGCCGGGGGCAGGCCAAGGGCGGGGCGCACCGACTTGATGTGCTCTGCGGTGAGCACCTCGCCGGCGGCCATCTCCTTGACCAGGTAGAGGGAGCGGCGAAACGCACGGTTGCCCTGTTCACTGGCGGTGAGCTGGTAATCGGCCACCCCGAGGGCGGCATGGGCGGTATTGACCGAGGCCACCAGCTCGGTGAGTTCGGCCGGCTCCATGGAGAAGGCGCAATCCGGCCCGCCGTCGGCGCGGGCCAGGGTGAAGTGCTTCTCGATGAGGGTCGCCCCGAGCGCAGTGGCGGCGATGGCCGTGGCCGACCCCAGGGTGTGATCGGAGAGCCCCACCTCGACCCCGAAGCGCTGGCGCAACATGGGGATGGTACGTAGGTTGTATTCGGCTGCCGGCGCCGGATAGCCGCTGACGCAGTGCAGCAGGGCCAGCTGGCCGTTGCCGTGCTTGAGTGCCATCTCGACTGCGGCGGCGATCTCGGCCTCGTTCGCCATGCCGGTGGACATGATGAGCGGCTTGCCGGTCTGGGCGGCGTAGCGGATGAGGGGCAGATCCACCAGCTCGAAGGAGGCGATCTTGTAGGCCGGACAGTCGAGGGATTCCAGCAGATCCACCGCACTGAAGTCGAACGGACTGCTGAAGACCGTCAGCCCCAGCTCGCGCCCTTTGGCAAACAGTGCTTGGTGCCACTCCCAGGGGGTGTGCGCCCACTCGTAAAGGTCGTACAGGTTGCGACCATCCCAGAGGCCGCCGTGGATCTGGAACTCGGGCCGATCACTGTTGAGGGTGATGGTGTCGGGCCGGTAGGTCTGCAGCTTGACCGCACTGGCCCCGGCTTCCCTGGCGGCGGTCATTATGGCCAGTGCGCGATCCAGGTTGCCGTTGTGGTTGGCCGACAGCTCGGCGATCACGTAGGGAGCCTGCGCCGGGCCGATGGATTGATGGGCGATCTGCATCTGTGTTCAGACTCCTGTGCCAAGTTGCCAGCCTTGCGGCGCCAACTGCCAGGGGGCAGGGGGCGCTATCTGCGGTGGCTCGGCAAGATAGAGGGGAAATTGGGAGAAAAATGTTTGCAAGCGATGTGCCAGCTCTTGCCACTCCGCTGGTTGCAGTGGCCGGGTGGCCTGCCATGTCAGCCGCTGGCCGTTCAGGGTCAGGGTGAGCAGTGGGCGGTCATCATGGCGTAGTTGCCACTGCTGGCCATCTGGTAACAGCTGATAATCCGATTGTTGCTGCAACCAGGCGGTGAGCCGATCCAGCCCCAGCCCGTCCACCTGCTGCTGGCCGCGGCGGCGGTAGTCGTCTGACTGTTGTTCAAGCCGTTGCAGAACCTGCAGCAGCCGCTCAGGCTCGGCCAGCTCGCTCAGGGTCAGCCGCTCGGCCAGCTGAAAGCGGGCGATCACCTGGTCGTTGAACTGCTGGTTGTCGACGATGGGCACCGCCAGGGTCGGCAGGCCGAGACAGGCCCGCTCCCAGGTCATGCCGCCGGCGGCGCCGATGGCGAAGTCGTGCCGGCTCATCAGGTCGGCCATCTGGTCGCTCTGGCGCAGCAGCACAAGGTCGAGGTCGGCCAGTTCGGCCACTCTCTGTTCCAGCTCGGGCCAGAAGGGATTGGCACCGCCCGCCACCAGAGTCCAGCTAATGGTGCGGGCCCAGGGCAGCCGGGCCAGGCTGTTGAGGGTGATGAGGCAGGCGCCGGCCGGGTCGGCGCCGCCAAAGCAGACAAGCCCCCGTCGCCACTGACTGGCGTGTTGCCGAGCCAGCCGGCGATAGGCGGGGCGCAGCAGGGCATAGTCGGTGCCCAGCAGCAGCCGGCAATCGGCTGGGGTGAGCGGCTGGTAATCGGCGGTGCGGCGCAAGGGGCCCTGATCCAGCAGTAGCTGGCAGTGGTGCGGTCGGTCGGCCAGATCATCGATCACCAGCACGCGGCGGCAGTGGGCGGCCAGCTGGGTTTCGAGCCGCTGGTCAATCTGGTAGTGATCAAACACCAGCCAATCGGGCTGCAAGCCAGGCAACGGGCCAGCGGCGTCCAGCGCGCTCAGGGGATGATGGTGATGGGGCCGCAGCAACGACAGCAGGTGCGCCGGCAGATCGTGGCAGAGGAAGTGGCACTCGGCCCCGGCGGCGTGCAGCCGATCGGCGATGGCCAGGCAACGCATCAGGTGGCCCAGCCCGATCTCGGCGCCGGCGTCGAGCCGGAAGGCAACCCTAAACGTCATCTTGGGCCAGCACTTGATAGAGCAGTTCGGCCAGGTGCCAATCTTCCGGCGTGTCGATGTCGACTACCCTGTGCCTCGGCAGTATGTGGCCGATCCCTTCCCCGCCCACCGGGCTGATCCCCCCCAGCCAGGCCACGCGGCTGCCCCAGTAGAATTGGCCGGCATCCTGATAGGCGGGCTCCAGATCCTGGGAACGTTTCGCCATCTGCTCCGGCCAGAACGGCGTGACCCTGCCTTGCGCGTCCATGCGCACCGCCCGCTGGATCGGGAAGCCGAATTCGGCCACCGTGTAGACGAAGGGAGCCTTGCTTGCGATCAGCCGCTGATAGGCGGCCTTCAGGCCATCGGCTTGGATAAGCGGGACCGTGGCATAGATGCAGCAGTAGTGCTCTGCCTGGATGCCTAACTGATCGAGCCGCTGGATAGTGTCGATCACCACAGGGGTGGTACCTGTGTGATCATCGGCGAGGCTTGCAGGCCGAAGAAATGGCACTTCCGCGCCCAGTTGACGAGCAACTTCGGCAATCTCCTCATCATCGGTGGAGACCACCACCTTGTTGAAACAGCCTGATTGTTGCGCCGCCAGGATGGCATAGGCGAGCATGGGCTGGCCACAAAAGGGGCGGATATTCTTGCGTGGAATGCGTTTGCTGCCACCCCGGGCCGGGATAATGGCGATGGCCATGATGGGCTCTCTCTGCTGGATTAATGACTGGCCAAAGCCAGGATAATCGATGACAACTCTTTGATTATTTTTGATATTATACTGGTTTTTCTGCTTGTATTATCGATTTTTGCTACGGAATGGCAGCAGTGTGGTCGATAAGAGAGACGGGTCATGGAACTGGATGGCGTTGAAGATGAGTTATGGCGTTGAGCTACGCCCGATAGCGCTGTGGGATCTTCCTGCTTTGCGGCGTTGGCGCAATCAGGATGAGGTGCGAATGCAGATGGTATCCCAGACGCGTATTTCACCGCGGCAACAGCGCCAATGGTTTGCCGCCACCCGTGAGCGGCGGGATCAGCAGCACTGGGTGCTCTGGTGCAAGGGCGTGCGAGCGGGTTACGTCAATCTGAAAGGTGAGTCTCAGGGCGAGCTGCAGGGTCAGGCGATCGCCGATGCGGGGCTCTATCTGGGCAACTCAACCGTGCGGCATCCCATGTTGGCCGTTGCTGCTGCCTTATCCCAGCTTGATCAGGGTTTTGATGAGTTGCATATCGGTTGTATTCGCACTCTGGTTCGGGAGAACAATCGCTCTGCCCTACGCTTGAATGAACAACTGGGTTATAGCCAGATAGGACAAGAGAACGGATTTTTTGCATTGGAACTGCTGCCGGCGAATTACTATGCCGCCCGTGAGCGGCTACGGAGATTTTTCAGATGACAATCGCATTGGAACAGGTTTTTGCCGAGGCGCTGGGTATTGATATCGGCAGCGTCAGCGATGGGTTGGCCTACAACAGCATCCCGCAGTGGGATTCTGTCGCCCACATGGGGCTGATTGCCCAGTTGGAGGATAACTACGGCGTGTTGCTCGACACCGATGACATTATCGACATGAGTTCAGTCGCCAAGGCACGCGAGATCCTGGTCAAGTACGGGGTCGCTTTCTGATGCAGGGGCTGTTGCAGGGCAAGCGGGTGTTGATCACCGGTGCCGGGCGTGGCATCGGTCTTGCCATCGCCCGTCAGTTTGCCTCTCAGGGGGCTGAACTGTGGCTGGGAGGCCGTGATGAGGTGACGATGAGCCAGCTGGCGACCACGATTGGTACCGAGTTTGGCGTGCCCTGCCAGCCTCTCTGTTTTGATGTGGCTGACCCGTCGGCGGTCAAGCAGGCCTTTCAACAACTTTTTACCCAGAGCCGATCGCTGGATGTGCTGGTCAACAATGCCGGCATGCTGGAAGAGGCGTTATTGGGGATGGCTAACCAGACCCATCTGCAAAAGACATTCAGCAACAATACCTTTAGCGTGATCTACTGCAGCCAGTATGCCGCCCGCCTGATGCGGCGCAGTGGTGGTGGCAGCATCATCAATCTCGCCTCCCTGATGGGGCAGGTGGGGGCCGCCGGGCTAAGCTGCTATGCCGGCAGCAAGGCGGCGGTGATCGGTATTACCCAGTCACTGGCCAAGGAGCTGGCCGCCAGCCAGATCCGGGTCAATGCCATTGCCCCCGGGTTTATCGATACCGATATGGCGCATGCTATCCCGCAAGAGAAGTTTGCCGAGCGGGTGGCCAGCATCGCCATGGGACGGATTGGCACGCCAGATGAAGTGGCCAAAGTGGCCCTGTTTCTCGCGTCCGACTTGTCGAGCTATGTGACCGGGCAGGTGATTGGGGTCGATGGGGGGATGGTGATTTGAACCGGCCTGATTTGCTGGCCCATCTGGTTGAGGGTAACAGCGAGCCCGCCTGGCGAGACCCGCAAGAGGGGTGGCTCAGTTATGGTGAGCTGGCTCGGCGTGTGGCGCAGTTGGCCACCATCTATCCTGCTGGCCGCCATTTGGTCTACCTGCCATTTGTGACGTCTACCATGCATCTGCTGCACTACTTGCTGGCCCTGCGGGATGGCCACGCCATCATGCTGGCCGATCCTGCACAGGATGCCCGGTTGCACCATGAGCAGTGCCAGCGCTTTGGTGTTAGTCTGCGGGTATTAGAGGATGGGGCAGTTGCGCATCTTGGCGATGCGCCTTCACTTCACCCTGAGCTGGCCATGCTGCTGCCCACGTCGGGCAGCACGGGGTCCTGCAAATGGGTGAGATTGTCGCGAACCAATCTTGATGCCAATGCCGCGGCCATCGCCGAATACTTGGCGCTGAACGGGCGTGAGCGCGCCATCACCTCGTTGCCACTTTTTTACTCCTTCGGTATGTCGGTGCTCAACAGCCATCTTTTGGCTGGCGCCTCGCTGGTTTCATGTACTGCCAGTCCCCTTGAGCGCCACTTCTGGGATGAGGTAAATCGCCATCAGGTCACCAGCGTGGCAGGGGTACCCTTTACCTTTCAGATGCTAAACCGCTTGCGTTTTGACTGGGCCCGCTATCCCAGCCTGATGACACTGACCCAGGCGGGAGGACGACTTGAGCCAGCACTGGCAAAGCAATTTGCCGAACAGGCAGCTGCGCTGGGACGCCGTTTTTTCGTGATGTATGGCCAGACCGAAGCGGCACCACGCATCGCCTGGCTGGCGCACGATGAAGTGATTATTGCCCCGGATGCCATCGGCCGTGCCGTACCGGGCGGGCGTCTCTCTCTGCGTCATGAGCCCGGCTTTCCCGACGGGGAAGGGGAGTTAGTCTACCAAGGGCCAAACGTGATGCTGGGCTATGCGGAGCTCCCTGAAGATCTGGCTCGGGGGCGTGATATGGATGCGCTCTTTACTGGCGATCTGGCTCGTTGTGATGAGGCGGGCCGATTCTATTTGACCGGACGGCTCAACCGTTTCCTGAAGCTGTTTGGCAAACGGGTGAGCTTGGCTGAAGTGGAAGCCTGGTTGCAGGGGAGGGGCTATTCCTGCGCTGCGACCGGCATCGATGATCGCCTGCTGGTAGCCATCGAGGCAGACGCGTGCCCCAGTGATGCACTGCAGCTGGAGCTGGCCCGCTGGCTGATGGTGCCGCCATCAAGCGTTCGCATTTATCGGCATCATTTGCCACGACGCAGCAATATGAAGATTGATTATCCTGCCCTGTTAACACAACTGGAGCAGCTATGAACAGGCTGTTTGATGCGCCGGTTTTCGGGCTGCCCCAACAGGAAAAAAGTGGGCTGCTCCTTGCTCGCCTGAATGAATTGACGCAGCGCCATGCGCAGGGGTGTCCAGCTTTTGCCAATATTCTGTCGGCGTTTGGTTGGGGGCAGGCTTCGACTTATCAAGAGCTTCCCTATCTGGCCGCCCGCTTGTTCAAATTGGACCAATGGCAGAGTGTGCCGCAAGAAGACGTGTTCAAGGTGCTCACCTCCTCTGGCACTACCGGAACGCCGTCACGCATTGTGCTGGATCGGGATACCGCCGCGTTACAGAGCAAGGTGCTGGTGAAGATCCTGCAAGAGTTTGTCGGCAAGCAACGGTTGCCCATGCTGCTGGTGGAGCAGCCTGCCCTGATTCAAAACCGCAGCGGCTTTTCAGCCCGCGGAGCCGGTGCGCTGGGCCTCTCCTTCCTTGGCCGTGACCATACCTATGCTCTCGATGAGCAGATGCGGCCCAACTGGCCGGTCATCGAGGCGTTTTGTGACAAATATGCGGGCCAGCCGGTCCTGTTGTTCGGCTTTACCTTCATGGTATGGCAATGTTTGCTGGAACCGCTGCGTGAGCGCGGTCTGCAATTGCAGCTGACGCAGGGCACGCTTTTTCACAGCGGTGGCTGGAAGAAGCTGCAACACCTCGCGGTGGATAATCCTGCCTTCAAGCAGCGCTGCCATGAACAGCTGGGGCTGAAGCGGGTGCATAACTTCTACGGCATGGTGGAGCAGGTGGGGTCGGTGTTTGTCGAGTGTGAGCAGGGCCATCTGCACGCCCCCCTTTTTGCCGATCTGCTGGTGCGGGATCCGCTGACTCATCGACCACTCGGGGTCGGCCAGCCAGGCTTGTTGCAGGTGATCTCCGCCATTCCCCAAAGTTATCCCGGCCACAGTTTGCTCAGCGAGGATCTTGGTGTGCTGCTGGGGGAGGATGATTGCCCCTGCGGCCGTCGTGGCCGTTATTTTCAGGTATCAGGACGTCAGCAAGGCGCAGAGGTGAGGGGATGCAGCGACACTTTCCAGTGAGCCGGTCAGATGTAGAAGATGCCGTGTGGCAAGCGGGGCCAGAGGTTGCTTTCGCGGCTCCCGTCAGCGGCTGGCAAGGTTTTGTCACTCGCCCGCTGCCAAGCTTTGCGCCCGTCATCTGCGATTTTGTGGCTGCGCTCTCTGCACGTCTGCTGAAGGAGGGGCGAGAGAACCCGGATCTGGTCGCCTTTGGCTTTTGGTTGCGGCCGCGCCAGATTGAGGTACAGCACAAACGCATGGCAGGGCGTGCACCCTTGGGGATGGTTTTTCATCTGGTCCCCTCCAACGTGCCGACCGTTGCATTCTACTCCTGGATCATGGCGCTGCTGATGGGCAATGGGTCCGTGGTACGTCTCTCATCGCGCATCGACCCGGTGCAAGAGGCTATGTTGGCCATCCTGAACGAGCTCTTCTCTCTGCCCGAGTGGCAAGAGATTGCCTCCCGTACCCGTTTTATCCGCTATGACCACGACGAGGGCATCACCGCCTGGCTGTCGGCCCGGTGTCGGCTTCGTATTATCTGGGGAGGTGATGAAACCATCAGCCGGGTACGGGCTATTCCGCTCTCACCCCGCGCTCAGGAAATCGTGTTTCCGGATCGCCGCTCCATGGCGGTGTTGGATAGCCAATGGCTCGCCAACCTGGATGCTGCTGCGTGGCGGCAAGTGGTCGCGGCTTTGCAACAAGACTTTACCCGTTTCAATCAACAAGCCTGCGCCTCACCCACCACCATTTGCTGGCTGGGCACTCCCACCAGTGCGTTGCGCCGTTGTCTGCTTGAAGGGATCTTCGCTCCATTTGCAGATAATCCCTCCCTGATGATGGAACGCCTTATCAATAGTCAACAAAATGCCGCCCATGATGGCCAGATGAAGCTGGAGACCTTTTCTGGCGTCACCTTATTGACTCCCACCGCCTCTTTGCGGCTTGCACACATCGGAGGAGGTACAGTCGCCGAATTTGTTGCCGATAACCTTGATGAGTTGCTGCTACAGCCTTGGGATATGCAGACTTGTGTCTGGGTTGGCCCGGATAAAACGCAGCTTGAGCATGCGCTCCTGGTATCGCCAGGCTGTCGTATCGATAGGGTGGCAAGTCCGGGACAAGCGCTGGCATTCGAATGGCTCTGGGACGGCATCGACATGCTGGTGGCCTGCAGCCGTCAGCTTGCCCGCATTGAATAGTGGATTCCAGGTCACATAAATCAAGTCATATCAATCAATTAGCTTGGTCAGGCACAGCTCTTGCAGTAATTATTGTGATGAAGGGCAGGAAAGGTTGACAGAGACCGTGCGGTAGCCTTGTCCATTTTCTTTGTTTTGCTTCTTTTTTACTCAAATCCTGGGTTTCCTTATGAAAATCAGCGTACTGGTGCCGGTATACAACCTCGGGCGCTTCATTGAACCTTGCCTGCTTAGCCTGCTGGAACAAAAAACGGATTTCGAATTCGAGGTGATCGCCATTGATGACGGCTCGAGCGATGACTCCTGGGCCATTATGCAGCGGTTGGCGTCACAGTGGCCTCGGCTACGGGCACTCCAGAACGCGCAAAATATGGGGTTGGCTAAAACCCAGAAACGCTTGTTGAGAGAGGCGGACGGTGAATATATCGCCTATGTCGACGGGGATGATCTGGCTCTGCCGGGCAAGCTGCAGCGTCAGGCCGACTATCTGGAAGCACACCCCGGCTGCACCCTTTGCTATCACGAGGCGGAGATGTTTGATGATGAGACCGATGCGCGCATCAAGCTCTTCACCCGCGATTACTACAACGCCCGTTACCTCGAATCCGTGATGACGCGGGAGGCACTTATTCGCTTCGGGGTATTCGTCAATGCCAGTTCCATTATGTTTCGCCGTTATGAAGGGATGGAGAACGCCATCGATGAGGGGTGCAAGATCATCCTCGATTATCCCTGGCACATCTTGAACCTCTCCCACAATCCGGGGACGCTGGATTTTATCCCCGAATTATTGGGCCGCTATCGCTTCCATACCCAGAGTTTTGGCGGGCAAACCCGCAAGTCGACTGAACGTCGTGAACAGTCGCTGCGCGATCTGCTGCGTGCCTGTGACAATGCGGCTGCGTTTGGCGCCGATCCCGTGGTCATTGCTCAGGGGCGTGCCCATCACTACTACTCTGCCGCTCTCTACTTTTTGCGGCAGGATGATGTCGCCCGCTTCACGCAGCTTATCGAGCAGTCGGTCGATGCTGTGGCCAGGCTAGCCCCCGGTTGGTTCTTCGATGAACGACATCAGTTGGCATGGGCAGAGCGGGCCCATCCCGCGCGTGTCATGCAGCAACTGTTTGGAGATAGAGCGTGAGCTATCAGGCGATCGTCATCGGCGCCGGGCTTTCGGGCGCCGTCATGGCTGAACGAATGGCCAGCCAGCTTGGCTGGAAGGTGCTGGTGCTGGAACAGCGCGACCATATCGGTGGCAACTGTTTCGACGAGTATGATAAGCATGGCGTGCTGATCCATCGCTATGGGCCGCACCTCTTCCATACCGACAGCAAGGAAGTGTGGGATTACCTGTCGCAGTTTACCGAGTGGTTGCCTTACGAGCATCGGGTGCTGTCACGTATCGACGGGCAACTGGTGCCTATCCCGTTCAACCTGACCAGCATCGAGCGCTGTTTCCCCGCAGACAAGGCCGGCGCCATGATTGAGGCCCTGCGTACTCGGTTTGGTGATGGTGCCAGAGTGCCGATTCTGGAGCTGCGCAAAGAGCAGCATCCCCTGCTGGGTGAACTGGCGGATTTCATCTATCAGAAGGCTTTCGTCAACTACACCAGCAAACAGTGGGGTGTGCCGCCCGAGCAGATCTCCCCCGAGGTGACGGCGCGGGTACCCGTGGTGGTGAGTCGGGATGATCGCTACTTCACCGATCCCTGGCAAGCGGTGCCGGCCGCAGGCTATACCGCCATGTTTGAGCGCATGTTCGCGCACCCGTTGATTGACGTGAAGCTGTCTACCCCCATGGCACAGCATGTCAGGCTGGATTGGCAGCAGAAGTTGGTGTGGTTGGATGGTGCACTTTTCGATGGTCCACTGATCTATACAGGTATGCTGGATCAGTTGATGCCGGCGGAAGGGAATTGCTTGCCATACCGCTCACTGCGTTTTGAACATCGCCATCTGGCGCAAGAGCAATTTCAACCTGTCACCACCGTCAATTATCCGAATGAAGAAGCCTTCACCCGGATCACCGAGTTCAAGCATTTCAGTGGGCAGGTGCATCCCGGTACCAGCATAGTGTACGAATATCCCTGTGACTATCAGCCAGAGCAGGGGCTGGAGCCTTACTACCCGTTGTTTACCGACGCAGCCAAACAGAACTATCAGGCTTGCCGCGATGAATTGGCCCAGTTCCCGCAACTAATTGCGCTGGGCCGCCTTGCCGAGTATCGCTATTTCGATATGGATGATGCGGTGAGTAATGCATTAAATATTTTTGGTAAAAATATTGAGAAAATACCAAGTAACCCCTTGGTTTCGGTCATTATGTCTGTTCATAACTGTGCTAATTATATCGAAGATGCGCTAGATAGCATATTGAAGCAGACCTATAAGAATCTGGAAATAATAATATTTGATGACGGATCAACTGATGAAACTGGAACCGTCATTGGCAGGATGGCAGCAAAAGACAGTCGAATCCTTCATTATCACCGGCGGCAGCAGGGAATAGCCAATTGTCTGAACGAAGCGCTATTGCTAGCTCGGGGAGAATTTATAGCCAGGATGGATGGGGATGATATTTCGTTACCAGAGCGGATAGAGAAACAGATGGCGTTTTTACACGAACATCCGCATATAGATCTGGTGGGGTGTTGGCTCAAACTGTTCGGTGCCCGTGATGAGGTATGGCATTACCGACCTTATGATAACTTTATCAAAAATGCGATTCTGCTATTTAGTAATGGAGTTGGACACAACGCGATTCTGGTGCGTGCTGATGTTTACAAGCGTTTTCGATATGACCCCGAATTTACGGATGTTGAAGATACCGAGTTGTGGACCAGAATGGCTATCAGCAAGCCCGAAGTTCGTTTCGCCAACTTGCGTGAGGTGTTGGTGCTGTATCGTATTCATGGCGCCCAATCGTCCATATTGCGCAAAGTCAGACAACGAGAGCTTTACCGGCGTATTGTCAGCAAGTATCTGGATTCGCTAGGTGTTTCAGCTACTGAGCAAGATATGGAGGCTCATGAATGGCTGGTGGATCAACCGACTAACTTGTCGGATTCGCAGCTATATCGCTTGGCCAATTGGCTGAACCATATTGCGGTACTCAAGCATAGTGCGCTGCCAGATGAGTATGGTGTATTGGCCGAGCGCTGGCATCAACTGTGTCAAAAGAACCGAGCCCGCCTAGATATTTATAAGCGCTATCACGCAGAGTTCGATATTTGCTGGCTTCCACCGATGTCTGCGTAATGAAGGGAAGATGGACATGGTCGTTAAAAACATCCCCCAGGATCAGAGATAGCTATGGTTGGGGGTTGCCATGAGATTTGAGATCGTCGGTCGGCAAGGGGTCTGCTCATTATCTATTGCTGAGCTGCCTTCATCAGGGTACCTGTTGGCTGGTATGGGAAATTACAGTCAACTGATCCTGCAACGGTTACAAGAGATGCAGCGTCCACTGCCTGTTGCCCTGATCGATACCATGACGAGCGATTGTTCGGAAAAGTTCGGTCTTCCGGTGATCGATATGACGCAGGCGAGCCAGCATGATCTGAGCATCATCATTGGTTCTTCTCCCTATGACTATGAGCAGGAGGTGATGGCCAAATTGCGGCGACATGGCTGTCATAGGCTGGTGGCTCTTGAGCCGGAAGAGATCCTGCCACCCTTACTTGATCCTTTGGCCGATTCGTTGGCCGATACAGAGACTTGGCCGGTGTTGTTACTTGTCTGCATGTTGGATCACCATGTTCAGCAGTTGGCTAGTCTTATGATTTGGCTACATCAGCGGCAGATTTTGTGCAGAGTAGTCCGCTCTTATGATGCGCATGCGATTATGGCTATTCCCCCTTCACGCCTACTTGGCGCCATCATCTGGAATGGTACACCGGCCTACTATGACAGCGTAAAACAGTATCTTCAGGATATGGGGAAGCAATATCTCTATGCCGAACTGGGTTTTTTCCCGCAAAGGGAGCATGTTTATCTCGATAGACAAGGCGTCAACCTGGGGCGATGCATGGGGCTAATGCCATGCCAGAAAGATGACGCTGAGCAGGAGTTGGTGAGAGTGAGGGAACGGCTTCTGGGCGGGCGCCTATGGGTTCCTGGGGATGCTGTTCTTGTGCCTTTACAGATTGCTACCGACACCAATGTGCGTCTCTATTCCAACTATGGAGACAAAATGCAGCAGTTTATTGACGATGTAATCCGCGATTACGGAAACGAACGACTGCTCTTTAAGCCCCACCCGTTGGATCCTCTGGGAGACACATATGATTTTCATGGCCGTGAAATTGTTAGTGGCGATTTCATGACGCTGGCGCTATCGAGCAAGTTTATTTGCGGTATCAACTCCAGCACTCTGTTTGAGGCTCGTCTGGTTGGAATTCCTGTGCACTTTTACGGTCGTTCATTGTTAAGCGAGTGTCCCGATGAGCAAGAGGTGATGCTGCAAATGGTTCAAAACCAGTTCCGGGTTGATGGGAGCGATTTAGTACGAAAAATCGGGCCTTACATGCAGCAGTTTGGAATTGAAATATAACGATGTTTATTCAATATCGGACAGTTAAAGGATGTATAAAATGAGAACGCTGGTGGTAACCCGTGCAACCTGTGGGCAGGTCACTCTGCGGGTCGAGGGACAGTCCGAGGTGAGTTGTCCGATCCCTGAAATTGCACATCAGTTGGATAGCGAGTTTGAGTTGATCCAAGTACTGGATTTGCAATTTTTGACCAGTATGGAAGCAGATACACTGTTAACACGTCTAGTCGATAAACTTGCAGTTAATGGTCACTTACAGGTTACGGTCCCCGATCTGGATTACGTCGTGGGCCAATGGCTACAGGCTGAGTGGGATGAAGGGACTTTACGCGATGTGACCTCAGTCGCTCGTCAGAGCTTCGCCGGGCTCTTTGGCCCCCAGCACGATGGTAATCCCATGCTACCGGGCTATTCGACGCATTATTCGGGCTGCAACAAGTCTGGTTATAATAGTAAACGACTGGCTTTTTTGCTTGCCCGCCAGGGGTTGGTTGACATCAACATCGTGACTGATGATACCCACCTATTACAGGCTTCGGCTCGGCAGTCGATGGTGCGTGGTGAGCGACAAGTGGCACCGGATTTGCGTAATATCCGCCAGGACCACCTGAATCGTTATCGGTTCGCGGCAGAGTGCCTACGCGCAGCTATGCCACAACGAGTGCTCGATTTGGCATGCGGGATCGGCTACGGCAGCCAACTGCTGGCTAACCAGCTTAATTGTCAGGTCACCTCCGTCGATATTGAACCCGAAGCGCTTGCTTATGCGCGAAAACACTATAGTTCTCCGAAGATTACTCATCTGTGTGCCGATGCTAGAACTCTGCAGCTGGATTCAGCTTCCTTTGACGCGGTTGTCTGTTTTGAAACCATTGAGCATGTGACGTTTGATGAAGCCCTACTGGGTCAGTTTCATGAATGGCTACGTGCTGGGGGCAAGCTAGTGATGTCGACGCCGAACGAGAGTGTCATGCCTTTTAGTGCCACACAATTTCCCTATCACGTGAAGCACTATACCTATGCCGAATTGGAGTCGATGCTGACGCGCTGTGGTTTCCGCCTCCAGCAAGTCAGCAAGCAGCAAAACCTCCAGAATCCAGAGATTGTTCCTGGCAGCGATGGCTGTTTCATGATCGTTATCGCGGAAAAGGTGTGAGGTCGGGATGAGCGCAGCATTTGTGCGGTTTAGTATTATTATTCCGGTCTATAACCGGGATGAGCCGTTACAGCGGGCGCTGGATTCACTTTCTCGGCAAACATTCGGAAACTTTGAGGTCATCATAATCGATGATGGTTCAACTCCCGAGTTTGGTGAGCGAATACAAGCTTTAGTGACCACTTTATCTGATTCTCGCTTTTCGCTGATCTGCTACCAGCCTAACCGAAATGGCGCTTATGCGCGTAATCGTGGCATCGAGGTTGCTCGAGGCGAGTATCTATGTTTTTTGGATTCGGATGATGAGTGGTTACCGGAGAAACTGGAGCGCATCGACCAGATATTAGCGATTGAGCCACATTGGCAGGTGATTCATCATCCGTATCAGAACGTGAGCCATGGTGAGCGTAGTGCACCCTTTCCTCGGGAGGCCCGCCGCACCGATGAGAGCGTTGCTGAATACTCGTTCTGTACTAATCGTGTCGGGGGTATTCAATCGAGCTGTCTCATCGTCAAGCGTGAACTCGCGCAGAGGGTACGTTTCAATGACAAGTTGCGAGGGCATCAGGACTGGGATTTTGCATTGCGGCTTGGCGCAGAAACGGATCGCTTCTTGTTTATCGATCAGGTGTTGACGCTGCGTCATGTCGCTGACGCAGCGACTGGCATGGTGTCCCGTTCTCTTGACTACGCATACTCGTTGGCCTTTCTACGTGAGAACCAACACTATTTTTCATGGCAAGCTCAGGCCGGGTATGCGGCCCATATCTTGTTACCTAAAAAAATGACAGCTAATGTTCAAGCATTTAATCGCTATGAATGGCTGGCTATGCTGTTTTACCCAATTTTGATCGGAAACTGGAAAATAAAACAGCTGCATCTACATTGGCGCTGTATACGGTTGGTTTTGTGGTGTCGCTGGCACAACAAAAAGAATATTGCGTTAATGGGATGCAATGATTACACATGCTTTTTTATCAAAAACTATGCTTCGTATTTATCAATTCAAAGACTGATTGATAAAAATAAGCATGGAGAGTCTTTTTATGGTTGGAGTGTATTTTCCGTGAAAGATCTCGCTCCAGTATTATGGGAAAGTTTAGATTGCGTGGTAACTATGACTGATAAACATCATGAAAGCATGAGTGGTGATATAAAGGTATATGCAGAAAATATACCTGTTGTTGCTTTTTGATGAATTTTATTGTCACTTTTATGCCCTTGCATGATTAAGCCATTGCGGCGGAATTTTAATTATGGTGGTTAATTGATAATGAACAAGCTTCTGGTTTTTAGAACTCATCTTCTGCCATATTCTGAAACATTTGTCTTGGCTCAGGTTTGTCATTTGAAACGTTGGCATGCAGCCATCTTGGGAGAGGTCAGATTAGATAACGGCTTGTCGCTTCAGGGGCTGGAGGTTGATACGTTGCTGAAAAACGAGGAGCATTATAAAAATTTATCAATGAACCGGGCTGTAAATGAATTTGTTCGTTCGTCCCTGTTGTCAAAGGCTAATTCATTTAAGAATGCCGGTTATAAGCTAATTCATGCGCATTTTGCTGTCGATGCACTGCGCGTTTATCCATTAGCTAAGGAAATGGATGTTCCGTTGGTTGTAACACTACATGGTTATGATATTAATAGAAATCATGATTGGTGGCAGAATGGGCTCGGTGGTCGGAGCATGATTACTTATCCCGAAGAACTGGTGAAAATGTCCACAGACCCCAAAGTAAGGTTTATTGCCGTCTCAAAGGCTATCCATCAGAGAGCCATAGAGTTTGGTATATCTCCATCCAAAGTGACCCATATCCCGATAGGGGTGGATGTTTCGTATGCTGAAAAATTTAATCTTAAGTTCAAACAGCACAACAAGGAAGTTATATTTGTTGGTAGACTGACAGAAAATAAAGGCTGTATTTTTTTGTTAAGGGCCATGCGCATCTTGCAAAAAAGGATTGATGGTGTGCATCTGCGAATCATCGGTGATGGTCCTCTGCGTAATGGATTGGAAGAATTTGCCAAAATATACAATCTAAATGTTTCTTTTTTAGGCGTGCTACCTAGTGCTAATGTGATGAGAGAAATATCAGAGTCAAAGGTTTTATGCTTGCCCAGTATCACTATCGGTAATGGGGAATCGGAGGCATTCGGGTTGGTTTTGTTGGAGGCTCAGAGTTTAGGGGTGCCTGTCATCACATCATCCAGAGGGGGGAAGGGGGAGGGACTGATTCATGGGGAGACCGGATATGCGTTTGATGAAAGAGATGATAAATCGTTAGCAGAATATTTATATCGGCTTCTGATGGATGATGAGCTAGCCCATGCCATGGGGAAAAAAGGGTATGCTTTTGTAAAGAATAACTTTGACATCGTCAGGCAGACCGAAATTCTAGAGTCATTTTATGATGACGTTGTTAGTGAGTTTAATCGGGGGTGATATGGAGGAGTTTAATTCAAAACTATATTGGGAAAAAAGATATGCAACTGGTGGAAATTCTGGCGCTGGTTCATATGAAAAATTTGCCGAGTTCAAATCTGCAGTATTGAACGAATTCGTAAAGGTTAACAATATTGATAGCGTTATCGAACTTGGGTGTGGCGATGGGAATCAATTGTCGTATGCAGATTATAATTTCTATATAGGTGTTGACGTCAGTCCGTCAGCTATAAACATCTGTAAGCAAAAATTCATAAATGATGTAAGAAAAAGTTTTTTAATCTCTGATGAGCTGAAAGAACATCGGGCAGATTTGGCTATATCGCTTGATGTAATATTTCATTTAGTTGAGGATGTTGTGTTCTTTAATTACATGAAACAGCTTTTTAGTGTAGCAGATAAATATGTTGTTATATATTCTAGCAATACGGATGATAACGAGTCATCCCCGAAGCATATTAAGCATCGAAACATTGAAAAATATATTTCCAGGCATTTCCCGAATTGGTTGCAGACTAATAAAATAAATAATATATATCCATATACAGGAGACCATTTAACTGGTTCGTTCTCGGACTTTTACATCTACCAACGTAGATGAGTTTGTTTTCCATTTGCACAGATTTAAATCTTATTAAAGTTAAATGGTGGTTGAAAGATGCCAAAATTCAAATGCTATGTTGGTGTTCCTGTTTTCAACGAAGAAAAATATATAGAGCAGACTCTACTTTCTTTAATTAGGCAAGATGAAGACAATGTTTGCTTTCACGTGTCTGATAATTGTTCAACCGACAATACATGGAACATTATCAATGATATCTGTGCTCGCGATAAACGATTTATCCTGACTAGGCAAGAGAAAAATGTAGGTGCATTTGAAAACTTCAAACAGTTATATGATATTTCTGACTCACAATATTTTATGTGGCTTGGGGGGCATGACTATATTTCGGATGGTTACCTGTCTGCGATGAAAGAAACCCTCGATCATGATGAATCACTGTCAATGGCATTTGGTATACCACATAAGATCCTGGATGGCATCGATTATGGTCGAATGGAAAAGGCTATCCATACGTTTTCAAAAAGACGAATTGCTCGTTTTCTTCAAGCGACAAAAAACATAACTCTGTGTGCTATGTGTCAGGCTTTATTTAGACGAGAACTTTTGCAAAACTTTGATTTCAGAATGAAGCTTGGTGCGGATTTCGTAATGATTTGTCACTTGCTTTGGTATGGAAATATTAAATTTGTTGAAGGGCATAAATATTATGCCCGCTTTTTTTCTGCAACGTCGGAAACCTCGGATGAGCGAGTTACTGGTCAAAAAGATATATATTTGAGTAATTATGATTTCATCATTTACCAGTTAGATTCATTAGCTAATTTATATGATGGAGACCCGCGAATAAAGCAATATCTAGAATATGAAATCATCCATGCCTTGCAGCAATACCGAGGTATACATAGCCTGATGATTAACGATGATCGGTGAAAATAATGAAAGCAATTATTCTAGCGGGTGGTTTAGGCACCCGGATCAGCGAAGAGTCTCATCTTCGACCTAAACCCATGATTGAAATTGGTGGTAAACCGATCCTTTGGCATATTATGAAAATATATTCTCACTATGGTGTTAATGATTTTATAATATGTCTTGGTTATAAAGGCTATGTGATAAAAGAATACTTCGCAAATTATTTTTTACATATGTCTGATGTCACGTTTGATATGCCGAATAATCGAATGGAGGTACATCATAACCATGTAGAACCCTGGCGAGTGACATTAGTCGACACCGGTGAAGATACGCTTACAGGTGGACGATTGCGGCGTGTCGAAGAGTATGTGAAAGGTGAATCGGCTTTTTGCTTTACCTATGGTGATGGTCTCAGCAATATTGATATTGGAAAACTGATAGAGTTTCACCATAGCCACGGCAAGCTGGCGACTGTTACCGCTGTTTCACCGCCAGGTCGTTATGGGGCTTTGACTCGAGACGGAAATTTGGTGACAGGTTTTTCTGAAAAACCGCGCGGTGATGGGGGCCTGATTAATGGCGGTTTTTTTGTGCTTTCTCCTGACGTGTTCAAGTTGTTGGATAGCGACCACTGTAGCTGGGAAGGAGAACCTTTGGTTGAGTTGGCCGATATGTCGCAGTTGATGTCATTTGAGCATCAAGGTTTTTGGCAGCCGATGGATACGTTGCGCGAGAAAAATCAACTGGAGGAGCTATGGGCCAGTCACAAGGCTCCCTGGAGGGTTTGGGAATGAGACGAGGTCTCGATGCATCCTTTTGGTCAGGAAAGAGAGTGCTCGTTACCGGGCATACAGGGTTTAAGGGGAGTTGGCTGACTATATGGTTGCATCGCCTCGGGGCGGATGTGACGGGAATTAGCTTGCTGCCCCATTCAACGCCAAATCTGTTCGAGGCTGCAGAGGTTGCGAAGATATGTCGACACCATATTTGTGATGTCTGTGCACCGGAACATTTCGTGCCACTGGTTCAGGAATCGCAACCTGAAGTGGTATTCCATCTGGCGGCGCAGTCATTAGTGCGCGAGGGGTATCGTGAGCCTGCGCGGACATTTGAAACCAATTTGATGGGGTCTGTTTATCTATTAGAAGCGCTCCGTACGTTGGATTCGGTTAAGAGCGTTGTCATGGTGACCACGGATAAAGTCTATTACAACCAGGAGTCCATCTGGCCGTATCGCGAGACCGACCTATTGGGAGGACATGATCCCTATAGTGCGAGTAAGGCGGCCAGCGAACTGGTTATTACCAGTTATCGTGATGCTTTTCTGGCAGCACGAGGCGTTGCGATTGCAACCGCGCGAGCAGGCAATGTTATCGGTGGAGGGGACTGGTCCGTCGATCGTTTGATTCCTGACGCAATACGGGCCTGGCAAGGCGGTCAGACTTTATCCATTCGGCGCCCTGAGGCTGTTCGGCCGTGGCAGCATGTCTTGGAGCCTGTTGCTGCCTATATGGTGTTGGCACAACGTCTGTATCAAGAGCCTCGGTTGGCGGGGGCTTATAACTTTGGTCCAGATAGCCGGGATGCTGCGAGTGTGGCGCAGGTGGTGGATTTGGCGGCTTTAAGTTATGGGCTCAGTCATAAGGCTTGGCGTTTGGTGGGTGAACCAGGCCCTCATGAGACCAGTTGGCTGGCGCTGGAGACAGCCAAGGCGCGACATACTCTGAACATTTCACCTCGGTGGTCATTGCCACAGGCCGTTGAGAAGACCATGTCTTGGTATCGCGACTGGTATCAGGGGGGGAGGGCCCGAGACTTGTGTGAGCAACAAATTAAAGCCTACGAGGCTCAGCCATGAATCGTTTTACCCTATTGTCAGAGCCGCTTGGTGCCAGATTGTTGCAGCGTGAAGTGCATGGTGACTCACGCGGTGCTTTGAGCAGACTCTTCTGTGTCGAAGAGTTGTTTGTGCTGGGGTGGGGGGCATGCGTGGCACAGGTCAATCTGACATGTACGTCCCGTTGCGGCACTGTCCGTGGTCTTCACTTCCAATATCCACCGCATGCCGAGAAAAAGTTGGTGACTTGTACTCGAGGTCGGGTTTGGGACGTAATTGTCGACATTCGGGCTGGTTCACCGACTTTTCTGATGTGGCATGCGGAGGAGCTTTCGGGTGATAACCATCGTTCTTTGCTGATTCCAGAAGGATTTGCGCACGGTTTTCAGGCTCTGAGTGATGATGTCGAAATGCTTTATTGTCATTCGGCAGCCTATGTTGCAGCAGCAGAAGGAGGACTCGATCCGTTGGATCCGTATCTTCAGATTTCATGGCCGATGCCGATAACAGAAATCTCCGCACGAGATCGCCAGCATTCTGCATTAAACGACAGTTTTCAGGGAGTGATAGTTCGATGAGATGCCGACACTGCGGTACCCTGCTGGTCCATCGTTTTCTCGATCTGGGCTTTGCTCCGCCATCGAATGCCTATCTGTCTGCCAGCGATCTCTCCCGACCAGAAGTAACCTACCCATTACGCTTGTGCGTGTGTGACCGGTGCTGGCTGGTACAAACGGAGGATTTTGCTTCGGCAGATCAGCTTTTTTGTGCAGATTATGCATATTTTTCAAGTACATCGACCAGCTGGTTAGCTCATGCAGCCCGTTATTGTGCGCGTATGATTGACGAATTGTCTCTTACGTCCAAGAGTCATGTGGTTGAGATTGCAGCCAACGATGGGTATTTGCTGAAGAACTTTGTCGCCGCAGAGATTCCTTGCCTAGGAGTGGAACCTACCGCTGGTACTGCCGCTGCGGCTGAATCGCTGGATATTCCGATTATCCGGGAGTTTTTTGGTTCCGAGTTAGCTCAACAAATGAGAGGAAAAGGACAAGGGGCGGATCTACTGATCGGTAATAATGTTCTAGCTCATGTGCCGGATATCAATGATTTTTGTCGTGGCTTGAAGTATCTGCTTAATCCTGGTGGAACGCTGACGCTGGAGTTTCCTCATCTGCTGCAATTACTGCTGCAGGTTCAGTTTGATACGGTTTATCACGAGCATTTTTCGTATCTGTCGCTGCAGACGGTGCAGCGGATGTTGGCTTCGGTTGGCCTGAGAGTGTTTCATGTCGAGTCATTAGCGACCCATGGTGGAAGTTTACGGGTATTTGCCTGTCATGCCGATGAACAACGACCGGATACACTGGCTGTCGCAGATTGTTTGTATCAGGAGGCTGTAGCTGGATTACATCAGTTGAACCTCTATCTGGAATTTCAAGCGCATGTGGACAGAGTAAAAAATTCACTACTTTCTTTCTTATTAACACAGTATCAAGCGGGGAAGACGGTGGCAGCCTATGGTGCTGCTGCTAAAGGCAATACATTGTTGAACTATGCCGGTATTCGTCCAGATCTGCTGCCCTATGTTTGCGATGCAGCCGGCTCGAAACAGGGGCGATTTATGCCTGGCAGCCATATTCCAATCTTGTCGCCAGAAGTACTGATGGCTAATCCACCAGATTTTGTCCTGATTTTACCTTGGAATTTGGCTGATGAAATCAGCCATCAATTGGCGCACCTGAGGGCAGCAGGAACTCGTTTTGTCGTTGCGGTTCCTCATCTGGAGTTCCTATGAGTGAGCGTATCTTATATACCAAACCATCTATCACCGAGCTAGAAATTGGCTACGCCACAGATGCGGCGACTAACGGATGGGGTGAGCGCTGTTACGAATATATTGACCGCTTTGAACTGCTTTTTCGTGACTATTTGGGGGTGAAATATGCGATTGCCACGTCAAGTTGTACCGGCGCCTTGCATATGGGGATGGCTGCGTTAGGAATAGGTGCTGGCGATGAAGTAATATTGGCTGATAGCAACTGGATTGCCAGTGTTGCACCCGTCGTCCATCTGGGGGCGACGCCTGTTTTTGTCGATATCTTGCCGGACTCTTGGTGCCTTGATCCTGAATTGGTTGAGGCGGCAATTACGCCACGCACCAAGGCCATCCTAGCAGTACATCTGTATGGTAATCTCTGCCATATGGATCAGTTGTTGGCTATTGGTGAGAGATATGGCATTCCGGTGATTGAAGATGCCGCTGAGGCGATTGGCTCTGTGTATCACGGACGGCGAGCTGGCTCCATGGGTTGTTTTGGTGCTTTCTCATTCCATGGAACCAAAACCCTGACTACTGGGGAGGGCGGCATGTTTGTTACCAACGATGCTGACCTCTATGAACGTGTGTTAACGCTCAGCAACCACGGCCGGGCTCGTGGACAGACTCGTCAGTTCTGGCCTGACGTTGTGGGTTATAAATACAAGATGTCGAACATTCAGGCTGCGATTGGCTGTGGCCAGATGGAACGAATCGAAGAGTTAGTTTCGCGGAAGAGATATATTTTAGATTGCTATCGGCGTGAATTATTGTGTGTCGATGGAGTCAAAATGAATCCAGAACCGAGCGGTACGATTAACGGTGCCTGGATGCCAACTATTCTGATTGAAAAATCAGGTTCGGAGGCAGTTGAACAGCTGAAATTTAAATTCAGCACTGAAAATATAGATGCGCGAGTATTTTTTCATCCATTGTCATCTCTGCCCATGTTCATGCAAAATAACTGTAATGCTCTCGCGAAATTTATATCTAAAAGTGCGCTAAATCTTCCAAGCTATCATGATATGAGCGATGAATCTCTAGAGAAAATCATCAAAATCATTCGTTCCGTGCTGAAGAGTAATTAGAGAGATGAATAATCAAAAAATTAGTCGGTTGTTATGTGAACACTATTCAAATACATTCATTAAGCATGGCCGAAACTCCAAAGGGGTTGATTGGGGTGATAATAAAACAGGTCATTTATTGCGCCTTGAGAAAATGCTGAATGTCATAGATGTGACTAGTGTTTCAACCGCCAGCTCAATCTTGGATGTCGGCTGCGGATATGGAAGTTTGCTTGAGTTGATCAGACAAAAAAAAATGCCCGTAAAATACACTGGAATCGATATCAGTTTGCCCATGATTAATTCAGCAAAGAGCCTCCATCCTAACGATGAATGGAGGTGTATTGATATATTGAATGATTCGTGTTCTGGGCAATATGATTATGTCGTTTGCAATGGTATTTTGACGCAAAAACTGAATGTCAGTCATAAACTAATGGATCGCTATGCTCATGAACTAATAAAAAAAATGTTTAGCTTGTGTCGTGTTGGGATTGCCTTCAATGTCATGACAACCCATGTTAACTTTCAAGTTGATAATTTGTATTACCGAAACCCGGCGGAATTGCTCGCCTGGTGTATGAGTGAGTTATCATCGAAAGTTAGAATTGATCATTCTTATCCTTTATTCGAATACACTATTTATTTATATCGGGATGTGGATAATAAAGATAAGGATTGTGATATGAAATATAATTCGGCGATAAGTTCAGTATGATGCGGCTTGGTATTATTGCTTCAAGCGGTGGTTCTGTATTCGCGACAGGCATTAACTTGCTAAAGTCGTGTGGCTATGAAGTATCTGCATATGTGGTTACGGATCGTGAATGTGGGATAGAAAGAGCCTGTGACGAGTTAGGTGTCTCTTACACTAGAATAATTGATAATGATAATGTTGGCTTTTCATGTAAAGCCAGCCAGTGGTTATTTTTTGAAAATAATGTCGACTGGGTTTGTCTTTTTTTTACCAGGCTGATCAGCTCGTCGATATATTCATTTAAACCGTGCATAAATATACATCCTTCTTTGTTGCCTGCGTTTCCTGGATTTAACTCTCTGCAGCGGGCCTTTGAAAAAAAGGTCCGATTTGTTGGCGCAACAGCTCACTTTGTTGATGGAAGTACGGATGGTGGCGAGCTCGTGGCTCAAGTGGTTGGCTCTGTAGTCAATATGCATGATATACAGCAATTAGAGCGGCTCTCTTTTGCGCAGAAGCTATATATATTTCTTGTTTTGTGTGAGTCAGTACTTCTGGATGGCGTTAGTTATTTATACAAGTCTAAAGACAACTTAAACACATACCCCGCGCATTCATGGAACAGCCAGTCTCTCAGGAGTAAAAAATTAGCAGATGCCTTCGAAGACTTTTTGAAAAGTGAGAAAATATATTGGATACGGTAATGGTCGATAACAAACGAGTTGTCATATCACAATCCATGTACTTCCCATGGGTTGGATTGCTTGAGCAAATCCGTCTAGCTGATATTTTTGTACACTATGATGATGTTCAGTTTTCTCGTGGTTTTTTCAACCGTGTACAAATTAAAACGTCAAGAGGCATTGTCTGGATGACTGTTCCTCTAAAAAAACATCATCAGAAAGAAAAAATAAATGAAATAGAAATTGACAACTCAATAGATTGGCAAAGACAACACAAAATCCTTCTCAAGGAGGCATTTTCATTTGCTCCCTATTGCCAAGATGTTATGGATATTGTAGATGGAGTTTTCTCTTTACCCTGTAATACATTAAATGACCTATCAAGACGTTCGACTATCGCATTGGCCGAGTACTTTGAACTCGTTCCATCCACTATTTTTTATGAATCTAGCCAATTAAATGTGTCCGGCAATAGCACTGACAGATTACTTGGAATTGTTAAAAGACTTGGTGGAAATATATATGTCACTGGGCACGGTGCTAAAAATTACTTAAACCATGAGCAATTTTTAACATCTGGTATTTCTGTTGAATATATGAACTATCAGAAAGCAGCATACCCCCAATTATTCGGAAACTTTACTCCTTACGTGTCAGCTCTTGATCTGATTGCAAATTGTGGGGCTCATGGGAAAAAATTTATCCATTCTGGAACTATACCTTGGCAGGAGTTTGCTGATGAATCATAATGATCTATTCAAAGAAGAAGTTGAGACAAATATTCGCTCTCTCGCGTCAGATATGGATCTACAAGCTTTATCAAGGATCTGGATTAGGGAGATAGCCCCCCATAAATGGTCATATAACTTTCGATGGATGGGAAGGCCTGCTATACAGTTTCCGAATGACGCATGGGCAATGCAGGAGTTGATTTGGGAAATACGTCCAGATCTTATTATTGAGACCGGCATTGCTCATGGTGGATCACTTATATTTAGTGCTTCGATGCTGGCACAACTAGATTTGTGCGAAGCCATTGAACGTGATGAAAAATTTGATGCTAAACGATCAGAACGGAAAGTCATTGGAATTGATATTGATATTCGGAGTCATAATCGAGAAGCGATTGAAAAACATCCAATGTCATCAAGGATTCACATGATTCAAGGATCAAGTACGGATGAAAAGGTGATTTCTGAAGTCAGAGAGCTTGCACGGAAATATAACAGAGTACTCGTTTGTCTAGATAGCAACCATACGCATGACCATGTTCTTGCCGAGTTAAACGCGTATGCATCATTGGTCAGCGTCGGTAGTTACTGTGTTGTATTTGATACCATCATTGAAGATATGCCAGATAGTCTGTTTCCAGACCGACCGTGGGGGAAAGGTAATAATCCTAAAACAGCTGTTTTCGAGTTTATGAAAAACTGCTCTGATTTTTGTATCGACGAGAATATTGCCCATAAGCTGCTTATAACTGTAGCTCCAAGTGGATTTTTGAAGCGACTCAAATAATCAGCGACACTACAACATCAGATATAAAATACAGGAGCTATATGTATAAAAGAATTTATTTCGACATTTCTGGGGTTTGTAATGCACACTGTCGATATTGTGTGAGTGGTAAAGATTCAATATCTGGCTCTGAACATCGTAAGCAGGGAAAGTTTATCGATATTGATACCTTTTCTGGGGCCATCACTCATATGCTGAGCAAAAAAATAATTGCTCCTGACTGTGAAGTTATTCTATATAGCTGGGGGGAGCCATTCTTACACAAAGATCTAAAAATGATAATAGATATTTTAAATCGCAATGAGCTATTTTATAGCCTCAGTACTAATGCATCTATATGTATATCATTTAATGAGGAACAGATATCTCGTCTAAAAAATATAACCTTTTCAATGCCTGGCTTTAGTCAGGACTCATACGATAGGATTCATGGTTTCAAATTTGACAGGATCAAAAACAATATCTCTGATATGGTTTTATCTCTTCGTTCTAGTCGCTATACAGGCCCCATAAATCTTGCTTATCATATATACAAGTTTAATCTGCATGAAATAAGCTTGGCAGCAAATTTTGCAAAGGAAGTTTGCATAAATTTCGTTCCGTCACTTGCATATTTAAATGGTTACAACATGTTTCGCCACTTTCTGACAAAGGCTATGAAACCTAACCAAATTGAGGTGATTTCGACGGAAGTTTTCACAGAACATCTGGGGAAGATGCAGCGACAAAGACCTACCGATTATATTTGCCCACAATTCGAACGACTTTCGATCGATGAAAGCTGCAATGTACTTATGTGTTGCGGGATGGAAAAAACATGTGGCGATAGGGGACTCGTTGGTGATTTATTTAAGATGGATTTCAACGACATCCAAGAACGAAAGAGAGAGATGACCATTTGTGATGAATGTACATCCCTTGCTATTGATTATATAGGCCATAATTCGATTGGGATTATTGATTTCCTCAGGCTGTATGGCGAGTTGTTCAGCATTGTTGATTACGATAGCAACGAGAAACAGATGGGGGGGGATATATATGTGTATGGCACGGGTGAAACTGCCGATGCCTTATTTGGCTCATTTTTGAACAATAAATTGTTTAATGTGAATGGTGTAATTCATGGGCAGTCTGTAGAAAAAAATATATTTTTTAGAGGTCATAAAGTTGAAAATATTGATGTGCTAAAAAATAATCCAAGTCAAAAAGTATTAATAGCTTCGTTGTCATCCAAGTCAATCGATGAGATATATCATATGCTTCGTCGTGAATTTAAAATAACTAACCCTATTATAAAATTCGAAATCAACATATAGTTTTCATATTTTTGATGGTATTCGACTTATTTGGATTTGATATTTTTCAAATGGTATATGACCTTCTCCTGTTGCTTGGTCAAATCGGGATAGATAGGGATTGATATACTTTGTTGATAAAATATTTCGGATGTTGGGTGTTTTTTGATTACCATATGGTGAAATGGTTGAGAATAGATTGGCATGTAGTGCACATTAACTCCGAGTCCTGCAGAACGCAGTTGTTCAAAAAAAACCTTTCGATCATCTGCGGGTATCTTTATTACAAACAGATGCCATGCCGAGAGACGCCCCTCTCGGTTGGCTAGGATCTCAAGCCCCAGGCTAGGCAGTTTGGCCTGATAACGTGCGGCAATGGTGCGGCGCTTGGTCAGAAATTCCTCCAAGCGTACCATCTGGCTCACCCCCAGTGCAGCCTGAATGTCGGTCATGCGGTAGTTGAAGCCGAGCATCTGCTGCTCGTAGTACCAGGGGCCATCCGGTTCATTGATGAAGTCTTCCGGTTCGCGGGTGATGCCGTGGCTGCGGAGCATGCGCATCGTCTTGGCGAGCACAGGGTCGTTGGTCATGGCCATCCCCCCTTCACCGGTGGTGATGATCTTCACCGGGTGGAAGCTGAAAACGGTTATATCGCTGTAGCGACCATTACCGGTTGGTTCATCGTGATAGCGAGCTCCCAAGGCGTGGCAGGCATCTTCGATGATCCGAAAGCCATACTCTTGTCCCAGGCGGCGGATCTCCTGCATGTCGCAGGGGAGGCCGGCAAAGTGCACCGGGATAACGACTTTGGGCAACTTACCCGCCGCTTTAGCAACAATTAGTTTCTTTTCCAGCTCCAAGGCGCACATGTTGCCGGTATCTGGCTCAATATCGACGAAGTCGACTTGTGCACCGCAGTAGAGAGCACAGTTGGCGGATGCAACAAAGCTGATGGGGGATGTCCAGACCCAGTCGCCGGGGCCAACGCCAAGTGCCAGACAGGCGATATGCAGTGCTGCTGTACCTGAATTGACCGCAACCCCGAATTTAGCGCCACAGTAATCGGCTACTGCTTGCTCAAAGCGGGGGACAACGGGCCCCTGGGTCAGAAAGTCGGACTTGAGAACATCCACAACAGCATCGATATCTGCCTGGCTGATGGATTGGCGGCCATAAGGGATCATTCAGCACTCCCCTTTTGGTTCATTTTCAAAAGCTGTTCAATGGTAAAAAAGTGAGGGTTGCTGCGAGAGTTATATTCGAAGCCCTGTTCTACCATTTTTCCTTTTTCGCCCGCCGCTGTTTTGGAGAAATCGTTGTTGCGATTATTGAAGTTGATGGTTGGGCCAATCACGAAGAAGTCATCAAACTCGAAGGTGTGATAAGAGTCATCGGCAGGACACATCACTTCATGGAGCTTCTCTCCCGGACGAATACCGATGATCTTGTGTGGCAGGTGAGGGGCCATGGCGCTGGCGAGCTCGGTAATACGGACCGATGGCAATTTTGGAACAAAAATCTCTCCTCCTTTCATGCGGCCAAAATTGTCCAGCACGAAATCCACCCCTTGCTGCAAGGTGATCCAGAAACGCGTCATCTCCTCATGGGTGATGGGCAACGCATCTGCACCCTGGTCAATCAGCTTCTGGAAGAAGGGGACGACAGAGCCGCGAGAACCCACCACGTTACCGTAACGAACCACTGCAAAACGGGTGGGATCCTGCCCCGCGATATTGTTTGCTGCCACGAAGAGCTTGTCTGATGCCAGTTTGGTGGCACCGTAGAGATTGATTGGATTGGCAGCTTTGTCAGTGGAGAGGGCAATAACTTTTTTGACTTGATTGAGCAAAGCGGCCTGGATGACGTTCTCAGCACCATGGATATTGGTCTTAATACACTCCATGGGGTTGTATTCAGCGGCTGGAACCTGTTTCAGTGCTGCTGCATGAACCACGTAATCGACGCCACGCATTGCCATGGTGAGCCGGTTGGCGTCTCGGACATCACCGATAAAATAGCGCATGCAGGGGTCGTTAAACTCCTGCTGCATCTCGAACTGTTTCAGTTCGTCACGAGAATAGATGATGAGCCGTTTCGGCTTATAACGTTCCAGTACTGTCTTGACCAATCGTTGGCCAAACGAGCCGGTGCCACCTGTGATCAGTAGCGTTTTATCGTTGAACATTGTGGGCATCTCGTCATAAAAACAGTAGATGAATCATATGCTAGCAAATAAAGTACCAGCTTTTTTGGCAAAGAGTGTGATCCATTCACAAAAACAGTTTTAAAGATTTGGGCGCACCAGACCACCTCGGATTGGCTCGCATTAGTAGAGCTTTATCAAGATGTGCTGGAGCTCTGCGTGCTTAGCTGAATAGCTTGGCAAACCTCTTCAACCCCCTTGAGGGCTCTTGGGGTGAAGCGGTGCAGTTCATCCGAGTTGATTAAATCGAGTCGTTGATGCTGCACCGCATTGAGATTGGGCCACTTCTGCCAGTGACGCAGGGCGTCAGGATCTTGACTCCCTGCCAGGATCAGCGCGGGGTTCGCTCTGATCACCTGTTCCATGTCCACTTGAGGGTAGGGGGTCTTGGCATTCGCCATGACGTTGATCCCGCCGCAGAATTCGATGGCCTGAGCAGGCCAGGCATTGCCACTGACGCTGGTGAGCGGAGGGTACCAGAGCTGGTAGAACACCTTGACGCCGGTTGGTTGGCCATAGCGCTGTTGTAGCTCATGCAGGCGCGCCAGATAGCGCTCGGCGGCCTCGTTAGCACTCTTTTCCACACCCAGCAATTTGCCCAGCGCCCGCATCTCGGTGGCCAGCGATGCAAAATCGGTAGGCTCCGAGTAGAAGATCGGGATCCCGAGCTGTTCCAGCGGGGCCAGCATGCGAGACTGGGCCGAGCGCCAGCCGAGGATCAAGTCCGGCTTTTGCGCCAGCACTGCCTCGACATTGATGCTGCGATAATTCGCTACCTTTGGCTTGGTTTTGACCTCGGCTGGGTAGTCGGATGCATCGTCAATGGCCACCAGTTTGTCGCCGGCACCGATGTCATAAAGCAGTTCGGTCAGGTGAGGAACAACGCTCACCACCCGGGTCGGTGTGGCGGCAAGCAGGGCACCGGGCAACCAGGCAAGCAGCACGCAGGGCAGCCAGACAGCCAAGCGCAACACTCTACCCATGAAATAACCCCGCTACCGTGACAACCAGCGCCAGTATCAACCAGCCCCAGCCGCACCCTTGCAGAATGTTGAGCACCTTGCGCGGTGTCTCGCTATCTGGATCAGCACCAGTGCCGATGACGGGCCAACGCTGGAGAGCCCCCTGATAGTAGCGAGGGCCACCAAGTCGGATCCGGCACTTGTCTACCAGCAGAGTGAGCAGCATCCCCATGGCGGGATAGGGCCAGAGCGCGCCACTGCGCAGCAGCTGTGCTGCCTGTTTGAGACGGCTTGCCAGCAGTGGCAGCCCCAGCAGCAAAATGACGGAGGCATTGAGCACCTGATAGAGGACACTGGCGGCGTGACCAAAGTGGTCGAAGGCGGGGTCTTTGCGACTCCAGCTCTGATTCATCAGCTGTACCAGCCGCCAGAGCAGGGCGCCCTGTACGCCAGCCAGGGCATATCCCAGCAGCGGGCCAGCCCATTGGCCGACCAGACGCAGGGCGCTGCTCTCCGTCACCGCTTTGGCGAGCCCCATGGCCGAGAGTTTGCCTGTCTCCCGTTTGAGCCAGGGGGCGGACTGCAATCGTGCCAGCGGCAGGGTCTCCTGGGTGGCGAGCGAGCGGGTGGCATGGGCGAGTTCGCGCAGCGGGCGGGATTCGAGCATCAGCAGCAGGAACAGCAGGTCGAAGATCGGCTCGCTCAGGGCCAGATTGCGTAATGACCAGAGCCCGGCGGCGCAGGGTACCCAGACCACCAGCATCGCCAGCATACCTGCTTGTAGCTGCTGGCGTGGCGTGCCATCGGGTCTGTGTACCTTGTGCCCCAGCCGGGTCAGCAGGGGCGTGACGGCCGAAAGACGCAGATGGGATGGCCACGGGATCACCGCCTCCAGCAGGGCTGCCCCCACCAGAATGGCCGCCGTCGTCGAGAGGAGGGCGTCGGCCATCAAATCAAGCGAGCCGGTCTCGCTCACAGTTTGCCGAGCATCTTGATAATCACTTCGGCGGAGTGCTTGCCGGCCACTTCGATGAAGGCATCGAAGGATTCAACCTGTTCCTTGCCAGCGATATCGGACATGGCGCGCACCACCAGATAGGGCACGTTGAACATGTGGCACACCTGACCGATGGCGGCACCTTCCATCTCGACCGCCAGCATCTGCGGGAAGTCGGCGCGAGCCTTGGCGATGGCGTCCGGTTTGCACATGAACTGATCGCCGGTGCAGATAAGGCCGACCTTGGTCTGGTGTTTGCCCTGCTCGGCGATGCAATCCTGAGCGACCGCGATGAGCTTCTCGTCGCAGGGGAAGGCGGCGGGTTGCTGCGCCATCTGGCCCATCTCGTAACCAAAGGCGGTCACGTCGACATCGTGAAAACGCATCTCGCTGGCGATCACCACATCACCGATGTGCAGGTCCTGGGCAAAGCCGCCCGCAGAGCCGGTATTGATGACGCAGTCGGGGGCGAATTTTTCCAGCAGCAGGCTGGTGGCCACGCTGGCGGCGACCTTACCGATACCGGAGCGGGTCAGGATCACCTCTTTGCCTGCCAGCATCCCTTGATAGAACTCGCAGCCGCCCAGTTGCAGGGTGGTGGGGTTGCTCATCTGGCTGCGCAGCAGGGCTACTTCTTGCTCCATGGCGCCGATAATACCTACTTTCATTGCTGACCTCGTCTTGATAGCCGTGTGGCTGAATTTAAGTTGCTGTAGATCATAACAAAAGATGGCGTCGGCGCCGAGAGGCGCAAGCGAAAGGAGAGATGAAGTGCGGCGCTCAATATGGGAGCGCCGCAGGTGACAAAAGCATGGATGAGAGAGGAGAGAGCCTTTAGCCGAGCGCGGTATCGAGCGTCATCATCAGGGCAAAGCCTGCCATCAGACCGAGGGTGGCATAGGTCTGGTGACCGTTGCGGTGGGTCTCCGGGATCACCTCGTGCGAGACCACAAACAACATGGCGCCGGCGGCGAGCCCAAGTCCGATGGGGTAGGCGATGGCAAGGCCGCTGGAGAGCCCGACCCCGAGCAGGGCTCCAACCGGTTCGAGCAGGCCACTGGCGATAGCAACCAGCACCGCCACCGAGGGGCGAAAACCGGCGGCGCACATGGCCAGTGCCACCGCCAGTCCTTCGGGAATATCCTGCAGTGCGATAGCGGTGGTGAGCGGCAGTCCCACCGACATATCCCCCTGCGAGAAGCTGACCCCGATGGCCATCCCCTCCGGCAGGTTGTGCAGGGCGATGGCAAAGACGAACAGCCAGACCCGGGAGCAGCTCTCGTGGCCGGGGCCGCAGGGGCCGGTTTTGTCATGTTCGTGCGGGGTGAACTGATCCAGCCCCAGCATCAACAGCACCCCGAGGGTCATGCCGACCACCACCACGGCGGCGGCGCTAAAGCCGTTGCCGGTAATCCCCTCGGCGGCCTCCAGCCCCGGCAGCAGCAGGGAGAAGGCACTGGCCGCCAGCATCATACCGGCGGCAAAGCCCAGCATGGTGTCCTCAACCTTTTGCGGTACCGAGCGCAGAAACAGGGCGGGCAGGGCGCCGATGGCGGTGGCGGCAAACCCGGCGGCACCACCGATGAGGCCGTAGCGCACGCCGCTGGTCACCTCGCCGGTAGCGAGCATGATGAGACTCTGCAACAGCAGCAACAAGACGGCAGCCAGCGCGATAAAGAGACCGAGAGCAGTGAGTGGCCGGCTTTGCATCTGGCTGCGCAGTTGCTGCGACCAGGATAACGGGGGAAGGGCAGAGAGATGGTCCATGGCATGGCCTCAAGGTGAGCAAAGCGGATAATGGCATTACATCCACTTGGCCGCCCCTTGTCCATGCCTGCAAGGCGATTGCCACTATCTGAAAATCTGGAAATAGTTTATCCAAGCAACCACATGGGAACTCTTATCGGAAGCCAAAGGCGGGGGCAAGAGGGGGTCTGCAAATGACTGAGGTGGATGTTGAGTGGCAAGTGGGGATGCATCGCTAACTCTTTTAAATCAGCTGTAGATGTCTGCCTTGGTGTTCGGATAACAGAGACAAAAAAACCGGCTTGCGCCGGTTTTTTTGTCTTGGTGAATGCTGGGGAGCTGGCTTATTTGGCCAGGGACTCCGGCAGCTCTTCACGGATTTTGCCGAGCATCTCTTTCAACACACGCGGGTTGGCAACCACGATATTGCCTGAGTTTTCGTAGTTATGACCACCGACGAAGTCGGTGACGATGGCGCCAGCTTCTTTGGCCAGCAGTTCACCAGCAGCGGTGTCCCAGGGTTTCAGGCCAATTTCCCAGAAACCGTCGACGCGACCGGCAGCCACGTAGGCCAGATCCAGTGCAGCAGAGCCGGAGCGACGGATGTCAGCACACTCGATGAACATGCTCTGGAACATCTTCAGGTACGGCTCGATGTGGTGCTTCTGCTTGTAGGGGAAACCGGTGGCCAGTACGGTGCCAGCCAGCTCTTTGGCTTTGCCGACACGGATACGGTAGCCGTTCAGCTGGGCGCCGCTACCACGGGTAGCAGTAAACAGTTCGTCACGGATCGGATCGTAAACAACGGCTTGTTCTGTTTTGCCTTTCACACGCAGGGCGATGGATACGGCAAAGTGCGGAATGCCTTTGACAAGGTTGGTCGTGCCATCCAGCGGGTCAATGATCCATTGGTAGTCCGGATTGGTACCGGCAATCTCACCAGACTCTTCAGCAACAATGCTGTGCTCCGGGTAAGATTTTTTGATGGTGTGAATGATGGCCGCTTCAGCTTCACGGTCAACGTTGGTCACGAAGTCATTGCTGCCTTTTTGGATAGCCTCAATATTCTCGGGCTGGGAGAAGGCTTTTACTACAACTTGACCGGCGTTGCGCGCAGCGCGCACGGCGATATTCAGCATCGGATGCATAGGTTCACCACTGGATGTTAAAGAACGGGGGACAAAAGGACGCGGTATAGTACCAGTATTTTGTGCGATGGCAACTGTTATCACCCTACGACCAATTGATTGTGACTGCCAGATCTGACGGCTCCAATATAGACCAGATCTGCGCTAGTCTTATCCCGGCAGCCGGATACAGGCTGTCATGAGCATAGGGATATGAGCCATGAATTTGTCATTAGTGAGTCAAAACGTGTCTGGCGCCAGTGAAGGTCTGCTGGCCATTTTGCGGTCATCACCCGAGTATGGTGACCATTTTGCGCACATCAGCGTGACGCCACTGACCGAGTGGCAACCGGCCAAGGCCGAGGCGGCGATCCTGCTGATCGATGGTGATACCCCCTGGCAGGATGCCGGGTTTATCCGTGGCGAAGACGATGCCATCGGATTGCCGGTACTGCCGCTGTTGATCCGCAAGGGGGACAAGGATCTCACCATCTGCGGTCCCGATGTGCGCGACCCCCGTTTCTACTTTGTCTCCAACGGCATCGTGCTGGAGGAGTCAGAGCTGGCAGATCCCTCATGTAGCCGGGTGCTGCTGCGCAAGCTGGAATCCTACTTCCCGCTGCTCTCTCGTCTTATCCTGCTGCGTCAGCGCAAGTCGGCCGTCGTCTTGAACTGATTTCCCCGGCAAGTTATGCAAGCGGCGCGCTATCTGTCATCACAGACAGATAGCGCGCCGCACTCTTTATGGTAAAACCATGTTTGGTGAAAGAGGGGGCATCAGGATGCTCTCTCTTGAGTGTGACTACATCAGCAAGGAGTGAAGGATGATCGACTTTTATACCGCCGCAACCCCCAATGGCTTCAAGGTGGCCATTGCACTGGAAGAGCTGGGATTACCCTATCGGGTCATTCCCCTCGATTTGTCGGCACTGGATCAGAAGAAGCCCGAGTTTCTCGCCATCAACCCCAACGGCCGTATTCCGGCCATCGTCGATCGGGATAACGACGATTTCGCCGTGTTCGAGTCGGGCGCTATCCTTATCTATCTGGCTGAGAAGGCGGGCAAATTGTTGCCGGCCGATCCCAAACGCCGCTCTCAGGCCATTCAGTGGTTGATGTTCCAGATGGGCGGGGTAGGGCCCATGATGGGGCAGGCCAACGTCTTCTATCGCTATTTCCCCGAGAAGATCCCCGCCGCCATCGAACGCTACCAGAAGGAGGGGCGCCGCCTGTTCGAGGTGCTCGATAGCCATCTGGCTCATCACGAATATCTGGCGGACGAGTACAGCATTGCCGATATCGCCACCTGGCCCTGGGTGCGGATTTATGACTGGAGCGGCATCTCCATCGAGGGGTTACCCCATCTGCAAGCCTGGATGGATCGGATGGCCGAGAAGCCTGCCTGCCAGAAGGGGATCACCATACCGCCGCGCAAAGAGCAGCCGGATGAGCTGATCAAACAGGCGCAACAGATGGTAACACGTTGATTTTGAACCACAGACGGGGCGTGCCGCCCCGTAATATTAGAAAAACTAAGGCAAGCCGATTATAAAGATTCGTTCGTTTTTTGTGAGCTGAATCACTATGATGCCCCCATACCACCAAGCGTCCTGTGCGGTGGTCTGGCGGGCTCCCCGCCTACTGTTTCCAACACTGTTTTTGATTGCATCACAGCCTCTGTGATCAGATTCCTCTGGGCCATTTTGTGCCAGAGGGCGGCAGCATTTTTTCGATTTTTTGGGACTGATATGGATCGGCACAGTTTTTATCCGTTGTTTTTACTGACCATTCTGATGGTTGCTGTGGGCCAGATGACCCAGACCCTCTATGTCCCCTCCATTCCCATGATGGCGGGGGACTTCAATGTGGCCTCGGGCCAGTTGCAGGCGGTGATGGCCTGTTACCTGATCCCCTATGGCCTCTCCCAGTTTGTCTACGGGCCGCTGTCGGATCGCATCGGTCGTCGTCCGGTGCTGATCGTCGGCATGATGGTGTTTCTGGTGGGCACCCTGATCATTCAGGTCATCCCCCATTTTGCCGCCTTGCTGGTGGGCAGCTTTATTCAAGGATTGGGTACCGGGGCCGGTGGCGCCATGAGCCGTACCGTGATGCGCGATCGCTACAACGGCGCCGAACTCAACCGCGCCAACAGTCTGGTGAGCATGGGGGTGATCTTCTCCCCGCTGCTGGCACCGGTGCTGGGTGGCTGGCTGACCGAGCTGTTCAACTGGCGCGCCGGTTACTGGTTCTTGTTCGGTTTTGGTGCCGTAGCCACTCTGGCGATCATGGCCTGGTTTGGTGAGACGCTGCCTGCTGCTGCCCGTCAGCCGCTGCGCGTCGGTGCTGCCTATCGCCATGTGCTGGGCAACCCCAAGTTTCAGGGCAACCTGCTCTGCCTGATGGCGACCTTTGCCGGATTGGCGGTATTCGAGGCAGCAGCCGGTGTGCTGCTCGGCGATGTGCTGAAACTGAGCGCCCGTACCGTGAGCGTGCTGTTCGTGCTGCCGCTGCCCGGCTATCTGTTCGGTGCCTGGCTCTCTGCCAAGCTGAGCTTCCGTTTGACTCAGGGCAAACTGATGCGTCTTGGCATCGCCTTTCTGGCGCTCGGTTCTCTCATCATTCTGGTGCCGGGGTTGTTCGGGGTGGTGAGTGCCGCCTCGCTGGTCGGTGGTGCGGCCGTCTACTTCATCGGTAGTGGCATTCTCTACCCGACCGCCACTTCCTGTGCCATCGAGCCCTTCCCGGGTCAGGCCGGCACCGCGGGTGCCATTCTCGGCGGGATGCAGAATCTGGGAGCCGGTGTGGTGACCCTGCTGGCGGCCGGTTTCCCGATGACCGGTCAGGTGACTCTGGGGGCCATCATGACCCTGATGGTGCTGATCGTGGCGCTGAGTTTTGTCTGGCTGCGCCACCACGGCTCGCCGCACGAGCAGATGGCGATTTGATGCCCGCGCTTGCTCTCTGAAAGCCCGCCTTCTGGCGGGCTTTTTCTTTGCCAGAACCGGATGCAGTCTACTGCTCGGCCTGCGTCAAGGCGCGTTTGCCGGTTCACCTTCTGCTACCAGTTCAAGAAAGGCACGCATGGCGGGAGTGATGCTCTGCTGGCGGGTCAGAAAGGCGGTATGGCCGATATTCTTCAGCGGAGCGAGTGGCAGGCAAACGAGATCCGAGAGCTTGCTGGCAGAGCGGGCAAGGCCTGCGCTGACGATGGCCCAGCCCAGCCGGTGGCGTACGGCGCTGACCAGATGGAACAGCGAGTCGGTCTCCAGTACCACGTTGAGCGAGAGCCCACCCTGCTCGGCGGCGCGATCCAGATATTGGCGAAATTGCATGGTGCGGCTGGGCAGCACCAACGGCTGTTGCTGCAGTTCAGCAAGCGCAATGTCGCCGCTGTGCAGGTACAGATCCGCTTCGTCACGGTTCATCAGCACCGCCATCTGGTTGGCGCCTTGCGGGTAGACATGAAAGGCGCGCCGGCCAGCTCCGCCGGCGGGCTCATCAAATCCCAGTCCGATATCGCACTGATGCAGCTCCAGCTGTGATAGCAGGGCTTCGTTGCTGAGCACCGACAGGCGAATGACGATATCGGGATAGCGCTGCTTGCAGCGGGCGATAAACGGCATGATGTCGAGATTGGACTGGGGCACGATGCCGATGCGCAGGGTGCCGGAGAGTTCGCCCTGGAACAGCGCCAGCTCCTGCTTGAGCGCCTCCTGTTCCAGCAACATCCGTTCGGCATATTGGCGCACCAGCTCGCCGGCCTCGGTCAGGGCGACAAACTGGCTGGTGCGTACCACCAGATCGGTGCCGACACTCTTTTCCAGCGCGGTAATGCTGGCCGAGAGGGTGGGTTGGGTGATGTGGCAGGCTTTGGCCGCTTTGGCAAAATGCCGATGTTTGGCCAGCTCGTGAAAGTAGTGAAGTTGCTTGATGTTCATCTGGTTGTAGTGGAGGCAGTGGAACCGGCTATTGAAGAATTAATCAATTGAAAAAACATCTTCAATAGAACAACTCTATCAGGATATAGATTTATTTCATTGGTTTTGCGTCAGTCGCATCTCTAAACTTGAATGCAGTTTGCATTTTTAGGCCAACCTGCATGCCTGCCCATTCTCCCGTCGCAACCCCCGCCAACTTGCCGTCACTGGATCATCTGGTGGAAGAGGTAGCCGTCGCCATCAACATCAATGGCATCAACCATGCGGTGATGATGGCGACCCCGGACGATCTCGACGACTTTGCCGTCGGCTTTCTGTTTGGTGAGGGGATCATCCGGCATAACCACGAAGTCCACGACATTGAGATCGCGCCAGCCGAACAGGGTATTGTGCTGGATGTGACCATCGCCAACCGCTCTCTGGCCGCCCTGACCGAGCACAAGCGCCGGCTGACCGGGGTGACCGGTTGCGGCATCTGCGGCGTAGCGGCGGTGGAACAGGCGTTGCCCGCACTGTCGGTGTTACCTCTGACGCCACCGCTGGATGGGGCCTTGCTGGCGGGGCTGCGTCCGCATATCGCCCAGTGGCAGCTCAAGGGGCAGCAACACGGCGCCCTGCATGCGGCGCTGGCGCTGGATGCCGAGGGGCGGATCCTGCACTGCCGGGAAGATATCGGGCGCCACAATGCCCTCGACAAGCTGATCGGCCTGCTGCTGCGTCAGCAAAGTGTGTGCGACACCCTGGTGGTGACCAGCCGCTGCGGCAGCGAGCTGGTGCAAAAAGCCGCCCGTTTCGGTGCCCGTCATCTTATCTGCCTGGCATCGCCCAGCCAGTTGGCGATCAGGCTGGCCCTCAAATACAACCTCAACGTCGTTCATATTCCCAAGTTTGATGCCCCGGTCAGCTATTCGAGCTATCGCCCGGCGGATCCCATCGGAGAGTGCCATGAGTCATATTGAAAAGCCCGCCAAAGCCGGCGGTTTTTCGTCCCTGCAATCCACCATGAAACAGGTGCTGCGCAGCCAGAAGACCCGTCAGAACATCAAGAACCTGCTGCGGGTCAACCAGACCGACGGCTTCGACTGCCCGGGTTGTGCCTGGGGTGACAACGACCACGGCACCTTCCAGTTCTGTGAGAACGGCGCCAAGGCGGTGGCATGGGAGTCTACCGGCAAGACGGTAGGGGCCGAGTTTTTCGCCGCCCACTCGGTGCGCCAGCTGGCCAGCCAGAGCGACTACTGGCTCGAGTATCAGGGGCGGCTGACCGAGCCGATGCGCTACAACCCGGCGACCGATCACTACGAGCCGATAAACTGGGACGACGCCTTTGCCCTGATTGCCGACACCCTCAAGGGGCTTGCCAGCCCGGATGAGGTGGAGTTCTACACTTCGGGGCGTGCCAGCAACGAGGCCTCTTATCTTTATCAGCTGTTTGGCCGCCTGTTTGGTACCAACAACTTCCCCGACTGCTCCAACATGTGCCACGAGGCGAGCGGGGTGGCGCTGATCCAGTCGGTCGGCATCGGCAAGGGGACTGTGGTGCTGGATGACTTTGACCAGGCCGATGCGGTGTTCGTCTATGGACAGAATCCGGGTACCAACCACCCGCGCATGATGAATGCCCTGCGCCAGGCGGCGCGCGGCGGCTGCAAGATCGTCAGCTTCAACAACTTGAAAGAGGTGGCGCTGGAGCGCTTCGCCAGCCCGCAGAGCCCGCTGGAGCTGCTGACTCCGGCTGCCACCACCATCAGCCACCAATACCTGACGCCGAAACTGGGTGGCGACATGGCCGCCATCCGCGGCATGGCCAAGTACATCCTGGAAGAGGCGCCGGAGGCGGTGGATCGCGACTTTATCGCCCGCCACACCCGCCACTTTGCCGAGTACGAGGCGCAGGTGCGTGCCACCGACTGGGCCATGATCGAGCAGCAATCCGGCCTGACCCGCGCCGACATCGTGCAGGCTGCCCGGGTCTTTGCCGCCAGCCAGCGCATTATCAGTTGCTGGGCCATGGGGGTGACCCAGCACCTGCACTCGGTTGATACCATTCGCGAAATCGTCAACCTGCACCTGATGCGTGGCCAGATTGGCAAGCCGGGTGCGGGGCTCTGTCCGGTTCGGGGTCACAGCAACGTGCAGGGCAACCGTACCATGGGTATCAACGAAAAGCCCACCGCCGCCTTTATCGAGCGGCTCGAGCGTCACCTGCAGGTGAGCCTGCCGCGGGCCCGCGGTCACAATGTTTACGAAGCGCTCAAGGCGCTGGACGAGGGCAAGAGCAAGGTGCTTATCTGCCTGGGCGGCAACCTGGCGGCAGCGGCGCCCGATACCGACTTCACCTACGGGGCGATAAAAAAGGCCGAGCTCAACGTGCAGATCAGCACCAAGCTCAACCGCAGCCATCTGCAGGTGGGTAAGGCTGCGCTGATCCTGCCCTGCCTCGGCCGTACCGAGCTCGATATCCAGCGCAGCGGCAACCAGAAGATCACGGTGGAGGACACCTTCAGCATGGTGCACGCCTCGACCGGCGCAGCCGAGCCTGTGTCGCCGCTCTGCCTCTCTGAGACCGACATAGTTGCGCGGATGGCTCATGCCACTGTGGGCAGTGAGCGGGTCGACTGGCTGGCCCTGCGCGATGACTATGCCCGTATCCGTGATCTCATCGAGCAGACCATCGCCGGCTTTGCCGATTTCAATGCCCGCATCCAGCAGCCGTGCGGTTTTCATCTCGATAACTCCGCGGCGCTGCTGACCTGGAATACCGCCAGTGGCTGCGCTGAGTTTCGTGCCAGCACCCTGCCGCAATCAGTGCTGCCGGAGTGTACCCGCCATGCCGAACAGATGAACGACCAGCCGGTGTTGCTGCTGCAGAGCCTGCGCTCCCACGATCAGTACAACACCACCATCTACGGCATGGATGACCGCTATCGCGGCATCAAGGGCCAGCGCAACGTGGTGTTCATGAACGAGGCGGATGCTCGCCAGCTTGGCTTTGCCGAAGGGGATCGGGTCGACATGGCGGCCATCTGCAACGATGGGCGCGAGCGCATTGTTACCGGATTCAACGTGGTGATCTACGAGATCCCGCGTGGCAACATCGCGGCCTACTATCCGGAGACCAACCCGCTGGTGCCCATCGACAGTATCGGGGCCGGGTCGTTTACCCCCACCTCCAAGTCCATCCCGGTGCTGGTGACGGCCTCCCGCCAGCAGGAGAACTTGTTGCTGCTCAAATAGAAGCGCTAACGCGACTGGCTGCGCTAACACAGCATGCACTGTGAATGCGGTGATGCCCCGGGTGAGCTTTTCATCCGGGGCATTTTTTCAGCTCTGAAAGGGGTAGGGGGCGTTGATCATCAGGCAAAGAAAAAGCCCGTCACGCTGGTGACGGGCTTTTGCTGTTGGTACCCCGAGATGCCGTTGCCGGTTTGGGCCCTTGAACCGTCGGTTCAAGGCGGGGATCGGATCTGACCGCAGGCTTCTCGGTCGTGCCGAGCATGCGCAATAGCCAGAAGGCAGATCCCCTGTTTGGTATGAATATCGGCTCGGGGACTTGAACCGGCTGACAAACATCCCAGGGAATTTTAAAACGGTTTGCGATTAGGGCTGCTGCCCCTCTTCGCTGGAATCACCATATTGTCCGTGCTCGATCAGGGCCGCTTCGATGGTGCGCTGCAGCATCTTGATCCGCTTGTCCATGGTCTCAGAGTATTGGTGGTTCTTCTCTTTTTCAAGGCAGAGCTCATGACAGAAATTGAGCGCCGCCATGATAGCCAATTGCTCGTTGCTGGAGACTTTGGAACGTTGACGCAGGTCGATCAACTTGTCGGTCAGCTGCTCGGCGGCCTGGCGCAGGGCATCCTGCTGTCCCAAGGGACAGGATACCTTGTAGGGACGTCCCAAAATGACGATTTCTACGGCCTCTGTGCTCATGCCTTCCTCAATACGGCGGAGCTGATTTCCGCCTTTATCCACGTGGACAACTGGGCGGGACTATATAGCGCAGATGCATAAGTTTCAAGGCCTTGCTGGCTCTGCAAGAGGGAGAATGCTAGGATCCTGACCATTAATTCTGCAAATTTGCCTGAACTTTGAGCGGATCCTCTATGAGCAAAACAAACCCCCTTAAATATGCGGCTGTGGCCGACATCATGGAGCAGCATGAGCTGATGGCCAGTGCAGTCGAGGCCCATGGTGTGATCTGCGGTCTGGTGTGTGGTGGTGTGGCACTGGATGAGAAGAGCTGGGTCCCCCATTTCAACGATCTGGTGAACGACGGTTTCGGCCTGCCGGCCCCGGTGCGCCAGGTGATGACCGATCTTTATCACAATGTGGTCGAGAGCCTGATGGCCCAGAAGGGGGTCGAGCTGCTGCTGCCAAGCGATGATGCTCCCCTCGACGAGCGTATCGATTCGCTGGTGGACTGGTCACAGGCGTTTCTGGCCGGTTTTGGCGTGGTGCAGCAGGAGCTCTCCCGCGCGTCGGAAGAGCTGCAGGAGATGATCCAGGATATCGCCAGCATCACTCAGGTCTCTGCCGAGTTCGATCAGGAAGATGACGAGAATGAAGCTTCCTTCCTAGTGCTCTACGAACACGTCAAACTGGGGGTCATGATGGCCTTCGAAGAGTTTGGCAAGCGCCCCGATACCCCGAGTGCACCGCCGACCCTTCATTGAGGTGCGGGTCAACGAGACCCTTACTGAATCTGCAAGAGCGCCTGATTGCGCTCTTTTTTATTCCCTTGTGGTGGCTAACCCTGTGAGGTGCAACCAGTTTTTTGCCGGTGACCTCGCATTCGGCCAGCGGCTTTGTGATAGCATGAGGCCACCTTTTTCACTTCTTCCTCTCTGCTTATGTCTCAATCTGATGTGCGACAGGTCGATGTCACCCTGGTCGGCGGTGGAATGAGCGGCGCCGTGCTGGCCCTCTCGCTGGCAGCCCAGCTTCGATCCGATGGCTCCCCCCTCGAGATCCTGCTGCTGGAGGCAAGCGTCCCCGAACAGCACACCCATTCAGGGTTCGACGCCCGCGCCATTGCGCTCTCGGCCGGTACCTGTGATGCGCTGTTGCGACGCGGACTCTGGCCGCTGTTTGCCCCCCATTGCGCCCCCATTACCCAGATCCATGTCTCGGATCGGGGCCACTTCGGTCAGGCTCGCCTGTCGGCTGCCGAATACGGTCTGCCCGCGCTGGGCCAGGTGATCGAGCTTGCATCCGCTGGCAAGGAGCTGCAACGGGCGATGGCGGCCTCTCCCAATATCCGGGTCTGTTGTCCGGCCCGGGTGAGCGAGATTGCGCCCGATGAGGAGAAGGTGACCCTCACCCTCGAGAGCGGTGAACAGATTGAGACCCGCCTGCTGGTGGCGGCAGACGGCGGCAACTCCTTTGTGCGTCAGCACTTCAAGTTGCCGGTGACCCGCCACGACTTTGAGCAGCACGCCATCATCGCCACGGTCAAAACGGCGCAAGACCCTGAGGGACGCGCCTTCGAGCGTTTTACCGAAGGGGGGCCGCTGGCCCTGCTGCCGATGCAGGAGGGGCTCTCCTCACTGGTGTGGAGCGTCGGGCAGCATGAGGTGGATGAGCTGATGGCCCTCGATGAGGTGGCATTTCTTGCCCGTCTGCAGCAGGCCTTTGGCTGGCGGCTCGGTCGCTTCGAGCGATGCGGCGTGCGTAACGTCTATCCGCTCATTCTGACCGCCTGCGACTACCCGCTGGCCCAGCGCACCGTGCTGGTGGGTAATGCCGCCCACGCCCTGCACCCGATTGCCGGACAGGGCTTCAACCTCGGGATGCGGGATCTCGACCTGCTTACCGGCGCCGTAGCCAAGGCGTTGGCAGAGGGGGAGGATATCGGCAGCTTCAAGGTACTGAGTGGCTACTGGCAGCAGCGTCAGCGCGATCAGGAGCAGACCGTCTGGCTCACCTCTTCGCTGGCCCAGCTCTTCTCCAATGGTCACGATCCGCTGGTGGCGGGGCGTAATCTGGCGCTCACCCTGATGGGGCGATTCCCGTGCCTCAAGGCGCCGCTTGCCTCGCGCACCCTGGGCTTTGTCGCCGATGTGTGCGGCAACTAGCCAGCACTTGTTGAGTGGAACCTGTTGACCGGAAGATGGTGACCGCCATTCGTTGAGCAAAACCTATTGAATAAAGAGGTGATGCCTGCGGGCGTCCCCTCGCTGGCCAGCCGGTCAGCCCTGAAAGGATGAGATGATGCAGATGCAAAATGTGGATGTGGTGATTGTCGGTGGCGGCATGGTGGGGCTGGGGCTCGCTGCGGCCTTGAAACATAGCGCCCTCAAGGTGCTGGTGGTGGAGGGACAACTGCCCGACCCGCAGCTGGGGGAGGTGGCCGATAACCGGGTCAGCGCCCTGAGTCTGGCCAGCCAGCAGATCCTGCGCCATGTTGGCGCCTGGGACGGCATTGAAGCGCGCCGCCTGCAGGCCTATGACAAGATGGCGGTGTGGGAGCAGGACAGTTTCGGCCATATCGACTTCGATGCCGCCAGCCTGCGTCAGGCCAACCTCGGCCATATCGTCGAGAATCGGGTGATCCAGCTGGCGCTGCTTGAGGCGATTAAAGGTGCCAGCAATATCCAGTTGCTGACCCCCGCCAGAGCCAAGAGCCTGCAGAGCGGCCCGGCGGGCGCCTTGTTGCTCCTTGAAGATGGTCAGGCCATCTCGGCCAAACTGGTGGTGGCTGCCGATGGCGCCCACTCCTGGGTGCGCCGTCAGGCCGATATCCCGCTCACCAGCTGGGATTATGGCCACCACGCCCTGGTGGCAACGGTGCGCTGTGCCGAGCCCCACGAGGCGGTGGCACGCCAGATCTTCACCCCGGATGGCCCGCTCGCCTTTTTGCCGCTGTGGCAAGATAACCTCTGCTCCATCGTCTGGTCGCTGCCTGCGGCCCGCGCCGAGGCGCTCTGCGCCTGCGATGACGAGCAGTTCAATCGCCAGCTTACCGCCGCCTTCGATGCACGGCTCGGTCTGTGCAAGGTGGAGGGGCCGCGCAGCGCGATTCCTCTTACCGCCCGCTATGCTCGCGACTTTGCCCGCGAGCGGCTGGTGCTGGTGGGAGATGCCGCCCACACCATCCACCCGCTGGCGGGGCAGGGGGTCAACCTTGGCCTGCTGGATGCTGCCGCGCTGGCGGAGCAGATCTTGCAAAATCATGCCGCGGGTGAGGATATCGGCCTGCTCGCCAACCTGCGCAGCTACGAGCGCTGGCGCAAGAGCGAAGCGGCTCGCATGCTCGCTGCGATGGAGGGGCTCAAGCGGCTGTTCAGCGGGGCCAACCCGCTCAAGAAGCTGGTGCGGGGCGTGGGACTGCGCGCGGCCAACCTGCTGACGCCGTTCAAGGAGGGGGTGATCCGCGCAGCCATGGGGCTGGAGGGAGAGTTGCCCGCATTGGCCCGTCCTGACTGGGCAGTTGCGGCGACCAAGGGCAGTGCCATGCAGGCCAAGGGTGAAAAAAACTAATATTACACGCGCTTTTTGACAACAAAAGTAATCCGACAAGGCTGATGACCCGTTCTGGGTGTCAGCCTTTAATTTTGCTCTGGAGCGAAACGTTTTTCTGCAAATTGTGACGAAACGGTAAAAATCAAAATTTAATCTCGCCTGAGTCGGCTTATGGCTGTTTTTATCACTGCATTTATCTTAGTGTCTGGAGTCAGTTTTACAGGAGAGGATTAGTTTTTTTTGAGCGGCACGCTCGCCTGCTTATCATATAATCCGCTCCGTTCAAGGAATCCCTCTTGCCTGGCAAGGGCAGGAGCGAGCACACACTTTTGGATCCGGTCGCTTTTTGCTGCACGCGGTGCAGTCAGTGCGGTGGCGCGGGTCGCAAGGGTGGTCGCTAAAGCGAAAAGGCTTTTTGCTAAGGAAAGAATGCGATGATCCAGACTACTGTACTGCATCCCAAACACCTGGAAGCCGGCGCCAAGATGGTGGACTTCCACGGTTGGGAAATGCCCATCAACTACGGCTCCCAGCTGGAAGAGCACCACGCGGTGCGCAGCGATGCCGGTATGTTCGATGTCTCCCACATGACCATCGTCGATTTGACCGGCGAACGGGTCAAAGCCTTTCTGCAACACCTGCTGGCCAACGACGTGGCCAAACTCACTGTCCCCGGCAAGGCCCTCTACAGCGGCATGCTCAATCCGGAAGGCGGCGTGATCGATGACCTCATCACCTATTACCTGACCGATACCTTCTACCGGCTGGTGGTCAACTCCGCTACCCGCGAGAAGGATCTGGCCTGGATCCGCCATCACGCCATCGATTTCGATATCACAGTCACCGAGCGTCCCGAGCTCGCAATGATTGCGGTGCAGGGCCCCAACGCCAAGGTCAAAGCCGCAGCCGTGCTGAGCGCCGCCCAGCGTACCGCCGTTGTGGGGATGAAACCCTTCTTCGGCGTGCAGGCTGGCGATCTCTTTATCGCCACCACCGGCTACACCGGCGAGGATGGTTATGAAATCGTGGTGCCGCAAGAGAAAGCCTGCGAGCTGTGGCAGGCACTGCTGGATAACGGCGTGGCCCCGTGCGGCCTCGGTGCCCGCGATACCCTGCGCCTCGAGGCGGGGATGAACCTCTACGGTCAGGATATGGACGAGTCAGTCTCTCCACTCGCTGCCAACATGGCCTGGACCATCGCCTGGGAGCCGAGCGATCGCAACTTCATCGGCCGCGACGTGCTGGAAGCGCAGAAAGCGGCGGGCAACCAGCCCAAGCTGGTGGGTCTGGTGATGGAAGAGAAAGGGGTGCTGCGTGCCGGTATGCCCGTTACCTTCACCGCGGCAAACGGTGAGAAGCGGGAAGGTGTGATCACCTCCGGCTCTTTCTCCCCCACCCTGGGCTACAGTATTGCCCTGGCGCGGGTGCCCCGTGATATCGGTGAGCTGGCCGAGGTGGAGATCCGCAAGAAGCTGGTCACCGTGAAGGTCACCAAGCCCGCTTTCGTCCGTAACGGCCAGAAGCTGGTTTAACATCGTCTTGGGGGAGGGCTGTGCCTCCCCCCATCCCTTTTCATATTCGTTTTTAAACGCGACTCAAAGATCAAAGGAAGCACAAATGAGCCATATCCCGAGCGAACTGAAATATGCCACTTCCCACGAGTGGATCCGTGTTGAAGCCAACGGCGAGGCCGTGGTCGGTATCACCGAGCACGCCCAGGAGCTGCTGGGTGACATGGTGTTTGTCGAGCTGCCGGAAGTGGGCAAGCAGGTCAGTGCCGGTGACGACTGCGCCGTGGCCGAGTCGGTCAAGGCGGCCTCCGACATCTACAGCCCGGTGAGCGGCGAGATCATTGCCGTCAACGAAGAGCTGGAAGGGAGCCCCGAGCTGGTCAACTCCGATCCCTACAGCGCTGGCTGGCTGTTCCGCATCAAGCTCGATGACGAGAGCGAGCTGGCCAACCTGCTGGATGCCGAAGGCTACCAGAACGTGGTGGACGAAGAGTAATGCCCCGGGCCCTGCCAACACAGCAGGGCCCCTTTGTATGACAGCCAGCCGGGCAAGCACCGGCCGGTGGAAGGGTGAAGTCGCCCGCGCCTGCCGTTTGCCAGCCTAGGTGCCTAGGGGGCAAACGGGCCGGTCCGCAACAAGGCGATCCCCTCTTGATGCTGCCGTAGCATCTGGTGCCGCACCCTGTCTGCGGGACCCAGAACATGAGTGGAGTCGGTATCAGCCGACGATCAGGAACATCAGGTCTTGGTTATCAGGATGTCATGCCAGGACTTATTTATCAGGAAATAGGGAAATGACCCAGTCACTGTTTGAACTCGAGCAAAAAACCGATTTTGTCCGCCGCCATATCGGCCCGGGCGAGGAAGAGCTGCGCCAACTGCTGGCGACCGTTGGGGCCGAAAGCCTGGACGATTTGATTGAACAGACCGTGCCCGCCGCCATTCGCCTGCCGGGCCCGCTCGGCATCGGTGCCGGCATGACCGAAGTAGAGGCGCTGGCCAAGCTCAGGGGCTATGCCGCCCAGAACAAGATTGCCAAGAGCTATATCGGCATGGGCTATCACGATACCCATGTGCCCCACGTCATTTTGCGCAACGTGCTGGAAAACCCGGGCTGGTATACCGCCTACACCCCGTACCAGCCCGAGCTGGCGCAGGGCCGTCTCGAAGCCCTGCTCAACTTCCAGCAGCTGACGCTGGATCTCACCGGCATGGATCTGGCCAGTGCCTCCCTGTTGGATGAAGCGACCGCTGCCGCCGAGGCGATGGCGCTGGCCAAGCGGATGGCCAAGTCAAAATCCAACCTCTTCTTCGTGGCCGATGATGTGCACCCGCAGGTGATCGACGTGGTCAAGGAGCGCGCGGTTCACTTCGGTTTCGACGTGGCGGTTGGCGCCGCGAGCGATGCGGTGAGCGAAGAGGTGTTTGGTGCCCTGTTCCAGTACCCCACCACCACAGGTGAGGTGAAAGATCTGCGTGCCCTGATTGCCGCGGTACAGGCCCAGAAAGGACTGGCCTGCGTCAGCGCCGATCTGCTCTCCCTGCTGCTGCTCAAATCCCCAGGCGAGCTGGGGGCCGACGTGGTGTTGGGCTCCGCCCAGCGCTTTGGTGTGCCCATGGGCTACGGTGGCCCCCACGCCGCCTTCTTCGCCACCCGCGATGCCTACAAGCGCTCCATGCCGGGCCGCATTATCGGCGTTTCCAAGGATGCCCGTGGCAAGGCCGCGCTGCGTATGGCGATGCAGACCCGCGAGCAGCATATCCGCCGCGAGAAGGCCAACTCCAATATCTGTACCGCACAGGTGCTGCTGGCCAATATGGCGAGCTTCTACGCCGTTTACCACGGTCCGGTAGGGCTGAAAACCATCGCCTCCCGCGTGCACCGTCTCACTACCATTCTGGCGCTTGGCCTCAAGGCCAAGGGTGTGGCCCTCAAGCATGCCAGCTGGTTCGATACCCTGACCGTGCTGACGGCAGATAAAGCAGCACTCATTGCCAAGGCTGAAGCTAATGGCATCAACCTGCGTGCAGACCTCGACGGTGCGGTAGGGGTCTCCCTCTCTGAAACCACCACTCGCGGCGATGTGGCCGAGTTGTTCGATCTGTTCCTCGGTCAAGGCCATGGCTTGGATATCGAGGCACTCGACAAGGCGGCCCAGACCCATCACGCCATCCCGCAGGATCTGCTGCGCACCGACGCCGTGCTGACCCACGAGGTGTTCAACAAGTACCACTCCGAAACCGAGATGCTGCGTTATATCCATCGTCTCGAAGCGAAAGATCTGGCCCTCAACTACGCCATGATCTCCTTGGGCTCCTGCACCATGAAGCTCAACGCCACTGCCGAGATGATCCCGGTGACCTGGCCCGAGTTTGGCAAGTTGCACCCGTTTGCGCCGCTGGCGCAGGCCAAGGGCTACCAGCTGCTGCTGGCCGACCTCGAAGATTGGCTGGTGAAAGTGACCGGTTACGATGCGGTCTGCATGCAGCCCAACTCCGGGGCGCAGGGTGAGTACGCTGGTCTCTTGGCCATCAAGAAGTACCACGAGTCTCGTGGTGAGGGGCATCGCGATATCTGCCTCATTCCGGCTTCTGCCCACGGCACCAACCCGGCATCTGCCCAGATGGCGGGGCTCAAGGTGATCGTCACCGCCTGTGACAAATCCGGCAACGTGGATCTCGACGATCTGCGCGCCAAGGCGGCCGAGGCGGGGGAGCAGCTCTCCTGTCTGATGGTGACCTACCCCTCGACCCACGGGGTGTATGAGGAGACCATCAAGGAGGTGTGCGACATCGTTCACCAGCACGGTGGTCAGGTTTACCTCGACGGTGCGAATATGAACGCGCAAGTTGGGTTGACGGCGCCGGGCTTTATCGGGGCGGACGTTTCCCACCTCAACCTGCACAAGACCTTCGCCATCCCTCACGGCGGTGGCGGCCCGGGCATGGGCCCCATCGGCGTGAAGAAACACCTGGCGCCGTTCGTGGCCGGCCATGCCGTGGTCAAGACCGACAAGGAGAGCCGCAACAACGGCGCCGTGTCGGCCGCACCGTTCGGCTCGGCCAGCATCCTGCCCATCAGCTGGATGTATATCGCCATGCTGGGTGATGAGGGGCTGAAGAAATCCACTCAGGTGGCCATCCTCAACGCCAACTATCTGGCCAAGAAGCTGGGTGACTCCTTCCCGGTGCTCTACTCCGGTCGTAACGGTCGTGTCGCCCACGAGTGCATTCTGGATATCCGCCCGCTCAAGGAGGCCTCCGGCATCAGCGAGATGGACGTGGCCAAGCGGCTGATGGACTACGGTTTCCACGCACCGACCATGAGCTTCCCGGTCGCGGGTACCCTGATGGTCGAGCCGACCGAGTCGGAATCCAAGCGCGAGCTGGACCGCTTCGTCGAGGCGATGACTTCCATCCGCGCCGAGATTGCCAAGGTGCAGGAGGGGCAGTGGAGCCTCACCGACAATCCGCTGGTCCATGCACCGCACACTCAGGATGACGTGATGGATGCAGAGTGGAATCGTGGCTACAGCCGCGCCGAGGCGGTCTTCCCGTCCAACGCCGTGCGTGCCGCCAAACTGTGGCCGTCAGTCAACCGCATCGACGACGTCTACGGCGATCGCAACCTGTTCTGCTCCTGCATCCCGACCGAGGAATACGCCAAGTAAAGGCGTGTTCAGAATCGCGTACTAAACAATACTAAACAACAGGGCCACCCAAACGGGTGGCCCTTTTTATATGTCATCTGATTGCTACGGCTATCCAAAGGTCCGGCTTAAGTCCTTGAGCTGGCTCGCTTTGGTCTGCAAGTTGGCGCTGGTTTCACTGACCTGATCGATTTTGAGGCTATTATCGTGAGAGAGCGAGGATATCTGGTTGATATTGCGGCTGATCTCCTCGATGACCGCTTGTTGCTCGGTAGCTGCGGCGGTTATCTGGTTGGAAAAATCAGAGACCTTGTCTATCTCGACCACAACCTGATTGAGGTTGCCGGTACTTGCCTGGGTGGTGGCGAGGCAGGCGTTGGTTCTGGTCACATTGAGATGCATCATCTCTTTCCATTCCCCCAGGGTTTGCTGGATATGGCCAATGCTGTTCTGGATTTGCTCTGTCGCCTTATGGGTTCTGGTCGAAAGGCTGCGTACCTCGTCTGCCACCACCGCAAAGCCGCGCCCCTGATCGCCAGCCCGCGCAGCTTCGATGGAGGCATTGAGCGCCAGCAGGTTGGTTTGATCCGCAATACCGCGAATTTCGCTCATTATGCTGCCGATACGCTCAGATTCACTCGCCAGTTCGACGGCTGACTGGAAGGCTTGCTCCGCCTGGGTTGCCAGCGCCGACATTTCTTCTCCCGCTTCCGAAAGCTGCTCGCTGGTGGTGATGCAGTGGCTGCGGGCCTCTTCGATCTGGTGGCTGCTGTCCTGAATGTTGCGGCTAATCTCTTCGGCAGCCGATGCCATCTGGGTGACTGCGGTGGCGACTTGCTGAATTTGCATATCCTGTGCGGAGATATCCTGGCTGGCCAATGCTGCCGAACCGCTCAAGTTGTTGGCCATGGCGTTGAGCGAGACAGTCGTGTCATCGACCCTTCCCAGCACGGTACGGATTCTGGCTTGCCACAGCTTGATATGGAAATCGGCAATGCTATGGGGTGCATCCCCCGAGAAGATGAGGCGGCTAATGCTGTCGTAGTCTTGCTCGAGCTGCTGCAAGTATCGCGGCGTGCGGAAGAGAGAATTACGGTTGAACCAGATGGCGGTCAACAGGGGAATGATGATCCAGAGCGCTTGCAGTGGTGGGAGTAGCCAGCCTGCGCTGATAACACAAACTAACAGCAGGGGGATGGTCATCATGGTTGGCGTGATCAGGCGCTGTCCCATGTGAATGGCAGAGCCGGTTTCGCGGGCTTTAAGAGCCTTGTACATCTTGCTGGCCCGCTCTTTGTGCTCCGCAGTGGGGCGACAACGGACGGATTGATAACCCACCATCTTGCCATCTTCATAAATCGGGGTGACGTAGGCATCTACCCAGTAATAGCGACCATCTTTGCAGCGGTTCTTTACCATGCCTCGCCATGGCTTGCCCGCCTTCAGGTGGGCCCAGAGATCGGCAAATGCTGCTTTGGGCATGTCGGGGTGGCGCACCAGGTTGTGATGCTGCCCTAGCATCTCTTCCAGACGATAGCCTGCCACCTGACAGAATGCCGGATTGGCATAGGTGATGTCCCCTTTGAGATCGGTCGTCGATACCAACTGCACATTATCGGTAAATTCAACCTCGGTATCTGTGGTGTGAAGTGTACTGGTTACCATGTTCAGGCTCCGGTTTTGCCATAACGGAATGCTTCGCCTGAGTATGGCAGAGGATGTTCATTTATTGTGTTGTTACACATTAACTCTTGTGCTACTGCGTGGGGACGGGACGGGTCTCACATTTTTACAGCGCGGTTTGGCGAGGAAAGGCAAGCCAAGTAACATGGCGTGACTTATGGCTGTGCAGCGAGACAGGTAACGCAATGAAGTTGGATGCGATTTTATGGGATTATGACGGTACTCTGGTCAATTCGGTGCCGAAGAATATCGATATCACCAAGCAGATCCTGGCTGAGGTCGCCCCCCATCTGACCGGAGAACATCTGCCGCGCTATCTGCGCAGCGAAGCGGAGTATCACCATGCCAATCACTCCGCCAAGAACTGGCAGGCGCTCTATATGGATTACTACGGTTTGTCGCGGGACGAGATGGTGCTGGCTGGCAGTCTGTGGGCCAAGCATCAGGAGATGAACCGGACCGAGGTGCGTTTTTTTGCGGGGCTGGAGGCGGTGATTGACCATTTCTCTGCCATTCCCCACGGAATTTGTTCGCAGAACTCCCAAAAGAACATTCGCTGGGTACTGGAGCAGCATGGCGTGAACAGCCTGTTCAAGGCTGTGGTCGGCTATGATGACGTGCCCGGACAGCAGCAAAAACCTCATCCTTTCGGTGGCCTCAAATGTCTGGAGTCTATCTTCGGCCCAGCCAGGTGCCAGTCGCTGATCTATATCGGTGACCATGAAGCGGATGTGCAGTTTGCCCGTCATTTGCAAAGGGCGCTTGGCGAGCAGAGCCGTGTGATCTCGGTGGCTGTCGCCTATAGCCGCGCGACCCCGGAGCGCTGGGAACACCAACCCGACCATATCGCCCGTGACGTCGAGGATCTGCTCCCCATCGTCGGGCAATATCTGTAACGCCGGTTGCAGATTGCCGTACGGAATAGACAAACGCCGATCAGTTGATCGGCGTTTTGTCTATGGGAAGCCTGATGGTTTCACACTCAGCTGGCTTAACACCCTGTCTGTTTAATGATGGGCGACTTAAAACAGCAGTTGCGTCAGGTAGCCCATCAGGATCGCCATGCCGAGGATCACGGTAAGGAAGGCCGCAATCATCGGGGTTCTGAACATGGATTTGAGCAGGATCACCTCGGTCAGACTGGCACCGGCACTGCCGATGATCAGCGCCATGACGGCGCCCATTCCCATCCCTTTGCCCAGCAGTACCGACGCCAGCGGGATCACGGCCTCGGCACGGATGTAGAGCGGGATCCCGACGATGGCGCTGAAGGGGATGGCCAGCGGGTTGTCGGCACCAGCATGGGTGGCGATCCACTCGGCAGGAATAAAACCGTAAATAAACGAGCCGATGAGCACCCCCAGCAGCAGGAAGGGCAATACCGCTTTGAACTGCTGCCAGGCATCGAGGCGAGCTTTGACCCAGGCGGTGGGGAGCTGTGGTGCACGGGTAAGGGTTGCCGTGCCATCGCCGCAGCAGGAGAGGGTGGCCTGGTCTGCCATCTCTGGTTGCGGTGCCGGGCAGCACGCTGCCCCGTTGAGGGGTTTGATTGCGCGAATGGCGCCGCGTTGGTTGTCACTGCAATGTGCTTGAGTGGTGGTGCGGGTCGCCAGGCCACAGCCGCTACCGCAAGAGGGGGTGGCCTCTTTGGGGTCGATGACATGGCGCTCGAACCCCAATCTGTCGAGCAGCATGCTCGCCATGACGGAGACGCTGGCGGCGATCACGGCGTAGAGCAGGGTCACTTTCCAGCCAAAGGTGGCCCACATCAAGCCGACGATGATGGGGTTCAGCAGTGGCGAGATAAACAGGAAAGTGAGAGTGGGGCCAAAGCCAGCCTTGGCCGAGAGCAGCCCTCTCAGCATGGGGATGGTGGAGCAACTGCAAAAGGGGGTGACGGCGCCGAGCAGGGCAGAGAGCAGATAGCCTTTGCCATGGCGTGCCCCCAGCATCCGCTGGATCTTCTCGTCGGGGATCTTCTGGCGGATCAGGCCGACCCCGGCGCTAATGACCAGAAACAGAACCGACAGCTCGACAGCCAGAAACAGGAACATCTGGGCTGCATCGGTCAGCATGGTTAACCACTCATTCATTGTCGTATCCTCACTTGGTTCTATATTTCCAAAATAATCGAAATGAGTGGCCGGTCAAGATATTTCTGGTATTATCGAAATATCAAATTCGTGGAGGGCGCAGAGATGCAACTAGAAGAGGTCGCCAAGGCATTGAAAGAGCTGGGTCATCCGACCCGGCTGTTTATCTTCAAGCATCTGGTCAAGGCGGGAGAGCAGGGGCTGCCGGTGGGTGAGCTGCAAAAGCAGCTGGTGATCCCCGCTTCCACCCTCAGCCACCATATCGCGGCGCTGGTCTCGGTGGGGCTGGTGAAGCAAAACCGGGAGAGTCGCACCCTGCTTTGCGTCTCTCAATACGCGGTGTTGGAGGAGATCATCGCCTTTTTCCGCGATGAGTGTTGCGTCAACAGCCCGGAGCATCGGCAAGATCAAAGGCAAGAGCTGCCATCCTGAGGGCTATGGCTGCTAGTAGTGCGGTCAGTTGCGCTGAGCGCAATAAAAAAACGCCGATCATGTGATCGGCGTTTTGCATTGATGTCGCTAGATTCGGGTATTAACCCAGATTGGCTGCGACCTTGCTTTGAGCTTGTCCTTTGCGCTTGATGACAAAGCCAATACCCAGTACCACCAGCCAGGCTGGGATCAGTTCGACCGAGATGCGGAAATCGGGGGTCATATACATGATCACCAGAATGCCAGCCATGAACGCGAGGCAGAGATAGTTGCCGAAGGGATACCAGAACGCCTTGAACTTGGGCTGGACGCCTTCTGCGACCTTGGCCTTGCGGAACTTGAGGTGCGCGAGGCTAATCATCGCCCAGTTGATCACCAGTGCGGAGACCACCAGCGCCATCAGCAGACCGAACGCCTTGCCCGGCATCAGGTAGTTGATCAGCACGCAGAGCAGGGTGGCGATGGCCGAGACCGAGAGGGCCACCAGCGGCACGCCGCTCTTGTTGGTCTTGAGCAGGGCTTTCGGGCCGTTGCCCTGTTTGGCCAGCCCGAACAGCATCCGGCTGTTGCAGTAGACGCAGCTGTTGTAGACCGACAGTGCCGCCGTCAGTACCACGATGTTGAGCACGGTGGCGACCAGATTGCTGTCCAGAGCGTGGAAAATCATTACGAACGGGCTACCGCCTTCCACCACTTTACCCCAGGGGTAGAGGGACATCAGGATAGCCAGAGCGCCGATGTAGAAGATGAGGATGCGGTAGATCACCTGATTGGTGGCCTTGGGAATGCTCTTCTCTGGGTTGTCCGCTTCGGCGGCGGTAATGCCCACCAGCTCCAGACCGCCGAAGGAGAACATGATCACCGCCATCGCCATCACCAGACCGCTGATGCCGTTGGGGAAGAAACCGCCCTGAGCCCACAGGTTGGTGACGCTCGCCTCGGGGCCGCCGGCACCGGAGAGGAGCAGATAGCCGCCAAAGCCAATCATGCCGATAATGGCGACCACCTTGATGATGGCGAACCAGAACTCCATTTCGCCAAACGCTTTGACGTTGGAGAGGTTGATGGCGTTGATCAGCACGAAGAAGAAGGCTGCCGACATCCAGGTCGGGATCTCGGGCCACCAGTACTGGACATAGATGCCCACTGCGGTCAGCTCGGCCATGCTCACCAGCACGTAGAGCACCCAGTAGTTCCAGCCGGACGCAAAACCGGCAAACTCGCCCCAGTATTTGTAGGCAAAGTGGCTGAAGGAGCCAGCTACCGGCTCTTCAACCACCATTTCACCGAGCTGGCGCATGATCAGGAAGGCGATAAAGCCGCCGATGGCATACCCCAGCAGGACTGAGGGGCCTGCCATCTTGATGGTTTGGGCAATGCCCAGAAAGAGGCCGGTGCCGATGGCGCCGCCCAAAGCAATCAACTGAATGTGGCGGTTTTTAAGGCCGCGCTTCAGCTCCTCACCGTCTTGTTTCAAATCCATGGGTCTGTCCTTACGTCTCTGTTGTCTCTGGTCGGTGTTGGGCTCATCCTGAGCAGGCCGCAGTGCGTAGCCAAAACCTGACGAAAGCTGTATTTATTTCGTTACGCCATGCCATTTTCAATTTTTAGTGTTGGCTGGCAACCGAAGCAGAATAGTGATAATCCGCCATGAATGCACCTGTTTTCCATCTCTAATGGCCGTGTTTTGTACCAAAGGCAGCTTTTTCATGATCTGAAGAGGCTTCTTGGTAGTTTCTGGTTGATGTTTGCACAATCGAATTCTGTTTTATTGACATTTTGTATTGTTGGTGTGCTTTTGTGGTGCCAGGCCACAAATGGATGCAAATGATGCCAAACAAGCGAGAGTACAGGGAAGAGTGCAGGGAGTTGGAGTACAGAGAGCGCGAAAGCGTGCTGCAACAAGGGGTTGCCCGGGGTGTACTGGTGGCGCTCTGGTTAGGGATTGCCGCCAGTCCGCTGTTGTTGCTGGTGGCCGCGATTATGTTGCTGGGTTGGCTGTTACTCGGTGATCAGGAGTTGCTGCACTACTGGCAGTCGCTGTTGCTGGTGGGTGGGGTAACGGGGGCGCTCGTTGGCGGCTGGCTGGCGGAGCGGGTTCGCCTGCGCCACGGTTTGCTGGCCTTCTATGCCCGGTTGATGAACAACCCTGAGCACAATCGTTAGTTAACGCTGGGTGTTTGCCGAGCGCAGCAGAACGGAATCGAATAGCGGCTAACTGGCAGCAGGTGACAAGGGCACAACGCTAAGGTCGACAAGAAGAGGGATAAGCATTTGTGGTGCTTATCCCTTTTTTATCCACGCTTTTCACTGTCATCTATGTGAATTGCAGTTCGCCACAGCTGACTTTCGCCGCGACACTGTAATTTTTATCTTTTGTTGATGCCGATAGCTGTCAAGCTGGCTTAACAGAGCTGGCGGCGCAGACCGGTTGCCTCGAGAACCTTGGCGCTGATCTCCTCCACCGAGTGGGAGCTGGTATCGAGGAAGCGGATCGCCTCCTGGCGGAACAGCCTCTCCACGCAGGCCAGCTCCTGCTCGCACTGTTCGATGGAGGAGTAGCGGCTGTTGGCGCGGCGCTGGTTACGGATCTCGTGCAGCCGCTGCGGCGCTATGGTGAGGCCAAACAGCTTGTGACGGTTGGCCTTGAGGGGGGCGGGCAGCTCCAGCATCCCCATGTCCTGCTCGATAAAGGGGTAGTTGGCGGCGCGAATGCCAAACTGCAGCGCCAGATAAAGACTAGTGGGGGTCTTGCCGCAGCGGGAGACCCCGATCAGGATGATGTCCGCCTCATCGTACTCTTTGGTGGTGATGCCATCGTCGTTGGCCAGCGCAAAGTTGACCGCCTCGATGCGATCGTCATAGAGCTTGCGGTTCTCCATACCGTGGGTGCGGTGGAGGCGGGGCTCGGCTTTTACCCCCAGCTCCTGCTCCAGCGGGCTGACGAAGGTATTGAGAAAGTCGTGGCCGCACGCTTCCGATTTCAGTACCTCTTCCCGTACCAGCGGGTCGACGATGGTGTGAAACAGGATGGGGCGTACCCCGGTCTGGCGGAACTGCTCGTAGATCCGCATCCGTACCTGACGGGCTTTCTCCAGTGTCTCCACAAAGGGGATAGTGATCTGCTCGAAGGCCAGCGGAAACTGGCTCAGTACCGCGTGGCCGAACACTTCGGCGGTGATGGCGGTGCCGTCTGAAACATAAAATACGGTGTGCACGTAGGGCTCCTGTGATACCGCGGGTGGGGTCGCATGGGGTAAAGGGTGAGAAGTATCTCCCGAAACCATACCAGTTTTGTCAACCGGTCTGCTGTGCCCAAGTTGTGAAGTGGCTTGCAAACCTGAATCGTTATCTTTTTGTGTCGCCATTGTAGAATGTTCCGGTCATTCGACCATCCCCAACGCTTGCTCGGGGATTTTTTTGAAAACCAATGGAAAACGTTTTCATGGTCGTTGGCAACAGAAGAAACAGACAATAACGCACCTGACTTACCCATAACCTCATCGATTAAATCGGGCGCACGAGGTGCTATGGCATCGGTGCCCACCAACCTGGAGACATCCAAGTGCAACAGTACGTGCTCTGGTACGAACAACTCGGAATGCAGGACGTAGAACGAGTTGGCGGCAAGAACGCATCCCTTGGCGAGATGATCAGCAACCTCTCTGGCGCCGGCGTATCCGTGCCGGGGGGCTTTGCCACCACCGCCTTTGCGTTTAACGAGTTTCTGGAGTCAAGCGGCCTCAACGGCAAGATCCACCATCTGCTCGACAATCTCGACGTGGACGATATCGCCGCCCTCAACCGGGCCGGTCAGCAGATCCGCGACTGGGTGATCGACGCCCCGTTCCAGCCCGAGCTGGAGCAGGCTATCCGGGTTGCCTATGAAAAGTTGAGTGCCGGTGTCGAGGCCTCGTTTGCGGTGCGCTCCTCCGCCACCGCCGAGGATATGCCGGACGCCTCCTTTGCCGGTCAGCAGGAGACCTTCCTCAACGTACGTGGCATCGATGCCGTCATGACGGCGGTCAAGCATGTGTTTGCTTCCCTGTTCAACGATCGCGCCATCTCCTATCGGGTGCATCAGGGCTATGACCACAAGGGCGTTGCCCTCTCGGCCGGGGTGCAGCGGATGGTGCGCTCGGATCTCGCCGCCTCCGGCGTCATGTTTACCCTGGATACCGAGTCCGGTTTCAACGACGTGGTCTTTATCACCGGCGCCCATGGTCTTGGCGAGATGGTGGTGCAGGGCGCGGTCAACCCGGATGAATTCTATGTGCACAAGCCGACCCTCAAGGGGGGCCGCCCAGCGGTGGTACGCAAGACCCTCGGCTCCAAGCTTATCAAGATGACTTACTCTGACGATGCCGGTCACGGCCGTCAGGTGAAGATTGTCGACACCAACGAGGCCGAGCGTAGCCGCTTCTGCATCACCGATGAGGAGGTGATGGCGCTGGCGAAACAGGCCCTCATCATCGAGCAGCACTATGGCCGCCCGATGGACATCGAGTGGGCCAAGGATGGTCAGGATGGCCAACTCTACATAGTGCAGGCGCGCCCGGAAACCGTGCGCAGCCGTCAGGAGGCCAACACCCTCGAGCGTTTTGCCCTCAAGCAAGCGGGCAAGGTGTTGATCGAGGGGCGTGCCATCGGCCACAAGATTGGCGCGGGCCCGGCGCGGGTCATCTCTTCCATCAGCCAGATGGACGAAGTGCAGCCCGGCGATGTGCTGGTCACCGACATGACCGACCCGGACTGGGAGCCCATCATGAAGCGGGCCTCCGCCATCGTCACCAACCGGGGTGGCCGCACCTGTCACGCCGCCATTATCGCCCGCGAGCTGGGCATTCCGGCAGTGGTGGGCTGTGGCAACGCCACCGACCATATTCAGCCGGGCCAGCGGATCACCGTCTCCTGCGCGGAAGGGGATACCGGTTTTATCTATGACGGCGAGCTGGACTTCGACGTGGCGGTGACCGAGGTGGGCAATATGCCGCGCCTGCCCATCAAGATCATGATGAACGTCGGCAACCCGGACCGCGCTTTCGACTTTGCCCAGTTGCCCAACGCCGGGGTGGGGCTGGCGCGCCTTGAATTCATCATCAACCGGATGATCGGCGTGCACCCCAAGGCCTTGCTGGAGTTTGACCAGCAAACGCCAGAGCTCAAGGCCACCATCGGCAAGATGATCGCCGGTTACGACAGCCCGCGGGAGTTCTATGTGGCCAAGCTGACCGAGGGGATCGCCACTCTGGGGGCCGCCTTCTGGCCGGAGCGGGTGATCGTGCGGATGTCGGACTTCAAGTCCAACGAGTACGCCAATCTGGTGGGCGGTCGTGGCTACGAGCCCCACGAGGAGAACCCGATGATCGGTTTTCGTGGCGCATCCCGCTACATCGCCGACAGCTTCCGCCCCTGCTTTGCCCTCGAGTGCGAGGCGATCAAGCGGGTGCGTGATGTGATGGGGCTGACCAACGTCGAGGTGATGATCCCCTTCGTGCGCACCGTGGGCGAGGCGGAGCAGGTGATCGACATCCTGGCCGAGAACGGTCTGCGCCGCGGCGAGCGGGGGCTCAAGGTGATCATGATGTGCGAGATCCCGAGCAATGCCCTGTTGGCAGACAAGTTCCTCGAGCACGTGGACGGTTTCTCCATCGGTTCCAACGACATGACCCAGCTTACTCTTGGGCTGGATCGGGATTCCGGGCTCATCGCCCATCTGTTCGACGAGCGCAACGAGGCGGTCAAGGCGCTGCTGGCGATGGCGATCCAGGCTGCGCGCAAGGCGGGCAAGTACGTGGGGATCTGTGGCCAGGGGCCATCCGATCACCCGGATTTTGCCGCCTGGCTGGTGGAGCAGGGGATCGACTCGGTGTCGCTCAACCCCGATACCGTGGTCGATACCTGGATCTATCTGGCGGAGCAGCATGGCGCCAAGTAAGCCACTATCGACATGAGTAGATTAGAAAGGGGGCCCTAATTGCCCCCTTTTGATCGTTATTATCTTATGTTTTGCCCTTGGGCTTATTCCACCAAGCTCATGCCGGGGATCTGGCGCCAGTAGCCGTTGCAATCGCGATCCTGCTGCAGAACGAGGGGCTGATTGCCCTGCTGGTTAGCCTTGAAGCGGGCCAGCATCTCCAACGTATCCATCCCTTGCGGCGACAGCCTGACCACATCTACCAGACCCTCCATACCAGCCAGCTCGTTACCCAGGTTGTAGCAGTAGCCGGACTGGGTCTGGATCCCGTTGAGATTGAACACCCGCTGCCCCTCGCGGCTGTTGGCCAGTCGTCCGGTGGGATAGTTCATGCAGGCGAGCTCGCAGTTGTCTTTCGGTTTGTCGAGGGAGCGGGCAGTGAAGCAGCGCGCCGAGTAGGCGAGCGGCAGATGGCCGTAGGCAAACACCTCCACCTCAAATTGGTCGCGCAGGGAGCCCAGATCCTGATTGAGCTGGATCAGCCAGTCACGGGAGAGCTCCACCGGCATGACCCAGCGTTTCATCCCCTGTTTGAGCAACATGCGCAGCACATCGGCGTTATAGGCGTTGATGGCGGGACCACAGACGAAGGGGATCCCTGCCTCCCAGGCGAGTTGCACTGTACCGAGATCGTTGGCTTCGACCATCAGGTCGCCATTGTCGACCAGCCGCTTCACCTCTTTGAGTTCGGAGGGGGCGGAGATAAGGGCGAGGGTCGAGAGCACCACCTGCTTGTCGGAGCAGGCCATCTGACGGGCCAGCGCAATCCAGTCATCGACTTTGAGTTCGCGCCGCTTGCTGCAGACGGTCTCCCCCAGATAGATGATGTCGGCCTGACTGTCGGCAGCGGCATGGTAAAAGGCTTCGGTATCGGCTTTGGGCCAGTAGAAGAGCAGAGGCCCGAGAGAAAATTGCATGGGTGGACTCCTTATTGCCACTGACGATGGTAGGCGCCGAGGGTAGTCTGGCTACCTTCGGAGACGCGGGCGAGCTGGGCATCCCACTCAGCTTTGACCTGATAGGCCTCGGGATTGGCCTGATAGGCATCGATGGCCGCACGCCACACTCGGGTCACTTGCTCCACATAAGCAGGGCTGCGTTGGCGCCCTTCAATCTTGACCGACTGGATCCCGGTCTTGAAGAGCTCGGGCAGGAGACCCAGGGTATTGAGACTGGTGGGCTCTTCCAGCGCGTGGTAGGTCTGGCCATCCACGTCGAAACGCCCCTTGCACAGGGTCGGGTAACCGGCATTTTCGCCCGGGCCATAGCGGTCGATCAGCACTTCGTTGAGTCGCGACTCGAGGCCGTTCGCGGTCTCTTCCCAACGGACGAACTTGGCCGGTGAGCAGGCGCCGACTGTGTTGGGGCTTTCGCCAGTCATGTAGGAGGAGAGATAGCAGCGCCCCTCGGCCATGATGCAGAGGCTGCCAAAGGCGAATACCTCGAGGCCAACATCGGTCTCACGGGCCAGTTGCTTGACCTGATGCATGGAGAGCACCCGGGGCAGCACTACCCGTGTGACATTGAATTGCTGCTGATAGAAGCGAATGGCGGCGGCATTGGTGGCGCTGGCCTGCACCGAGACATGGAGTTCCATCTCGGGGTAGTGGCGGCTGGCATATTCCAGCACGGCGAGGTCAGCGATGATTAACGCATCGGCGCCGAGGGCTACTCCGCGATCAACCGCCTGTTTCCATCGTGCATCGGCCCCGGGATGGGCAAAGGTATTGATGGCAATATGCAGCTTGCGACCATGTTGATGCACATAATCCACCGCCTTCTCCAGTTTGCTGTCGGTAAAGTTGAGACCGGCAAAGTGGCGGGCATTGGTGTCATCCTTGAAACCGATATAAACGGCATCGGCCCCGTTATCCACGGCGGTTTTCAGTGCCGGCAAACTGCCTGCCGGACAGAGTAATTCCATTGGTACGCTCCGAGAGTGCATATGAAGGGCAAACGAGCCCTGATTGTATGCAGCCATGCACTCCCGCTTTTTGACCTGAGGCAGCTTTGTGTGGCTTTACCCTTCTTGAGGTAACCCTGCACAAGTTTGATTTCCAACAGGATCTTGCCACTCTCCCTGTGTTTGAATGCGCAAAAAAGGGAGTCTATCGTGTTTCAACAACTGCAACGTCGCCTGGTCGAACAGGCTCCGCGCTTCTTGCGCCATCCCCTCAAGCTGGTTCCCTTCAATCTGCAAAAGCAGCTGATGGAGAGTTTACTGGCCCGGGTTTTCAAAGAGGCTATCGAAGATGGCGATTTCGAGTTTCTGGCAGACAAGTGGCTGAAAGTCGAAGTTTCTGATCTGGAGCTGTGCTGGTTTATCAGTGAGCAGAATGGCCAGCTGGTGGTAGCTCGCGAGTGTGACAAGGCCGATGTCTGCTTCAGCGGTACCGCCAACGACCTGATCCTCATCGCTGGTCGCAAAGAGGATCCGGATTCGCTCTTTTTTCAGCGCAAGCTGAAGATAGAAGGGGATACCGAACTGGGTCTTGAGGTGAAAAACTTGATGGACAGTCTGGATATCGATGGTTTGCCAAGCCTGATGAAGTATCCCCTGATGGATCTGGCGACGTTTATCGAACGCGCCCGCACCGAGTCAGCGCAGGCTCCGGTGCGGACGGCGCCGGGCGGGATCCCGTCTTAAGTGGACAATCACCCCATGGGCATGGCGACGATAATGGTGCCGTGCCCAGAGGCAGCGACAGGCCCACAGACAGGGCAGCAAGGCGATGAGTGCCGCAGGGGCGGGCAGCTGTGACATGGCCAGCCCCGCAGCCAACCAGATAAAGGGTTGCGCTTCATACAGCCACTCCGGCTGTAGCCAGCGTTTGCTCGGAAATATAATTAGATCGGTACGCCGGTAGCTGGAGCGCATCATCCAGGTCACCGCTCCGGCGATAAACAGCAAGGCGCCTGCAAACCAGAGCAGGGGCTGTTCATTCAACGTAATAATGGCAATGGCTGCCAGCAGGTAGAGGCTGGGCAATCTCTCATAGATAAAGGGAGGAAGCATGGCGTTGTGTCTCCTGTACCGTTTATCGGATATCCATCAAGTTTAGTCCCCCCCTCTCACTTCTCTCATGCTGGTTTGTTATACAAACGGGTGGTTTTGTTCTGAAATGGCTCGGCTTTTACGGTGCCAACATTGCGTACTCTTATGTTACAATTGCGCGCCATTTTTGACTGAAGATTGACTGGGCATGTTGGATCAGATTCGTATCGTTTTGGTAAACACCTCTCATACCGGCAACATGGGGTCTGCGGCACGCGCCATGAAGACCATGGGGTTGACCCAGCTGGTATTGGTTGATCCGCAAGCCTTGCCGGATGACAATGCCTTCGCCCTGGCGGCTGGTGCCAGCGATGTGCTTGCAAATGCCCGTATCGTCCCGACACTGGACGACGCGATCGCCGATTGTGGTCTGGTGATTGGCACCAGCGCCCGCTCTCGAACCCTGAGCTGGCCGATGCTCGATCCCCGTGAGGCCGGCGAAAAGTCGGTGGTTGAGGGGATGCAGCACCCGGTTGCGTTGGTGTTTGGTCGTGAGCGCACCGGTCTCACCAACGACGAGTTGCAAAAGTGCCACTACCACGTGGCCATTCCGGCCAATCCTGATTACAGCTCTCTCAATCTGGCCATGGCGGTACAGACCCTCTGTTACGAAGTGCGGATGCGCTGGCTGCAGGGGCAGGCCGCCGAGCCTGAAGATGAGATGGCCTATCCGAGTGCCGCCCAGCTGGAAGGGTTTTATCAGCACCTGGAACAAACCCTGATGAAGACCGGTTTTATTGCTGATGATCATCCGGGTCATGTGATGAGCAAGCTGCGTCGCTTGTTCAATCGGGCTCGGCCGGAAGCTGCGGAGCTCAACATTCTGCGCGGTATTCTGACCTCGGTGCAGAAAGCGCGCATACCGGATTAATCCGACTGATTTACTCAACCATATACTTGACTGATTTGGTCGGGTATGTGACCATGTGCCCCATTAAATTGCTTCGCAAGACGGTAAGGCACATGAGACTGACTTCAAAAGGACGTTACGCTGTAACCGCCATGCTTGACGTGGCGCTGCATGCAGAGCAGGGGCCCGTCCCCCTTGCCGATATTTCCGAGCGCCAGGGCATCTCGTTGTCCTATCTCGAGCAGCTCTTTGCCCGCCTGCGTAAACATGGTCTGGTGAGCAGCGTGCGTGGCCCGGGCGGTGGTTATCGCCTCGGGTTGGCCCCAGGCGAGATTTCGGTTGGTCAGGTGATCACCGCGGTCGATGAGTCGGTCGATGCCACCAAGTGCCTCGGCAAGGGCGGCTGCCACGGTGGTACCCAGTGCCTGACGCACTCCCTGTGGCGCGATCTGAGCGAGCGGATCTCCAGCTTCCTCGGGGATATCACCCTGGCCGAGCTGGTACGCCAGGCCGATGTACGCCGGATTGCCGGCAAGCAAGATGAACAAATGAAGACCGTGTTGTCCCTGGTTGATCGGGCAGAACACGGCGATGTGAGCTTGAAAGTCCAACTATAAACGTGCTTTCCACAGCGGGACTCTGTATGACCCGGACTGTGACGGAGAAAAACATGAAACTGCCTATTTACCTTGATTATTCGGCAACCTGTCCGGTGGACCCGCGTGTCGCAGAAAAAATGATGCAGTGTCTCACCATGGATGGCCTGTTCGGCAATCCGGCTTCCCGTTCTCACCGCTTTGGCTGGCAAGCCGAAGAGGCGGTGGATCTGGCCCGTAATCAAGTGGCAGATCTGATCGGTGCCGATCCCCGCGAGATCGTCTTCACTTCCGGTGCGACCGAATCCAATAACCTGGCTATCAAGGGTGTTGCCCACTTCTATGCCAGCAAGGGCAAGCACATCATCACCTCCAAGACCGAACACAAGGCGGTGCTCGATACCTGTCGCCAGCTGGAGCGTGAAGGGTTCGAGGTGACCTATCTTGAGCCGATGCCCAACGGCCTGTTCACTATCGAGATGATCGAGAATGCCATGCGTGATGACACCATCCTGGTCAGCATCATGCATGTGAACAACGAAATCGGCGTGGTTCAGAACATTGCCGCCATCGGCGAGTTGTGCCGTTCCCGCAAGATCCTGCTACACGTGGATGCCGTTCAGAGTGTGGGCAAGATCCCGGTAGATGTGGAAGCACTGAAAGTGGATCTGCTCTCCGTCTCTGCGCACAAGGTGTATGGTCCGAAAGGGATCGGTGCGCTGTTTGTTCGCCGCAAACCCCGCGTTCGTCTGGAAGCCCAGATGCATGGCGGTGGCCACGAGCGCGGCATGCGTTCCGGTACTCTGCCGACCCACCAGATCGTCGGGATGGGCGAAGCTTTCCGCATCGCCAAAGAAGAGATGGTGAGTGAAGGCGAGCGTATCTTGGCACTGCGCCAGCGTCTGTGGAATGGCATCAAGGATATTGAAGCCGTCTACATCAATGGCGATCTTGAGCAGCGTGTTCCGGGCAACCTCAACGTCAGCTTTGCCTATGTGGAAGGGGAATCCCTCATCATGGCGCTGAAAGATTTGGCGGTCTCTTCCGGTTCGGCCTGTACCTCCGCCAGCCTGGAACCTTCCTATGTGCTGCGCGCACTGGGCCTGAACGACGAGCTGGCACACAGCTCCATCCGTTTCAGCATGGGTCGCTTCACCACCGAGGAAGAGATTGACTACGCGGTCAAGCTTATTCGTGACTCCATCGGTCGTCTGCGCGAGATGTCCCCTCTGTGGGAGATGTACAAAGACGGCGTCGATCTGAACACGGTCGAATGGGCTCATCACTGATCTATCTGGTCAGTGAGCAACAGAATTAGCAGGAGTGAGATATGGCTTACAGTGAAAAAGTAATCGACCACTACGAGAATCCTCGCAACGTCGGTGGTTTCGACAAGAATGATCCCAGCGTTGCAACCGGCATGGTCGGTGCGCCCGCCTGTGGCGACGTGATGAAGCTGCAATTGAAGATCAGCGACGAAGGCATCATCGAAGATGCCAAGTTCAAGACCTACGGCTGCGGTTCCGCCATCGCCTCCAGCTCCCTGGTGACCGAATGGGTCAAGGGCAAGACCCTGGACGAAGCGGCTGGCATCAAGAACACAGATATCGCTGAAGAGTTGGCCCTGCCACCGGTGAAGATCCACTGCTCCATTCTGGCTGAGGACGCCATCAAGGCCGCCATCGCCGATTACAAGCAGAAGAAAGGTCTCTAAGCGCCGGAGAGCAGTATGGCTATTACCATGACAGATGCCGCCGCGGCACGGGTTTCCTCTTTTCTGGCTAATCGGGGTAAGGGCATTGGCCTGCGCCTCGGCGTCAAAACCACCGGCTGCTCCGGTCTGGCCTACGTGCTTGAGTTCGTTGATGAACTGACCGATGAGGATCAGGTGTTCGAGCAGCAAGGCGTCAAGATTATTGTTGATGCCAAGAGCCTGATCCATCTGGATGGCACCGAGCTGGATTTCGTCAAGGAGGGCCTCAACGAGGGCTTCCAGTTCAACAATCCCAACGCCAAAGGCGAGTGTGGTTGCGGCGAAAGCTTCAGTGTCTGAGATGTTTGACGTCAATGATCCTTCGTCTGTGGTTGGACGGGTCGCCCATGACCCGTTCAACCACATCTCATTTGCCTGGGGCGAGTGAGGTAGTGGCGAACGTTTCCAAGAGGTTTGCATGAATCATTTCGAGCTGTTTGGGCTGGTTGAAGGCTTTGAGCTCGATACCCGTCAGTTGGCTGATACCTACCGCCAGCTGCAAACCCAATTCCATCCTGATCGTTTTGCCACTGCCCCCGAACGGGAGCAGCTGGCTGCGGTGCAACGTGCCGCCCAGATCAACGAAGCATTCACCACCCTCAAGGCGCCGCTGCGCCGTGCCGAATATCTGCTCTCCCTGCGTGGCACCGATATCCGTGGTGAACAGCAGACCCTGCAAGATAGCGCGTTTCTGATGCAGCAGCTGGAGTGGCGCGAGCGTCTGGCCGATCTGAAAGATGACGCAGACCCTGAGCGCGCCATCAAGGATTTTCGCAGCGAGATCAGGCATGATCACCAGATGTTGATGCAGCAGCTGACCGAGTCTCTTGCCGCCGGCAAAGATCTCGTTGCCGCTGATTGCGTTCGCAAACTCAAGTTTGTCGACAAGCTCCTCGAAGAGCTGGAACGATTCGAAGACTCGCTTCTCGAGTCTTGATCCTTTAACGCTGGAAGTTTCATTACCCATGGCATTACTGCAAATCGCCGAACCCGGCCAGAGCGCTGTTCCTCATCAGCACAAACGTGCCGTCGGCATCGATCTCGGTACCACCAACTCTCTCGTCGCTGCGGTTCGCAGCGGTCACGCCGATACCCTTTGCGATGAGCAAGGGCGCGACCTGCTCCCGTCAGTGGTGCACTATCAAAGCGACGCCATTCGAGTGGGGATTGATGCCAAGCGCGAAGCGGCACTCGATCCTCACAATACCATCGTCTCGGTTAAACGGATGATGGGCAAGGCGCTGGCCGATATCGACACCCGCCAGCAGCCCTACCAGTTCATTGCTGCCGACAATGGCATGCCGCAACTGCAAACCCGTCAGGGGCTGGTCAATCCGGTGCAGGTCTCGGCCGAAATTCTCAAAAAGCTGGCCGAGCGTGGCGCCCAGACTCTCGGGGGCGATCTCGATGGCGTGGTCATTACCGTGCCGGCCTATTTCGATGATGCCCAGCGTCAGGGCACCAAGGATGCCGCCCGTCTGGCTGGTCTGCACGTGCTGCGCCTGCTCAACGAGCCGACTGCGGCCGCGATTGCCTATGGCCTTGACTCCGGTCAGGAAGGGGTGATCGCGGTTTACGATCTGGGGGGCGGTACCTTCGATATCTCTATCCTGCGTCTGCATCGCGGTGTGTTTGAAGTGATGGCGACCGGCGGTGATTCCGCCCTCGGCGGTGATGACTTCGATCACCTGCTGGCGGACTGGATCAAGGAACAGGCGGGCCTCACCGGTGAGCTGGATGCCCATCTGCAGCGCGAGCTGCTGGATGTGGCCGCTGCCGTCAAGCACGGTCTGACCGATGCCGAGCAGGTGGCGTGCACCTTTGCGGGCTGGCAGGGTTCAGTGAGCCGTAGCCAGTTTGATGAGCTCATCACCCCGCTGGTGAAACGGACCTTGCTGGCTTGTCGCCGCGCCCTGCGCGATGCGGGCCTTGAGCAGGTGGAAGTGCTGGAAGTGGTGATGGTTGGTGGCTCCACCAGGGTGCCGCTGGTGCGCGAACTGGTGGGCGAGTTCTTCCAGCGCACGCCGTTGACCAGCATCGATCCGGACAAGGTGGTCGCCATCGGCGCCGCCATCCAGGCCGATATTCTGGTGGGCAACAAGCCCGATGCCGAGATGCTGTTGCTGGACGTTATCCCCCTGTCGCTGGGTCTGGAGACCATGGGTGGCCTCGCCGAGAAGGTGATCCCGCGCAACACCACCATTCCGGTTGCCCGCGCCCAGGAGTTCACCACCTTCAAGGATGGTCAGACCGCCATGGCCATTCACGTGGTACAGGGTGAGCGCGAGTTGGTCGCCGATTGCCGCTCCCTGGCACGCTTTACCCTGACCGGTATTCCGCCGATGGCCGCCGGTGCCGCCCATATTCGCGTCACCTTCCAGGTGGATGCGGATGGTCTGCTCTCGGTGAGCGCCATGGAGAAATCCTCCGGCGTGCAGGCCGAGATCCAGGTCAAGCCCTCTTACGGGCTGGCGGAGCAGGATATCCTCAACATGCTGAGTGCCTCCATCGAGAACGCCCAGCAGGATATGGATGCCCGCATGCTGGCCGAGCAGCAGGTTGAAGCCGATCGGGTGGTCGAGAGTCTCAATGCGGCGCTTGCCGCCGATGGTGATGCCCTGCTCAATGCAGCCGAGCGTGCCGAGATTGATGCCGCCATCGCCCATCTGCTGATCATGCGCAACAGCGGCGCAACCCATCAAATCAAAGAAGCCATTGAGGCAGCCGATGCTGTCAGTGGCGAGTTTGCAGCCCGCCGGATGGATGCTTCCATCCGCAAGGTGCTGACCGGACAAAACGTCAACAAGGTGTAATATGCCAAAACTGATCATTCTTCCTCATCCCGTACTCTGTCCGGATGGCGCCGCCCTCGAGGGGCAAAGCGGCGAGACCATTCTGGATGTGGCGCTGCGCAATGGTATCGAAATCGAGCATGCCTGCGAGAAATCCTGTGCCTGCACTACCTGCCACTGCGTGGTGCGCGAGGGCTTTGACTCGCTCGAGCCAAGCGACGAGCTGGAAGACGACATGCTGGACAAGGCGTGGGGGTTGGAGCCGGAATCCCGTCTCAGCTGCCAGGCAAAACTGGCGGACGAGGATCTGGTGGTGGAATTGCCCAAGTACACCCTGAACCTTGCCTCTGAACGCCATTAATTACACATGAGTGAATTGCACGTGCAGCATCCTGTGGTGCTTCAGTGATATGGTGGAAGGCCGTGACCCTCGGGGGCACGGCCTTTTTTGTATTCGTTATTCTCTCTTTGCTAATAAGCTCTTTCCCATAAAGAGTGCTTATACATAGTGCCAGTAAAAAGGAAGCAAACACGATGGCTGACATGATGAAGGTAGCGTTATCCACCCAGGCTGCGGCTGCCTATTGGGGCGAGGGCGCCCAGCTCAGTTTCAATGGCGACGAGGCACTGATCCATCTCGGTGCCGCCGGTCAGGAGAAGGATGTCCTGCGCACCGTTCAGCGCGCTGCCCGTCGCCTCGAATCGAGCGGGATCAAGCGGGTGACGCTGGCTGGAGAGGGGTGGGATCTGGAGCGTCGCTACGCGTTCGCCCAGGGGTTCTACGCCGCCAAGGGAGCCCGTGAACTGGATTTCGGCCAGCAGAGCGACGCGGACGCCCGTGAACTGAATGCGCTGCTCAAGGCTGCTCGCTGGGTACGTGACATCACCAATGGCTGTCCGGAAGAGATCTACCCCATGAGTCTGGCGGAATCGGCCCTGTTGCTTATTCGTGGTCTGGCCGGGGATCAGGTTACTGCCCGCATCACCGCCGGTGAAGCGCTACGTGAGTCTGGCCATATCGGGATCTGGTCGGTTGGCCGTGGCAGCGAGCGCGAGCCTGTGCTGCTGGAGCTAGACTACAACCCGACCGGTGATCGCCATGCGCCCGTGGTGGCGGCGCTGGTGGGCAAGGGGATCACTTTTGATTCTGGCGGCTACTCCATGAAGTCCTCTGACAACATGCTGCCGATGAAGTCCGACATGGGCGGCGCCGCCATGGTCACCGGCGCGCTGGCGCTGGCCATCAGCCGCGGTTTGAACCAGCGGGTGAAGCTCATTCTCTGCTGCGCCGAGAACCTGGTCTCCGGCCACGCTTTCAAGCTGGGCGACATCCTTACCTACAAAAACGGCATTTCGGTCGAGATCCAGAACACCGATGCGGAAGGGCGTCTGGTGCTGGCCGATGGCCTGATGGCGGCCTCCGACAGCGGTGCAGCTTTTATCCTTGACGCAGCCACCCTGACCGGCGCCGCCAAGATGGCGCTGGGGCGCGACTACAATGCGGTGTTTGCCCTCGATGAGACCGAGCAGCAGCGCGCACTGGCCGCCGCCAAGGTGGAAAACGAGCAGGCGTGGGCGCTGCCGCTGGAGCCCTGGCATGCCAGCCAGCTCACCTCGGCCTTTGCCGATCTGGGCAACGTCGCCTCGGCAGAAGGCACGGCCGGTGCCACCACGGCTGCTGCGTTCCTTTCCCGTTTCGTACGTGATGAGGGTAAGGGTTGGGTGCACCTGGATCTGGCGGCCTCTTATCAGAAATCGGGCAACGATCTCTGGGCAACTGGCGCCAAGGGTCACGGTCTGCGCACCATCGCACGCTGGCTGCAGGAGGTGACCGCATGAATGTCTGGCTGAGTCGTGAATTTGCACCGGCCGAGTGGGGGGAGGGGGCGCTGCTCTCTCACCGTGCCGACGGCATGGTGATCCATCTGGTGACGGCCAATCCGCTGCTCGATATCCAGCAGGCGGCCCGTCGCCTCTGCCAGCAGGGGATCCAGAAAGTGACCCTGGCTGGTCACTGGGAGCGTGAACAGCAGTGGGCCTTTGCCCAAGGGCTGCAAACCCCCAAGGCGGAGGTGCAACTGCAGTGGGCCATGTCCTCGGAAGAGGACAGAGAGGAGCTGGAAGCGCGTTGGCTCTGCGGCCGCTGGGTGCGCGAGATGACCAATGCCACCCCGGAGCAGTTGGGCCCGCTGGAGCTGGCGGTGGAAGCTGCCTCCTTTATTACCGAGCTGGCGCCGGACAAGGTTAGTCATCGCATTTTGAAAGGCGAAGCGCTGCAACAGGCGGGCTGGGTCGGCCTCTATCAGGTGGGCCGCGGCAGTGCGCGCGAACCGGTATTGCTGGAGCTCGACTTCAACCCGGGGCGTGACCCCAAGGCGCCGGTAGCGGCAGCGCTGGTGGGCAAGGGGATCACCTTTGACTCCGGCGGCTACTCCATGAAGAGCTCCGAGGGGATGCTCACCATGAAGTGCGACATGGGTGGTGCGGCGATTGTCACCGGTGCGCTGGCGTTGGCTATGCTGCGCGGGCTCGACAAGCGGGTGAAGCTGATCCTCTGTTGCGCCGAGAACCTGGTCTCCGGCCACGCCTACAAGCTGGGCGACATCCTCACCTACAAGAACGGCACCACGGTCGAGATTGTGAATACCGATGCCGAGGGGCGGCTGGTGCTGGCCGACGGCCTGCAACTGGCGAGCGAGTCCGGCGCACCGCTGATCATCGATGCCGCGACCCTGACCGGCGCAGCCGTGATGGCGCTGGGTGGGCGCTACAATGCTCTGTTCGGCCTCGACAAAGGGTTGGTAAGCCGCGCAATGACCTATGCCGATGCCGAGCATGAGCCTGCCTGGCCGCTGCCGCTGGAGCCCTGGCACCGCCAGCAGTGCCCCTCCCATTACGCCGACACGGCCAACAGCCGTCCGGTGAAGGGGGGCGGGCCGGGTGGCGCCTCCAACGCGGCGGGTTTTCTCTCCCGTTTCGTTGCCAACGAAGGGATGGGCTGGTTGCATATCGATCTGGCCGCCTGCTTCAGTGACAACGGCGATGCCCTCTGGGCGCCGGGGGCCAATACCCTGGGGATGCGCACCATAGCGCGGGCCCTGCTGGCGGAAGCCAAATAGGCGAGACAAGGCACCTTCGGGTGCCTTTTTCATGCTGTTCGAATTGTGAACAAAAGATGGGGTTTTGGCGGCTTAAGGTAACTATCGTGCGCAAGCGCACATATTTTCCGGCTCTGCTCGGTCAAGATGAGTGTGGATGTTGATTGCAAGGGAGTGATGTTTAATAAAAAGTTGCTTGTTTGTGTGTTTTTCCGGTTTTTGTTTACGTATAATCGCCAGCGAACATGGATTCTAACAATAAAACTCTGTAGTTAAGGAAAGATATCAATGGCCATCGAACGTACCTTCTCTATCGTTAAACCGGATGCTGTCAGCAAGAACCTGATCGGTGCCATCTATAGCCGTTTCGAAAGCGCAGGCTTGAAAGTGGTGGCATCCAAAATGCTGCACATGAGCAGTGAACAGGCTGCCGGTTTCTATGCCGAGCATCAGGGCAAGCCTTTTTATGACAATCTGGTCAGCTTCATGACCTCTGGCCCTGTCATGGTGCAGGTGCTGGAAGGGGAAGACGCCATCCGTCGCAATCGCGAGATCATGGGGGCTACCAACCCGAAAGAGGCCCTGGCTGGTACCTTGCGTGCCTGTTATGCCGAGAGCATCGATCGCAATGCCGTCCACGGCTCCGATGCACCGGCCTCTGCTGCACGTGAAATCGCCTACTTCTTCTCTGACAACGAGATCTGCCCGCGCGGCTGATTTACGTGGATGATGACCCAAGGGAGCCTCGGCTCCCTTTGTTGTTTTCGCCGTTTACGCAATATCCCTCTATTCTCCAGGTGGAAAGCCAGACCCATTATTTGTACAATGCCGCCCCCTGACGTCGTCAGCCAATAATTGATGAAGTGTTTGAACTGAGGCCATTGATGAGCGAAACAAAAATCAACCTGCTGGATCTTGATCGGGATGCCATGCGTGCCTTTTTCGTCGAACTGGGCGAGAAGCCATTCCGGGCAGATCAGGTCATGAAGTGGATCTATCACTTTGGGTGTGATGATTTCGATCAGATGACCAACGTCAACAAGGTGCTCAAAGAGCGCCTCAAGGCAATCGCCGAGATCAAGGCGCCCGAGATCAGCCGCGAGCAGCGCTCTGCCGATGGCACCATCAAGTGGGCTCTGCAGGTGGGCGATCAGGAGGTAGAGACCGTCTACATCCCGGAAGATGACCGCGCGACCCTCTGCGTCTCCTCTCAAGTTGGCTGTGCGCTGGAGTGCAAGTTCTGCTCCACGGCTCAACAAGGCTTCAACCGCAATCTGAAAGTCTCCGAGATCATCGGTCAGGTGTGGCGTGCTGCCCGTGTGGTCGGTGGCAAGCGTCCCATCACCAACGTGGTGATGATGGGGATGGGCGAGCCGCTGCTCAACCTCGCCAACGTGGTGCCCGCCATGCGTCTGATGATGGATGACTACGGCTTTGGCATCTCCAAGCGCCGGGTGACCATCTCCACCTCTGGCGTGGTACCTGCGCTGGACAAGCTGGGTGACCAGATCGACGTGGCGCTGGCTATCTCCCTGCACGCCCCGAACGACAAGTTGCGTTCAGAGATCATGCCGATCAACGACAAGTACAACATCGAGGAGTTCCTCGCCGGTGTCCGTCGTTACCTGGCCAAATCCAATGCCAACGGTGGTCGGGTGACCGTCGAATATGTGCTGCTCGATCATATCAATGACGATATGCAGCATGCTCACGAGCTGGCCAAGGTGCTCAAGGATACCCCGAGCAAGATCAACCTGATCCCGTTCAACCCCTTCCCGGGCAACCCTTATGGCAAGCCGAGCAATAGCCGTATCGATCGCTTCTCCAAGGTGCTGATGGAGTACGGTTTCACCGTGATTGTCCGTAAGACCCGTGGTGATGACATCGATGCCGCCTGTGGTCAGCTGGTGGGTGACGTGATTGACCGTACCAAGCGAACTATCAAAAATCGGATGCAACAGGATGGGATTTCCGTCAAAATGGTTTAAATGCTAAGCCATTGTATAGACAGGGAATGGATACACGTACATTGATCGTAGTGGCAGCGCTCTGCGCGCTGCCAGGCTGTGTGACCGAGACCACTTACGCTGGCCAGAACTCGACCCAGCGTGAAGTGGGTCCTGACCTCAAGGCGGCTGCCCAAACCCGCCTCGACCTGGGTATCCAGTACCTGCGTCAGGGCAATGCCGAGCAGGCCAAGTTCAATCTTGATCGCGCCCTCCAGTATGACCCCTCCAATCCTCAAGTGCAGATCGGTTTTGCCTACTTCTACCAGAGGGTGGGGGATTTCAAGGCGGCTGAAGAGCATTACAAGAACGCCCTTGCCATGGATCCGTCCAATGCTGACGCAATGAACAACTATGGCGCCTTCCTCTGTGATCGTGGCCGTTATGATGAGGCAGACAAGGCATTCAACCAGGCTGTTATTCAACCAGGCTATGTGAAGATTGCCGATACCTATGAAAATGCGGCACTTTGTGCCCTGCAAAATCGCAGAAATGATAAAGCAACCGAGTACTATCTCCTGGCCTTGGGGTATAATCCGGGCAATCCAAGGTTATTGCTGGACTTGGCCGAGCTTTCCATGAAAGATGGCAAGCTGCCTGATGTGCAGTCCTACCTCGCCCGTTTTGCCGATGTGTCAGACGAGAATGAGGAGAGTCTCTGGTTGAGACTCAGATTGGCACAGGCAATGGACAAGCCGGCATTACTTCACCAATTCGGGACTGAGCTGGTAAGGCAATATCCCACTTCGCAACAAGCCAAGCGTTATTTAGCCAATGACTATTGAACAGCCACACGATTTCCAACAAGACGATTCCCAGGCAGCAGGTCCAGGCCAGCTGCTGCGCAATGCCCGTGAACAGCTTGGCTGGACACGAGAACAGGTTGCGTCCCGCATTCACCTTCGTCTGACCCTGATCGCCGCCATCGAATCGGATACCTACGACAAACATACGTCCCATACCTTTATTCGGGGCTATCTGCGTACCTATGCCAAGTTGGTCGGGATCCCGGAAGAGACCATTCTGGCCGCTTACGACAAGCTGGGTCTGACTCCTCCCGACAATATCGACATGCAGAGCTTCTCCCGTCGCTCTCGCCAGCAAGCCAACGACAATCGGCTCAAGGTAGTCACCTGGCTGGTTATTCTGGTGTTGATTGCGCTCTCGGTCGCCTGGTGGTGGCAGAGTACTTCCCGTCGCTCCGCCGGTGATGAAGCGCTGGCAGCCACCGAGATGAGTGCAACCGGTTCGACTCCAGCTGAACCGGCTATCACGCCGCCCGATGCGATCAACACCGCCCCGGTGGAAGGCGCTGCCATCGCACCTGCCGCCACTGACGTGACTGCCCCCGCGGTGGTCTCCGATGCGACTGCTACCCTGGCGCCTGCTTCTGCGGCTGTTGCCCCGACCGATGTCAGCGCGGCTGTCGGCACTGCGACCGATGCTGCGGTATCCGGCGCCAATGGCACCGAATCTGAAGAGGCTGTCGTTGATCCGGCGACTGCGCCGCAACTGAAGATGAGCTTCACCGCCGATTGCTGGCTGGATGTGAAGGATGCCAACGGCAAGACCCTGTTCAGCGGTCTGAAGAAGGCCAACGACGAGCTGGTGCTGGAAGGCGCCGAGCCCCTGAAGTTCATCATTGGCGCGCCCATGGCCGTCAAGCTTGACTACAAAGGGCAGTCGTTTGATATGAGCCGTTACAACAACGGTCGTACAGCCCGCTTCTCACTGCCGCAGGAGTAATCTGTTTCCCATGTCTTCTCACGAATCACCCATCATTCGTCGTAAATCCAGACAGATCATGGTTGGTAATGTACCGGTTGGGGGCGATGCCCCCATTACCGTGCAGACCATGACCAACACCAAGACCACAGATGTCGCCGCCACCATCGAGCAGATCCAGCGGATCGAGCGGGTCGGCGCCGATATCGTCCGTGTCTCCGTGCCCACCATGGAAGCGGCGGAAGCGTTCCGGCTCATCAAGCAGCAGACCCGCATCCCCATCGTTGCCGATATCCACTTCGACTATCGCATCGCCCTGAAAGTGGCCGAGTACGGTGCCGACTGCCTGCGTATCAACCCGGGCAACATCGGCAACGAGCAGCGGGTGCGCTCGGTGGTCGATTGTGCACGCGACCTCAATATCCCGATCCGTATCGGGGTCAATGGCGGGTCGCTGGAGAAAGATATCCAGGAGAAGTACGGCGAGCCGACCCCAGAGGCGCTGGTAGAGTCCGCCATGCGTCACGTGGACTATCTCGATCGCCTCGATTTCCAGGACTTCAAGGTGAGCGTCAAGGCCTCCGATGTGTTCCTGGCAGTCGGTGCCTATCGCCTGCTGGCCAAGCAGATTGAACAGCCGCTGCACCTTGGCATCACCGAAGCGGGCGGTTTCCGTGCCGGTGCGGTGAAGTCTGCCATCGGTCTGGGCATGCTGCTTACCGACGGCATCGGCGATACCCTGCGTATCTCGCTGGCGGCGGATCCGGTGGAGGAGGTAAAGGTCGGTTTCGATATCCTCAAATCTCTGCGTATTCGCTCCCGTGGCATCAACTTTATCGCTTGCCCATCCTGCTCACGGCAGGAGTTCGATGTGATCGCCACCGTCAATGCTCTGGAAGAGCGGCTCGAAGATATCATCACCCCGATGGATGTCTCCATCATCGGTTGCGTGGTGAATGGCCCGGGCGAAGCACTGGTCTCCGATCTTGGTCTGGCGGGTGCCGCCAACAAGAGTGCCTTCTATGAAGGGGGCCAGCGGGTCGATCGGCTCGACAACAAGGATCTCATTCCAACTCTGGAGCGCCGCATTCGCGCCCGCGCCGCCATGCTGGATCCCGCTAACCGGATCCCGATGGACAAGGAGTGAGCGAAACAGGGCCACATTGGGTGGCCCTTTTTCCAGGTGACTGATTTTACACCCCGCATCCGGACTCCCTGATTTTACCTTGGGGGGGAAAATCCCTATAATGCGGCCAAATTTTACCTCTTTTTCTCGAGTATCAACGTGGCAAAACAGATCCAAGCTATTCGCGGTATGAATGATTGCCTGCCGGAGCAGAGCCCGGTATGGCAGAAGGTTGAACAGATCCTGCGCCAGGTCGTTGCCAGCTATGGCTACAGCGAAGTGCGCATGCCGATTGTCGAGCAGACTCATCTGTTCAAGCGCGCCATCGGTGAAGTGACCGACGTGGTCGAAAAAGAGATGTACACCTTTGAAGACCGTAACGGCGACAGCCTGAGCCTGCGTCCGGAAGGGACCGCCAGCTGCGTCCGTGCCGGTATCGAACACGGTCTGCTCTACAACCAGGAACGCCGGATGTGGTACATGGGCCCCATGTTCCGTCACGAGCGTCCCCAGAAGGGCCGTTATCGCCAGTTCCACCAGTTTGGTGTCGAGCTGTTTGGCATCAACGGGCCGGACATCGATGCTGAGCTGATCATGCTGACCCACCGTCTGTGGCGTATGTTTGGCATCAGCGAGCATGTCACCCTGCAGCTCAACACCTTGGGTCAGAGCGCAGAGCGTGCCGCTTACCGTGATGCGCTGGTAGCCTATCTGGAGCAGTACAAGGACCAGCTGGACGAAGAGAGCCAGCGCCGCATGTACAGCAACCCGTTGCGGGTGCTCGACTCCAAGGATGAAAAAGTACAGGCCATTCTGGCGGGTGCCCCGCGTCTGTTCGATCACCTGGGCGAAGAGAGCCTGGCCCACTTCGAGGGGCTCAAGCGCCTGCTTGAGTCTGCCGGGATCAAATACGAAGTGAACGAGCGTCTGGTGCGTGGTCTTGACTATTACAACCTGACCGTGTTCGAGTGGGTCACCAGCAGTCTGGGTGCCCAGGGCACCGTCTGTGCCGGTGGCCGCTACGATGGTCTGGTAGAGCAGTTGGGCGGTCAACCGACCCCGGCCGTGGGCTTTGCCATGGGCATGGAGCGTCTGGTGCTGATGCTGGAGACCCTCGAGCTCAACGCCGATATCCGCCCGGCGGTGGATGTTTATCTGGCGATGGTGGGCGAGGGGACCGAGCAGGCTGGCTTCCAGCTGGCCGAGCGTCTGCGCGATGCCCTGCCTGACCTGCGCCTCATGAGCCACTGCGGCGGTGGCAACTTCAAGAAACAACTCAAGCGTGCCGACAAGAGCGGTGCGGCAATCGCCCTGATCCTTGGTGAAACCGAGGTGCAAAACGGGGAGATCACTATCAAATATCTGCGTGGTCAGGCCGAGCAACAGACCGTCAAGGTTGACGCCGCCATTGCCCTGCTGGCAGCCAAAGGAGAGTAAGCTGTGGAAGTCTATACCACCGAAGAACAACAGGTTGAGGTTATCAAGGAGTGGTGGAAAGAGAACGGAACCTCGGTGATTGCCGGGACCGTGATCGGTCTGGTCGGTCTGTTCGGCTGGCGCTATTACAACCAGCACCAGCAAGAGACCATGGAGGCCTCCTCCAACTCTTACAACCAGGTGATTGAGCTGCTGGCCAAGGGCGATGCCGCCGGTTTCGAGCAGGCACAGCAGTTTGTCACCGCCAACAAGGGCGACTCCTACGGCGAACTGGCCGCTTTGCAACTGGCTGCTGCTGCCGTCAAGGCGGGCAAGCTGGATCTGGCTGCCGAGCAGCTGGAGCTGGTGGCGACCACAGGTGACGAGAGCATTCGTCCCATCGCGGCGTTGCGTCTGGCCCGAGTGCTGAATGATCAGGGCAAGGCAGATGAAGCGCTGGCCCAACTTGGCAAGATCAACAGCGACGCCTTCAAGGCCCAGGTGGCCGAAGTGCGCGGTGACATCCTGCAAAAGCAGGGCAAGATTGAGGAGGCTCGCGACGCCTATCAGGCGGCGGCGGATGCCGGCGGCCTGCAGGGTAGCGCCGAGCTCAAGCTGAAAATGGATGATCTGGCCCTGCCGGCCGTTGCGACTGGTGAGGCACCGGATGCGTAATCTATTCAAGATGGTGGCGCTGGGGGCTGCGGTCTCCTTCGCTCTGCAGGGTTGCTCCCTGTTCAGTTCGGAAGAGGATCTCAACCCGATGGCGCCGCTGCCCAAGGTTGAATCTTCCTTCACTGCCGACACCGCATGGTCATCCACCGTGGGTGATGGCATCGGTGACTTCTACTCCCAGCTCAAGCCGGTGGTGGAAGAGGACCGCATCTACGCGGCTGCCCGCGACGGCGATGTCAGCGCCTTTGATCGTGCCAGTGGCGATCGCCTCTGGACAGTCGATCTGGCTGACCTGCCGGTCAACGCCGACAAGCGCAGCGCCCGCCTCTCGGGTGGCTTGGTATCCCGTTACGGCAAGCTGTTCCTCGGCTCCGAGAACGGAGTGGTATACGCCCTGAACGAAGAGAATGGTGATGTGCTGTGGCAGACCAATGTGCCCGGCGAAGTGGTGGCGAGCCCTGCGGTGGAAGATGGCCGCGTGGTAGTGCTGACTACCTCCGGTCGCCTGATTGCCCTCGATACTGACGAAGGCAAGGTTCAGTGGACTCTCTCTGAAGAGCAGCCGCCGCTGACCCTGCGCAGTGCAGGTGCGCCGGTGATCACCAATGGTGCCGTGATTTACGGCCGCGCCGATGGCAAGGTGGGCATTGCCCTGCTCGGTAACGGCCAACCGGTGCGCCAGTCCAAGGTCGCCGACCCGCGCGGTGCCACCGAGCTTGACCGTATGGTGGACGTCGATGCCAGCCCGCTGATTGCCGGTGATGAGCTCTATGCCATCGCCTACAATGGCCAGTTGATGGCACGCAAACTGATGAGTGGTGACGAGGTGTGGAAGCGCAAGTATTCCGGCTATCGCGATCTGGCGATGACCGGTAATGCCATTGTGCTGACCGACAGCCGCAGCCACCTGTTTGCCGTGGACCGCCGCAACGGTCTGGAGCTGTGGTCCAATACCCAGCTGGAAAACCGCACCGTCACCGCACCTGTCATCTTCGGTGACTATGTGGTGGTAGGCGATGTGGAAGGATACCTGTATTGGCTTGATCGTACCGACGGTACCATCAAGGCGATGCAGCAGCTCGATAGCAGTGGTCTCTACGCCGCTCCCTTGGTGGATGGCGAGACCCTGTATGTACAGAGCCGTGGCGGCAAGTTGTACGCCCTCAAGCGTCCTTGATCGTCCGTTAATGTGAATATACGGCTCCTGGTCTTCGGACCCGGAGCCTTTGTCGTCTTGAGAATGAGGCTTTTATGACTCCTGTAGTAGCCCTGGTGGGCCGCCCAAATGTGGGGAAATCCACCCTGTTTAACCGTCTGACTCGTACCCGGGATGCCCTGGTTGCCGATTTTCCCGGTCTGACCCGGGATCGCAAATACGGTCAGGCGAAGCTGGGCGAGCTGGAATTTATCGTGGTCGATACCGGTGGTATCGATGGTACCGAAGAGGGGATCGAGCTGAAGATGGCCGAGCAATCCCTGTTGGCCATCGAAGAAGCGGACGTCGTGCTGTTCATGGTGGATGCCCGTGCCGGTCTGACCGCGGCGGATCAAGCCATCGCCGAGCACCTGCGCAAGGCCCACAAGAAGGTATTTCTGGTGGCCAACAAGACCGATGGTATCGACGGTGATTCCGCGGTTTCCGAGTTCTACGGTCTGGCCCTGGGCGAGGTCTACCAGATCGCGGCCGCCCACGGTCGTGGCGTGCTGAGCCTGCTGGAACTGGCCCTGGCTCCCCATCTGGAGACCCTGGTCGACTCCGCTACCGATGAAGGTGCGCAGGATGAGGAAGAGGAGGACTTCGACGAAGAAGCCCTGCTGCGCATGGTGGCTGCCGGTGAACTCGATACCAAAGAGGACACTAAGGAGACCCCGTTTGCCGACCTGCCCATCAAGTTCGCCATCGTTGGTCGTCCCAACGTCGGTAAATCGACCCTGACCAACCGCATGCTGGGTGAAGATCGGGTCATCGTCTATGACATGCCCGGTACCACTCGTGACTCCGTTTACATTCCGATGGAGCGTGACGAGCAGAAGTATGTGGTCATCGACACCGCCGGTGTGCGTCGTCGTGGCAAGGTGCACGAGACGGTGGAGAAGTTCTCCGTTATCAAGACCCTGAAAGCCATCGAAGATGCCAACGTCTGCCTGCTGGTGATCGACGCTCAGGAGACCATCACCGATCAGGACTTGAGCATTCTGGGCTATGTGCTCCATGCCGGTCGCTCCGTGGTGCTGGTGGTGAACAAGTGGGATGGCCTGGATCAGAAGGTTAAAGAGGATGTGAAGAACGAGCTGGATCGTCGCTTGGGCTTCATCGACTTCGCCCGCGTTCACTTCATCTCCGCCCTGCACGGTAGCGGTGTAGGCCACCTGTTTGAATCCATTCAGGAGGCTTATCAGTCCGCCACCCGTCGTACCAGTACGGCGATGCTGACCCGCATCATGCAGATGGCGCAGGAAGATCACCAGCCGCCGATGGTCAATGGTCGCCGCGTCAAGCTCAAGTATGCCCACGCCGGTGGTTACAACCCGCCACGCATCGTGATCCACGGCAACCAGCTGAACGACTTGCCGGACTCCTACAAGCGGTATCTCATCAACTACTTCCGCAAGTCCCTCAAGATCATGGGCTCGCCGATCCGGGTCGAGTTCCAGGAGTCGGTCAACCCGTTTGAAGGCAAGAAGAACACCATGACCCTGAGTCAGGAACGTCAGCGCAAACGCCTGCTGAAAATGAAGAAGAAATAAGTCCTTGCGGCTGCCCTCACCGGCAGCCGCTTTGTTATCCTCGCCATGTTAAGGTGAGGAATAAGGGGAGGGGGATCGGCCATGGAACAAGACCATGGCAGATCCACTTTCGAGGAGTTGATTATGGAAGTCCTGCTTTGTCCATCATGCCAGGCTGAACTGGATACCCGCAGCAAGGAGCAAACCTGTGGCCAGTGTCAGGCCAATGTCCGCGTCACGGCCATCTGCCCCACCTGCCAGCAGGAGCTGGAGCGTCTCAAGGCGTGCGGCGCGGTGGATTACTTCTGCAACCACTGCAACTCGCTGATCTCCAAGCGGTCGGTACAGTTCAAAGCTGCGCTGGTGTAAGACGATTTTCAGGTGAGAAAGAAGATAAAAAAACCCGGCGAATGCCGGGTTTATGCTGTGTGCTCTGCAATAAGCAGGGTATAGGATCGATTTCTGCGCCACAGGTTGCGCTTGATGTCATTAAGCTTGAGTTTGCGTCTGGGGCTCCAGCTGCACTTCGCTTTTCTGACCAGACTGATTTTTCTACGTTTTTGCATCTTGGTCTCCTCCCAACTCAGGTGGCCATCCAGGCCTTGGGTCATTGATGGAGCCCATCCGAAATTGCTGTTATTTAATCTCTCAACATAATGAAAACAATGCGATTTCGGATAGGCTCCGATGTGAATCGATGGTAACAGAGAAGTTTGCGTGAAAACAGCCGAATAATGGCTGGTTAGCGCATGGTGATCTGATTGACCACTTCGGCGATGGCGGTGGGGCGCTCGGCCAGCTCGGGCTCGCTGTCGTTGTCGAGACTCTCCCGCTGATGTGCCTTCTGTTGCTCGTTGTCGAGCCAGAGCAGACTCTGGTAGTACTGACGCACGTTGTTGACATAGTTGCGCGCCTCGCTGCCACGGGCATAGCCGTAACGTACCTTGCGGTGCCAGCGCGCCTGTTGCAGCAGCGGCAGCACCTCTTTCACGTCGCTCCAGGCGTCGGGATTCTTGCCGAGCTCTTTGGTCAGGCGGCGGGCATCCATCATGTGGCCGTAACCGATGTTGTAGGCGGTGAGGGCAAACCACACCTTCTCGTCATCGGGCACCGAATCCGGCACCTTCTCCATCATCTGTTGCAGATAGAGGGAGCCACCTTTGATGCTCTCTTCCGGATGAAGCCGGTCGTTGACTCCCATCGCCTTGGCGGTGGGCTCGGTCAGCATCATCATGCCGCGCACGCCGGTGTAAGAGCGGGCCTGCGGGTCCCAGTGAGACTCCTGATAGCTGATAGCTGCGAGCAGACGCCAGTCGATATTCTTGGCGTGAGTCTGGAACAGCGGCTGGTACTTGGGCAGCAGGCTCTTGGCGCGCTTGAGGAAGGTGCGGGTATCGACAAAGTCGAAGTTCTGCACGTGGCCGAAGTACTTCTCGTCCAGCTTGGCGATGGCACCATCCATAAAGCGCTGACCGAAGAAGTCGATCACGCTGGCATAGAGGCTGTCATCGGGCAGCTTGCTCATGGCCCAGGCAACGGTCTGCTTCTGGGCCAGGGTCAGCCCCTCGGTGAGCTCCGGGTAGTAGCGCTGGGTACGGGCCAGCACGGTATCCTGCACCACCGTGTAGTCAATCTTGCCATCCACCACCTGCTTGAGCAGCTCCTCCACATCGGCGTTGTCGCTGGTGCTCCAGGCTAGTTTCGGATTTTCTTTGCTCATCTCTTTGAGCAGATCTTCACCGGTGGAGCCGGCGGCCACCACCAGCTTGCCCTTGATATCGTTCAACGAAGCCGGCTTGGGTTTGCCGTTGCGATAGACCAGTTTGGGAGAGACCTGGTAGAAGCCCGGGCCGAAGCGAAACAGCTCGCGCCGTTCGGGGGTGACCATGATGGCGGCAGCCGCCAGATCGACTTTACCCTTTTTCAGCAGGGTAACCAGTTGGTCAGTGGTGTCGACCGGGATGATGGTGAGTTTCACCCCCAACCAGTCGGCATAATTTTGCGCCAGCTCGTAATCGAACCCCTGGGCGAGGTCGTCACGCTGGTAATAGGAGGTGGGACCATAGATGGTGCCAACCCGGATCTCGCCTCGCTGGCGGATCTGCTCCAGCTGGCTGGAGGGGCTATAGAAGTCGCAGCCAACCTGCGTCAGCGTCAACAACAGCCCGATAAACAGTCGAAAAATGCAGCGCAAGTAGGTGAGTACCTTTGTTGAAAAAATCGGCATTTGTCAAAAAAGAGGCACCTTTATACCAGAGAGTGTGCGCAGAGTCACACTGCACGAAGTGAGAAAAACGTTTGTCCGCTGTGAGCCAGATCCCTATAATACGCGCGTCTCAATTCCCCCCCACTTTAAAACTTGGTGAGAAAGGTCATATGGATATCTTGCGTGGTGCCCCAGCACTGTCTGATTTTCGTGTCCAAAAACTGCTGCAACGCTTCGCACAGATGAGAAACGAGAGTGGAGTAGAGAGCGGAGTAGAGATAGAGGATGTCTATGCCGAGTATGTGCACTTTGCCGAGCTGACAAGCCCCCTCTCTCCCCCCGAGCGAGCGACCTTGGGCCAGCTCTTGCGCTACGGCCCGACCATCCCCGAACACACCCCCAGCGGTCAGCTGTTTCTTGTTACCCCCCGCCCCGGCACTATCTCCCCCTGGTCTTCCAAAGCAACCGACATCGCCCACAACTGCGGCCTGAAACAAGTCAAGCGGCTGGAGCGTGGTATTGCCTATTACCTGACCATCAAGGGGCCGGGTGAGCTGAGTGCCGCCCAGCGCAGCGCCATTGCCGCCGTGCTCCATGATCGGATGATGGAAGTGGTGTTTGCCGAGATGAGCGAAGCTGCCGCCCTGTTTGCTCACCACGAGCCTCGCCCCTTCACCCAGGTGGATGTGCTGGGCGGTGGTCGCGCAGCCCTGGCCGAAGCCAACGTGGCGCTGGGTCTGGCGCTGGCCGACGACGAAATCGACTATCTGGTGGAGAACTTCACCAAGTTGGGTCGCAACCCCAACGATATCGAGCTCTACATGTTCGCCCAGGCGAACTCCGAACACTGCCGTCACAAGATCTTCAATGCCGACTGGACCATCGATGGTGAGCAGCAGCCCAAGTCGCTGTTCAAGATGATCAAGAACACCTTCGAGCAGACGCCGGATCATGTCCTCTCTGCCTATAAAGACAACGCCGCCGTGATGGAAGGGAGCCAGGGTGGCCGCTTCTTCCCGAGCCCGGCCAACGGCGAATACCAGTATCACCAGGAACAGGTCGACATCCTGATGAAGGTGGAGACCCACAACCACCCGACCGCCATCTCCCCGTTCCCGGGGGCAGCCACCGGCTCCGGCGGCGAAATCCGCGACGAGGGAGCCACCGGTCGTGGTGCCAAGCCCAAGGCGGGTCTGGTCGGTTTCTCCGTCTCCAACCTGCGCATTCCCGGCTTCGAGCAGCCCTGGGAGCAGGATTTCGGCAAGCCGAGCCGTATCGTCAGTGCCTTCGACATCATGCAGGAGGGGCCGCTCGGCGGCGCTGCCTTCAACAACGAGTTCGGCCGTCCGGCCATTCTCGGCTACTTCCGTACCTTCGAAGAGGAGGTGCCGAGCCACAATGGCGTCGAGGTGCGTGGCTACCACAAGCCCATCATGCTGGCAGGTGGCATCGGCAACATCCGCACCGAACATGTCCAGAAAGGGGAGATCCCGGTCGGCGCGGCGCTGATCGTGCTGGGCGGCCCGGCGATGAACATCGGTCTGGGCGGTGGTGCCGCATCCTCCATGGCCTCCGGCCAGTCAGCCGAAGATCTCGACTTTGCCTCGGTGCAGCGTGACAACCCCGAGATGGAGCGCCGTTGCCAGGAGGTGATCGATCGCTGCTGGCAGCTGGGTGACGACAACCCTATCGTCTTTATCCACGACGTGGGGGCGGGTGGTCTCTCCAACGCCATGCCGGAGCTGGTCAACGACGGTGAGCGTGGCGGTCGTTTCGATCTGCGCGCCATCCAGAGCGACGAGCCGGGCATGAGCCCGCTGGAGATCTGGTGCAACGAATCCCAGGAGCGTTACGTGCTGGCAGTGGCCAAGGAGAAGCTGCCGCTGTTCAAGGCGCTGTGCGAGCGCGAGCGCGCACCCTATGCCGTTATTGGTACTGCCACCGAAGAGAAGCACCTGACGCTCTCCGATCCGCATTTTGACAACCACCCCATCGACCTGCCGCTGGATGTGCTGCTGGGCAAGACCCCCAAGATGCATCGCGATGTGGTGACCCTGCCGGCACAAGGCAAAGCGCTCCAACTCGATGGCATCACCCTGGGCGAGGCGGCTGAGCGGGTGCTGCGTCTGCCCACCGTGGCGGAGAAGTCCTTCCTTATCACCATCGGCGATCGCAGCGTAACGGGCCTCGTCAACCGCGACCAGATGGTTGGCCCCTGGCAGATCCCGGTGGCCGATTGCGCCGTCACCGCTGCCACCTATGACAGCTATCACGGCGAAGCCATGTCCATGGGCGAGCGTACCCCGGTGGCGCTGCTCTCCCACGCCGCCTCCGCTCGCATGGCGGTGGCGGAAGCGCTTACCAACCTGGCACCGGCCCACATCGGTTCCCTCAAGCGGGTCAAGCTCTCCGCCAACTGGATGGCCGCTGCCGGTCATCCGGGTGAAGATGCCGGTCTCTATGAGGCGGTCAAAGCGGTGGGCGAGGAGCTCTGCCCGGCCCTTGGCATCACCATTCCGGTGGGCAAGGACTCCATGTCCATGAAGACCCGCTGGCAGCAGGATGGCAAGGAGCAAAGCGTCACTTCGCCGCTCTCCCTGCTCATCTCGGCGTTTGCCCGGGTCGAGGATGTGCGCAACACGGTTACTCCGCAGCTGCGTACCGATCTCGGTGAGACCGACCTTATCCTCATCGACCTTGGCAATGGCAAGCAGCGCCTAGGCGCCTCGGCGCTAGCGCAGGTCTACCGTCAGCTGGGTGACAAGGCGCCGGATCTCGACAACCCGGTCCAGCTCAAGGGCTTCTTCAACGCCATTCAGACGCTGGTGGCCGATCGCAAACTGATCGCCTATCACGACCGCTCCGACGGTGGCCTGTTCGTCACCCTGACCGAAATGGCGTTTGCCGGTCACTGTGGCCTCGACATCCAGCTCGATCGCATCGGCGGTGAGCTGCTGCCTGCGCTGTTCAACGAAGAGCTGGGCGCCGTCATTCAGGTGCGTCGTGAAGATAAAGAGGCGGTGATGACCCTGCTGGCCGGTCACGGTCTGGCAGCCTGCTCCCATGTGCTCGGTACCGTGCGCGAAGGGGATCTCATCACCTTGCAGCGGGGCGGTCAGGAGGTCTATCGTGCCAGCCGTACCGCACTTCGCACCATTTGGGGCGAGACCAGCTGGCAGATGCAGCGCCTGCGCGACAACCCCGAGTGCGCGGATCAGGAGCATGCTGCTCGTCAGGACGCCACTGATCCGGGCCTGCAGGCCAAGCTCAGCTTCAACCCGGCTGAAGATGTGGCCGCACCTTACATTGCCCGTGGGGTCTCCCCCCGTCTGGCGGTGCTGCGCGAGCAGGGGGTCAACTCCCACGTGGAGATGGCGGCGGCGTTTGACCGCGCCGGCTTTGCGGCGGTAGACGTCCATATGAGCGACATTCTCTCCGGTCGCATCAAGCTGGAGGAGTTCCAGACCCTGGTGGCCTGTGGCGGCTTCTCCTACGGCGATGTGCTGGGGGCGGGTGAAGGCTGGGCCAAGTCCATCCTGTTCAATGACAACGCTCGCGAGCAGTTCCAGCGCTTCTTCGAGCGTGGTGACACCCTCTCCCTAGGTGTCTGCAACGGTTGCCAGATGATGTCCAACCTGCGGGATCTCATCCCGGGCGCCGATCTCTGGCCGCGTTTCGTGCGCAACCGCTCCGAGCGGTTCGAGGCCCGTTTCAGTCTGGTGCAGGTACAGGAGTCACCGTCGGCCTTCTTCGCCGGCATGGCGGGCTCCGTGATGCCGATTGCCGTCTCCCACGGGGAAGGGCGTGTCGAGGTGCGCGATGCCGCTCACCTGAACGCACTGCAAACCAGCGGGCTGGTGGGGCTGCGCTTTGTCGATAACCGCGGTAGCGTGACCGAGCAGTACCCGGCCAACCCGAATGGCTCGCCGGAGGGCATCACCGCCGTGACCACCACCGACGGGCGCGCCACCATCATGATGCCGCACCCGGAGCGGGTGTTCCGCACCGTGGCCAACTCTTGGCACCCTGACAACTGGGGTGAGGATGGCGCCTGGATGCGGATGTTCCGCAACGCCCGGGTTCGTCTGGGTTAATAGAGACAGCACCAGCGCATAAAAACAGAAACCGGCCAATTGGCCGGTTTTTTTATCCGTGTCGTTACGGCTTGCCGAGCGGTTGGGGGATAAAGTCTCCCCGGTCTAGGATCCGCAGACAGGCATCCACCACGTCCGCATCGAGCTGATGGCCACGCATCTGGATGATCTGCTCCCTTGCTTGGGGAATGCCGAGGGCGGCGCGATAGGGACGATCCGAGGACATGGATTCGACGATATCGGCGACGGTGAGGATGCGGGCCTCCAGCAGGATCTCATCCCCCTTTAGCTTCCCTGGATAGCCGGAACCGTCCAGATACTCGTGGTGCTGGTGGATCATCCGGGCGATGGGCCAGGGCAGAGCAATATCCTTGAGTACCAGATAACCTGCCGTCGGGTGCTCCTTGACCAGATTGAACTCCTGGGGGGTCAGCTTGCCCGGTTTGGTCAGGATCTCGACAGGCACCTGGATTTTACCGATATCGTGCACCATGGCGCCCAGATAAAGACCACGTAACTGTTTGTCACCCAGCCCCAGTTCCCGACCGATGGCCAACGCCAGAGTAGCGACGTGCTTCTGGTGACCAGCGGTGTAGGGATCGCGTTGTTCCAGCACGGCAGCGATGGCTCCCAGCGCATCCTCCAGGGCCAGCTCCAGTTGGCGGGCATGCATGGCTTTTTCTCGCTGAGCGGCGAGATAGGCTTGCTGGGTACGACGAGCTTGCAGGCCATATGTCAGGTAGTCAGCCAGTCCGTTGAAGAGGTGTACTTCCTCATCGGTGAAGGCTCTGGCCTGCGTGCTGTGAATAAGCAGTCCGCCTGGCACTGCGGCTTGCCACGGTAATGGCAGCAGCAGCCGGCCCCTCAGGGTGGCGGAGTGGTGAACCAGTTCGATGCCGAGTGCTTCGTTAAGCATCTCGCCTGAGCTGATGGCCCGGATCAGGGCCACATCCCGGGTGAGCCAGTCATCGCTGGCAAACCAGATAGCCTGACCTGCCTGCGCCAGGATCTGCATTCTGTCCTGATCAGCGGCCTGCAGCACGATCACCAGAGGAAAGCGACCATCGAAGGTGATGGCATCGCAGATCTCCTGCAGTAGTGTCTGCTCGTCCCCCTGCTTGAGCATGGCATGGTGGGCGCGGGTAATGGCTTCAAGCGTCCAGGTATATTGCTGGAGACGCTCCTGCTGCTGCTTCTGGTCGGTAATATCTTCGAAAAAGACACCGACGCCGATCACCTTGCCCAGCTCATCGTACAGGGGAAACTTGGTGGTACTGAGCCAGCGGTCTTCCCCTCCCTTCAGATAGGGTTCTTCGTGATGCCGGGTTTTGCCGCTGGCCATGACCCGGAGATCATCATCCCGATAGCGTTGTGCCAGTTCGGCCGGAAAAAAGTCGGCATCACACTTGCCAACCAGCTCTGCCGGGGTGAGGGCAAGATCGTTGGCCAAGAGACGGTTGCAGGCGATGAAGTGTGAACGGGTATCTTTCAGCAGGACGCGATAGGGCAGCTGTTCCATCACCTGATGGAGCAGGGCTGCGGTAGGGTGATCGCTGACGCCCGGTGGCTGAGTGGATGGCGGTATATTTTTAAACATCATCTTGGTGCAACCAGAGTCAGGTGGTAGTAAAGCGGTAGCCCGCTTGCCAGACGGCGAAACAGGCATCGACCACCCGTTCGTCGTAATGCACTCCGGCATAGCGCGTCAGCTCGGCGAAGGCTTCGGTGAGGGGGAGGGCACGCCGGAACGGACGGTGGGCCGTCATGGCGGCGAGGGAGTCGGCGACCCGTATAATTCTCGCCTCCAGAGAGATGGCATCCCCCTGCAGCCCCTGCGGGTAGCCACTACCATCCATGTTTTCATGGTGCTGCTGCACTATGGTGGTGATGGGCCAGGGGAAGTCAATTTGTTGCAGGATCTCGCGACCTGTCTCCGGATGCTGTTTGATCAGTTCGAACTCCACCTGTCTCAGTTCCCGTGGGCGGGTGAGGATCTCTGCCGGGATCTGCAACAGGCCGATGTTGTGCACCATGGCCGCAAGGCCCAGCCCATCCAGCTGCTCCTGCGGCAGTTGCAGCTGTTGACCGATGGCCAGCGCGAGATCGTGCACGCGCCGTTCGTGTCCTGCCGTGACCGGATCTTTGTGGGCAATCGCGGAGGAGAGGGCCGCTATGGTCTGAAACAGCAGGGTGCGTTGGCGCTGCTCGCTCTCCTTGATATGAGTGATGTCGACCAGGGCGCCGATGATACCTGCCACCTCGCCCTGATGGTCATAGAAGAGATCCTTGAAGTTCAGCACCTGGTAGCGGTGGCCGCTGCGATCAAACAGCGTATGTTCGAAATATTGCGGCTGCCTGCTGCGCAGCACCTCCATGTCACGTTGGGTATATTCGTCCGCCATCTCTGGCGGCAGGATTTCGTCTACTCGCTTCCCCTGCAGATCGGTCCTGCTGATCCCGGTCACTTGAGTAAAGGCAGGGTTGCAACTGATAAAGCGTCCTTCAACATCCTTGTAGAATACCGGGATGGGGATGGCCTTGAGCAGGGACTCGTTGAGGCGCTGCATGTCGACCAGCTCGGCCTGCTGGCGCCTGGCGAGCTGTTCGCTGTCCTTGCATAGCTGGATGGCACGAGCCAGATTACCAAGTACCGGGCTGAACAGATGGCAGACCGGTACAGTATGCTGCTGGGGGTGGGGTGCCAGCAGCAAGATGAGATATCCCCCGTCAACCCTGAGCCGATAGGCAAAGTGGTATGGCCGGCCACCGGGGAGAGGCACGGTTGTTTGCAGCGCACACTGATCTCCTTCACCAACCCAGGTCGGCAAGGAGAGCCGAGAGCCACAGTGCCGGGATAGCTGATCATCACCAATGACCTTGAGCAGCTCATATCCTTCCCGTTGCTGCTGCAATACCACACCAACCGGTGTGGCACAGTGAAACATAAAACGCTGCAACACCTTGGTGAGCAGGGCATCGAGTGTGACCTCCCGACCAATACAGAGGGCGAGATCGCAGACAATGGCCATGGCGTGATCGTTGTTCACCGCGGTCCCTCCCCGTTGCAGAGAATGGCGCCGTTGTGAAACAGCGGGTAGTCCCCTGCTCGCAGGCTCCCTATTTCACCAAGGGAGAGGGCACCAGCCAATTCATGTGCCCCACTGTGAGTGAAGAGGGTTTCCAGCTCAAGCGCACTCTGCGTACCGAAGTGCTGCTGACGCCCGGCGCAGTAGTAGAGCTCGATGTATTCAGGCACACCATGCTGGCTGAGTTTTCCGGCCAGCTCAATGGCATGGGTTGTCGGACTTTGCGGCGCCTTGAGCAGCGTGAGAATACTGTGGTCAGGGACCTCTCCCACGCAGAGCAGGGCACCCTCTTCGGTGACGGCGACCGGGATCCGCACGATTACATCGCCATTGGCTCTGAGCAACCCGAGCGGCAAGTGGACGCCGTACTGGTAGAACTGCTCCGGGGTGAGGTTCTGCTGGAATTGCTGCCGGATCAGGGATTGATAGCGGCTGAAGGCGGGTTCCCAGTCGATAAAGGAGATCTTGTTGCCCTTGCTGCTGGTGGCAAGCATGGGTTGAGCAGTGAGCTGGTAGCCGTGCTCGAGCAGGGAGTAACTTTGGTGGGGAAGCAGTACACAACTGACCCCATGATCCAGCAATGTCTGGGTATCAAACAGGCAGGGCATGGCCGTGAACTGGCCGCTGCCCGCATTGACGCCGGCATAGTTGACCCTATCTGCCAGCCGCAAATAGAGCCCTTCAAGAATGGAGGCGATATTGGGGATCATGGCGTCGAAAGTGAGAAAGAGGGTAGGAATTTTCTGTGCATCCGGCCACTCGGAAAGTCTGGAGGCCAGTCGCTCGCAGATGATGGCGGCCAGTTCATCGGCGCTGGCTGTAGAAGAGAGCGGGATCAGCAGAGGGTTGTGAGATGTGGATCTGGGCAACAGCCAAGCCCCCCGTTCGTGGAAACCATGTCGGCTGACCAGGCTTGGAAAGATGGCGCCACAGAGCTGAATGTCGAGGCGCTGACACTGCTGCTGCAGTTCGGCAACACGTGCGGCATCCCGCTCGGCCAGCAACACATCGAGTCGTCCCCCTCGGTAGGGAAGCAGTGTATCGGTCAGTGGATGCGCATCAAATTGATGAAAAGTAGGCTGCATCATCGCTCGGAACTCCATTCCTGCCAGTCGTCAATATATCAGCAAGGGGGCTGGCTGAATACCCATCAATATTTGATGTGTCAGTATAAGCCTTTCTAAAGAAAGGCAAATTTGAGTCGTGGCAGGGGGTATCGGTTATGTGGCAATAAAAAACCGGCCACAGGGACCGGTTTTGATTGAGAGGTTGTTTGATATTACTGCAGTACCACGTTCTGGAAACCCTGTACCAGAGAGATGACGGGTTGTGGGTAGAGGCCGAGCAAGACCACCAGTGCGGCAGAGAGCAGTACCACCACGCCACCGGAGGAGAGTGCCCAGTCGGCGCTGGCATCCCGCTGCTGCATACCCGGTTCGCGCAGATATAGGGTTACCATCACCTTGAGGTAGTAGTAGAGACCCAGTGCGCTGCCGAGCACGATGGCACCGGAGAGCCACCAGAGCTGCGCCTCGACGGTGACGCCGATGAGGTAGAACTTGCCGATAAAGCCGAGGGTCATCGGGATGCCCGCCAAGGAGAGCATCATCACCGTCAGCACGGCTGTGAGGTAAGGACGCTTCCAGAACAAGCCGCGATAGCTGTGCAGGGAGTCTGCATCCTTGCCGCGATAGGGGCTCGACATCATGCTCACCACCCCAAAGGCACCCAGGCTGGTGAACAGATACATCAGCAGGTAGACCCCGGCTGCTTCCACCGGCATCTGGCCGAATCGGCTCGCCACGATCACCGCCAGCAGGTAGCCGAAGTGGGAGATGGAGGAGTAACCCAGCATCCGTTTGACGTTGGTCTGCACCAGGGCCAGCAGGTTGCCGACCAGGATGGAGATGACCGCCATGGCTGCCAGCAGCCAGTGGATCATGGGATCGCTCGCCGCCGGTACCGCCAGATAGAAACGCAGCAGCACGGCAAAGACCGCCACCTTGCTGACGGTGGCGAGGAAGGTGGCGACCGGTGCCGGGGCACCTTCGTAGACATCCGGGGTCCAGAGGTGGAAGGGGGCCAGGGAGAGTTTAAAGGCAAAGCCGACCAGCATTAACCCCAAACCGCCCATCAGCAGCGGGTGGTGAGCCGGGCTCTCGGCCAGGGTCTGCCCCAGGGCTGCAAAGCTCAGGCTGCCTGCCTGCGCATAGAGCAGCGCCATGCCAAACAACAGGAAGGCGGTGGCGGCGGCAGAGAGCACCATGTATTTCACCGCGGCTTCCAGCGAGTGGCGCTCGCGGTAGGCGTAACCCACCAGACCGAACATCGGCAGGGTCAGCATCTCGATCCCGATAAAGAGAGAGGCGAGGTGACGGGAGCAGGCCAGCACCAGACCACCAGCGGTGGCGATCAGCAGCAGCAGGAAGAACTCTTCCCGGTTGTCCGGGTAGGTTTTCAGCCAAGATTGACCGAAGGTACAGGTAGCCAGGGCGCCGATGAGCACCAGTCCCATATAGAAGACGGCGTAACTGTCCACTTGCAGCAGCGGGGTGACCCCCTGATCCCCTTGCGCCATCACGATGGGCAGCGAGAACAGAGCAAGGTTGAGGCCAACAATGGTCACGGTAAAGGCGGTGGTGACACAGCGGCGCCAGGCGATGGCCAGCATCAGGGCCGCCATGGCCCCGGTGGTCAACAGCAGGGGAAGCAGTGCCAGCAGTTGGGAAGCGGAGAAAGTCATTGCAGGGCTCCAGCAGTCGGCAGCAGATACCAGTGCAGCACGTTGATAAGGCTGCTGCTGGCGGTGTCAATCACGGGTTGGGGATAGAGGCCAAGCAGAACCAGCAGGCTCGCGATCACCATCATCATGGTCAGCTCGCGGCGATCCAGCCCCTTGAGCATGCTCTCATCCTTGGCGGGGCCAAAGCAGGCGCGCTGCAACATGATGAGGGAGTAGACAGAGGCCAGTACCAGACCGAAGGTGGCGACTGCCGTGATGACAGGGGCAACCTGGAAGCTGCCGACCAGGATCAGGAACTCGCCGACAAAGTTGCCGGTGCCCGGCATGCCGAGCGATGCTACCGAGAAGAAGAGCATCACGCCGGGCAGATAGCGCAGGCGTCCCCACAGGCCGCCCATCTGGCGCAGATCCCGGGTGTGCAACCGCTCGTAGAGCTGACCGCAGAGGATAAAGAGGCCGGCAGCGGAGAGACCGTGGGCGATCATCTGCACCACGGCGCCCTGCAGGGCCAGCTCGCTACCCGAGTAGATAGCGATCATCACAAAACCCATGTGGGAGATGCTGGTGTAGGCTACCAGCCGTTTGATGTCGGTCTGGGCAAAGGCCACGATGGCACCGTAGACGATACCGATCAGGCCAAGCACCATGGCGTAGGGGGCAAATTCGGCGGACGCTTCGGGGAAGAGCGGCAAGGCAAAGCGCAGCAGACCGTAGGCGGCGGTTTTGAGCAAAATACCGGCGAGATCCACCGAACCTGCGGTCGGCGCCTGACTGTGGGCATCCGGCAGCCAGCCGTGCAGCGGTACCAGCGGCATCTTGACCGCGAAGGCGATAAAGAATCCCAGCATCAGCAGCCACTGAACGCCCTTGCTCATCGGGGTATTGAGCAGCTCCAGATAGTTGAAGGTGAAGACTCCGGTGGCATGCTGGTGGGTCAGCACCAGCCCGATGATGGCCACCAGCATGATAAGGCCGCTCACCTGGGTGTAGATAAAGAACTTGGTTGCGGCGTTGATCCGTGATTTGCCGTCAGTGACCGAATGGCCCCAGAGCGCAATCAGGAAGTACATGGGGACCAGCATCATCTCCCAGAAGAAGAAGAAGAGGAACAGGTCCAGCGCCATAAAGACCCCGAGCACGCCGCCCAGGATCCAGAGCAGGTTGAGGTGGAAGAAGCCGATGCGCTGCACGATCTCTTTCCACGAACAGAGAATGGCCAGTACCCCGATAAAGCAGGTGAGGATCACCATCAAGAGCGACAGGCCATCCACCGCGAGATGCAAAGAGATGCCAAAGCGCGGGATCCACGGCAGGCGCCACTCGGCGGCCCAGGCGGAGGCAGCACCGGAGACGCCCGCGCTGTCGAGGCCGGTCGTGGCAAGGGAGAAGTCTCCACTTAGCCAGATGGCACAGGAGAGCAGCAGGCTGGCGCTCATGGAGAGCAGGGCTACCCAGCGGACAAACTGCCCGCCGAGACGCTCCATCTGCCAGCAGAGCAAGCCGCCGATAAAAGGAATTAGCAAGATCCAGAGTAAGGTCACGGTATCAGCTCTCGTTCAAGTTCATATGAGATTGCGCTCCCTGTTCCATCAGGGAGAGCAAATAGCCCGGCTGTACGATTTTCGTGTTGTTCATCGCGTTTACCCCAGTAGCAGCAGTGCCAGTACCAGTGCGGCACCGATCCCCATGGAAGCGGCATACCAGCGCAACTTGCCGGTGACTGTCCAGGCCAGCAACTGGTTGCCACGCAGTGCGAACCAAGCGGGCAGGCCCATCATCCAGTCCAGCGGGTCGCGGGCCAGCAGCCGGGTCGCCAGCAGATAGGGTTTGACCCACAGCTGGTCATAGAGCCAGTCAAAGCCCCAGGCGTTGAACCAGAGGGTGCTGAGCAGATGGCCTGGCGCGCTGTTGGCAATGGCGGTGGCCAGACGGCGCTCACCAAGGAACAGAAACGCGGCCAGCGTGATGCCCGCAATGGCGATGATGCCGGAGGCTACCTCCAGTGCATGGCGACCCTCTTCGATATGGTCCCCCGGGCCTGCGGGCAGTACACCTGCCAGTGGCGGGGTGATCAGCGCGCCTATGCCGGTAGAAAGCACCAGCAGCACCAGCAGCGGCAGATGGTGAGCCAGACCGTGACCAGCGTGGGCTTTGGTCTGCTCTTTGCCATGGAAGGCGATAAAGATCAGCCGGAAGGTATAGAGCGAGGTGAGGAATGCCCCTACCAGACCTGCCCACAGCAGCGCGCTTTGGCCAGAGGCTTCTACTTGCCACAGGATGGCGTCCTTACTGTAGAAACCGGAAGTGACCAGCGGCAACGCCGCCAGCGCCGAGCCCCCCACCAGGAAGCAGGCATAGACCAGCGGCAAACTCTTGCGCAGGCCACCCATCTTGAAGATGTTCTGCTCATGGTGGCAGGCAACGATAACGGCACCGGCGGAGAGGAACAGCAGCGCCTTGAAGAAGGCGTGGGTCATCAGGTGGAAGATGGCCCCTTCCCATGCGCCGACACCCAGTGCCAGAAACATGTAGCCAATCTGGCTCATGGTGGAGTAGGCGAGGATCCGCTTGATATCGGTCTGAACCAGCGCGGCAAAGCCTGCCAGCACTAGCGTGATGGCGCCAACCAGTCCGACCAGATGGAGGATCTCTGGCGCCAGCAGGAACAGGCCGTGGGTACGTGCAATCAGGTAGACACCGGCGGTCACCATGGTGGCGGCGTGGATCAGCGCGGAGACCGGGGTCGGGCCTGCCATCGCATCCGCCAGCCAGGTTTGCAGCGGCAGCTGGGCCGATTTGCCGACTGCGCCGCCCAAGAGCATCAGGCAGGCCAGCGACAGGGCAGGGGAGCCCTCGGCAAACAGGGTCGGGGCACGAACCAGCAGCTCGTGGATATTGAGGGTGCCCAGTTCCCGATAGAGGATAAACAGGCCGATGGCGAGGAAGACATCACCCACCCGGGTCACGACAAATGCCTTGAGGGCCGCCGCTCCGTTGTTGCGATCCTTGTAGTAGAAGCCGATCAGCAGATAGCTGCACAGCCCTACCCCTTCCCAGCCGAGGTAGACAAACAGCAGGTCATCGGCCAGTACCAGAAACAGCATGCTGGCGATAAAGAGGTTGGTGTAGGTAAAGAAGCGGGAGTAGCCCTCTTCACCGCGCATATACCAGGAGGCGAACAGGTGGATAAAGAAACCCACCCCGGTCACCACCCCCAGCATGGTCAGCGACAGGCCATCCAGTGCCAGCGAGAAGCTCGGGGTAAAGTTGCCCACCGCCATCCATTGCCACAGGCGCTGGACATAGACGCCCCCCTCGGGCGGGTTGCCCAGAAAGTCGATGCCCACCCACAGGGTAGTGAGGGCCGACAGGCCAATGGAGCCCACCCCGATCAGCGCCGAGGTACGCTCGCCAAACCGGCCGAGGGAGAAGGCCAATACCAGCCATCCCAGCAGCGGAAATAGAAAAGTCAGATATAAGAGGCTCATCCGCGCATCTCACTCACAGTGTCCACGTTCAGGGTGTGGTAACGACGATAGAGCAGCAGTAACAGGGCAAGGCCGATACTGGCCTCCGCTGCCGCCAGAGAAATCACCAAGATATACATGATCTGGCCATCGGCCTGGGCCCAGCGGCTACCCGCCACCACAAACGCCAGTGCCGAGGCATTCATCATGATCTCGATACTCATCAGGATGTAGAGCAGGTTGCGGCGGATCAGCAGACCGCACAAGCCGATGCAGAAGAGCACCGCGGCCAGCAGGAGGCCGTGCTCCATAGGGATTCCATTCATTGCTGACCTCCTTCTTGTGCAGAGCGGGATGCTGTGCGGGGGACGGAGAGCACTTCACCGCTCTTCTCTTCCCGACCCAGGTGATAGGCGGTTACCAGACCCGCCAGCAGCAGGATGGAGGCAAGCTCCACCGCCAGCACATAGGGGCCAAAGAGCTCGACACCTACCTGCTTGGCGGTCACCTCGGTCACTCCGATCAGGCCCCCGGTCACCCCGAGAATGCCGTGGGCCAGAAAGCCCAGCAGGATCAGCGAGAGCAGGGCTGGGCCCCCCCAGGTCATGGGGGTGAGCCACTTTTTCTCCTGTGCCTGGGCACTCCCCAGGTTCAGCATCATCACCACGAACACGAACAGCACCATGATGGCGCCGGCGTAGACGATCACCTGCAGGGCGCCCGCAAAGGCGGCACCCAGGCAGAAGAAGATCATGGCCACGGCGATGAGGGAGATGATGAGATTGAGCAGCGCATGCATTGGATTGCTGGTGCTGATCACCCGCAGCGTGCTGTAAATGGCCACCAGGGCCGAGGCATAAAATGCCAGTTCCATGATTGACTCCTCAGGGCAGCAGGCTCTTGACATCGATGGGCTTGGCTTCGTTTTCGGCATCCCCTTTCGGCTTACCGTCGATGGCCATCCCGCTCATGCGATAGAAGTTGTAGTCCGGGTATTTGCCGGGCCCGCTGATCAGCAGATCCTCCTTCTCGTACACCAGATCCTGGCGGCGATACTCACCCATCTCGAAATCCGGTGTCAGCTGGATGGCGGTGGTGGGGCAAGCCTCTTCACACAGGCCGCAGAAGATGCAGCGAGAGAAGTTGATGCGAAAGAACTCCGGATACCAGCGACCATCTTCCCGCTCGGATTTTTGCAGCGAGATGCAGCCGACCGGGCAGGCAACTGCGCAGAGGTTGCAGGCCACGCAGCGCTCGTCCCCGTCGGGGTCGCGGGTCAGCACGATGCGACCGCGGTAGCGGGGGGCCGCATAGACTGCCTGCTCCGGATAGTTGAGGGTTTCACGGGGCCGCCAGGCATGGGAGAAGACCATGGCCAGACTGCGTAACTGGGTGCCGACACCCTGAATAATGCTAACAATTTTCATATTGAGTGCCTCACTGCGTACTTATCAGTACAACTGCCGCGGTGACCAGCATATTGATCAGGGTCAGCGGCAAGCAGACTTTCCAGCCAAACGACATCACCTGGTCAAAGCGCGGGCGAGGCAGGGAGGCCCGCAGCAGGATGAAGAACACCATGAAACAGGCGGTCTTCAGGGCAAACCAGATGAAGGGGGGCAGCCAGGGGCCGTGCCAGCCACCGAAGAAGAGGGTCACGATGAGCGAGGAGATCAGCACGATGCCGATATATTCGCCCACGAAGAAGAGACCCCACTTCATCCCCGCATACTCGATGTGATAGCCGTCGGCGAGCTCCTGCTCGGCTTCCGGCTGATCGAACGGGTGACGGTGGGTGACGGCGACACCGGCAAACAGGAAGGTGACAAAGCCCAAAATCTGGGGCACCACGTTCCACAAGTCTGCCTGTGCCTCGACGATATCCCGCAGGTTGAAACTGCCGGTTTGGATCACAATCCCCATCAGGGAGAGCCCGAGAAACACCTCGTAGGAGAGGGTCTGAGCCGAGGCGCGCAAGCTGCCAAGCAATGAGTATTTGTTGTTGCTCGACCAGCCGGCGAACAGCACCGCATAGACCGCCAGCCCTGCGATGGCCAGGATGTAGAGCAGCCCCACATTGAGATCCGCCACGCCCCAGGTGGGGGTGATGGGCACCACCGCAAACGCCAGAATAAAGGCGGTGAAGGCGATGATGGGGGCCAGGATAAAGATCCGGCGATCGGCGAACGGCGGGATCCAGTCCTCCTTGAAGAACATCTTGATCATGTCGGCGGCCAGCTGCAGCAGACCAAACGGCCCCACCCGGTTGGGGCCGTAGCGATCCTGCCACAGGGCCAGCAGACGGCGCTCGATGAAGCTCATGAAGGCGCCAGCCCCTACGATCCCCACCAGCACGATCAGTGCCTTGCCCACCTCCAGCAACAGATCGATCAGCGACTCGCTCATGCGATCACCTCCTGCAGGTTAGTGATTGAGGCTTGTTGCAGGGCCGTCGGCAGGCCGTTCACCCCAAGGGGGAGCCCCACCAGACCGGCGCTCAGCTGCTCGCTCAGGCGCAGACGCAGTTGCCAGTGGTTACCGCCCCAGGAGAAGGAGACCTGACTGCCCCCGTGGAGGGTCAGACGCTGCGCATCAAGGGGATTGAGCACCAGCTCGGGTTCGTTCATCCGGGCCTGAATAACCGGGCTGCGAGCGGAGAGCTCCTCGCCGCCAAACAGCTGGGCATAATTGACCACTTGCAGCGCCTCTGCGGCCTTGAAGGGGGCGGGGATGGTGGTGAACCAACCGAGCGGCTCCTTGCCTTCTGCCTGCGGGTCTGTTGCTTCCAACAGACGGCGACCCGGATCGCCAGCACGCAGTTTGCCACCCACTTCATCCTGGAACTTGTTCCAGGCGGAGGGAGAGTTCCAGCCCGGCGCCCAGGCGAACGGTACTTGCGGCAGCGGCTGACGGGCTCCGGCATACCCTTCCATGGAGAAGTTGAAGGGGGAGTCGGGATCTTGCGCTACCCGCGGCTCGCTGACGTTCTGATCCGCCAACATGGAGGTGCGACCGCTGTAACGATGCGGCTCACGGGCCAGTCGCATGCCACGGATCCGCAAGCCTGCATTGGGGGCAGCTTCCAGCATGGTGGCCAGCAGCGGATTGCTGGTGGCGCAGTCATGGTTGATCTGGTCGAAGTTCTGCCAGCGCAGCGGCTTGCGTTCTATCACCCCTTGCAGCGCCGCCAGCCAGCGCCACCCTTCACGCACCTGAATATCGGCGTTGTAGAAGGCGGGCGCATAGACCTGGAAGAAGCGCTGGGCGCGCCCTTCCATGTTCACCAGGGTGCCATCGGCTTCGGCAAAACTGGCCGCTGGCAGCACCAGATCAGCCTTGTTGGCGGTCGGGGTCGCCTGATGGTCGATGACCAGCAGGTGCTGCAGCCGTGCCAGTGCAGCATCCACCCGGTTGCGCGGCGCGCGGCGGTAAAGATCGTTCTCCAGGGTGACCAGCGCCAACCCCTCTTCGGCCTCGATACGCGCAAGGGCGGCTTCGAGTGGCTTGTCTGACAAGGTTTGAGCGCCCAGCATGGCCAGCCCCAGCGAGTTGGCCTCCTGGCCAACCAGCGCGATGCTGGCTTCCAGACCTCGGCCTTTCAGGGCGCGGGCAATGTTGCTGGCCGCCTCAAGCAGCGCCACATCGCGGGCACTGGAGCCAGCAATGATGAGCGGCTTCCTGGCGTTGCCGAGCAGCTCGGCCCAGCGAGCCGCTTGTGCCTGCTGTTCGGGGCAGAGGTCGCTCACGGCCGGTGCGGCCGGGTCGAGCAGGTTGGCGATGGCAAAGCCAAGGCGCGCCTGATCGGCATAGGGGGCGTGCAGCTTGTCGGCCGCCACATCGTCAAGGCGGGTGGTGTCGAGACTGGTGATGAGCAGCGGATAGCGCTCGTTCTGACCCAGAGTCTGCACCGCGGCAACCTGCCACAGGTCGACCTTCATCTTGCGGGCCAGCTCGCGGGCTTTGCCCTTGACGGCTTGACGCAGGGCCAGTGCAATTCGAGCCGCGCTCATGGTGACATCTTCGCCGAGCACCAGAATGGCGTCGGCCTCTTCCATGTCGCGCAGGCTTGGTGTTGATACGCCGCCATGCTGCAAAATCTGCAGGATCTTCTGCTGGCATTCCCACTCGGCCTGCTCGACGCCTGCGTAGAAGTTGGCTTCGCCCACCAGCTCGCGCAGGGCAAAGTTGCTCTCCAGCGAGGCGCGGGGCGAGCCGATGCCGATGAGGCCGCAGGCCGTGCGCAGGGCATCGGCGGCGCGGTTGAGGGCGCCATCGACCGTGATGGTCAGCTGGTCGTTGCCATCTTTGAGCAGCGGTTGGCGCGGGCGGTCCGCCAGATTGACGTAGCCATAGCCAAAGCGGCCACGGTCACAGAGGAAGTAGTGGTTGACGCTGCCGTGGAAGCGGTTTTCAATCCGGCGCAGCTCGCCATAACGCTCGCCCGGACTGATGTTGCAGCCCACGGAGCATTGCTGGCAGATGCTGGGGGCAAACTGCATGTCCCACTTGCGGTTGTAGCGCTCGGAGTGGGTCTTGTCGGTGAAGACGCCGGTGGGGCAGACCTCCACCAGGTTGCCGGAAAATTCGCTCTCCAGGGTGCCATCCTCGACCCGCCCGAAATAGACGTTGTCGTGGGCACCGTAGACCCCGAGATCCTCGCCACCGGCATAATCCTTGTAGTAACGGACGCAGCGATAGCAGGCGATACAGCGGTTCATCTCGTGACCGATGAAGGGGCCCAGCTCCTGATTCTGGTGGGTGCGTTTAGTGAAGCGGTAGCGACGGCTGTTGTGGCCGGTCATCACCGTCATATCCTGCAGGTGGCAGGCGCCGCCCTCTTCACACACCGGGCAGTCGTGGGGGTGGTTGGTCATCAGCCACTCCACCACGCTCTTGCGAAATTCTTTAGCCTCTTCATCTTCGATGGCGATGTAGCTGCCATCGGTGGCCGGGGTCATGCAGGACATGACCAGACGGCCGCGCTTGTCATCGGCATTCTGATACTGTTTGACCGCACACTGGCGGCAGGCTCCCACGCTACCCAGCGCCGGATGCCAGCAGAAATAGGGGACGTCCAGACCCAGCGACAGACAGGCTTGCAGCAGGTTATCTGCTCCGTCTACCTCGTACTCTTTGCCGTCTACATAAATGGTTGCCATACAACTTCCCTGAAACCTGTTTTGTGAAATCTGTGGTGTCGTTACCAGCGCTCGCCCAGCAGATTGGGCTGGATCCCTTTGACCGGCTTGCGGTTGTCACCGCTTCCCTTGAGCCCGGCCTCGAATTCGGAGCGGAAATATTTGATGGCGCTGGCGAGCGGCTCGACGGCGCCCGGTGCGTGGGCGCAGAAGGTCTTGCCCGGGCCAAGGAAACTGCAGAGTTGCTCCAGGGTCGCCAGATCGCCGGATTGCCCTTCGCCACGCTCCAGTGCCCGCAGCAGCTTGACGCTCCAGGGCAGGCCGTCGCGGCAGGGCGTGCACCAGCCACACGACTCGCGGGCGAAGAACTCCTCCATGTTGCGCAGCAGGGAGACCATGCTGATGGAGTCATCCACCGCCATGGCGAGGCCAGTCCCCATCCGGGTACCGACCTTGCCGATACCGGCGGTATACATCTGGGCATCGAGGTGCTCCGGCAGCAGGAAGCCGGTGCCCGCGCCGCCCGGTTGCCAGGCTTTCAGGCGATAGCCGCTCTTCATCCCGCCGGCGTAATTTTCAAACAGCTCGCGGGCGGTGATGCCAAAGGGCAGCTCCCAGACCCCGGGGTTGTTCACCTTGCCGGAGAAGCCCATCAGCTTGGTGCCGTGATCTTCCGAGCCCGGCAGCGCCAGCCCGTGATACCAGGCGACCCCGTTGCCGATGATGGCGGGCACGTTGCAGAGGGTTTCGACGTTGTTGACGCAGGTGGGTTTGCCCCAGACGCCGGAGACGGCGGGGAAGGGGGGTTTGGCGCGCGGGTTGGCGCGGCGCCCTTCCAGCGAATTGATCAACGCCGTCTCTTCACCACAGATGTAGCGGCCGGCGCCGGTGTGGACGAACAGCTCGAAGTCAAAACCGGATCCCAGAATGTTCTTGCCCAGTAGACCGGCGGCCTTGGCCTCTTCCACCGCACGGCGCAGGTTGATGGCAGCATCCACATACTCGCCGCGCAGGAAGATATAGCCGCGATAGGCCTTGAGCGCCCGGGCACTGATGATCATCCCCTCGATCAGCAGATGGGGCAGTTGCTCCATCAGCAGGCGATCTTTCCAGGTGTTGGGCTCCATCTCGTCGGCGTTGCAGAGCAGGTAACGGATGTTCATGCTCTCGTCTTTGGGCATCAGCCCCCACTTCACACCAGTGGGGAAGCCCGCACCGCCGCGCCCCTTGAGACCGGCATCCTTGACGGTGCTGACGATCTCGTCCGGGCTCATCTGGCCGAGCGCCTTGCGCACCGCTTCATACCCCTGTTTGGCCTGATACTCCTCCAGCCACACCGGCTGGCCGTCATCCCGCAGCCGCCAGGTGAGCGGGTGGGTCTCGGCGGTGCGGGCCGTGCGGTTGGCGGTGCCAAGAGAGGCGAGGATCTTGTTTTGCGGCAGGCTCATGGGTAAGCCTCCAGGGTTTTCAGCAAGGTCACCGGATCGAGGCCGCCATAGGTATCGTCATCGATCATGATGGCTGGCCCCTTGTCGCAGTTGCCAAGGCAGCAGACCGGCAGCAGGGTGAAGCGGCCATCCGGGGTAGTTTGACCGGGGCCGAGGTTCATCACCTCCTTGAGACCGGCCAGCAGATCTTCATGGCCATTGATGTAGCAGACCATGCTGTCGCAGACGCGGATGATGTGACGCCCTACTGGCTGGCGGAAGATCTGGCTGTAGAAGGTGGCGACCCCCTCCACGTCGCTGGCGGGAATGCCGAGCTCGGCCGCGATGGCGTGAATGGCGCCGTCGGGTACCCAGCCTCTGGCCTGCTGCACGATCTTGAGCGCTTCGATGCTGGCGGCGCGGGGATCTTCGTAGTGGTGTTTCTCGTGTTCGATGGCATCGCGTTCAGCCTGGCTCAGAACGAAGTCGTCCTGCTTGCTGCTGCATGCCCCTTGCCCCTGTGGGGTCTGATTATTGTGACACTGACATTGCTGGCTCATGACTTGACCTTTGGTGGCTTGTCCTTTTACTGCTCGTCCGGCGATCCCGATTCCCGGCCATGGCCGGGAGGGCGGATCACTTAACGGTCCACATCCGACATAACAAAATCGATACTGCCCAGATAGACGATGAGGTCCGACACCATGCTGCCCTTGATCACCGAGGGGATCTGCTGCAGGTGAGCAAAGCTCGGGGTGCGGATCCGGGTCCGGTAGCTCATGGTGGAGCCATCGCTGGTCAGGTAGTAACTGTTGACGCCCTTGGTCGCCTCAATCATCTGGAACGATTCGGCAGCGGGCATCACCGGGCCCCAAGACACTTGCAGGAAGTGGTTGATCAGGGTCTCGATGTGCTGCAGCGTGCGCTCTTTGGGCGGCGGCGTGGTGAGGGGGTGATCCGCCTTGAAGGGACCCTCCGGCATGTTCTTCATGCATTGCTCGATGATCGACATGCTCTGGCGGATCTCCTCGATCCGCACGGTAGCTCTGTCGTAGGCATCGCCATTGCTGCCGACCGGCACTTCAAAGTCGAACTGATCGTAACCGGAGTAGGGGCGCCACTTGCGTATGTCGAAGTTAAGGCCGGTGGCGCGCAATCCGGCCCCCGTGGTGCCCCAGGACAACGCCTGCTCGGTGGTGTAGGCAGATACGCCTATGGTTCGACCGCGCAGAATGCTGTTGCGCATCGCCGCTTTTTCGTAATCCATCAGCCGCTTGGGCAGCCAGCTCAGCAGGTTGTCCTGCACCAGCCGTTGCCATCCCTTCGGCAGGTCGTGGGCCACACCGCCGATACGGAACCAGGCCGGGTGCATGCGGGCACCGGTGATCGCTTCGATGATGGTGTAGATCTTCTGCCGGTCGGTGAAGGTAAAGAAGACCGGGGTCATGGCCCCCACGTCCTGGATATAGGTACCGAGGAACAAGAGATGGCTCTGGATGCGGAACAGCTCCGCCATCATCACCCGGATCATATCGACCCGCTGCGGCACCTTGATGCCAGCCAGCTTCTCGACCGCCAGCACATAGGGGAGGTTGTTCATCACCCCGCCCAGATACTCGACCCGGTCGGTATAGGGGATGTAGCTGTGCCAGGATTGGCGCTCGCCCATCTTCTCGGCACCGCGATGGTGATAGCCGATATCGGGCACACAGTTGCGGATCTCTTCGCCATCGAGCTGCAACACCAACCGGAAGGCGCCGTGAGCCGAGGGGTGGTTGGGGCCGAGGTTGAGGAACATGTAGTCCTCATTCTCGTTGCCGCGGGCCAGCCCCCACTCTTCCGGTTTGAACAGCAGGTTCTCCTGCTCCATGTCCTGTTTGGCGGCATCGAGCATGAAGGGATCGAATTCGGTGGCGCGCGCCGGGTAATCCTTGCGCAGCGGGTGACCCTGCCAGCTCTTGGGCATCATGATGCGGGTCAGATGGGGGTGGCCATCGAAGGTGATGCCCATCAAATCCCACACTTCCCGCTCGTACCAGTTGGCATTGGGGAAGTGGTTGGTGATGGTGGGCAGATGCAGGTCACTTTCGGCCAGCGCCACTTTCAACATCACATCGGCGTTACGGTCGATGGAGATGAGGTGATAGAAGACGGTGAAATCGCTCTGGGGCAGACCGTCGCGATGGCTGCGCAGCCGCTCATCGGTGGCGCTGAGATCAAACAGCATCACAAACGGGGAGGGCACCTTGCGCAAGAAGCCCATCACATCCTGCAGCAGTTTGCGGGGAAGCCAGACCACCGGCACGCCGGTGCGCGTGGTCTGCACGGTGAAGTGCTCGGCCCCGAAGTGGGCAAACAGTTCGCCAATGACTTTGGCATCCTTGTGGTCGCTGGGCTGCCACTGGGCCATGGCGTAATTGCTGGGAAAATCACGAGTCAGTTTCATGGTCAGATCTCATCCGGCGTGCGCAGGTTGGTCACATTGATCCGTTCGCCGCGCTTGCGCTCTTTTTCGGCCTGCATCTGGGGACGGTAGATCCCCTGATCGCCCACTACCCAGGAGAGGGGGCGGCGCTCTTTGCCGATGGAGTCCTGCAGCAGCATCAGGGCTTGCAAAAAGGCTTCGGGACGGGGCGGGCAACCCGGAATGTAGACGTCGACCGGCAGGAACTTGTCTACCCCCTGCACCACGGAATAGATGTCATACATGCCGCCGGAGTTGGCACAGGCCCCCATGGAGATCACCCACTTGGGTTCGAGCAACTGTTCATACAGGCGCTGGATGACTGGCGCCATCTTGATGAAGGGGGTCCCTGCAATCACCATGAAATCGGCCTGACGGGGCGAAGCGCGGATAACTTCGGCGCCGAAGCGGGCCACATCGTGGGGGGAGGTGAAGGCGGTACACATCTCCACGTAGCAGCAGGAGATGCCGAAGTTGTAAGGCCAGAGGGAGTTTTTGCGGCCCCAGTTGACTGTGTCTTGCAGCACCTCCTCGAGGCGGCCCATCATGATGCCGCGCGTCGCTTCTTGCGCCAGTGGGTCATCGACGGTCTGGCGCTGCTCCTGGGGGTAGCGCTCAACGGGTGCATCCGGGTCAATCCGGGTCAGGGTGTACTTCATGGTGCAACCTCAAGGAAAGGGTCTGTGGTTCAATCACTGTTTTTGTTGTTCAACTGCTGTTTGCGCGGTGACCAGTCCAGTGCGCCGATGCGCCAGAGGTAGATCAGGCCGATAAGCAGCAGTCCGATGAAAATGGTGGCTTCAATAAAGCCGACCCAGCCGCTCTCCCGCACGGAGACAGACCAGGCAAAGAGGTAGAGCGCCTCGACGTCGAAGATGACGAAGAACATGGCGACCAGATAGAACTTGGCGGAAAAACGCAGGCGGGCACTGCCGACCGAGTCGACACCAGATTCAAATGGCTTGTTCTTGGAGCGGCCGTAGGCGCGACCTCCCAGCAGGGCGGCAAGGCCTATCATCACCAGACAGATGGTGATGGCACCGATGACATAAATGGCAAAAGCCCAATGTTGAGCAGAAATATCAGCAAACATAGAGGTTTTTCCTAACCAAATTAATCAAGCGACTTAACAATAATGTTACGCATTATGACACTTTCGCACTGATTTACATGTCATTTTTACGGGTTAATTATTAATCGGTTAACTGGTAATTAAATTTTGTTAAGAAGCGCACTTTTTTGTTGGTTATGGCGGGCGAGAAAGGCCTGGAAAGCGCAGAGAGCTGCACCTCGTCATCACCTGAAAGGGGTATGTCGCGTGCGGAGCAGGATCAGGTCGGTATCGCGGGCAGGGGGCACAGGCGGGAGAAGAGCGTGATGGCGGGTGAGGTAGGGGGCGGCAAGAGCAATAAAAAGAGAGGCTTTCAAGCCTCTCCTGTCATCGCGTTCCGGTTTCGAGCGTGGGGCGGTCAGGGTTTATTGGCGACCAGCAAGACCTGATCCGGGTAGGCGCCAATGGAGCGAAGACCGATATCTCCCGAGGTAATATCCAGATACGCCCGCTGACCATTGGCGGAGGTTACCGTGCTGCTCATCAGATAGACATAACCCTCATTGACCTCTTTACCGCCCCCCGCCATGGCGCGCGGGAAAATGGCTTCATTGAGAGAGGGCTTGTAGCAGGCATGCTCGACCAGGGTCGCCAGCTCCTTGATGTCGGGCAGGCGCCACTGGCTGATACCGCCGAAGTGATAGAGAGCATGGCTGCTGTCACTGCGGATCCGCTCCGCCACTTGCAGCCCCTGCTGCCAGTAGTAAACGGTCGGTTCCCCCAGGCAACTGCTGCCACTCCATGTCTGTCCCAGTTTGCAGCGCATCCAGGTGAGGCCGGTTTGTTGATCCGTGACGGTGCCGTTGCCATGGTCAAGAAAACGGGCAGAGGGGGCGGTGCGATCCATGGTGTCATCACAGATGGCAGCACCGTGGGCCAGGGGGGCCATCAGTGCCAGCATGGCGAACGAAAAGCGATAAAGGCTCATGATATTCCTCGGGTTATTGGGGAGTGGCGACCAGTCGTACCTGCATCAGCTCGATATAGGTATCTTGCTGCACCAGCGCGGGATAGGTGGTGCCCGCATCTTCTCCCAGGAGCAGGACTGTGCGTTTGCTGATGGGACCACCGGAGAAGCGCTGAGCTGTGTTGCTGGTGGCGCTCCAGTAGTAGCCATGGTAGGTGTCATCTTCCGAGGGGGCGATATCCGGGAAGTAACGGGTATCCACGATGATGCGCTGACCCAGCGGGTCCTTGGCCAGGCTACCGTAGTGCATCAGTGACATCAGTTCACCCATGGTGGGCAGCCGCCACTGGCTGATGCCGCAGCGCTGCTCGCCATTGAGCCACTGCTGATACGCGCGGGTGGTCAGCATGGTGGTCAGCGCCTGTGCCCGGGCGAGGGCCGCCAGATCTCCTTCGGCGGTGAGCTGTTCGATCCTCTTATGAATATGCTGGTAGGCCGCTTGCTGCTCGCCTGCGGTCGCCTTGAACTGCTCATCCTCATAGGCAAAGGGTCTGCTTTTCCAGGCCGGACTCAAGGGATCGTCCGATTTGACCTCCCACACCAGACCGGTATTGAGATCCTTGACGCACTGCCAGCTCGGCGCGTTGTCAGGGAGCGCCTGACCGCGATCATCGAGTTTGCGATAGGCAAGCTGGGGACGAGTGCGATTCCAGCTGGCATCTTGTCCCGGATAGTCGTCGGGCTCCTGTTCCAGCAGCGGATCGTTGCCATCGCTGAAGGTGGTGACGCCGGTGACGGTCAGCAGGTTGCGTGGCTGCTGCTGCACCAGCAGGGTCAGTAGCTCGCTTTGGGTCTCTTCGGCAAACTGGCCGTTACGCTGCCACTCCTGAGCCAATTGCGCCAGCATCAGGCTGATGGCGCGATAGCTGGTGGTGAGCAACTGGGTCTCCTTGGCGGTGGCAAGGCGTGTGCGGGCCTGTTGCTGCAAGCTGATCGCCACCTGCTGTAGCGCCTGATCAAACTGGCCGAGACCTGCGAGGGCCGCGCGGTCGCTGCCCGGTTGCAGCGGCGCGAGATCGGCCAGCAGCTGCGTCAGTGCGCGATCGGCGGCCACCCCTTCGGCAATGCGGCTCTGCCATAGGGTGCTGAGAAGGGTCGGTTGCAGCCGTTGTGGGTCCCCTTTGGCGGCTGGGTGTGCCAGCAGAAGGCCTCCGCTCCTCGGTACGAACAGCAGGGGCGAGTTGACGATGTTGGCCGAACGGCTGACCAGGGCCACAGCTCCTTCGCCGGTGACGGCAGGGTCGGCAGGATCACATTGCCAGTTCTGATCCAGATCGGCGCACAGGGTACCGGCAGTCGGCAGGGCGACATCGACCCGGTAGTCCGGGATCGCCAGTGGTGCGTTATCTTCCCCGCCGCCACAGGCGCTGAGCAGGGCTGAGAGGGTTGCAATAACCAGTACGGATGGTTTCACTTCACATTCCTTGATTCGGTCACAGGTTCACGGGGGCGGTAACCCCCGCGGTACAGGATTCAACGGCGCGGGGTGCTCCGGCGCCAGAGGCGGGGCCAGAGGGTCAGCAACAGCAGCAGGGGGGAAGTCGTGCCGCCACCCCCTTCATCCTGCTCAAGGGGAATGATGCCGGTGTTGGGCAGGGCTTCATCCTTGTCGCAGCGGGCGCCGACTTGCTGGGCGACCCGCCAGTTGCGCAACTGACCGGTGTCACCGGCGCTGGTGTCGTTGATCTCCAGCAGCCAGCGGCCAGCGAGCGGTTCGCCGTGCAGCTTGTCTAGCGATTCGAACGGTACCAGTTCACGGGGAAACTCCCCCTTAAGCCGGGTATGACTGGCGTAGCCCTTGTTCCACAGGCTGATCCGGGTGCCGTAAGGGGAGGTGAGCCAGATCTCCAGCTGCTCCAGCTTGCTGTGCTCCAGATCGAGGGCAACCACGAATCCGCTGTCGATGCGGGCCTTGCTCTCGGGCAGGGTGAGAGTGAAGCGGGACAGGCCGTGCCGCTCATCGCTCACCGCATCCTTGATCTGGCCACCCTGACCGATGGCCCGCTGCCAGAGCGGTTCACCGATCGGCAGTTGCAGGTCAAGGCGGGTCTGGCGCTCGGTGGGGCTGGGCAGGGTGAGCTGGAACTGCAGCGGCAAGGTGACTGCCTCGCCACAGGTCAGGTTGCTCGCCGCTTCCAGCGGCAGGGTCCAGCGGGCGCTGCCATCGGCGTTGAGCTCTCCCTGCCAGTGACCGTCACCCATGAGCCCCTTGCTCGGGAGCAGGCTGGCGTCAGCCACGGTCAGGGGGCGGCCGCTCTGGTTGGTCAATTCGATGGCGAGGCTCTTTTTCTCCCCGGGCAACAGGTAGCTGTCATCGGCAAGGCGGGCCGCGATGGGCGTGGGCAGCAGGGCGTGGTGGCGGAAGGCCTGCTCCAGCAGCTTGCCATAACTGCGATCCGGATAGAGGCGGTTGGCGGTATCCACGGTGACCCGCGCCAGCTGGGGCATCCGCACCTGCGGGCCGAGGCCGAAGTGGGATTCAATCAGCAGGGTATCGAACTCGTCACGGGCTACCTCGCCATACTGTTCAACGGCCTGGCGCAGCGCGGTGAAGAGCGGGGTGCCCCACAGCTGGTCGCCGTTGCTGCCGTTGATGGTGAGGTGAGCCGGATAGAGGAAGCCCGGATGATAGCGCGCCCGCAGATCATCGAGCTGACGGGGCGTCCGGCCGCTGATCCTGGCATCCCAGTTGAAGACCATGAAAGGCTCGAACTGGCGGGCTTCGGGACTGCGCTGGCGCCAGCTGGCGGCCAGATAGTCGCTAAAGCCCTCGCCGATGGCGCCCCAGTCACCCTCTTCTCCCATGTCGGGCAGGATATGGTGCTGCACCGCATGGCCAAACTCGTGCCAGATCACCATGGGATCTTCCGCGTCGGGCACCCCTATCCGGCCAATTTCCAACCGGCGCAGGAAGGGGTCATAGAGGGAGTTGTCCTGCTCCCCGGCATCGGTATCGATGGCCAGGGGGCCGCCCATCAGCGTCGGGTAGCCAAGGGATTCCACATGGCGCTGGGCCAGATCCAGATGGTAGTAGCCATTGATATCGAGGAAGGCGGGCTGCTGGTGATCCAGCTGGAAGCCATCGGCATCAGGGCTGCTAAAGGGGGCAGTTTCCGGCTCCGTGCCATCCACGACCCGGGCGCGTGGGCCACTCAGCTGGTAGGTGTCATCCACCTTTTGTAGCGTGAGCGGCACGGTGCGATAGGCCCAGTTGTCCAGTACCAGATCGTGGCGCCACAGCAAATTGCCATCTTGCAGCTGAGTGCGTGGGTCGAGGGCAAAGATGCGGGCCTGCACCGTGGCCGCTTCCCCTGCCAGCGGTGCCGCTTCGGCACGGGTGTTGGCCTCTTGCAGCGTGCGCCCCAGCAGGGCGCTGCCATCGCAGGTGACAAACAGTTGCCAGTGGCTGCTCTTGCTGTTGCCCGGCTGGCTTTCCACCGCCAGCAGGCGCCAGGCGGGGGTCAGGGTGTCGCCATCCTGCCAGTACCAGGGCTGGGCTTCGTCACTGCCAGCGAATTGCCACACAGCGCCATCCAGCGTGGCGGTATAGGCATCCACCCCGGCGCGGCTTGCTTCATCACATGGAGCCGCCTGTGCCTGCATCAGCCGGGTATTGTGATAAAGGCGCCACGGGCGACCCTGCTCATCGAGACTGACGGCAGCCATGAGACCGGCGATCGGTGCGCCATTGAGCTGCTGGCGATAATGCAGATAGTGGCCCAGCTTGCCTTGGCGCTGGTAGGCTGGGGCATCACTCAGGGTGACGCCGAGCTGCTGTTCGAGCCAGAGGCGGGGATCGGCCGGGGCGTCCTGTTCGACAAAACGCAGTTCGGCGGCCTCGGTGGCAAAGCCAGCCAGCCCCAGCAAGAGGGCGGGCAACAGGGGTTTCATAGTGGTACTCCCAATCAGCGGCAGGGTCATTGGTTGATCCCCGCCAGATGCAACAAGAAGGCAAATTCACGAGCCCGATCGCCACCACCGGCGCGGTGGCCTCCCTCCAGTTCGGTCAGCAGCAGGTAGGGGCCGGAGCCCGTGCTGTGCTCCCGCAGGCGGGCCAGCCATTTGACCGGCTCCCAGTAGGGGACCTGGCTATCGTGCAGGGCGGTAGTGACCAGCAGGGGCGGGTAGGGGGCGCGGTGCAGGTTGTCGTAGGGGCTGATGCGACGCATCGCCTGATACTCTGCGGGCCTAGCCGGATTGCCCCACTCCTGGTACTCCTGACGGGTCAGGGGGAGGGCGGGATCGCTCATGGTGCCGAGCATATCGACGAAGGGAACCTGCAACACGGCGCCGCTAAAGAGCGTCGGTTGCTGGTTGAGGGCCGCAGCAACCAGCGTGCCCCCCGCGCTGCCCCCCATGGCAAACAGGGGCAGGGGAGCAGAGTCGGGCGACCAGTGGCGCAGGGTATTGCCGGCAGCAATAAAGTCGCTGATGCCGTTCTGCTTGTGTATGCCCCGTCCGTCGCGGGTCCACTGCTCCCCCAGCATGCCGCCGCCGCGCACATGGGCGATGGCGTAGACAAAGCCCCGATCCAGCAGGCTTAACAGCTCTTTCTGGTAGTAGGGGCGCATCGGCGTGCCATAGGCACCATAGCCGTAGAGCAGCACGGCGCGAGGGGCCAGATCCTTGCGCCACACCAGCGAGACAGGCACCCGGGTGCCATCGGCAGAGGTGATCCAGCGCCGCTCGCTCTGATAGGGCAATGCTTTATTGCCTGCGGTGTGCTGGTCGTTGATCCACTGGCCGCTGGTCAAATCCAGCCAGCGCTGGCCAGGGGGCTGGCTCAAGCCCTGACTGCGCACCAGAATGCGGTCGCTGGCCGGGTCATGTTCTCCTTGCAGCCAGCCGGTTCCTGCGCCACTGGCCAGCGGCAGGCGCTGGCGTTCATGGCCGTTGCGGTCGAGCAGGGCGAGCCAATCCTCCCCCTGCTGGCGAAACTGCACCACCAGATGGCGATCAAACAGTCGCCACTTCTCGGGATCGCCGAGATCCTCCCCTTTGGCGGGCCACAGGCGCTGCCACTCACCGAGCGGCGTGTTGGCTGAGTAGAGGGCAAATGCCCCCTCCCGGTTGCTCTTGATCACCCAGCCAGACTGGCTGTCCAGATAGTATTCCACCCCGCGCTGGCGGGGTTTGATCTGCTGCGGCTTGTCCGAGTCGAGCAGGTACTGCTCCGAGCTGTCGTGGTTGTTGCCCTGCAACACCAGATGCTGGCCATCCGTGGTGCGATAGAGGCTGAGCAGCCAGGCGGGATCCTGCTCCTCATAGAGAGTCTGCTCCTGGCCATCCTGCCAGCCGCGCAACTGCCAGGGGCGTAGGGTGTAACGCTCGTTGGCGATGGTGTAGAGGGTGCGACCATCTTGTGACCAGGCGAGATCAGCGCTGCGCTGCGCCAAACTGGCCAGCGCCTTGCCGCTTTGGAGATCGAGCAGGGTGACCTGATAGTCGAGATCGCCGCGCCTGTCTTCGGCGATGGCCAGTGTGAGGTTATCCGGGCTCAGTGCCCAGCCGCCCGCTTCGTAATAGCCCTCAACCGCTCTGGCGGGAAGCCGCTGCTGCACCTTGCCCCCGTGGCGTTGCCAGAGTGAGCCATCCGGACGCAGCTGCCATGCCTGATCGCCGCGGACAAGCCAGTTGTCCGGTACGGGTTCACCCGCCGGATGACGGGCAAATTCGGCGCGCAAGGTTGCTTCCAGCGGCTGCTGCGCGGCGAGTTGCTGCTCGCTCCAGTGATTTTGCTGCTTGAGCAGGGCGAGAATGGCCGGGTTGCTGCGGCTCTCGTCCCGCAACCAGAAGTAGGGATCCTGGCGTACGGGATTGCCTGAAATCAGGTGCGATTGGGACGGGATCGGCGGTGGCAGGGCCTCTTGCGCCCACGCCAACGGGGCGGCCAACAGGGCTGCCATGATTGCATGATGTTTCATCACATCCCCACGAAACGGTAGCTGAGGCTGGCTGACAGGTAGCGGCCGCTCTGGCTGTAGAGGGAGGTATCGCTGCCAGCCGGAATTCCGGCCACATCCTGATAGCGGACGTAGCGGGTATCGAGCAGGTTGCCGATGGTGGCATTGACCTTGAGCGCCTCGGTGATCTGCCAGTCGCCGGTGAGATCCAGGCTGAACCAGCCTGCGCTGCTCTGGCAGGCTCCGTTGTAGCCAGTCTGCGCATTGGCGCACTGGGGCACCTTGGTCATGGCGGCGGCATAGTTGCCACTGAGCTCAACCCCCCAGTCGAGCTGTTGCCAGCGCAGGGTGGTGTTGCCTTCCAGCGGTGTCTGGGTGCGCAGCGGCTCACCGCGGTGATCCTTGCCATCCATCCAGGCCAGATTGGTCGAAAGCTCCCACTCGTCGCTCAGCCAGAGGCTGGCGGCCAGCTCGGCGCCCCAGGTTTCTGCTTTGGCAACGTTGCGATATTGGCGCAGGAAGACACCGTCATCGAGGCGAAAACCGGTCTGGCGCCAGTCGATGAAGTTGTAGTAGCGGTTGTAGAAAACGGCCGGTTTGACGCTCCAGTTGTCGCTTTGGCCATTCACTCCCCACTCCAGACTGTGGCTGGTCTCCTCCTTGAGGTTGGGGTTGGCAATGATCTCGAACGGCGGCATGGCAAAGTAGTGAGGAATGTTGCCGTAAACCTGATCGTAAGCGGGAGCGCGGAAGCCGTTGGCATAGCTGAGCCAGCTGCGCCATGTTTCGTTGAAGCGGTAACTGGCCGCCACACTGGGGGAGATGTGATCGCTGTGGTTCTCGGCCAGATTGCTGTCCGGTGCGCGCAGGCGCTGGCGGTCAAAGCGCAGGGTCGGCGTAAACTGCCAGCTGCCCAGATCGATCACATCGCTCAGCCAGATGCCATCGCGGCGGGTCTCGGCCTTGCTGAAGGGAGCTTTCTGTCCCTGGGTGGTGATGCCATCTTCCAGTGTCAGATTGCTGACCGGCCGCTCGTGGTTGGCCTGCTCCAGCTCCACACCGTAGCTGAAGGTGTGATCCAGCGAGCCGGTGCTCAGCTTGCTCTGCAGCTCCAGCTCACTGCCAAGGCGCAGCTCCTCGAACGTGGAGAGGGTGCGCTGGCTGCGATATCTGGGATAGCCGCTCAGGGCATCGTTGCGCAGCAGCTGGCGCTGGTTGGCCTCGTTGCGTGACTGGTTGCCAAACAGGCTCCAGTTGAGGGTATCGACCATGCCCAGGTTGCTGGCCTCCCAGCTGAACTTGCCGCCCTGGGTGCGCTGATCGCCATCTTCCTGAAAACCGACCACGTCCCAGCTGCCATCGGGTTGGGGCACCGCTTTGGGCCCCATCTGGCGTTTGGCGTGATCCTCGTAATAGTCCAGCTCCAGCCGCAGAGCGTGATGGGCATTGAGGGGGAGGCGGCTGCTGGTGGAGGCACTCATGCCATCCAAATCAGCCGGAATGCGGTTCTCCTCAAAGTTGGCGGTTTCGTTGCCACGCCAGCCGGAGAGGCGCAACAGATGTTCGCTCTCCAGTGCCCGCACCGCGCCGGTCATGCTGAGCTTCTTCTTGTTGCTGTCGCCACCGTAGAGGGTTTTGGCCGCCAGATAGCTATCTTGCTGTTGCAGATAATCTTCTGGCTGCTTGGTATTCATCACCACGGTGCCGCCGATGGCATCGGAGCCATGCAGGGAGGAGCCCGCCCCCTTGGCCACCTCAATCTGTTTGATGTCATCGAGATCGAAGTTGAAGCGACCCACCTTGTCATTGATGTTGTCGGCGCCAAAGCCGTCACTGACGCGCACCCCATCCTTGATCAGCAGGATACGGTTGCCACCGATGCCGCGCACGCTGATGTTTTGCGGTCGCCCGGCAGAGCCGGTGACCGAGACACCGGGGATCTTGCGAAACACATGAGTCAGCTCGCTGGCGACCTGACGGTCCAGCTCTTCCTGGGTGATGACGGTGATGGAGCCGGAGACATCGGAGAGTTTCTGTTGTACCCGTTGCCCGGTGACAATGATGGTGTCGTCGCTGCGAGCCTTCTCCACAGGGGGAAGATCGGCCGCGCCAGCGGAGGCACAAAGGAGTGCCGGCCATGCCTGAAGCAGTTTGTTCATAATGATAATTGTTTTTATTTAAGCCTGAGGGGCGGCATTATTGCAGAGGCCTGACCACTTGACAATAAATGGCAATCATTATCATTAAGATCTTATGATGTTGATATTATTGAGCTATTTGTTTTTAAAAAGAGGCTCCCACGCGAGGCAGGAGCGGGGGGATCAGGGCTTGAGCAGTTGCAGCGACTCTTCTGCGGCCTTGCCTTGAGAGAGGGTGATATCGACCCGGCGATTCGCCTGGCGATGTTCAGGGGTGTCATTGGCAAAGCGGGGTTGAGTGTCGGCAACCCCCTGAGCGATGACTCGTCTGGCATCCAGCTGGGGGTTGGTCAGCATGGTCTGCACGATGGAAGAGGCCCGCAGCACCGAGAGCTCCCAGTTATTGCGATAGAGCTCCACCGGCGCCTGGGAGTTGTCGGTATGACCGGTGACCACTACCTGCCCCGGGATATTGGCCAGAATGCCGGCGATCTTATGGACCAGCGGGACGAACTGAGGCTGCAGGAACGCCGAATCGGAGGGGAACAGCGCTTTCTCGCCGATACGGATCACCAGCTGACTACCGAGCTGCTCGACCTCCAGATCCTTCGATTCGATCTGGGCCTTGAGCTGTTGCTCCAGCTTCTGCTTGGTCACCTGCACCCACTCCTGCTCCTGGGTCTTGTGGGGCCAGGATTCGGTGGCGCTCGGCTTTTCCGAGGCACCTATGGTCTCGTTGAATGGATCCGATGCCGCCATGGGGGCATCTTTCTCCAGCACAGTCTCTTCTTTCGGGCTGCTTGGCGTGGTCTTCGATTCCGGTTCAAGAATCCCTGTGCCCCCCTGCATCAAGGGTGAGCCGGCAGGCGGGGAGATGAGGCCGATTTTACCCAGCGACTCGATAAAGCCCTGGATAAGCACCCGGGTTTCGGACTGCTTGGCCATGGCAAAGGAGTAGAGCACCACAAACAGGGCGAACAGCAATGTCATGAAGTCGGCATAGGAGACCAGCCAGCGTTCGTGGTTCTCCGGCGCTTCAGCCTTTTTCTTTTTCGCCACCATGGCCTCCCAGATAAGGTTCGAGGGTCACTTGCAGGCGTGCTTGGGACTCGCCATCCACGATGCAGAGAATGCCGGTCAGAGTCATCTCCTTGTAGTGGCGGATCTGGTGGGCAAACCCCTTGTAGCGGTTGCCGAACGGCAAGAAGATCAGGTTGGCGGCGGATACCCCGTAGATGGTGGCGATAAAAGCCACCGCGATGGCGCCACCCAGCTTGTCGGGGGCATCCAGCAGACCCATGGCGTGGATCAGGCCAAATACCGCGCCGACGATCCCCATGGTCGGGCAGTAGCCTCCCATGGCTTCATAGAATTTGACCGTCTGTTCGAGATCTTCCTGTTCAAATTCGATCTCGTTCTCCAGCACCTCGTGGATTTTGTTCTTCTCGTAGCCATCGACCATCATCTGCACCCCTTTCTTCAGGAAGGGATCCTTGATCTCCTCGATCATCCCTTCCAGCGCCAGCATGCCGCTGCGGCGAGCATTGCCTGCCAGGGTCTCCAGCAACTGGGCCTGTTCCAGCATGTCGAGTTTGAGGGGAGAGAGCAGCCATTTGAAACGCTTCATGGTGCTACCGACGACAGAGAAGGGGAACTGGGTCAGCGCAGCGCCTATGGTGCCGCCGATCACGATGAGGAATGCGGGCAGATCGAGCAGTGCACTGGGGTGACCACCCTCGATCATGTTGCCGCCAAGGATGGCGATCAACGCCAGCACCAAGCCAATCAAGCTCATTTTTTACACGTCCCTGTATGTTGATAATGGCTAGTGTAGCTAGTTAAGTATCAGTTTTTCAAAATGATATCCAATCGCTGAGCAATTAATCGGCGTGGTATGTGGCTGCGGGTGTCGCGCACAAAGCGGGGAGAGGCAAACGTTGTTATGGCATCAGTGGCGAGAGACTGACTAAGAGCGAAACAGTCTGCGGCTACTATAGTGCGCAATCATCCAGAGCCGGGAATCCATGAAGCACAATAAAGAGCTTCTCCTCTCGGGACCATATCCTGGTGATTAGGTGACGTCATCATCAAGAAGGCGACCATCAGGTCGCCTTCTTGTTTCGTATTTTGCATTATATGGCTCGATGTCAGAGGGGCGATCAGAGCACCATGGCTGCAATCCAGCCGAAGATCACCAGCGGGATGTTGTAGTGAATAAAGGTGGGCACCACGCTGTCCCAGATATGGTCGTGCTGGCCATCGGCGTTGAGGCCGGATGTCGGGCCCAGGGTAGAGTCGGAGGCCGGTGACCCCGCATCCCCCAGCGCGCCAGCGGTACCGACCAGCGCGATGATCGCCATCGGTGAGAAGCCGAGCTGCAGACAGAGCGGCACATAGATGGTGGCGATGATGGGCACGGTGGAGAAGGAGGAGCCGATCCCCATGGTGATGAGCAGGCCCACCAGCAGCATCAGGAAGGCGGCGATCCCCTTGTGCTGGCCGATGCCGGAGGCGACCACCTCTACCAGAGAGTCGACCCCGTGGGTTGCCTTCATCACCGCGGCAAAACCGGCGGCGGAGATCATGATGAAGCCGATCAGCGACATCATGCGCACCCCCTGGGTGAAAGCATCCTGGCTTTCGCGAAACTTGATGACGCCGCCGCAGGTGAAGATGACAAAACCGGCCAGCGCACCCAGTACGATGCTGTTGGTCATCAACTGCAGCCCCAGTGCTACACCAATGGCCAGCAGGGCCACCCAGATATGAGTGAGGTTGAGCTCGACCGCTTCGGGCTCGGCATCCAGGATCTTGGCCAGATCGTACTGGCGCGGTTTGCGATAGCTGATGAATACCGCAATCAGCAGGCCCAGTACCATACCGGCAACCGGAATGGCCATCGCCAGCGGGATCTGGCTGGTGGTGATGGGCACGCCGTTATCGATCAGGTTCTTGGCCAGAATGTTGTTCAGGAAGATGCCGCCAAAGCCGACCGGCAGCACCATATAGGTGGCGGTCAGGCCAAAGGTGATGACACAGGCCACCTGACGACGGTCGATCTGCATCTGCGCCATTACATGCAGCAGCGGCGGGATCAGAATGGGAATAAAGGCGATATGAACCGGGATCAGGTTCTGGGACGAGATGGCCACGGCCAGCACGGAAGAGAGCAGCAGGGTTTTAACCCACATGATGCGGGTCGAGCTGGCATCCTTGCCCAACTGGCTGATCACCTTGCGGGCCAGCAGGTCGGTGATCCCGGAGCGGGAGATGGCAACCGCAAAGGCGCCCAGCATGGCGTAGGAGAGAGCAATCTCGGCGCCACCGCCCAGGCCACCGCTGAAGGTGGTGAGGGTATCGGTCAACGACAGCCCGCCCACCAGGCCGCCAGCAATGGCCCCCAGCGCCAGCGAGACCACCACATTGATCCGCAGCAGACTGAGCACCAGCATCAGCCCGACTGCGATAACAACAGGATTCATTTGATTTCCTTATAGTTTGTTATTGCTGTCTGTCATATGAAGGGGGGTTAGTTTGCGAAAAATGTGACAAATGTCGAGTAAAAAATCGGTCAAGCCGGCCATATCACTGCTGCTTGTGGCGCCGGGTTGATCAACATGAGGCTTTCCGACCTGTTTGTCTCCATAGATCGCATACATAACGGTTGATAGTGATTATCGGTGCGCTGTGCGTTCAAACCCGTTTCGCAAAAAGCGAAGGCTGCCAGTGGCAGCCTTCATTTGTTTATGTCTGCACGTCGTCATCGGCAGGGGTATCCGGTGTGTCGTCATCCGGATACGCTGGCGGCCAGCCCCCCATGCTCTTCCAGCGGTTGACGATATGACAGAACAGCTCGGTGGTGCGCTCGGTGTCATAGAGGGCAGAGTGCGCCTCTTTATTGTCAAACGGGATGCGGGCGCTCTGGCACGCTTTGGCCAGCACGGTCTGACCCAGCGCAAGCCCGGAGAGGGCGGCGGTGTCGAAGGTGGCAAACGGGTGGAACGGATTGCGCTTGAGGCCTGCTCGTTCGGCGGCGGCCATCACGAAGCCGTGATCGAAGGTGGCGTTGTGGGCCACTATGATGGCGCGGCCGCAATCCTGTTCCTTCATCCCCTTGCGGATCCCCTTGAAGATCTCGGTCAATGCCTCTTTTTCCGAGACTGCGCCACGCAACGGGTTGTAGGGGTCTATGCCGGTGAACTCCAGCGCGGCCTTTTCCAGATTGGCCCCTTCGAAGGGCTCGACATGAAAGTGGAACACCTGGTCGGGAACGAGCCAGCCCTGCTCATCCATTTTCAGGGTGTAAGCCGCGATTTCGAGCAAAGCATCGGTCTTGGCGTTGAACCCGGCTGTTTCAACATCGATGACGACGGGGTAAAAACCACGGAAACGGCCCTTGAGGGTATGAACTGCGTCGGTCATGGGATCTCGGTCGGGATAAAATGAGGCGGCATTATGGCAAAAAAGCGTTGGCTTGTCCTCCCATCCCACGCAGGAAGCCTGTGCAAGATGGCGCTGGATTCAATATCTGTGCAGCCACCAGCGGGCGGCGATCAGCGCCGTGACAGTGCCAAGCAGGGCGCTGGCCAGCACATCCACCGGCCAGTGCATCCCCATTACCATGCGCGACAGACCAACCCCCAGGGCCCACAGTGGCAGTAGCCAGACGCCCGTGGGGGCGCGGGCCAGCCAGATGAGGCCAAAGAATTGGGCCAGGCTGATGGCGGCGATACTGTGGCCAGAGGGGAAGGCGTAATTCACCTCCTTTTGCCAGTGGTGGCCGAGCCACTCTGGCAGGGCCAGCAACTGACTGGCCGCATGCACCTGCTCACTGCGTACATCGACGCTACTGGCGTAGAAGCTTTTAATGGCCGGGATCAGCCCCTGACTCTCCAGCCAGAGCAGGTAGGGTCTGGGCTCTTCGGTCAGGTGTTTGACCAGGCTCTTGATCACCCAGTCGCTGGCAAGCAGGGCCGCCAGTGCACACCCCAGCGCAATGAAGGAGGCCCACTCCAGTTTGAGTTTGTAGCGGGTCAGTAGCAGCAAGAGGGCGCCACTGACCCCGATCCCGGGAATATCGACCATGCGGGTCAGGGCGTATGACCACCATAACCAGCCTGAATGCAGGGAGTCGATCAGAAAAGGCTGCCAGGGCAGCGTAGTGAGCAACAGCAGCGGCAGGATCAATAGGGCGCTAAACCCGAGCACCTGACTGCGCGTGAGTGATGGGACTGGGGCTGAGAGCGATGATGAGTGTGGCGGCATGGCTAGTATGGGCTATCGCAAAATGAGGAGGCATTGTGCCATCGGGGCATGTACAGACCAAGCCGAGCCGAGGGTTTGTTACCTCTGCTTACACATTTGTAGCGAAATATTCTGTTTGAACAGTCGGATCGAGCCGTCACCGCGCAATGGATGCCGATTCTCTGCCGATTGCATCACAGGCTGAAATCTCGGGCGGCTTTGCGCTAGAATGGCGCCCCCGTGGCGGTTGTGACCAAAGAGAGCCCGATGAAGATAGTCGTTGATGAGAATATGCCCCATGCCGTTGAGCTGTTTGCCGAATTTGGCGAGGTAGTCGCCTTGCCCGGACGGCAGATGCAGGCTAGCGATCTGCTGGATGCTGATGTGCTGCTGGTGCGTTCGGTCACCCGCGTCAACGGCGATTTGCTGGCAACCAGCCCCAAACTCGGGTTTGTCGGCACCGCCACCATCGGCACCGACCATGTGGACAAGGCCCTGCTGGCAAGTCGCAATATTCCCTTCTTCAGCGCCCCCGGTTGCAACAAGTACTCGGTGGGGGATTATGTACTCTCGGCTCTGCTGGTACTGGCGGAGCGTTACGAGCTCGACCTCTCGGCGATGACGCTGGCGGTGATTGGCGCGGGCAATACCGGTGAGTGCGTGGCTGGCAAGGCCCAAGCGCTCGGCATGAAGGTGCTGCGCTGTGATCCGCCCAAGGCGCGGGATAATCCGGATGCGGGTTTTGTCGACTATCAGACCGCTCTTGACGCCGATATTGTCAGCTTTCACGTACCCATTACCCGTGAAGGGCCGGATGCCACCTACCATCTGCTGGATGCAGAACAGATAGCTGTCCGTCCTGCCGGGCAGATCCTGATCAACGCATCCCGCGGTGAGGTGTGGGATAACCGGGCCCTGCTGGCACGCCAGTTGAGCGATGCGCCGTTGCGACTGGTGATGGATGTGTGGGAGAACGAGCCCGAGCCACTGGCAGCGCTGGTGCCCCATACCGAGATTGCCACCCCTCATATCGCCGGTTACAGCCTGGATGGGAAGGCGCGTGGCACCTGGATGCTCTATCAGGCGCTCTGCCAGCAGCTGGGGCGCGAGCCTCGTCAGGATTTGAGTCAGCTGTTGCCAGCTCCCGATGTGCAGGCAGTGGTGCCGGGCCGCATACCGGATCAGGCGCTGATCAAGCAGCTGGTGCATCTGGTCTATGACGTGCGCCGCGATGATGCCCGTTTTCGGGTACGACTCGGCCAGTCCGGCAGCTTTGACGAGCAGCGCAAACACTATCCCGAGCGCCGTGAACTGTCCTCCCTGCAGATTGAGGGGGCCTTTGCCTGTCAGGCGCTCGGCGCCTTGGGATTTGCGCTGTCACGCTCCTGAACAGGGGGCAAACTGTTGGAAGATAACGGGAAGAGGTGAGCCGTACTGGCCATACTGAAACCATTTTTTACTGAGTTGGCGCAGATCCTGCTGCGCCAACTCAGCTATATCAGGCAGCGTCATCTCGCAGCGCGAGAGTCTGCCGACCATGGTGCCAGTCGGCGCCATTGCAGCATTATCAGAGGAGAACAGAATGAGCCAGCAGTTTAACGTAGCGGTATTGGGTGCCAGCGGCGCCGTGGGTCAGGCGATGATCGAGATCCTGGAAGAGCGCGAATTTCCGGTAGCGACCCTCTATCCGCTGGCTTCCAGCCGCAGTGCCGGTGATACCGTGCGTTTTGGCGGCAAGAACCTCGAGATCCTCGATGTGGAGGAGTTTGACTGGAGCCAGGTGCAGATCGCACTCTTCTCCGCCGGTGCCGAGGCATCTGCCAAGTGGGCACCGATTGCTGCCGAGCACGGCTGCATCGTTATCGACAATACCTCCTGCTTCCGCTATGACGAAGATATCCCGCTGGTGATCCCGGAAGTGAACCCGGATGCGCTGGCCGATTTTCGCAATCGCAACATCATCGCCAACCCCAATTGCTCCACTATCCAGATGTTGGTGGCCTTGAAGCCGCTGCATGACGAAGTGGGCATTGCCCGTATCAATGTTGCCACCTATCAATCCGTGTCCGGCTCGGGCAAAGAGGGGATCAGCGAGCTGGCGGGACAGACCGCTCATCTGCTCAACGGTCGTCCGGTAGAACCGACCCTCTATCCGCAGCAGATCGCCTTTAACCTGATCCCGCAGATCGACAACTTCACCGACAACGGCTACACCCGTGAAGAGATGAAGATGGTGTGGGAGACCCAGAAGATCCTCGGCGATGCCAGCATTGCCGTGAATCCGACTTGCGTGCGGGTGCCGGTCTTCTACGGCCACGCCGAGGCGGTACATGTCGAACTGCACCAGCCGCTCGATGCCGAACAGGTCAAGGACCTGCTGCGCAATGCACCGGGCGTGACCCTGTTTGATGACGAAGGGGACTATCCGACCCCGGTGCGTGATGCCACCGGCAAGGATGAGGTGCTGGTCGGTCGGGTGCGCCAGGATATTTCTCATCCGAGTGGTATCAATATGTGGATCGTGGCCGATAACGTTCGTAAGGGCGCGGCAACCAACAGTGTACAGATTGCCGAGCTGCTGGTTCGCGACTATCTGTAAGGCTGGAGAGATGTCACAGATGCGCAGCAGGGAGTGCTGCGCATCCGGCCTGTGATCAAACCGGGGTGTGACCCATGCCGCACTCCGTTACATCAAGATTCTGTTGCGATATCAACTGATTAAGTTTTTTCCTACACTCAGAGTCAAGTCGGGTGCTAAATGTGTCGGACTACTGGCTTGCGACGCGAGCCTGATTTATATTGAACCGACTGTTTTGGGGTAACTATCCAGATTTTTCAATGTGATAGGGCCGTCATACGAAGGAACGAATATGGGACATTCCCGCATAACATTGGCAACGCTTTTCGCATTGGGTCTGCTGGGCAACGTCCAGGCTGAAGATTCGGCGCGGGAGCCTTTTTTTGTCGAGCTAAAAGGCCCTGACGAGCCCGTACCTCCCGCCGTCAATACCCAACCGCTGGCGCAGCCGGTCGCCAGACCCGTTGCGCAACCGGTACGTGCAACCGCCCAGCCTGTGGTTCGTCAGGTCACGGCCAATGCCGGTAGTTATGGCCCTGTTCGTCCAACCGATACCCTCTGGAGTCTGGCGAGCAAATACCGCCCCTCCAGTAATGTCAGCGTCTACCAGACCATGGTAGCGATCTACGAGAAAAACCCCCGCAGTTTTGCCGATGGCAACATCAACCACATTCTGGTGGGGTCCCGCATTTTGCTGCCGACCGTGGCCGAAGCGAGCGTCATCACCGATGCCCAGGCGCGAGCCAGATTCCGCAGTGACAACGCCAGCTGGAAGGGGCTGAGTCCCAAGTATCTCGCCGAGAAGCAGGCCCATGGTGCCAAACCGGCGGCCAAGCCCGTGAAGGTTGAGACTGCCAAAGCCGAACCGGTGAAAACCGCGCCAGCTCCGTTGCCTGCGGCAAAAGCGGCCCCCATTCCTGCTCCTGTTGTAGCACCGCAACCGTCTGCTGAAACCAAAGATGTTGTCAAGGCGAGCGAGCCCGCGTCAAAAGAGGCGGTGGCCCCAGTCCCGGCGACGAGCGCCGCAGCAAACACCACACCGGCGCCTCTGCCTTCCGATCTTGAAAAACCGGTGGGCAAACCGGCCACCGAGATGGCGTTGGCACTGGAAGATGCCAACGCCCAGCTCGGTCAGGTGACCGAGATGAACCACAGGCTCAAACTGCGCCTGCAATCCCTGACCGAAGAGGTCGAGACCCTCAAGGCCCAGTTGCAGGATCAGACAGCGCTGCAAAAAGAGCTAGCCGAGTTGAAGGCCAGACCTGTCCCCCCCGTGGTGGCAGAGCCTGAACCCAAGCAGCACTGGCTGATGGAGCTACTATCCTCGCCGCTCAATCTCGCCATGATCATCCTGTTGCCGGTGCTGCTGGTATTGGCGCTGGTGACCCTGTGGCTGCGGGCTCGGGCTCGTCGCGAGCTGGAGGAGCAGGAGAAGAGCCTCTCCGAATCCACCGCCATGATGATGGATCAGGAGCAGAGCGAGTTCGATGATCTGTTAAGCGTCGATTTGACTGATAACGAGCCGGTGCGCCCGATGCCGGATCTCAATACTCCTGATGGTTTTATGCCGGTCGAGCCCGATGCGTCAGCTAAAAAGCCGGATGTTGACTTGGTCTTCAGCGACGATGGCGAGATAGATCTGCAAGGTTTCGAGCCGGAGCGAATGGCTGCCCAGCCAACCAGCCGCGACCCTGATCTGGTTCCGGATCTCGATCTCTCGCTGGATGAGCCTGTCGCGTTGGCCAATGAACCCGACATGGATCTGGCCAGCGAGTTCAACCCCAAGTCCAGGGGGGCTGATGAGCTCATGAGTGAAGAGGAGCTGCAGGCAGCCCTGTTTGCCGAGCTTGATGCGGATCTTTCGGCTGATCTGGAACCGGAGTTGAGTGCAAGCAGCAAGAGTTCGGCTGCTGATGATCTGGCCAGTTTTGATCTGGGTGATTTTGAACACGAGGTGGATGAACCGGCTGCGGGCGAGGGCAACAATGCCATCGACTTGAGCGTGGATGGTTCGGCTGATGATATGTTGGCCGAGTTGGGGCTTGAGTCAACCAAAGGCAAGGAGACCGAGCTGGATCTGGAGTGGGATCCCAATGAACTGGCGCTCTCCGATTTTGAGGATGCCTTTACCGAAGTGGAGTCTCATCCGGCAGATGTGCAGCCGCGTGAGCAAGCGCAGGAGAGCGGCTACGTCGAGATCGACAAGCTGCTGGCCGATGCCGATGCCAGCACCACTGAGCAGGAGCCTTATCAGGGCTTCTCGCTGGATGTGGGGCTCGATGGCTTCCCCGAGGTGCTGCCGGAATCCACCGGGTTTGACGTGGATGCCGACGACGGTGGTGTGGGAGCCAAGCTGGATCTGGCCCGCGCCTACCTCGAGATTGATGACAAGGACAGCGCCCGCGAATTGCTGCAAGAGGCGGCAGCGCAGGGAACTGATCATCAGCGTGCCGAGGCTGAGAAACTGCTCAAACGGCTGGGATGAGTCACCTTCCATAACGAGATGAGCATGACGAGGGCAGCCAGTGGGCTGCCCTCTTCTTTATGGTGATGTTTGATGGGGTTGAGGCCAGGCATGCCAGCCAATTGTGCGCTTTATGGGACTTTTCTAGCTGAGCGCGTATAATCCGCCCCGTTTCTTTCACTGCGTTTCACAACAAGACAAGTTTATCCATGCGAATTGCCCTAGGTATTGAATATGACGGCAGCCGGTATTTCGGCTGGCAGCGTCAGCGTGAAGTGATCAGCGTGCAGGAGGAGTTGGAGAAGGCCATCAGCCGGATCGCCAACCACCCTGTTTCCATCCAGTGTGCCGGACGCACCGATGCCGGTGTCCATGCGACCGGCCAGGTGATCCACTTCGATACCGAGGCGAACCGTGCCGAAGGTGCCTGGACCCTGGGGCTCAACTCCAACCTGCCGCCTGATATCGCCGTGCGCTGGGTCAAGGAGGTGGACGACACGTTCCACGCCCGCTTCAGTGCCACCGCTCGTCGCTACCGCTATGTCATCTACAACCACAACTTCCGTCCGGCGATCCTGGGCAGTGGCGTCAGTCATTATCACGAGACCATTGATGCCGAGTTGATGCACCAGGCGGGCCAGAGCCTGATCGGGGAGCACGACTTCAGCACCTTCCGTGCCGTCGCCTGCCAATCCAACACCCCGTGGCGCAATGTGACCCATCTGTGTGTCAGCCGCTCCGGCCCCTACATCGTGCTCGACATCAAGGCCAACGCCTTCCTGCACCATATGGTGCGCAACATCACCGGCTCCCTGCTGCTGGTGGGGCAGGGGCTCAAACCGGTGGAGTGGATTGCCGAGGTGCTGGCTGCCAAGGATCGCAATCTGGCCGGGCCGACCGCCAAGGCCGGTGGCCTCTATCTGGTCGACGTGGATTACCCGGCCGAGTTTGCTCTGCCACAGTTGCCGCTCGGCCCGCTGTGGCTGCCGGACTCGGCACCGGGTACGACCAGTTTTTAGTAACTGCGCCCGAAAAATTGTGGTTTAATGACCCGTCATTTGTTGCCATCGAGCTATTAAGTCATTGAACAATCTAGGCTCGATGCGTTTTGTCAGGCACAAAAGCATTAAGGAATTCCATGAGCTGGCTTGAGAAGATTCTTCCCAAGAGCAAGATCACTGCACCCCGTCGTCACAACATTCCGGAAGGGGTGTGGACCAAGTGCAGTGCTTGTGAACAGGTGCTCTACCGGGCAGAGTTGGAGCGCAACCTCGAAGTGTGCCCCAAGTGTGATCATCATATGCGCATCAGCGCTCGCGCCCGTCTCGAGAGTTTCCTCGACGAGCAGGGTCGTACCGAGATCGGTGCCGAGCTGGAGCCGCAGGATGTACTGAAATTCAAGGATTCCAAGCGCTACAAGGATCGTTTGTCTGCCGCCCAGAAAGCGACAGGAGAAAAAGATGCGCTGGTGGTAATGAAAGGGACCCTCAAAGGAGTGCCGGTTGTCGCCTGTTCCTTTGAGTTCTCCTTTATCGGTGGCTCCATGTCCTCCGTGGTCGGTGCCCGCTTCGTGCGCGCCGTCGAGGAGTGCATCAAGGAGGGCCGCGGTCTGGTCTGTTTCTCCACTTCTGGTGGTGCCCGCATGCAGGAAGCCCTCTTCTCCCTGATGCAGATGGCCAAGACCAGTGCGGCGCTGGACAGACTCTCCAAGGCTGGCCTGCCCTTTATCTCTGTACTGACCGACCCCACCATGGGGGGGGTCTCCGCAAGTCTGGCGATGCTGGGTGACATCAACGTGGGCGAGCCCAAGGCGCTCATCGGTTTTGCCGGCCCTCGGGTTATCGAGCAGACCGTACGCGAGAAACTGCCGGAAGGCTTCCAGCGTTCCGAGTTTCTGCTGGAGAAGGGTGCCATCGACCTGATTATCGATCGTCGCGACATGCGTAACCGTCTGGCCAGCCTGCTCGCCAAAATGCTGAATACTCACGTCATCGAAGAGTGAAGATGAGTTCAAACATGCAACAATCCCAAAGCCGGTCGCTTGTCGACTGGCTTTCTTATTTGGAGCAGATCCATCCGGTCAATATCGACATGGGACTGGATCGGGTCGGTGCCGTTGCCCGCCGCATGGAGCTTACCCAACTGCCGTTCAAGGTGGTCACGGTGGCGGGCACCAACGGCAAGGGCTCCAGCTGTGCCATGGCGGCCAGCATTCTGATGGCCGCAGGCTATAAGGTCGGCGTTTACTCCTCGCCCCATCTGCTGCACTTTACCGAGCGAGTGCGGGTGAACGGGCAGGAGCTGCCCGACAGCGACCACTGCGCCGCCTTTGCCGAGGTGGAAGCGGCTCGCGGCGAAATTGCCCTTACCTTCTTCGAGTTCGCGACGCTGGCTGGGCTGTGGCTGTTCCGCCGCGCCGCGCCCGATGTGCTGCTGCTGGAGGTGGGGTTGGGTGGCCGGCTCGATGCCACCAATGTGGTGGAGTCCGATGTGGCGATGATCACCTCCATTGCCCTCGATCACTGCGACTGGCTGGGTGATACCCGTGAAGCCGTGGCGGTGGAGAAGGCTGGGGTCTATCGCGCCGGCAAACCCGCCATCAGCGGTGAGCCCAATCCACCTGCGACTATCGCGAGCGAAGCACAGCGTCTTGGTGCCAACCTGCGTCAGGTCGGTATCGATTTTCGTGGCGATGAGCGCGAGAGCGGTTGGGATTATCTGGGCCTCAACCAGTGGCGGGATCTGCCCAAACCGGCGCTGCCGCTGATGAATGCAGTGACTGTGCTGGCGGCGCTGGAATCGCTCGGCTTGCCGCTGCCGGAGTCTGCCATTCGTGACGGGCTGGCCAATGCCCGGCTGGCTGGCCGGATGCAGCAGCTGCAAAGCGCGCCGCTGGTGATCGTCGATGTGGCCCACAATCCCCATTCGGCAGCTTATCTGGCAGCGCAATTGCGCAAAATGCCCTGCTCGGGTGTGCGCCGCGCCGTGGTCGGCATGCTCAAAGACAAGGACATGGCGGGATCCCTTGCCGAACTCGATGGCCTGATTGGCGAGTGGTATCTAGCCAGTCTCACCGGCCCGCGCGCCGCCACCGCAACGCAGCTGGCTGCCGCGCTGGGGGGGGGGAAGGGGCCTGCCAGGGAGTTTGATGATGTCAGCGCCGCTTATCAGGCAGCGTTGGCCGCATCGAGTCCGGACGATATGGTCATTGTGTTTGGTTCGTTTTACACTGTCGCCGACATTCTGGCGGGTGTCGCCGTCTAGGCCACACCCCGGCTCCCCAGCCCTCGGGCGGGGAGCCAAATCGCATATTGAGTTACGTAAAGGTAGGATTCAACTTGGCCTCGAAGTTTCAAAACCGTCTGGTGGGCACCGTCATCCTGGTGGCCCTGGTTGTTATTTTCCTGCCGGACTTGCTGGATGGTCATAAGCTGGCGCAAAAGGAGGAGGCTTTTGCCAAGATCCCGCTGCGCCCCGAGCTGGAGCCTGCCAAGCCTGCGCTGCAGGTCTCGGCAGCCAGCACCTTGCCGGCCGATCATCTGGCCAGCCAGCAACAGGCCTCTGCGGCCCAGCAGTGGCAAGTGGAAGAGGTGGCGGACCCCATGACCCTCGCCGGTCAGGGCAGCGGCGCACAGCCGGCTACAACCCCTGCGGCACCGGTACAGTCGCAACCGAATGCCCAACCCAAGCCACAGCCCAAGCCGGAAGTGGTGGCCAAAAAACCGGTCGAACCGCCCAAGCCAGCACCCAAGCCGACACCAGCCAAACCGGTTGAAGTGGCCAAGGCTCCTACGCCAGCCAAACCGCAGGCTGGTCAGATCAAGTCCCTCGACGATCTGATTGAAAGCAAGATGAATCAGCCGACCACACCTGCACCCGCTGCCGCGCCAGCGCAGGGTAGCTGGATCCTCCAGCTTGGCGCCTTCAAGAACGTCGACAGCGTCAATGCGCTGGTGAGCAAGCTGCGTGCAGCGGGCTACTCTGCCCACACCTCGCCGCGCACACCGGTGCAGGGGCAGCTCAACCGGGTCTTTATCGGGCCGGATGTCTCCAAGGCCAAACTGCAGGGGATGCAGGGACGGATCTCTCAGATGACCGGCCTCAGTGGCTCGGTGGTCTCCTACAACCCGTAACGGCGTTGCCGCGGGCTAGACCCTCTGCTATCAACACCGCGCCCCGTGCGCGGTGTTTTTTTTATCTGGCTGTCGTGATTTTTAAGGTCGGCGTCGTACAGGACACCACCCGGTTGGGATTTGCTGGCAGTTGGGGTAGTCTGGGGCCTTCTGCTACTCACAGGAGTTCAAGATGATCCTCTCGACAACCCCCACGCTGGAAGGCAAAACCATTCGTGAATACCGCGGTATCGTGGTTGGCGAAGCCATTCTCGGCGCCAACATTTTCAAGGATCTCTTTGCCGGGATCCGCGACATCATCGGCGGCCGCTCCGGCGCCTATGAAAAAGAGCTGGCTCGCGCCCGCGACATCGCCTTCGATGAGCTGAAAGAGCGTGCCGCCGCCCTTGGTGCCAATGCGGTGGTCGGTATCGATATCGACTACGAGGTGGTGGGGCAAAATGGCAGCATGCTGATGGTCAGCATCAGTGGCACCGCCGTGCTGGTGTGATGCGCCAAGCAAGGGTTGCCGACAACTGCCGTCGCAGGCAGGGTCACGGATAAAGTGCCGGCTGCCCAAGGGCCGACAACCCGGTTGTCTGCCCTTCTCGTTTATTGATCAATTTCTGCCGTTGCCATACCAGTCGAGCTGGTCGGCCAGAGTGACCACCGAGCCGATGATGATGAGACTCGGGCTCTTCACCTGACGGGCCAGTTCGGCCAACTGCTGCAGCTCGCCGCGCACCACTTGCTGACTGAGCTGGGTTCCCTGTTCCACCAGCGCCACCGGGGTGTGATCGGGCATGCCATGGGTCTGCAGCTCATCCTGAATGCGGCCGGCATGGGCCAGCCCCATGTAGAAGACCAGGGTCTGATGAGGGGCGGCCAGTGCCGACCACTCCTGGGCGATATTGCCCTCTTTGTCATGGCCGGTGATGAACTGCACCCGTTGGGCATGGTCGCGGTGGGTGAGGGGAATGCCGCTGTAGGCAGCGCAGCCCGATGCGGCCGTGATGCCAGGCACCACCGAGAAGGGGATGCCCGCCTCGGCCAGGGTCTCCAGCTCCTCGCCGCCCCGGCCAAATATAAAGGGATCGCCTCCCTTGAGCCGCACCACCTGCTTGCCCCGTCGGGCCTGATCCAGCAACAACTGGTTGATCGCCTGCTGGGGCACACAGTGGCGGCCCGCCTCCTTGCCAACAAAGATCCGCTCGGCATCCCGGCGAACAAGCGCCAACACCTCCTGCGAGACCAGCCGGTCATAGACCACCACATCCGCCAGCTGCAACTGCTGCAGACCGCTCAGGGTGAGCAGCCCCGCATCGCCGGGGCCTGCGCCCACCAGGGTTACGCTTCCCTTGCTCTGCGGTTGCTCATCGAGTAGCTCGGCGACGCTCTGCTCGGCGGCCTGCTGCTGGCCGCGGGCCAGTTGGCATGCCAGTCGCTCATGGCTAAAGAGCCGCTCCCAGAAACGGCGGCGGGCCAGTTTGTCAGGAATGGCCTTGACCCGCTCACGCAGCTTGCCCGCCAGGGTAGCGAGTTGGCCGAGGTGTTGCGGCAGCATGGCTTCGAGTTTTTCCCGCAGCTGGCGGCTCAGTACCGGCGCCGCGCCTGCGCTGGAGATGGCCACCATCAGCGGCGAGCGGTCGATGATGGCGGGCATGATGGCGCTGCAGTAGGCCGGAGAGTCCACCACGTTGCAGAAGATTTGGCGCAGGTTCGCCTCATGAAAGACCTGCAGGTTGACCTCTTGTTGGTTGGTGGCGGCGATCACCAGCCACTTGCCATCGAGCAGTTCGGGGTGAAAGTCGGCGGCGCAGACGGTCAGGCGACCCTGCTCGGCCCAGCTCATCAGTTGGGGTTCCAGGTGCGGGGCATTGATGGTGATCTTCGCCTTGGCATCGAGCAGCAGGCGCGCTTTGCGCACCGCCACCTCACCGCCGCCAACGATAAGCACAGGCTTGTTTTGCAGCTGACAAAAGAGAGGGAGAAAGTCCATAACAGGCTCCGGATGTTGGCCCGTTCGCAATGCCGCGTCGGGCTAGATAGCAGGGCGCGTCGTGACGCGCCCGGGATGGTTGGGGGAAAGGCCCCCCCAACGGGAATAAAAAAGGGGAAGGGTGATCTACGCCCGGGCCAACGACAGATCCCCACCGGTGTCGGCCACTTGATCACGCTTCCCCAAACGAGGTTTTTCCTATTGCACCGCTTTGACGTGCATGTTGGCGACGTACTGATCTTCGGCCCAGAAGATGCGGTCAGCGACCATGGCTTCCGGGTTGAGGGTGACGCCGCGCAGCACCCGCTCCTTGAACTTGTGATAACCGGCCCGGTCGATAAGGTGACCCATGTGCAGATAGATGGGCTTGCCATCCAGCATCTCGGCCTCGAACTCGAACAGGTTCTTGATCACCGCGTGCAGCACCTCTTCGGTCACCCAGTTGAGGAACAGCTTGCCGGTACGAGGGGTCTTCTTGCTGGTGCGTCCCCCCAGCTTGACCATGTAGAGCTGCTTGGGATCCCGCTGCCAGGCCAGGGTCGGGCAGGCCAGTACGCACTCGCCACAGCCGATGCACTTGCTCTCCTCCTTGACCGCCTTGCCATGCTTGATGGCGAGGCAATCCACCGCGTGGTGGCTGCATGCCTTGACGCAGGCGCCGCAGCCGATGCAGCGCTCGGCATTGAAGTGGATTTTGGCGATGCCGAGGATGCCGAAGTCGGCCATGTTGGCCTTGGCGCAGTCGTTGGGACAGCCGGCGATCACCATCTTGAGGTGATAGGGGTTGGGGTAGAGATGCTTCTCCATCCGCTGGGCCAGCCCGGTGCAGTCGATATTGCCCTTCTGGCAGATGGTGTTGCCCTGACAGGCGACGATGTTGCGTCCACCGATGCTCTGGTAACCTGCGTGGGTGTCATCCACCTCGATGCCGCAGGTCTCCACCTCGATCTCCTTGATAAAGGGCTCGAGGGCGGCGTTGACCTTGTCCATGTCCTGATACTTGATGCCAGGCATCGCCAGCTTCTGGCGGGTGGTGAGGTGGATCAGGCCGTTGCCGTACTGTTCGGCGATCTGCTGGGCCACTGCCAGCAGGTGGGCGGGCATGATCCCGCCGGGAATGCGCACGCTGATCATCGCTTCGCCGCGCACCTTGGAGAGGCGGTATTCGTTCTTGGCGCGGGCCTTGATGATGTCGATATCGAGACTCATGATGTTCTCCCTCAGTCGATCAGATGCTGGGCCTGGTCAAAACGAAAGACCGGTCCATCCACGCAGATATAGGTGTCGCCCATCCGGCAGTGGCCACACTTGCCCACGGCGCAGGCCATGCGGCGTTCGTAGTCGACCCAGACGCGATCCTTGGGGATGCCGCGCTCAAGCAGGGCGAGTACCACGAAGCGGATCATGACGGGGGGGCCGACCACAATGGCCTGGATATCCTCGCTATCCGAGAGATCCAGCTGGTCGATGTAGTCGGTGACCCGGCCGATGCGAAACTGCTCGCTCTCCTCACCCTCATCCAGGGTGACGATGAGATTCTGGCGCTCGGCCCAGAGCGGCATCTCGTGGCGATAGAGCACCGCCTGCTCGTTCTTGAAGCCGAGGATCATGTCGAGGGACTTCACCTGTTCCGGGTGTTTGCTGAAGCGACGCAGCAGCCCCTTGACCGGGGCGACGCCGGTGCCGCCCGCCACCACGATGAGGTGCTGGTTGCGATAGGCCTCCAGCGGGTAGCCGTTGCCATGGACGCCGCGCATCCACACCTTGTCGCCCACATCGAGGGCAAACAGCGCATCGGTGACCTTGCCGACTTTGCGGATCAGCAGATCCACGTAGCCATCGCCATAGTCGGAGACCGAGATGGGCGCTTCGCCCACGGTGGGCAGGGAGATTTCGACAAACTGGCCGTAGTGGACATCAAAGTCGCGGGAGACCCGAAAGTTCCACTCCAGCTCGGTGTGGCGCTCGATGGCCAGAATGGTGTAGGCCTTGGGCAGCAGGCGGTTTTCGACTGCTACCTGCTGCGGTTCTGCTGTTGCGGTTTGCTGGCACTGGCACATATCAGTTCGCCCCCTGCGCGTTGTCGGCTGCGATGGTCTGTTCGACCACATCGGTCATCTTGTTGATGATGTTGTTAAAGGAGATGTAGTGAGGGCAGCGATCGTCGCAGCGGCCGCAGCCGACGCACATGTGCTCCTCCCCCTGACGGGCCTTGTAGTCGTTGACCTTGTGCAGGGCGCGATAACGCAGGCGCTCGCCATGCTTGGTGCGAAAGCCGTGGCCACCGGCCATGTCGCTGAAGCCATCCACCATGCAGCTGGCCCACTGGCGACGGCGCTCGCCCTGCTTGGGGTTCTCCGCATAGGTGAGGTCATGCACGCTGTAGCAGCTGCAGGTCGGGCAGGAGGTGGTACAGCGGCCGCAACCGATGCAGCGGCTGTCGTACTCGGCCCAGACCGGATGGGCGGTGAGGATCTGGCGAATGCGCTGGGGGTCGTCACAGACGCTGTCCGGGGTGCGTACCTTGACCGGGTTGCTCTGGACAAATTCCGGGGTGAAGTCATCGGATTCACCCAGCTCGGCAAAGTAGCCGAGCAGCTCGGGATCCTTGACCTCGATGCGGGCACCCTCATTGCTCAGACGAATGGCGGCGGCGTAGTCTTGGGTCTCGTTGCTGCCCATGGAGACGCAGAAGCAGTTCTCGAAGCTCTCGCGGCACTCCAGCAGTACCAGCTTGAGCTTGCTGCGCAGTCTGGCGTAGTAGACGTCACTGTTCTGGCCATTTTTCAGGTAGACCTGATCCAGTCTGCGCAGGGCGTGGATATCACAGCTGCGCAAGAACAGCAGGGTGGGCTTGGCCTCCACCTTTGATTCGCGCAGCCCCAGATTGTCGAAGTGGAACAGGGTCTGGGTGATGGGGAGCACCACCTCTTTCGGAGAGAAGTGGGACTTCTCCTGCCACACCAGATCGGCCGGATAGCGGATGCTGTGGTAGGTGACGTTGTCGGTGTCGGAGAAGCGGCCGCCCCGATATTCGGCCGCGGGCGCCATGATCCGGTAATCGGGCTGCAGCCGCTCGAACAGCTGCGCCAGCGCGGGCTGGGTGAGAAGAAACGACATAAATAAACACCTTGTATGAGGGTGAGATGCCCTGGCATAGGGATGAGGAGCGGGCCGCTAAGAGTGTCTGACACCGGTTTTGGCCGCGCTTGCCTCGCCACGGTCTGTTTTTATGACTCATGTTGCTCAACTGACCCGATTGTTATTGTGTTGGCGGCGCGTGCGTCGCGGCAGGTCGGGTCATGCCTGTAAAACCCTTATCAATTGAGCAGGGCGGCCTGATAGCCTGCGCACTTGCCCATCACGTATCCCATCTCCAGCTTGTTGATATCGCGGGTAAAACGGGAAACGGGGAAGTAGTCGGCCGGAGCGATCACCTCGATCTGGCAGTCCTCCGGCGGATTGGCGATAAAATCGAGCGCCTCGTTGTAGCTGCGATCCCGCTGCTCCAGCGCCTGTGCCAGCGCGGGACGGGTCTTGAGCAGGGTGCGGATCATCCAGGGGAAGGGCATCGGCTTTAGCCGATAGCCAAGGGGCTCGGAGAGGATCACCGTCAGGTGACGGGCACCGCGGCGGTAGGCCTCGATCACCGGGATGGAGTCGGCTACCCCGCCATCTGTCATCGGTACCCCGTGCACTTCCGGGTATTCGTGGGAGGCGAGGGGAATGGCGCAGCTGGCGGGCAGCACCTCGTTCATGTTCTCCGGTTTGACCCGGATGTACTCCGCCTTGCCGGTCAGGGTATTGGTCACCACCGCATAGAAGGGGATACCGGTCTCCCGGTAGGCGTGAATGTCGAGGGGATACTTGCGGCAGCTGGTGTTCCACAGCCAGTGGATATCCACCAGATTGCCCCCCTTGGCAAAGCGCAGGGGATCCATAAACTGCTGGCTGCACGCCAGTTTGGTCAGGATCTCGTGGCTGCGGCCATGCTGGCTGGCGAGATAAGCCAGCAAGTTGGTGGCCCCCGCCGAGACACCGATGGCGAAGTCAAAGGGGCGATAGTCATGCTCGATAAACGCATCCAGCACGCCGCTGGCAAATATGCCGCGCATGGCGCCGCCTTCTACAACCAATGCGCTGGGGGATGCGGTTTTGTTCATGACAGGCACCTCATTGATAAGTGAGAGAGAAAAAAGTGGGAAAGAGAATGTTCGGGCTGTCAGGCCGACCATTCTGACAACCAACCGGGGTTGGCCATCGCAATGAGGTCATTCTAGGAAGGGGATGGTGTTTAGAATATCTGTTAATAATGAATCAAGTGTTTTGAATTTCTAAACAATAGGCATGAAACTCATTGTAATAACAGGGGTTTTGTAGGAGTCTCAACGACTCTGTGATGGCTGGATATTGGCAATGATGAGCAATTTATGACGTTACTGGTTTCCCCGCTGCTTAAACGTGGCGATACCATCGCTTTTTTCTCCCCCTCCAGTACGGCGACCGCCTGGGCTCCGCAGCGTTTTGCCCGTGCCAGGGGGTTTCTTGAGGGGCAGGGTTTCAAACTCAAGGCGGGCAGCCTCACCGGCCTGCAGGATCACTGGCGCTCCGGCTCCATCGCCGCACGGGCCGAAGAGCTCAACGCCCTTATTCGCGACCCCGAAGTGCGCTGCATCATGTCGGTGATTGGCGGCAACAACTCCAACTCCCTGCTGCCCTATATCGATTACGAGGCGCTGAGGCGCGATCCCAAGATCATCGTTGGCTACTCCGATGTGACGGCGCTGCTGCTCGGCATCCATGCCCAAACTGGCCTGGTTACCTTTTATGGCCCGGCACTGGTGGCCTCCTTTGGCGAGTTGCCACCGCTGGTGGACGAGACGCTGGCCAGCTTTTTACAGATTGTGCTGGCCGACGAAGCTGGCGTCCCTTGCACTTTGCCCACCCCGACGCAGTGGACAGATGAGCGGCTGGACTGGGAAAATCAGACCCGGGCCAAGCGCTGCCAGCCCAACCGGCTGATCTCGGTGGGCTCAGGCCGGGTGCAGGGACGGCTGATGGGCGGCAACCTCAACACCATGGCGGGGATTTGGGGTTCCCCCTATATGTCGGCCATCCTGCAAGGGGACATTCTGCTACTGGAAGACAGCCTCAAATCCGCCGAGACGGTGGAGCGTTCCTTCGCCCATCTCAAGCTGTGCGGGGTGTTTGATCGGATCGGTGCGCTTATCCTCGGCAAGCACGAGCTCTTCAACGATCAGGGTAGCGGCAAGCGCCCCCTCGATATCCTGCTGGAGGTGGTGGGGGAGCCAAGCTTCCCTATTCTAGCGGAGTTTGACTGCGCCCATACCCATCCCATGCTGACATTGCCGCTTGGCATTGAGGTGGCACTCGATCTTGACCGCCAGCAGCTCACCTTGCTGGAGCCCTGGTGGGATGGTTGTTGAGGCTATGTGCTCAGAGGATTGAGAAGTGATTGATACTGCTCATCAAAAACCATGTGCAATAACAAGCGCGACTGAGAGTCGCGCTTGTTGCAGTTGGCGGTATTACCAGCGGTAGGTTTTCAGTAGTGCTTCCAGTTTCTGACACTGCTCCACCAACTGGATGCTGGCGAGGTTGGCGGCGTGAGCTTGACCCAGGGTGTCGTTGGAGGTGTTGCGAATATCGCTCACCGAGCTGTCTACCTCATGGCATACCCTGTCCTGTTCTTCGGCCGACTGCGCCATCTGGGCGTTGAGGTCGTTGATGCGGGCGATGCGCTCGATGATGTTCTGCATGGCGGCCAGGGTCGCCTCGGTTTTGCTGATGCTCTCATCGGCTTTGCTTTTTGCATCCCCGATCACCGTAACTGCGCTCTGGGCCTCATTTTGCAGGGCCGCGATCATCTGGGAGATCTCTTCGCTAGCGGCGCGGCTGCGATTGGAGAGGGCCCGCACTTCATCGGCCACCACCGCAAAGCCACGGCCTTGCTCACCTGCCCGCGCCGCTTCAATCGCAGCGTTGAGGGCCAGCAGGTTGGTCTGATCGGCAATCCCCTTGATCACCTCGAGCACACCATCAACAGCCAGGCAGCGGCTGTCGAGTTGCTGGATCACCTGATCCACCCGATCGATCTCTGCCGACATCTCGCCCATGTCAGTGATGGAGTGCTGGGCGAGGCGGCTGGTGTCGGCGGCATCCTGATTGGTGAGGGCGGAGAGCTCGGCGCTGTGGCGGGCATGTTCGCGCACTTCATGAGAGCTGGCGGCCAGCTCGCTGACGGCGGCGGCAACCTGGGTGGTCATCCCCTCTTGCTGGCGGGCCGAGTTTTCGGTCTGGGTCGCCACCTGACGGATCTGGTTTGACTCCTGATAGAGCTGGTGGGTCGCCCCTTCCACCTCCTGCAGGCTGTGGCGGAATCCCTGCACCATGTCATTGACGGCGCGGGTCATCTGGCCCAGTTCATCCCGGCTGTGATTGACCAAGGGGAGGGCGAGGTCGCGCTCTTTGGCCATCCGGATCATGGTGAGCTGCAGCTGGCGCAGTGGGTGTTTCACGTAGCGTTGCAATACCCACCAGAGCAAGCCGAAGCCAATGCTGAAGACGGCGGCCAGGCTGCCGCTCAGGATCAGGTTGTTGTGGCGGATCTCGCCGAAGGTGTGGCTGAGGTCATAACTGATCCGCACTGCCCCCATCACTGTTCCTTCATTGACCTGGTGACAGGTGAGGCACTGGGTGCCGCGATACTCCTTGTAGGCTTTGAACGGTTTGATCAGGGTGAGCCGGTTGCCCTGCTGCTCCAGGATGGCTTCGCCTTGATTGATAGCGCGCTCATCGAGGGGATCCTGCGCTTTCTGGTCTGGGTGACCCGGGCCAAACAGGTTGCTGACGGCAGGGGCGCGGATCAGGCGAGCCTCGACGATGCCCGCTTCACTCTTGAGCTTGGTCTGCACGATTTGTCGGTTGGCCATGCCACCGGTCATCATCAGGACGTTGAGCTGGTCCATGTAGGTGTTGGCGGCGCTTTCCACTTTTTCGCCCGCCAGCCGGATAGCGAGATCCCGTTGCAGCCATGCGGAGAGTTCGAAGCAGAGGCCAAAGGTGGTGCTGATGACCAGCGCAAGAGGGAGGAATATTTTCCAGTTCAAGGAGAGGTTATGCATTTTGGGCAAGTTCCATGCGCTTGGTGTTGTTATGTGATCCCGTATCATCTTGATCGTAGACGAAGAAACGGCGGGAGATGGTTCTCTATCGGCACACGATAACCACTCTTGAGTAAATAATCTGTTAAGCAGATCGGTAATGCAGGTTGCCAAAATGCCTTTCGAGAGGGGGCTGCTCCTCGGGTTGATCCAGAACAAATCGCCAGTAACGATAATCGTTATCATTGTTATTATTTGCTGATAATAGTGACCATCATGAATCTGACCCCTTCCATGACCGGTATTGCCACGCCGGATCCCCTCAAGTTTGCTTTTAGCGCCAAGACCTCGGCTCACGCCAGTCGGGGAGGGATGCGCCCTTTCCCGCTGGATGAGGCTGGCTGGCAGAGCTGGTGGCAGCGAGAGAGTGAAGCTGAGGAGCGCGCCCTCTACATCCACATTCCGTTTTGCCGAAAGCGCTGCAGCTTCTGCAATTTCTTTGAAAATGGCGCCAATCCGGCGCGGATCAACCGCTATGTCAACGCCCTCTGCGCCTCCCTTGCGCAGGCGGCTGACACCCCGCTGGCGCAGAGCATGCCGTTTTCAGCCGTCTATGTGGGGGGCGGTACGCCGACCGACATGAGCGCCGACGAGCTGGCCATGCTGGCCGCCGTGATCCGCCGTTTCCCATTGGCGGCCGATGCCGAGGTGACGCTGGAGGGGCGTCTCAACGGCTTTGATGATGAGAAATGGCAGGTTGCGCTGGCGGGGGGCTTCAACCGCTTTTCCTTCGGGGTGCAGAGCTTTGATACCCGGGTGCGTCAGCAGGCGGCCCGTTTCGATGACAGGGAGACCTTGCTGACCCGTCTGGGTGAGCTGACCCGGGATGATGCGGCTGTGATCGTGGCGGATCTCATCTTTGGTCTGCCCGGTCAGGATGATGCCGTGTGGCAGCAGGATATCCGCGATGTGATGGCGAGCGGGGTACACGGGGTCGATCTCTACCAGCTCATCGCCATGCAGGGCACCAATCTGGAGCGAGCGCAGGAGAAGGGCACCCTGGATTGGCTCGCCGATGGCCAGCAGCGGGCGGCCATGTATGCCTATGGCGGGGCGCAACTGGAAGCCCACGGCTGGGAGCGTCTCTCTTGCAGTCACTGGCGGCGCAGCCCGGCCGAGCAGAGCCGTTATAACCAGATGGCCAAGCGCGGTGCGGAGATCCTCCCCTTTGGCGCCGGTGCGGGGGGCAGCATTCTTGGCCACGGCTTGATGTATGGTCGGGATCTGGCCCCCTGGCATGACGCGCTGGCCAGTGGCAAGCGGGCGCCCGGGATGGTGATGGGACGCAATCCCAATGCAAGGATGGACGGTCTGCTCCGTGGCGCCCTCGACAGCGGTGTGCTGGCGCTGGATCGTCTGCCAGCGCCTTTGCTGACCCATCTGATGCCGCTTTTTTCCGCCTGGCAGCAGCACGGGCTGGCCGAGATCGGGAGCGCACGCTTGCAACTTACCCTCGCCGGACGCTTCTGGAACGTCAATATGCAGGCTGGCTTGTTCGAGTTCTTGCAGCTCAATCCGCTCGATGGTTCTGCGCCGCCCAGCCATGGTACTGCCGCGGTACGCCATTCGCTGGTTTGAGCCCGAGCGGAGCATTTGCACGGAGCACTTGCATGGCTCCGAGCGATCCATAACGAAAGAGGGAGCCTTGCAGGCCCCCTCTTTTGGCTTGGCAGTTAGCGTCGCGCGAGCTTACTCGTCGCTGCTCTCCTGATAGCTGTCGCGCATTGCTTTGGGCAAGCGGCGCATTGGCGCAAAGCCGATATCCTCGCCCACTACTTCCCGCTTGCGGGCCGGTGCAGGTTTTTTGCTGGCGTCACCCTTGGCTTTGCCCTTGCCCGCGGCTGGCTTGCCCTTGGCATTGCTGCTCTTGGCGTTGGCATGACCGCGAGACCGAGGCGGGTTCTGCACCGGCTTGCTGCCCGGCAGAGTCTGGCGACTCGGCTTGCCGCTTGGCTCATACCCTTCCAGGATCTCCACGGACAAGGATTGGCCGATCAGGGCTTCGATCGCCTTGAGCTGACCCAGCTCGTCCTGACTGACCAGCGAGATGGCCTCGCCGCCACGACCGGCGCGGCCGGTACGGCCGATACGGTGGATGTAATCCTCCGCCATCTGGGGCAGTTCAAAGTTGATCACGTAGGGCAGTTGATCGATATCGAGACCGCGGGCGGCGATATCGGTCGCCACCAGCACCCGCACCTCGCCACTGCGAAAATCGGCCAGCGCCCGGTTGCGGGCACCCTGGCTCTTGTCACCGTGGATTGCCACGGTATTGAGGCCATCTTTTTGCATCTGCTGGGCGAGGCGGTCGGCGATCTGCTTGGTGCGAACAAACACCAGCACCCGCTGCCAGTTGCCACGGCCAATCATGTGGGAGAGCAGCTCGCGGCGGCGTTCCCGATCTACCTGAATGATGCGCTGGGTCACCTGCTCGGCGGCAGTATTGCTGGGGTCCACCTCGATCAGGGTGGGGTCGTTCAGCAGATCATCCGCCAGCGCCTTGATGTCGTTTGAGAAGGTGGCAGAGAAGAGCAGGGTTTGCCGCTCTGCAGGCAGCGCCTTCATGATGCGGCGGATGTCGACGATAAAACCCATGTCGAGCATGCGATCCGCTTCATCCAGCACCAGCACTTCCAGCTGGCTCAGGGTCAGGGCGCCCTGGGTCAGCAGATCCAGCAGACGGCCCGGGGTGGCGACCAGAATGTCCACACCCAGCTTGATGGCGTCCAGATTGGGCTTGATGCTGACACCGCCATAGGCGATCAGAGTCTTGAACGGCAGGTGGTGGGCATACTTGATGATGCTCTCGCCAACCTGGGCCGCCAGTTCGCGGGTCGGGGTCAGTACCAGTGCGCGCACCTGACGACGGCCACGACCGTGGTTGGCCAGCAGACGCTGCAACATCGGCAGGGTGAAACCGGCCGTTTTGCCTGTGCCTGTCTGAGCTCCGCCGAGCACATCCTGACCGGCCAGAATGGCCGGAATCGCTTGCTGCTGGATGGGGGTTGGCTGTTCGTAACCCAGCTCCTTGACGGCCCGCAGAATATGCGGAGACAGACCCAGTTCGTTGAATGACATGTTCGAGAGAAACTCCTGAGATGAGCCTTTGGCTCAACGGGCAGCCAGCATGTTGGGGCCAGCCACGATATGGAAAAGATAGTGGGGCCGTAATATAGCAAAAGAGCGGCCGCTGCGCAGTAGCTGTCGCACCGGCCGCCACACAATCGTTCAACGCAGTGGCGTAAAACGGCTCAGGAGAGTCAGAGTATCTCGCGGATCTGCTCGGCCAGACTCTCCGGTTTGGCCTGGGGGGCGAAACGCTCTACCACATTGCCATCACGGTCGATCAGGAACTTGGTGAAGTTCCATTTGACGTTTTCCAGCCCAAGAAATCCCGGTTTCTGTTGCTTGAGCCACTGGTAGAAGGGGTGGGCATGCTCACCGTTGACATCGCACTTGGCCATGATGGGGAAGGTGACCGGATAGTCGAGGGAGCAGAAGCGGGCGATCTCGTCCGCATCCCCCGGCTCCTGCTGACCGAACTGGTTGCAGGGGAAGCCCAAAATCACCAGCCCCTTGGGGCCGAGCTCCCGATAGAGCGTTTCCAGCCCTTCATATTGGGGAGTAAAGCCGCAGCGACTGGCCACATTGACCACCAGCACTACCTTGCCCGCCAGTTGAGTCAGCGGGTAGGGGGTACCATCCAGTCGTTGCAAAGTGAGATCGGGCAGAGGCATAAGCAGATCCTTCTCGTGGTTATCCGTGGGGTGTCAGGTCGGTTGTGGCGATGAGCGCCGGCCTAACGACATGATGGTGATGTGGCTACGGTATCGGTTGGCTCTTTTAACGGCAAGGTGAGAGCAAGGATCCGTCCCCTTGATTGCAAGGGCCATCACAGTTTCGACAGCCAATACGCTCTTTGGCAGGGCGGGATCACAACTGGCGACAAAAATGCGGGGAGGCGGGCAGCAACTCGCGTATTGATGGTGGGACTTCTCAAGAGAAGCAAACCGGTTTGTGACTTTGCCGGTAAGTCGCTACAAAGCGCCCTCTTTCCACTCATTGTGAGCCAATCTTGGACTATCAAGCTGCCATGGATGCCATTTACACCCGGGGATGGGTGATAGTGGATGATTTTTTGACCGCCGCCGAGGTGGATGCCCTCAAAACCTGTTTGCCAAGCGAATGGCAACCGGCCGGGATCGGCCGTGACGCCCTGCACCAGGGCAATCCCGATATTCGCCGTGACCAGATCCACTGGCTGGAGCCCTCTCTCGGTGCGCCGGTGGCCGACTACCTCGCCCGGATGGAGTCCCTGCGTCTTGCCGCCAACCGGATGCTGATGCTGGGATTGTTCGACTACGAGGCCCACTTCGCCCGCTATCGCAGCGGGGATTTTTACGCCACCCATCGGGATGCCTTTGCCGGTCGCTCCAACCGCCGTCTTACCACCGTGTTTTACCTCAACAACGACTGGCTGCCCGAAGCGGGTGGAGTGCTGCGCATGTATGACGACAAGGAGCAGTTTCTGATGGATGTCAGCCCCAAGGGGGGGCGGCTGGTCATGTTTCTCTCCGAGGAGTTTCCCCACGAGGTGCTGCCTGCCAACCGCGAGCGCTACAGCATTGCCGGCTGGTTTCGGGTCAATGGCAACGGCATGGGAAGGGTCGATCCCCCGCGCTGAGGGGCAATGTGTCCCGATTTTGACACAGGGGAGACTTTTCACTGCAAGAAGTGGGGTCATGGGTCTCCCATCAGCTGACAAGGGTTGATCTCCCTTGCTACACTGGCGCGCACTTATGTTCGTATCTGGCTTCGTCCGGTTTTTATGGTGGTTGGCTTATCAAATGGTCATGACGAGGCCGCTTTTCCCAAGGGATCACATCTAATGAAGAACATGCATGTCTTGCTGCTGTGCGGCGGCGGTGGCTCCGAGCACGAGGTTTCTCTGCGCAGCGCCAATTTCCTCGAGCAACAACTGGGCCTTCTGCCCGGTGTCGAAGTGACCCGCGTCGAGATGTTCGCCGATCGCTGGCTCAGTGCCGATGGCCGCGAGTGCAAGCTGGGGCTCGACAAGCTGCTTTCGTTTGACAGCGTGGCCCGTCCGGTGGATTACGTGGTGCCCTGCATCCACGGCTACCCGGGTGAGACCGGCGATCTGCAATCTTTCCTCGAGCTGGCCGGATTGCCTTATCTCGGTTGTGATGCCGAGGCGAGCAAGATCTGCTTCAACAAGATCAGCACCAAGCTGTGGCTCTCCGCTATCGGTATTCCCAACACCCCGTACCTGTTCCTGACCGAGCAAAATGAGGCGGCGCTCGCCGAGGCCAAAGCCGCGCTGGCCAAGTGGGGCAAGGTCTTTATCAAGGCCGCTTCCCAGGGCTCTTCCGTTGGCTGCTACTCCGCCAGCAACGAAGCGGATCTGGTAAAAGGTATTGCCGATGCCTTCGGTTACTCCGAACAGGTACTGATCGAGAAAGCGGTCAAGCCGCGCGAGCTGGAAGTAGCGGTTTACCAGTACGGTGACGAGCTGGTGGCGACTTATCCGGGCGAGATCTGCGTGCCGCAGGACAAGTTCTACACCTATGAAGAGAAGTACAGCAGCGCCAGCCATACCGAGACGGCACTGCGTGCCGAGGGGTTGACCGAGGCGCAGGCCGATGCGATCCACGAGTACGCCCTCAAGGCGTTCCGTCAGCTGAAACTGACTCACCTCTCGCGCATCGACTTCTTCCTGACCGAGGAGGGGGAGATCTTGCTGAATGAAATCAACACTTTCCCGGGCATGACCTCCATCTCCATGTTCCCGAAACTGCTGGAGCATCACGGTCACCGCTTCGCCGACTACCTTGAGCAGATCCTGCGCAAGGCCAGCTAAGCGCGATCTCCCGCTCGCGGGATGAAGAAGAACCCAATAAAAAATCCCCGCCAATCGGCGGGGATTTTTTATGCCTTTATCAAGCGGGGCAGGCCAGCTGAAGGGATAAACAGGCGGGGAGGGGATGACTCTTCCCCGCCTGTTGCTACCTGTGGGTGTTACCGGCGGTTAGCCGTGAGCCACCCGAAAGCGCACGCTGCGGGAGTGGCACGGTGCCAGCTCACCAAACTCGCCAGCGGCCAGTTCAAGGGGCTGGGGCTGTTCGTCCATCCGCACCGCTTGCCAGTCGCTCAGGGCGTGTTCGCAGCTCACTTTGCCACCCTTCAGCACAGCCTGCTCGCTCGGGTTGTAGACCCGGATCACCAGCGCCTCTTCATCCTCGGCTTTTTTCAGGGCACTCAGCACCGGACCGGAGGGATCCATGGCGAGCAGACTGAAGTGGAGCGGGGTGGTGAAGCTCGCTTTGTTGAGCTTCATGGCATCGAACGGGATCTTGTTGTAGCAGCGCACCGGGGTGAGGTAGCTGCGCGCCGCCTGCATCACGTTGGCGCTGATGTGATCACCGGCAAACGCCAGCAGGCTGAAACGGCAGCTGAGCTTGCCACGCACCTGGGAGTCCGGGGTGGGCAGCTTGATGCCGGAGGGGCGACCCGGGCGCAGCAGCAGCTCCTCTTTACCGAGTACGCCGACCCCGCGCAGCAGGGTGAGTGCCAGGGTGTCGCACTGCTCACCGATCACTTCAAACTCGCGCAGACCGTCACTCAGCACCGCCAGCCCCTGCTTGCCATCTTGCAGGGCGACGAAGTTCATCAGCTGCCAGACCGGAATGGGGGCCTCTTTCCACCCCTCCGCTTCCCAGTTCGCCATGGCGCTGTCGCGGGTGGGGCGGGTGATGCAGCCAAACTGGTTGTCGGAGACCACGGTGTCGCTCGGGAAGGGGGTGGGGATCAGCACTCGCACCCGATGATCATCGGCCTGATTGTCGAGCTCCAGCTCGATATCGATACGCGGGCTCTGGTGCGCCAGCGTGATACGGCAGGTGACATCGAGGTGACCGTTGCACTGGCGGCTGGCCCGCTCGGCGAGGTTGGCCGGCAAGGCCATACGCAGTTTGAGAGTGGCGATGCTCTGCCACGCCTGATGGGTGACCTCGCGGGTCACCGCAAACTCGGTGGAGTAGCGCAGCCACTCGTCCCGCGATGGCGAGTAGTCATACTCGTCGCCATCATCGGAGCCCTCTTCGAGAGTGAGCACCTGATCAAAGGTGGTGCCGCGCAGTTTATCCAGGATCTGCAGGGTGCCGTTGTCATTGAGGGCTATGCGATAAAAATCGTTCTCCAGCAGCTCGCCGCTGGCCGTCACCGGTTGCTCCAGTCCCGGCTGGTTGCCCTCGATATGCAGAGTGCAGTAGCCCATGGCGGGCAGGGGATGACAGAGCTGGATGTCGTACTCCATAAAGGGGTCGTAGTTGCCGTAGTGCACGATCTGTCGGTCCACCAGTCCCGGGTCAATCTCGCGCTTGGCGCGGATGAAGTAGGGGACCGGCTGGCCCGCTTCATCGCGCAGGGCAAAGGATTGGGCGCGAATGCGGATGCTGGTGTTGCTCACCTCCTGACGGGGGAAGGGCATCAGGTTGAACAGGCAGAGTTTGTCGGCCACCTGCACGCCGTCTTCGCAGAGCGCCACCGGCATATTGTCGACAATCTTGCGCATGTAGAAGCGGATCAGGTTCTCGGCCATGTCGTCGGCCAGAATGAAGCGGGTCATCACCTCCTGATGCACCTTGTCGCTGCAGCAGCAGCCGATGCTGTCATGGGCGTGGTTCTTCATGATCTCCTTCCACATCTTCTCCAAAAGCCCGTGGTGGTACTCGAAGCCGAGCGCCCAGGCGATGCTCGCCAGCGGCTCGAGGATGTTGACGATCTTGTTCTCGATGGCGGCGTGAGCCAGCTTGATATCCATCCGGGTGGAGGAGATGGTGCGGTGTACCCGCATGTATTTGCCGTCGTTGAACTCCCCCTTGAGGGTGGCCAGCTGGTCGCGGCATGCCTCGATACGCTCGAAGACCTGCTCGAAGCGGCTCATGTGGAATTCACGCTGGGGGTAGATCTCCCGCAGCTTGTCGATGATGGCGAAGATGTTCTGTTGCAGTGGCATCTGGTCGTGGCCGTTGGGCAGCAGGATATCCTTGGTCACCGAGGCCTTCTCCAGCACCTCGAAGTAGGATTCGAGCCGCTTGCGCAGGCCCGCTTCATCTTCCGGCAGGTACTTGCCGATGGCGTAGCCGAGCGGCAGGACCTGGGCGGTCACCTCGCTGCCATCGTTGCTCTGCCAGAGGAACTCGGTCTTGTCGGTGCCGTGACGCTCGGAGCAGCCGCGCCAGAACATGGCCCGGTCAATCCCGAAGCCGTTGAAGATGTGGGGTAGCTGGGAGGACATACCGAACGAGTCGGGCAGGTAACCGATCTTCATCGGCTCGCCAAGGCTAAGGCAGTCGCGCATCCCGTAGAGCAGGTTGCGCAGGATGGACTCGCCGCTCACCTGCATGGTGTCGGTCTGGGTGTACCAGGGGCCAATAATGAGTTTGCCCGCTTCCACCAGCGCCTTCACCCGGGCCTTGTTCTCGGGCTGGATGGCGAAGTAATCCTCCAGCACCGCGGTCTGGCCGTCCAGCACATAGAACTTGTAGTCGGGGTCGGACTCAAGCCGCGCCAGGATCTCCGCCATGTTGTTGACCAGCAGGATGCGGGACTCCTCGGTGGTGAAGTACCACTCCCGATCCCAGTGCATGTGTGGCGTGATGTGAACTCGTGAAACTGTCATGACAATGATCCTTTGCTGACGCACGGCGGCCCTTGCCTGCCGTGCGGAAAAATAGTCTGTTGAAAAAGCGGTGGTGAAGATGCGCCTTACTCTGCAGCGACCACCTGATAGGTGCCGCGCTGCATGGCGTGACGGCGCCAGCCGATCAGCACCACAGTGGAGATAAGGGTGCCCACCAGCGCCGCTCCGAGCCAGACGGCGGCAGCCATCAGGGCGCCGTGGCCGCCATCGTGGAGCAGGAAGAGGGAGAAGATGCCAGCCCCCGGGGTGGAGAGACCAATCCCCATGGCACCCACCATGGCGCCGGTGACCACCGAGCCTGCGAGGAAGGAGCCGATCACCCGGATCGGATCTTCGATGGCCATCGGAATGGCGCCCTCGGTGATCCCAGCCAGCCCCAGCAGCCAGGTGGATTTGCCGGTCTCGATCTCGAAGGTCTGGAACAGGCGCGGTGCCAGCAGGGTGGAGAAGGTGACGGTAAAGGCCGAGACCATCTTGACCGCGCCGAAGATGGCGTAAGGGCCGTAGACCCCGTTGGCCATGGCGCCGAGGCAGAAGGCGTAGGCCGCCTTGTTGACCGGGCCACCTAGGTCAAACGAGCACATAAAGCCGAGCAGGGCGCCCAGCACCAGCGCATTGGTGCCGGAGAGGCCGTTGAGCCACTCGGTGAGGCTGTTGTTGAGCCAGGCCACCGGCTGACCGATGACAAACAGCATCAGGCTGCCCGCCACCAGGGTGCCGATCACCGGATAGAGGTAAAAGGTGAGAAAGCCGTTGAAGTTGGGGCTAAGGCGCACATGCTGCTTGACCCAGCGCATCAGGTAACCGGCGATAAGGCCACCGACCACGCCGCCGAGAAAACCGGAGCTAATCATGTTGGCGGCCAGTCCCGCTGCAAAGCCCGGGCCCAGCGCCGGTTTGTCCGCCAGCGAATAGGCGGTATAGGCCGCCAGCACCGGCACCATCAGAGTGCCCAGCATGCCACCGCCCAGCTTGCGGTACATCCAGAGCCAGGAGTTCTCGGTATCAAACAGATGCTGCAGGCCGAAGATCTGGGCCAGCAGCACAGAGACGGCGAGCACGGTACCGCCTGCCACGATGAGCGGCACGGCAAAGGAGATGCCGCTCAGCAGCGCCTGCTTGAGCTCGGTCTTGAGGCTCACCTTCTTGCCGGTCTGCGCGTCGCTCTGGCTGGTGTTGGGCGTCGGGGCGGTGCGACCGGCCTTGGCCGCTTCCAGCGCGTCATTCAGGATCCGCTCGGCATGGCGGATGGGCTCGGCCACCGGCGTCTCGATCCGGGGGATACCGGCGAAACGCTCCTGCTCCTTGATGGCCACCTCGGCGGCGAAGATGCAGGCCACCGCAGCATCGAGCGCCTCTTGCGGCAGGCGATCCTCAATGCCGTTGGCACCCTGCTTTTCGACCAGTACCCGAATGCCCAGCTTGCGCCCCGCTTTTTCCAGATACTCGGCGGCCATATAGGTGTGGGCGATCCCCGCCGGACAGGCGGTGACACAGACCACAGTGGGTTTATTTGTATCTAAGTTGTCTTCTTTTGCTGGTTGCTTGCCGCCATCCCCTTCACCATCGAGCAGCGCCATCAGCTGCTCGGCACTCTGGGCCGCCAGCACTGCCTCGCGGGTATCGTCATCCACCAGGGCAGTGGTGAGGGTGGTGAGCAGCTGCATATGGGTGGAGCCCGCCTGATCGGTCGGGATCGCCAGCATGAAGATCAGGTTGACCGGCTCGGGGCCGTCGATCCCCTCCCAGCCCAGCTCCTCGCTCAGGGTAGCGACGGCAAAGGCTGCTTCACGCACCGCATCACACTTGCCGTGTGGCACCGCCAGCCCTTCGCCAAGGGCGGTGGGGCCCTGCGCCTCGCGGGCCATGACCGCCGCCAGAAAGGCGGCCTTGTCGTGCAGCTTGCCGGCCTGATCGAGCCGATCAGCCAGGGCATGAATGGCCGCATCCCGATCGGCAAACCGGGTTTGCAACGTGATGAGATGGGGGCCGGTAAGACTGGTCAGATTCATGATGATCCTCTGTCAGGTTGGCTTGCCAGCAAGCCGTCATGGTGAAAGTGACAGCGATGCTAACAAACCGGTCGACTGATTTTTGTGAGTGGTATCATACAATTCGTTATTTGTATTGTTTTTGTATTGTTTGTTCGAGGTGATTTGTTAGGTCAAATGAGGCCGAGCCGTTTTGTCTGCCGGGCAACTGGGGTAGAATGGCGCCTCTTCCATTTATCATGGCGCAGAGCCGACGAGGTGGCCTTTCGTGTCGAAAAAACCTATGTATCGCCAGATAGCCGACACCATCCAGCAGTGGATTGCGCAAGGGGAGCTGGCCCCCGGCGATGCCCTGCCCACGGAAGCCGAGTTGCGCGAGCAGTTCGGTGTGAGCCGGGTGACGGTGCGCCAGGCCCTCAAGCAGCTGACCGAACTCAACGTCATCGAGAGCATTCAGGGCAGCGGCAGCTATGTGCGGCAGGAGAAGGTGAACTACGACATCTATCAGCTCACCAGCCTCTATGAGAAGGTGACCGATCCGGCGGCCGAGACCCACAGCGACATTCTCGCCTTCGAGGTGATCAAGGCGAGCAGCGAGCTGGCCGAGCGGCTCAATCTGCTGGAGGGGGCGCTTGTCTACTACGTCAAGCGGGTGCGCTTTATTCGTCAGATCGCGGTAACGCTGGAGGAGACCTGGATGCCGCTCGCCCTCTTCCCCGACCTCAGCTATGCGGTGATGCAGGGCTCCAAGTACCACTACATCGAAGAGGTGAAGCAGCTGGTGATTGACCGCAGCGAGCAGGAGATCATTCCGGTGCTCCCCTCGGCGCAGGTGGTGGAGGCGCTCGGTATCGATCCCGCCAAGCCCATTATCGAGAAGGTCTCCCGCGGCTTCCTGCAAGATGGCACAGTGTTCGAGTTCAGTCGCAACTTCTTCAAGAGCGATGATTACAAGTTCACGCTGGTCGCCCGCCGCGCCAAGGGCTGAGCGGGCGCCAGCACCCGAGATGAAAAAGGCCACCACTGTGTTTGCGGTGGTGGCCTTTGTTTTTGGCTGATTGCCGGGCTGAATGGCAGATTGGCTGGTGGTTTGATGCAGCCGTTCTACTGCGCTGAGTCGTTGATAACTTTCTCGACCCGTACCTGCAGGCTCCCTTGCGCCAGAGTGGTGATGAGCTGATCGCCATTGTTGACCTGATCGGCGCGGCTAATGACCTCACCACGCGCGGTGCGGGTGATGGAGTAGCCGCGCCCCAGGGTGGCGAGCGGGCTCACCCCGTCGAGGCGGGCGCTGAGCATGGCGAGGCGGTGACTAGCAAGGTCTTGCCGTTTTGCAATCAGGGCATGAAGCCGCTCCTCGGCCAGCTGATGGCGGCGTTTGCCAGCTGCCAAGAGGCGCTCCGGACTCTTGCCCTGCAGGCGCAGTTCAAGGTTGGTGAGGCGCCGCTCACCCTGATGCAGCCGCTGGCGCAGCAGTTGCTGCAAACGGGTGGAGAGCTCGTCGAGTCGCTGGGATTGTTGCTCCAGCCGCCGCTTCGGATCCTGATGGTCGAGCCGCTTTTGCAGCAGGATGAAATCGTGGCGGGCGGCGGTCTGCTGGCGGCTCATCGCCTGCAGCAGTCGCTGCTTGAGGTGAACGAGACGCTGGGCTCGGGCGCTCTGATCCGGCGCCACCAGCTCGGCGGCGGCCGATGGGGTAGGGGCGCGCAAGTCGGCGGCAAAGTCGCTGATGGTGACATCCACCTCGTGGCCCACCGCGCTCACCACTGGTATGGCGGAGTGGGCAATGGCACGCGCCACCGCCTCTTCGTTAAAGCACCAGAGATCTTCGAGCGACCCGCCGCCGCGCCCGACGATCAGCACATCCACCTCGGCGCGCTGGTTCGCTTTGGCGATCGCCGCGACGATCTGGCTGATGGCGGCGCTCCCCTGTACCTGAGTCGGGTAGATAAAGACCGGCAGATCTGGCGCACGCCGTTTAAGCACCGTCAGCATATCGTGCAAAGCCGCACCGGTGGCGGAGGTAATGAGGCCTACCGCGCGCGGTTCGCGGGGCAGCGGCCGCTTGCGGCTCTCGTCAAACAGCCCCTCGGCGCCGAGGCGGCGCTTGAGCTCTTCAAAACGCAGCGCCAGCACGCCATCGCCTGCAGGTTGCATCGACTCGATGATCAGCTGGTAGTCGCCGCGCGGCTCATAGAGGGAAACTCGCGCCTGCACCAGCACCTGCATGCCATCCTGCGGGCGAAAGGCCACCCGCCGGTTGTTGCCCTTGAACATGGCGCAGCGCACCTGCGCCGATATGTCCTTGAGGGAGAAGTACCAGTGGCCGGAGCTTGGCATCGCCAGATTGGAGAGCTCGCCGGTCAGCCACACCAGCCCCAAATCCTGCTCCAGGATCATGCGCACGGCGCTGTTGAGGCGGGTGACAGTAAAGACCTGCTGTTGCCTGTTTTGGCCGGATTCGTTGCGATAGTTCAAGGCGGTTCCTGCGCACGGTTCCTCGCCAGCGAAGGCGGAGGAGAGAAACAATGTCGCCATCTTACCCCACTTCACCTCGTCCGCCGAGTCAATGGATCAGGTTGGTCACTCCTCCCTGCAAATCGGTGTTGCATGGAAATGAAAGCGCTATCAATCACATACAGCCAATAGCGAAGTCGATGGTGGTCACATTTTGCGCGTATTCGCCATGAATTGGTTATGGGGAACTCTAGACTGATCGGGCTCATCCGAAGGCGGGACTGTAGCGGATGGGGGAATGCCGGGGCACACCGGCATCACACACAAAACAATGAAAATAAAGGACTATCAATGGCTAGATGGATACTCGCGGCCGGATTGTTGGGAACCCTGATCACGGCGCCGACGTCGGCGGCGGAGTGGTTCTTCCGGGGCACCGCGAATGGATGGGCGGCGACCGCCATGATGTCGACGGACGGCGTCAATTTTGATACCTGCCAGCGCTTCGTGAGCGGGGATGCCAGCGGCGGACCGCGCTTCAAGATAGACAGGTACGGCAACTGGCAGCAGAGCTACCCGGCGGCCGACTACGGGGTCAATGCCAACACGGCGTACCAGATCCGCATCAACGCCAGCACTCAGGCGGTGAGCGCGACGGAGGTGGCCAGTTGCGAGGCCTCGGGGTTTGCCAGCACCTTGCCGCAACTCAACGTACGCGGCACCTTCAACGGCTGGGCAAGCCTCCCCATGACTCTGGTAGGGGATCACCTGTGGCAGGTGGAAGCCTACATGGATGGCAAGGCGAGCCAGCGCCTCAAGTTTGATCAGGCTGGCGACTGGGCCGTCAACTTTGGCGACAGCAACGGCGACGGCGTGCTGGAGAAAAGTGGCGGCGACATCTTCTGGAACGCCGTGGGTACGGTGCGCATCCAGGTCAACGACCAGACCCTGGTCTACAGCATCACCCCCCTTGGGGATGACAACCAGCCGCCGCTCGCGGTCATCACCCCGGGGAGCACGGTGAATGTGACCCAGGGGGCGTCACTGACCTTGAGCGGCAGCGACTCTACGGATCCCGACGGCCAGATCACGAGCTATCTGTGGAGCAGCGGCGAGACCACGGAGAGCATCGTCGTCAGCACCACCCAAACCGGCACCTTCACCTATGGCCTCACGGTCACCGACGATCAGGGCGCCAAGGGCAGCAGCAGCGTGAGCGTGGTGGTTGGGGCAGGACAGAGCAGCGACAGCTGGTACTTCCGGGGCACGACCAACAACTGGGGACTCACCCCCATGACCAGTGAGGATGGCACCACCTTCTGCACCGAGCAGGCCTTTGGCAGTAACAACCCCCGCTTCAAGATTGACCACAAGGGGGACTGGACCGAGGCGTATCCGGTCCAGGATTACCTGGTTAGCGCCAACACCCGCTATCGCATCTGCTTTGACAGCCTGCGCAAGGCCATCGAGGTGGAGACGCTGGCCGGGGCCGATCTGCAGGCCCCCACGGTGACGGCCACCCCGGCCCCGGGGAGTTATCTGGACAGCCAGTCCATCACCCTGGGGGTGAGCGACGATCAGGACAGCGCCCCCGCCGTGCATTTCACCACGGACGGCAGCCAGCCCACCACTGCGTCGGCCCGCTATGCAGGCCAGCCCTTGGTGGCGAGCGACAAGGGGAGCGGCACCGATCTGGTGATCCGCACCCTTGCCATTGACGCCAGCGGCAATCAGCGCGAGCAGCGCTTCGAGTACCGTATCGGCGAGCAGGGTGTGGCGAGCGGCGATTTTCGTGCCGAGAGCATCTACTTCCTGCTGACCGCCCGCTTCTATGATGGCGATCCCAGCAACAACTACCATAACCGGGATCGCTACAAGGCGGGGGATCCCCATTGGCGCGGCGACTTCAAGGGCTTGATCGCCAAGATCGACTACATCAAGGATCTCGGCTTCACCGCCATCTGGGTGACGCCACCGGTGGAGAACCGCTCCGGCCTCGACTACCACGGCTACCACGCCTACGACTTCTACCGGGTCGATCCCCGTCTGGAGTCGCCGGGGGCGGGTTACCGGGAGTTCATCCAGGCGGCCCACGCCAAGGGGCTCAAGGTGATCCAGGATGTGGTGCTCAACCACTCGAGCCAGTACGGCCTGCGCGGCAAGACCTGGATCGATCGCCTGCCCGTCAAATACTACGTACCGGCGGGGTCGAGCCAGGGGCTCATCAACAACGGCCCCTATCAGGGCAACCTCGGGGACTACGCCAGCGCCAACCGCTGTGACGACGACAACCCGGTGGCTCCCGACTGGTACAAGGCCCGCTGCCAGTCCGATCCGGCGGGCACCCAGCCTCTGGTGGACCCCAAGACAGGCGCCACCGTGCCGAGTGCTGGCTACAACCCCAACCGCTTCTTCGGCATCGACGCCCAGACCCTGGATCCCGCCTGGTATCACCTGGACGGTTTCATGTCAGGCGGTGACTGGGAGAGCCCGCTCGCCCTGCAGCGCAAACACATGGCGGGGGATTGCATCGATCTCGCCACCGGCAACCAGAACGTCAAGGACTACCTCAACGGCGCCATCCGCCAGTACCTCGACATGGGGGTTGACGCCATTCGCATCGATACCTTGAAGCACATCGAGCGGGACGAGCTGCTGACCTATGTCCACGACTGGCAGGCCCACAAGCCGGGGTTGTTCGTCTTTGGCGAGAACCTGGTCAAGGGCACCGGCTGGGGCTCTGAGCTGGCCAACGACAATGCCTCGGCGGTGATCCGTCCCTGGTGGTATACCCGCACCACGCCGAACCCGGCGGATCCCCGGGCAGGGGGCGATTCCGGCCTCTCTGTGCTGGACTTCTCCCTCTTCTCCACCTTCCGTGACAACGTCACCCGGGGGAGCTTTGGCGGGGTGGGCGGGATCTTTGCCATGGACTGGGTCTATGGGGATGCCACCAAGCTCATCACCTTCTTCCAGAACCATGACGTGGGGCCGGACAACGACTTCAAGTACCGCTACGGCGGGGAAGAGGGCAATGCGGCTATGACCTACAACCTGCTCTGGACGGCGCGGGGCATCCCGACCCTCTACTACGGGGAGGAGGTGATGTTCCAGGCGGGCAAGCCTCAGGATATCGACGGGGCCACCATGACGGTGGATCAGACTGGTCGTGCCTACTACGGGGAGGTGCTGGACAACCCGGCCACTCCGAGCCACCCGCTCTACCAGCACATCAAGCGCCTGAACCAGATCCGCAAGGCGGTGCCCGCCCTGCAGAAGGCGCCCATGAGCCAGGTGAACGAGTGGAGCAGCGGCATCAGCTTCGTGCGTGACCTGAGCGCTCAAGGCAGCTACGCTGCCGTGGGCCTCGCGGCCAGTTCGGCCCAGCAAATAAACCTGAGTGGCCTGAAGAACGGCACCTATACGGATGCGGTGACCGGCGCGAGTCAGAACGTCAGCAACGGCAGTCTGAGCTTTGCGGTGCCCGCCTATTCGGCACGGGTCTGGGTACTGAACGGCCCGGGCAAGGTGGGCGTTGACGGTAAATATCTCAAATAAGGAAAGTCTGTCACAGTGTGCAGCGAGTCGGCCTTGGGGCCGACTTTTTTATGCCGCATATCAAGGGATCGAGGGAGATGGACCAGACGGGGAAGGCAATAAGCAGTAGCGTCGACATCGCTTGGGAGCAAGCGGCATCCGAGGGTGGCTTGCTCTGTTATGGTGCTTTCGCCCCAAAGTGGTGCGCATCATCGACATTGGCAGCAGGAACCCACCTTGGAGAAATATGCCGTATCCACCCTATGCCCCTCCTGTGACGAGCATGATTCATGCTGCCATGTGGCAGCATATCAACATGATCCACTTAATAACGGGCTTTAAAAGGGGAGATGGTGAGCTGCCTTCAGTGTGGCTGGCCAAACATGCTGATGCAGCCTGATGTTTGTCCCATGAATGGGTGTGTTGCTCCTGTCATAGGCAGAATGTCGGAATTTAAATTTGATTTTTCAGCTTATCCTGGATGCTTGTGTTGATTGGCGCTTTTTTTGCTGAGTCTTGTGATGTCGGCAGGGGGACCGGCAGGGGAAATGGCCAGGGCGCCCGAGTATGCCGACCCCTTCGGCCCAGTGACTGGTGCCCTGATGTCACAGCAAACATGGAAAGGAGTCATATGGAAAGTGAAATGACCATGTCGCCCGTGCCGGCGACCAAAGCCCTGGCCCACACCCTCAAGGACGATGTTTACGGCATGGTGCTCGGGGTCATGTTTATCGCGGTCGGTCTCAACCTGCTCAAGTGTTCCGGCATGATCACCGGTGGCATCGCGGGCATCGCCCTTCTGCTCGTCCATGTCAGCAGTTTGCCCATCGGGGTTCTGTTCTTCATGGTCAACATGCCCTTCATGGTGTTTTGTTACTTCACCATGGGGCGCGCCTTCACCATCAAGACGCTGATCGTCAACGTTACCCTCTCGGCGGCCACCCAGGCGGTACCGCTGCTGCTGACGGTGAGCTATGTCCACCCACTGTTTGCCGCCTTGGTAGGGGGGACCTTTCTCGGCATGGGGGTGTTGTCTCTGGCGCGCCACAATGCCTCCGTGGGTGGCACCGGGGTGGTGACGCTCTGGCTGCAACGGCGCGTTGGCATCAACGCGGGAAAGAGCCAGATGGTGCTTGATGTGCTGGTGTTTGCACTCTCCCTGCTCACCTTGCCACTGCCCTTGCTGCTCTGGTCCACCCTGAGTGCGCTGGCGATGAACGCCATGCTGATGAATTGGCACAAGCCAGGTCGCTATCAGGGAAACTAAACACCCGGCTGCACATAATTGGATCATTGAAAATGCTGTTCCGGGAGGTTGGAGGGAGAAAGGGGCTCAACGACAAAAAAGATCATTTTGTCGTGAAAAAAGGCATGATTACAGCTGAATTTATTAGTTTTTTGCGCCGTTAGCCGCCTAAAAGAGGGCTATGCCATAAAAAATTCAAAAAACTTCTTTACCAGTGACCAATGCGTGAGTAAACTTCGTCGGCAATATTTTACACCCCCACTTCCTCAACGGTGAGATATTGCCATGCTCAGGATTGCCAAAGAAGCGTTAACCTTCGACGATGTACTGTTGGTTCCCGCCCACTCCGAAGTTCTTCCCAATACTGCCGATCTGCGTACCAAGCTGACCTCTGCCATCAGCCTGAACATCCCCATGATCTCCGCTGCCATGGACACAGTGACCGAAGCCCGTCTGGCTATCGCACTGGCCCAGGAAGGCGGTATCGGCTTTATCCACAAGAACATGTCCATCGAGCAGCAGGCTGCCGAAGTGCGCAAGGTCAAGAAGTACGAGAGCGGCGTGGTCACTGACCCCGTCACCGTGCGCCCTGACATGACCATCGCCCAAATCAAGGAGCTGAGCCACAAGAATGGCTTCGCCGGTTACCCCGTGGTGACTGACGGTAATCAGCTGGTCGGTATCATCACCGGCCGTGACGTGCGCTTCGTGATTGACCTCTCCCAGACCGTTGAACAGATCATGACCCAGAAAGATCGTCTGGTCACCGTACGTGAAGGGGCCCCTCGCGAAGAGGTGGTTGCCCTGATGCAAAAGCACCGTATCGAAAAAGTGCTGGTGGTTAACGGCGACTTCAAACTCAAGGGCATGATCACCGTTAAAGATTTCCAGAAAGCCGAGCGCAAGCCCCACGCCTGTAAAGATGACAAGGGTCGTCTGCGAGTCGGTGCTGCCGTTGGCGCCGGTGCCGGCAACGAAGAGCGCGTCGCTGCGCTGGTGGAAGCCGGTGTTGACGTGCTGCTGATCGACTCCTCCCACGGCCACTCCCAGGGCGTGCTGGATCGCATCAAGGCCACTCGCGACGCCTATCCGGATCTGCAGATCATCGGTGGCAACGTGGCGACCGCCGCGGGCGCCAAGGCGCTGGCTGCTGCAGGTGTCAATGCGGTCAAGGTCGGTATCGGCCCGGGCTCCATCTGTACTACCCGTATCGTGACCGGCGTGGGTGTGCCCCAGATCACTGCCATCTCCGACGCCGTTGACGCGCTGGAAGGCACCGGTATTCCGGTGATTGCCGATGGCGGTATCCGCTTCTCCGGCGACATCGCCAAGGCCATTGCCGCGGGCGCCAGCTGCGTTATGGTCGGTTCCATGTTCGCCGGTACTGAAGAAGCGCCGGGCGAGATCGAGCTCTATCAGGGTCGCTCCTTCAAATCCTACCGTGGTATGGGTTCCCTGGGCGCCATGTCCAAAGGCTCCAGCGACCGCTACTTCCAGACCGACAACGCCGCCGACAAGCTGGTGCCGGAAGGCATCGAAGGTCGTGTGCCGTACAAGGGTCGCCTCAAAGAGATCATCCACCAGCAGATGGGCGGCCTGCGCTCCTCCATGGGCCTGACCGGCAGCGCCACCATCGACGACATGCGCACTAAAGCTGAATTTGTGCGCATCTCCGGCGCCGGGATGAAAGAGTCCCACGTCCACGATGTGACCATTACCAAAGAAGCCCCCAACTATCGGATGGGCTGATAAAACGGGGCCCTGCGCCCCGTTTTTCCACCCTTTTTTTATCCCGTGCCCTTTGTGACAACATCAGCCTGATGCAGGAATAAAATGACTAAAGACATTCACCAGCACCGTATCCTTATCCTCGACTTCGGTTCCCAGTACACCCAGCTGATCGCCCGCCGCGTGCGCGAAATCGGTGTTTACTGCGAACTGTGGGCCTGGGACGTAACCGAAGAGCAGATCCGCGAATTCAATCCGAGCGGCATCATCCTCTCCGGCGGCCCCGAGTCCGTCACCGAAGCGGGCAGCCCGCGCGCCCCCGAGTATGTGTTCAACGCCGGTGTCCCTGTGTTCGGTATCTGCTACGGCATGCAGACCATGGCCGAGCAGCTGGGTGGCAAGGTGCAATCCTCCACCGAGCGTGAATTCGGTTACGCCAAGGTGGAAGTGCTGGGCGAAGCTGGCAAGAGCAGCGCCCTCTTGCGCAATATCGAAGATGCCATCGCCGACAACGGCAATGCCCTGCTGGATGTCTGGATGAGCCACGGTGACAAGGTCACCACCATTCCGGCCGACTTCACCACCATCGCCCAGACTCCGACCTGCCCCCACGCGGCCATGGCCAACGAAGCCAAGCGCTTCTACGGCGTGCAGTTCCACCCGGAAGTGACCCACACCCGTCAGGGTGCCCGCATGCTGGAACACTTCGTCAAAGACATCTGCGGTTGCGAATGCCTCTGGACCCCGGCCACCATCATCGATGACGCCGTTGCCCGCATCCGCGAGCAGGTGGGTGACGATGAAGTGATCCTCGGCCTCTCCGGCGGTGTCGACTCCTCCGTGGTTGCTATGCTGGTGCACCGCGCCATCGGCGATCGCCTCACCTGCGTATTCGTGGACAACGGCCTGCTGCGCCTGAACGAAGGCACCCAGGTGATGGAGATGTTTGGTGATCACTTTGGTCTCAACATCGTCAAGGTCGATGCCGAAGAGCGCTTCCTCTCTGCCCTGGCCGGTGTTGACGAGCCGGAAGCCAAGCGCAAGATCATCGGCCGCGTCTTCGTCGAAGTGTTTGATGATGAAGCGAAAAAGCTGAAAAACGCCAAGTGGCTGGCACAAGGCACCATCTATCCGGACGTTATCGAATCCGCTGCCAGCAAGACCGGCAAGGCCCACGTCATCAAGTCTCACCACAACGTCGGCGGCCTGCCGGAAGAGATGAAGATGGGTCTGGTCGAGCCGCTGCGCGAACTGTTCAAAGACGAAGTGCGCCGCGTTGGCCTCGAGCTGGGTCTGCCCTACGACATGCTCTACCGTCACCCGTTCCCGGGCCCGGGTCTGGGCGTGCGCGTCCTTGGCGAAGTGAAGAAAGAGTACTGCGATATTCTGCGCCGCGCCGATGCGGTCTTTATCGAAGAGCTGCGCAAAGCCGACCTCTACAACCAGGTCAGCCAGGCGTTCGCCGTGTTCCTGCCGGTGCGCTCCGTTGGCGTGATGGGCGATGGTCGTAAATATGACTGGGTCATTGCCCTGCGTGCCGTCGAAACCATCGACTTTATGACCGCCCACTGGGCTCACCTGCCGTACGACTTCCTCGGTCACGTATCGAACCGCATCATCAACGAGATCAACGGTATCTCCCGCGTGGTGTACGACGTCTCCGGCAAGCCGCCCGCAACTATCGAATGGGAATAAGCGGCTCGCGCCGTTCTACCCTTCGAGCATAAAAATGCAAAAAGACGCCCTTGAGGCGTCTTTTCTTTTCTCAATCGTTTGCGCCTCATATCTTCTTTTTTCGAGCAGCTTTTTCGCCACCTTGCCCCTGTCATATGTGACAGGGGCATTTTTGCCATCCCGCACTAGGCTCTCTCATGCCAATTGAGCCAGCTGTCAACAGCGGCTTGTGGCAAGGGGGAGGGCTGATCGAGTTGTAGATAGCTGCGCAAACGGGCCCATCGTCATCGCGCCAACCGGCAGTGATGACACCCCGGTGGAGACCGGAAACCACTTGAATCAACGGGGCGCAGCCCGAACGGCCAAACGAGTCGGGATCATAGAGCACGGAGAGTTTGATATGTCAGAACAAGCAGTGTTGGTGGGTGGATGGACCGCATATCACAAGCTGACCGCCGAGGATCAGGCGGTATTTGATCAGGCGCTGAAAGGATTTGCCGGGGTGCAGTACGTACCCTTTGAAGTCTCCACCCAGGTGGTGGCTGGCACCAACTACCGCTTCAAGTGCAAGAGCACAGTGCCGCTTGCCAAACCGATCCATGGCGAAGCCGTGGTACAGATCTTCAAATCACTGGACGGGGATGCCCATATCACTTCCATTACCCCGATTTGATTGGGTGGTGGGGCAAGGTGGGGAGGGGGAATAACCTCCAACCTTTTTGCTCAAAGTCCTTAAAATAAGAAAGACGCCTTAGGGCGTCTTTCTTATTTCCACCACCAGTTATCTCTGATGCATGGTACAGTATTTGTACTTATTGATTAATTTGTTGATCTTGCTCAGGAAACTATCATCATCTGCTTTTGCTTATCTGTCTTGCTCGCTAGGATATCCGTCTGGATATGACCTCTTTGGAGTTACCAATGAATCAGAACAGATATATTGCGTAGGGGAGAAATCAAGCAAACACTTTCAGATCCCAGTAATAGTAATGCAATGATTTAAAATTATTTTTTTGAGGTGGCATGAATAAAATCACTAAATATATTTTGAGCAAGTTGTTAAATCAGCCATGCCCTATTCAAATTCCTCGAAGTGGAGAGTTAGGAAAGCAGGTTAACTGCTATTCCATAAGTATTTATAATGGCGATGTCCCAATCATGCTCGTTAACTCTATTGAAGAAAATGGGTTAAATGGCAATCATTTTGAAGGTGGGGGATTCTGTACAGAGGCTGTAATTCCTTTTTCGCTTTATTCTGGCTTGAGTTTACGAGTTGATCATTATCATGGGCTGGTGACACATACATATAACGGCGTGCTAGATTATATCCTTCATGAATGGACTGGGTTATATAAGCTACAGTCAATATATATTTTAGCAAAACATTCTGTCCCACAATATTTTTTCAACAAGAGAAACTTACAACTACCAAAGAGAATGAAGATTCTAGAAAGTATAGTTTCCAGGCAATCAGAAGAGCCTCACAAATCATTTTCGTCGCTTGACCTAATGAGTTACATATATTCAATTAGGTGGTATTTGCATCCACAGAAAACAGAATTGCGTAAAAAAATGGATCTGTATTTATCATCATTCGTAGCATCAGGAGAGTTGAAAAATAATGGTAGTAGTTTCGAGTTTATAATCACAGGTAAAGCTATAGCCACTTTAGAGCAATATCAAATTGAGACTGCAAGGGCGAAATCTGCCAAGTCCGCAAACTCTTGGATGCTTAGACTTACGGCTATATTAGCATTTTTTGCTGCCTTTCAGTCTGGCTTAATTAAGTCACCGGTGTGGATTGATCTAGGTAAGATTTTGGAATGGCTGTCATTGTTCATGTAACAATGCCATTAAATTCACTTCCTACGGTCGTCAGAAGCTTGGAGTTACGTGCTTTTGCGAATAAGTTAAATCTAGGAGTAAATTCGAAAGAATTTTTGCCATTTTTGCCATATTTGCCGACTTTGATTACAACGTTAATTGTTGTTCCTATCGGTATTTATCTACAAACACGGTTAAAAAATCTTGCGCATAGCAATGACTTTTTGAAAGCTATTGAACAGCTAAAAAAGAATATGGAAGCGGTGGAAAGCATAAAAAGGCAGTTTGATGAAAAATACTGGGTAAAGCAGCACGTTTGGGATACTAAGCGTCTTGCCTATGAAGAAATACTATCTTGCCTGTATTTAACAAAAGAGTATATCGAAGACCAAATAGCATATTTAACTGATTATAAAGATAGTTTTATTTGTATCGGGAGTTATATTTACGACTTTGAAGACAAGTGCCGTAGGGTGCAATGAAATTGCACCGCTAATTTGGTTTCTGCTGTTTTGCACAAAAGCCGCTCGGCAAGCGGTGCAATGCGCTGCGCTTATTGCACCCTACCTGTTTCGTCAATTCGCTGAGGTGGGGCGGCTGAGTGCTGAGCCTCGCCAAAGCAACAAAAGGGGCGATCTGCGCCCCTACTCTGCTAATGCCCTCGCTTTAGACCGTGAATGCTCGTTCGGCGCGGCCTGATTGTCTGCTGACTCACTACCAAGATGCCTGTTTTCCTCATTAGGCCGGACAGAAAAAGGCCACCTTCACTCATACCTCGCCGCTTCCCAGGCGTGTATCGCCTGTTTGCGGGTCTCGCCCCAGTGATAGCCGCCGAGTCTGCCGTTTTGCTGGATGACTCTGTGGCAGGGGATCATCAAGGCGACGGGGTTGGCGCCCACCGCCAGACCCACGGCGCGGGCGGCCTTGGGATTGCCGATGGCGCTCGCCACCTGGGCGTAGCTCACCACCTTGGCGGGCGGGATATGCAGCAGCGCCCGCCAGACGCTGATCTGAAAGTTGGTGCCGCTCACGTACAAGGATATGGGGCGATCCGGTGCCTTGCTGCCATCGAACATGGTGTTGATGACCCCTTGGGTGCGTGATGGGGCTTCTTGCAGCCTTGCCTCAGGCCAGCTGCGGGCGAGGGTGGCCAGCGGCGCCTCTGGGGCCTTGTCATCGAGAAACGAGAAGTTGCACACCCCCCGCGGGGTCAGGGCGACGAATGCCTGACCAAAGGGGGTGTCGTGCACCCCGTGATCGATAACCAGCCCGGCCCCGCGCTGCTTGTACTCGCCCGGCGTCACCGCTTCGAGTTGCACGAAGTGATCGTAGAGCCGCGAGCCGCTGCTAAGGCCCAGGGTATCGGCCACCTCCAGCAGCGGGCGCGACTCCTGCAGCAGTGCCTTGGCCCGCTCCAGGGTCAGCACCTGCAGATAGCGTTTGGGCGTCACCCCGGCCCAGCGGCTGAACAGCCGCTGGAAGTGAAAGGGACTTAAGTGAACGTGCGCCGCTATCTCGTCCAGAGTGGGCTGACGCTCCACCTGACTTGCGATAAAACGGATGGCATCGGCGATGCGGGCGTAATCAGACATAAGGCGCTCTCACGATAAGTTTGCGGTCGCAGGATCTTAGGGACGACAAGTCATGTGCGACAAATTGATACCCCACCATCGGCCAGCAGGGCAATGCCGGTGGTAAAGCTGGATGCATCGGACGCGAGATAAAGGGCCGAGCGGGCGATCTCCTCCGGTTGGGCTAGCCGTTTGAGCGCATGCATATTCTGCACAAAGGCGAGGCTCTCTGGCGTATTGGCAAAAGCCCGCCCCATGGGGGTATCGGTGCCCCCCGGCAGCAGGGCGTTGACCCGCACCCCTTGTGCCCCATACTCGGCAGCCAGCACCCGGGTCAGACCGATGAGGCCCGCCTTGCTCGCCGCATAGGCCGCCATGCCGGGCAGCCCCAGGGTGTTGCCGACGAAGGTAGAGGTAAAAATAAGCGAGCCGCCGCCACGCGCCAGCATGGCGGGGATCTGGTACTTGGCTCCCACAAAGGCGCTGGTGAGGTTGGTATCCAGAATCTCCTGCCACTGCGTCAGCTCAAGCTCCTCTATGCTGCCCGGCGTGCCTGTGGTACCTGCGTTGTTGAAGGCGATATCGAGCCCGCCGAAACGGGTTAGCGCGAGATCAACAAGATCGCGGGCGTAAGTCTCGCTTTTCACATCTCCCGCCAGACTCACCGCCTGGCCCCCCTCGTGGCGGATCTCCTCCACCAGCAGATCCAGTTCGGGCTGGCGGCGGGCGCCGACGACGACGCTGGCTCCTTCCCGGGCAAACAGGATGGCGCTGGCGCGGCCGATACCGGAGCTGGCGCCGGTGATGATGGCGACCTTGTTGGACAGTGATGACATGACAGTTCCCTCGCAGGTGTGTTGTGCGCCAAATCAGTGGGGCACAGGGTTGGCTGTGGGTTGGAACCCCAGTAGGTTCCAACCGACTTGGGTTTGGCCCCCACTATGGCAACCACTCCTCGCTGGAACGACCCGAATCTTGCTCTCTTTGTCCCCAAGTCGTTTTGCGACATGTCGATACAGTCCTTCGCGGCAACAAAAAGGGGCGTTCTGCGCCCCGAATTCTTTATCATGCCCCCTTTAAAATCGCCGGATCCAGGTGCGGCGCGCCCTGTGTGCTGCAGTGAGGGGCGAGAGCCCCGGCGCCATGGTGGCTGCGTGCATCATCAAGCCTGCCTGGCAGGGCATTGACGGCGATTGCAATCAACAGACACGCTCCTGGATCAATAGCCCGTCATCTCCAGATAGCCGACCCCCTTGGCATCCCCCGAGACAGAGACCGCGCCCTCCCAGTAGTCAAAGCGACCTGTCATGGCCTGATTGGGCTGACGGGCTTTGATGGTGAGGCTCATTCCGGCGGCGCTTAATTGCCACTCGACGGGGTAATCCTGCCCCTTGGGGCCGCGCCAGGTGTTGCCCGGCGTAAGGCGAATCGCGTCGGGGGCGAGCACCCGGCTGCTGCCGTCCCGCTCAATCAAGATGCCGTAGCGGTTCTCAGGCTCAGTGCGTCCCGATTTGGTGCGCAGGCGAAACAGCATCAGTTCGCGGCCATCGGCCAGTTGCAGCGAAAACCAGTCCCAGCCCGATTGCCACTCGGCCAATACCGAGCTGCTCCACTCGTGATCAAACCAGCCTTGTCCGGTGACGGTGCGGGTCTCGCCATCGCGAGTCATGGTGCCGCTCAAATGCAGGCGTGGATAGGAGTAGTAAAAGGAGGCATTGCCCGGGCTCTTCTCGCTGTAACCGGCCTTGCCTTGCAGCACCAGCGGTTTGGCGGCAGTGACGGTGAGGTTCAGGTCGCCAATCTTGCTCTGCACCTTGAGGGTGGCAGGGAAGAGCGCAGCCCCTTGCGAGGCAAGCCGCCACTCTCTGAGCCAATATTGGCCGCCGCTGGCCCCCGCCAGTCCCGGCCCCTGCCGACTGGCCCGTTCATCTTGCTGGTGGCTGCCACGGTCGAGATCCGTGATGGCAAACTGGGCCAACCAGAGCTGGGGAGTGAGCCAGGGGTTGCTGGTGCGGAGTTCTTGCTCGATACCCTGGCGAAACAGGGTCCACTGCATGCCATATTCGCGCCCCTGCTCATCCTTGAGGTTGCCGGTGAGATACCACCACTCGGAGCGGTAATCGGGGTGGGCGGCGTGATCCTCCGGCAATTGGATGGTTTGCCCCGGCTGCACCTTTTTAAAGCTGTCGTTGCCGCCGCCGAGCAGGGCGCCCAGATCGCTGGCCTGCGCGCTGCCAATCATGGCAATCAGCGGGAGCAAGAGGGTGGCGAGCCACAGGGGCCGTAAGGAGGACAAGATCCCCCTCACCCTGGCCCTCTCCCAAAGGGAGAGGGGATGGTTCAATGCCGCACTGTGATCTTCTCTGCGCTGAAAAAATGGCGGAGAGAGGGACGTGGTTAATGGGAGCTTCAAGCTATGGCTGAGCCAGTGCGCTAACCGATATGTCATACCACTCTCCTTGCCGCATACCAGGAGGCCAGTGCCCCGCACACCGGCGCCAGCAACAGGGCGGTGACCGCATGAAGGGGGGCGGCCTCGAAGGCGAGGCGCCAGCCAAAGGCGCGGGGATTGACCACCTCGATCAGCACCCAGGCGAGGCCATATCCCACCGGCAGGGCCAGCAGGGCGGTGAGCAGCCCCAATCCCGCCCCTTGCCACACCAGCAGCTGGCGGCAGTGGCGGGGGCTCAAGCCCAGACTCTGCAAGGTCTGCAGCTCGCCACGGCGCGCCAGACCCAGCACCATAAAGGCCGAGCCAATCCCGACAAAGGCGATGCCGAGGATCAGCAGTTTCAATAGCTCGGTCACCACAAAGGTCTGGTCAAACACCTTGAGCGCAGCGCTGTGAATGGCGGGGGCGGAGAGCAGATTGAGCTGCTCGCCAAAGCGCTCGCGCAGGCGATCGGCCAGCTGCTCGGGGTCGTCGCTAAAGAGGGCGAGGGATTGCACCGCCCCGGCCTCAAAGGCGTGCAGGATCTGCCCCTTGTCGCTGCCGTAGTCCTGATAGACACCGGTGACGGTGAACTGCCTTGGCCCCTGCTCGCCGCTGATCGCCAACGTCTGGCCCACCTTGACCCCGAGGCGCACCGTCAGCGGTTCGCTCGCCAGCACTTCGTCGGGACGGGTCGGCCAGCGTCCGGCCAGCAGTGGATAGGCCGCTTTAAGCTGGGGGATAAAATCCATCTGCGCCCACTCGATGGGCTGCCCCCGCCAGCGGGCGGGGTGCACCGAGCGGCGCGAGGCGGCGCTCACCAGCGGGTTGGCGAGCAGGGTCTCGAGGGTGGCTTCGTTCAAGGTACCCTTGTTGCCCGCCACCCCCTTGGGGGCGGTGACATAGAGATCGGCGGCCAGACGCTGGCCGAGCCAGATCTCCACGCTGGAGCGAAAGCTCGACACCATGACCCCGATGCCGATGGCCGCCGCGATGGCGAGCTGCAACGCCATCACCGCGATGGCGGTGCGATCGAGATGATAGAGGGTCTCGGCCACCCCGAGCCGGGCGGTGAGGGGGCCGCCCGCGCGCCGTCGCAGCCAGCCAAGCAGGGCGCGCAGGGCATCGGGCAGCCAGAGCGCCATGGCCAGCAGCCAGCCGCCGGCGATAAAGAGGGCGCCGGTCAAACCGGTTTGCGGCAACCACAGGCACAGAGCGCACAGCAGCAAGATGGCGATGGCCAGCACGCGCCGTCGCCACGGGTGAGCGGGGGGACGGCTGCTTCCCGCTCGCAGTTCGAGGGGGGATTGGCGCAGCAGTTGCCACCAGCTGGGCAGGTTGGCGGCCAGCGTGCCGAGCAGCCCGATCAACAGTGCCTTGAGCAGGTTCACGGGGGAGAGGCGCAACAGGTCGATGGGGTTGGGCCCATAGAGATCGGCCAGCGCCTGGGTGAGCTGTCCCATCAGTGCCAGCGCCAACAGGCTGCCGAGCAGCACCCCGAGCAGGGTGCCGATGGTGGCGAGAATAACGAGCTCCAGAATGAGCCAGCGCAGCACCCGACTCGGCCCCATCCCCAGAATGATCAACTGGGCCAGCTGGGGGCGGCGCACGCTCTGCACAAATCGCTGGGCGTTGAACACCAGAAACAATCCCACCGCCATGGCGAGCAATGACAGCGCCGTCAGGTTAAGGGCCAGCGCATCACCAAGCTGGCTGGCATCGAGCGCCGGGCTGATGGGCTCAAGCCACAAGGGCGGGTTCGGGTAATCGGTTTTCAGGGTGGCCTGCAGAGTGCGAGCCTCTGATTCGCTTAGCTTGAAGACGATGCGATCGAGCCGACCCGCTTTATCCAGCAACGGCTGGGCGAGGCCGATGTCGGTTATCAGCAGCCGCTCCATGGGCACGGCGCCCGGTTCAAAGGTGCCCGCCAGTGTCAGGGTCAGGGGGCGGGCGCTGGCGCCATCGCTGCCGCCCAATACAAAGCGGCGGCTCTGGCCCGCTTGCCAGCCAAGGCGCTCCGCTTCGGGGCCCGCCAGCCAGATGTTGTCGGCCCGGTTTAAGGAGAAGGCGGACTCGCTCGCGGGTTGGGCGCCAAACAGCTGGCGCAGGGGGCCGGGGTTGAAGAGATCCATTCCCAGCAGCTGAAAACTGCGCCCCTCTTCATCCTTGAGCCAGCCATGGAGCTGGGGCATGGCATCGAGGGCGGGCTGGCTGGTCACCAGCTGCACGTAAAGCTGCTCATCCAGCCCGCCAGCGGGGGCCAGCCGGTAGTTGGCTTCCCCCGCCAGCTGGCTGCGGGCGGCGACAAAATTGGTGCGGGCACTGTGATTGAGCAGCTCGATGGCCACCACCAGTGACACCCCCAATACCAGCCCGGCCAGACTCATCAGCAGCAACCAGGGGTGGCTGCGATAGAGGCGCAGTAGCGCTTTGAGTGGCAGCATCAGCGTGCTCCCGGCAGGCGCAATCGCCGTTTAGTCATGACGGGGCCCCTTGAGTTCGATAAGTTGCCCCCCTTCGAGGCGCAGCACCCTGTCGGCCAGCGCAGCATAGGCCGGGTTGTGGCTCACCAGCAGCAAGCCTGCGCCTGTGCCCCGTACCGCCGCCACCATCAACGCCATCACCTGTTCGGCATTGTGCTCATCGAGGCTGCCGGTGGGCTCGTCGGCGAGCAGCCAACTGGGCTGATGGATAAGGGCGCGGGCCAGCGCCACCCGCTGTCGCTGACCGCCGGAGAGCTGCTCCGGCCAGGCATGGCGCTTGTGGTTCATATCGAGCCGGTGCAACAACTGGTCAATCCTTGTCTCATCCGGTGGCAGCCCGTTGATGGCCAGCGGCAGGGCCAGATTCTCGGCCACGTTGAGGGTCGGCAGCAGGTTGAAATCCTGATAGACGATACCGAAATGGCGGCCCCGCAGGCGCGCCCGCTCGTCGGGAGATCGGGTGTCGATCCGGGTCTCCCCCAGCCAGATCTCCCCCTCGTCCGGTGCAATCAGCCCGGCGATGAGATTCAGCAGGGTGGACTTGCCGCAGCCGCTTTGGCCCAGCAGCAGGGTGATCTCGCCAGCGGGGAGGGCGAGATCGAGATGGTGGAACAGCGGCAGTCGTTCACTGCCGTTATCGAAGCTCTTGCAGAGGTTGCGCAGGGTCAGCATGGGATAACCGTTTGATGGTCAATGGCTTTCATCATGCTTGGTACGCTAGCACGGCCAGCAATGATCAACACCCCTTACGGTTGATCAAGAGTGCCAGTTAGTGATCAAGGCGGCAAAAGAGCAGTGGATCCTCGCTGGATCCCGCTTGCCCGAGGTGGTTAGAATAGGGGCTTCCATGGGTCACAGGATGAGCAAGGATGTTACACAAGCAAGTCAGTTTTATCATCGATAGCAAGGGCAACAAGCAGGCTGCCGTCGTCCCCATCGAGATCTACAACGAGCTGATGACCCTGCAAAAGGCACTCTCCGACAATCGGCCGGGGGAGCGCGAGCTCTACCACTTCAACGGCAAGGGGGCCGAGGCCCACGGTTATCCGGTGGGCAAGCGGCAAAATCCGGGCTTTATGGTGCTGGCCGGTTCCACCGCCAATGGCGAGGATGCCGCCTCTTTGCGTGAAGCGGTGATCGAGCTGCGTCACGAACTGCTGGAGAAGGGGGTCATAGTGCCCCGCAGTCAGGGCGGCTTTGTCTTTACCGCCGATCAGCTTTTCAACAGTCCGAGTCTGGCCGCCAGTCTGGTGGCGGGCAATAACCGCAGCGGTCTGGATGCCTGGCAAAACAGCGCAGGCTATACCCTCAAGCAGTCGGGTTTCGGCAAGAAATAATCCCGCGTTTCGACAGCAAACCAATTAAGCGTTAATTGACCTGGATGAATTTTTCTTTTCATCCAGGTGCTAGCATCATTGCCAGATGGTTCTAAAAGGAAGAGACCATGTCTGCGCTCACCCCTGTTATTTTGCTGCTGTCCCTGTTTATCCCTCCCGCCCATGCCAGTAGTGGCCCAGTTCTGTTGACATCCTCCTCAATCGGACTTTTTTGTGTCGGATTGTTTGTGTTGGCCTACGCCCTGGTGATGGCTGAAGAGTATCTGCAACTGCGCAAGTCCAAACCCGTGCTGGTGGCCGCCGGGGTGATCTGGATCCTGATCGGTATCGCCTACCAGCAACAAGGGATGAGCCCTGTCGCCGAGCAGGCATTTCGCCATACCTTGCTGGAATATGCCGAGCTGATGCTGTTCCTGCTGGTGGCGATGACCTACATCAATGCCATGGAGGATCGCAGGCTGTTCGATGCCCTGCGCGCCTGGCTGGTGCGATCCGGTTTTCACCTGCGCACCCTGTTCTGGTTGACTGGCGGGTTGGCATTTTGCATCTCGCCGGTGGCAGACAACCTGACCACTGCGCTCTTGATGTGTGCCGTCGTGTTGAAGGTGGCCAATGGTGATCGGCGTTTTGTGAACCTGGCCTGTATCAATATCGTGGTGGCAGCCAATGCCGGTGGTGCTTTCAGTCCTTTTGGGGATATCACCACCCTGATGGTGTGGCAGGCGGGCAAGGTGCAATTTGGCCACTTCTTCACCCTGCTTATTCCCTCTCTGCTCAATTTTCTGGTCCCGGCCATCCTGATGAGCCTGATGGTGCCGCGTCATGTGCCGGAGGCTGATAACGAGGTGGTCGATCTCAAGCGGGGAGCCCGCCGCATCGTCGCACTGTTCTTGCTGACCATCATCACGGCGGTGCTATGCCACAGTTTCCTCCACCTGCCACCCGTGCTGGGCATGATGCTGGGGCTCGGTTATCTGCAGTTTTTCGGCTTCTATTTGCGCAAGTCGCTGCCGCGATCCCTTGCCCGCAAGCGTGCGCTCTATGAACGCAATGGTGATGAGGTGCGGTTGCGCAGTCTGGGTTCTGTGGTGCCATTTGACGTGTTCAACAAGGTGGCCAAGGCGGAGTGGGACACCCTGCTCTTCTTCTACGGGGTGGTGATGTGTGTCGGTGGGCTGGGCTTTATGGGGTATCTGGAGCTGGTATCACACTGGTTGTATGACGCTGGGGATCCCACCATGGCCAACGTCTTTATCGGGGTCTTGTCCTCCGTCATCGACAACATTCCCGTGATGTTTGCCGTGCTGTCGATGAACCCGGATATGGCGCTGGGGCAGTGGCTGCTGGTGACCCTGACTGCCGGAGTGGGCGGCAGCCTGCTCTCCATCGGCTCTGTGGCCGGGGTGGCCCTGATGGGACAGGCCCACGGCATGTATACCTTTTTTGGCCACCTGAAGTGGCTGCCTGCCATCTTGCTCGGTTATCTGGTGAGCATAGGGGCGCACCTCTGGCTCAACAGTGCCCAGTTCTGAACGTCTGGGCGCCAATATGAAAAGAGGCTTCCGTTGATGGAAGCCTCTTTCGTTTTCCTGACAGGGGGAGGGGGATCAATCGCCTCGCTTGCCGGTCAGCAGCCAGTAACTCAGAGTCGAACCCACCCCGCAGCAGGCGATGGCGATGGCCATGGGCAGCGGCGAGTGGGGCGGATTGAGGTTGACCAGAATGCCGACCAGGGCGCCGATGCCAAAGCGCAGGGTGCCCGCCAGTGCCGAGGCGGTACCCGCAGATTGGGGGAAGTGGCCCATCAGGCCGGTCATGGCGTTGGCGCCCACCAGACTGATATGGCCGACAAACAGTACCACCGGAATGACGATGCCCCACAGACCGCCGGTCTGGCTCCAGGCGTTGTAGACCAGCAGGGCGCCCGCGCAGGGCAGCACCAGCAGACCGTATTGCAGCATCCGCTCGGCGCCCACCCCTTTCACCAGTCGGCTGTTGATGAAGGTGACCACCATCATCAGCAGGATATTGAGGCCAAACAGCCAGCCGTAGTGCTCGGTCGGCACCTTGAAGTACTCGATATAGACGTAAGGGGAGCCGCTTAAGAAGGCGAACATGCCGGAGCTGGAGAGGGAGCCGCACAGCACATAACCCATGGCGCCGCGATGGGAGAGCACCCCCCAGTAGTTCTTGAGGATCTGGCCCAGATTAAGGGGTTGGCGGTGTTCCGGTTTCAGGGTCTCCTGAATTTTCCACTGCATCACCAGACAGATCAGCAGACTGATCCCCACCAGCAGCCAGAAGATCACCCGCCAGTCGGCGTGGGCGCTGATATAGCCGCCCACCACAGGGGCCACCAGCGGCGCCAGGGTCATCACCAGAATGACGAACGACATGGCGCGAGAAAACGCATCCTTCTCGAACAGATCGCGCAGCAGGGCATTGACCACTACCGACCCCGCGGCGCCGCCCGCTGCCTGTAGCATCCGATAGGCCAGCAATTCAGGCAGAGAGTCCGCCATGGCACAGCCCACCGAGGCGATGGCAAACATGATGAGCCCCGCCAGGATCACCGGCTTGCGGCCATAGCTGTCGGCCAGCGGGCCGTAGAAGAGCTGACCGATGGCAAAGCCGCCCAGAAAGGCGCTGATGGTGAGCTGGGCGCCGTCGATGCTGGTGGCCAGATCCCGGGCGATGGCCGGAATGGCGGGCAGATACATATCCACCGCCAGCGGGGTCAGACCCGCCAGGGCACCCAGCAGGATAAACAGGAAACGGGGGGAGAGGGCGGCAGCCTGAGCTGTTGGCGATTGGGGCATAGGGTATCCGCTGGTGAACCTTGGTTGAAAAAGGGAGAAGGGCGAGTCTATCAGGTTTGCCCCCGCTCGGCATGACGTTCCTGCCCCCTCAAAAGGGGGAGGTGCCCGGCGGCTCAGCCACCTTGGGGAGCTCGCTTGCGGTCATGTGGGCGCACTGCGCGGATCACTCCCCCCAGCCAGAGCAGCCAGGCCAGCGACGAGATGGCGTACCCGAGCCGCTCCGGCCAGCGGGCGGTGAGGGTAAAGGTGAGGCTGTGTTGTCCAGCAGGCACCCAGACCTGTACCAGCCCGTTACGGGTGCTGCTGACGCTAAGCGGCAGGCGCTGGTCGAGCCTTGCCTGCCAGCCCGGGTAATCAAACTGGTGCAGGATCAGTTTGGCGGGCGCCGGGGCATCCACCGTCAATTCAATATGACGAGGCTGCCAGCGCTGGATCTGCCAGTTCACCCCCTGATGGTCGCTGGTGATGGCGGGCTGGAATTCCTCTTTCCAGGCCAGCAGGGTGGGGGCAAACATGCCGCGTGGCACCTGCTTTGGTCGGTATTCGCGGGCGCTGCGCTTGCTGTCGAACTCCCCGTCGAGCTGACTCTTTACGGGAGCCTGGGTGAGCGGCGCCTCGCGTACATAGAGTCCCTGCGAGAGCAGGGTGAGGGCAAGCAGTAACCACCAGACCCACTGCCACGGGCGATAGGTGGGGGTACCCAGCGCCACCACGGCAACGGTAGCGATGACCAGCAGCAGATTGAGGCGCCAGGGAAATTGCACCAGTTGCAACGGAGTGAGCAGGCGCCACAGGGGCTCGCTTGGAGGCAGCATCATCAGAAAGCTCAGGGTGCCAATGACCCCCCAGAGCAGCAACTCGGGATGGCGTGGCTCGCGGGCAGCCGCCCAAGCTACCAGCAGCAGAGCCAGGGTGAGCAGCGTCAGCCAGGCGAGATGGCCGCGAAAGCGCCAGTCATCACGGCTTTGGGGCAAACGATCGAGAAAGTTGCGCTGAAATTCGAACATGCCGGTGCGCATCTGCTCCATGGAGATCCCCCCCTGATCCAGCAGAGCGGGCAGCAGCAACAGGCTTGCCATCGCCAACCCCCAGAGCTGGCCCAGCAGGGTGCCAATGAGCGGGGAGGCGGTGACAGGGACACTGACAAGCGCTGTGCTCCCCTTGTAGCGCCAGACCAGTAGCAGGCTGCGCAGGGTGAGCAAGCCCAGAATAAGCAGGGTGCTTGGTAGATGGGAAAGCGTCAGCATGGAAATGGCCAGTGCGAGCAGCAGTAGCGCAAAGGGGGCGCCGCGGCAGAGGCGATCCTGCGCCAGCAGTGCCAGCGGTGCCCAGACGAAGGCCCAGCTCTCCGCCAGGGCAAAGCGGGCGTAGATATCGATGGCCAGATGATAGGGCAGCGCCATATAGAGCAGACTGGCCGCCAGCGCCCGTCCGTGGCCGGCAAAGGGGCGCAACCAGAGATAGGCAAACAGGCCGGAGAGCCAGAGTGCCACGCTGCTGCTCCAGAGCAGCGGCGTCATCGCCTCGTGGGCCAGTGGGGTAGGGCCGGCGAACAGGGCGCTCACATAGTAGGGCAGGGGGGGATAGAAGAAAAAGACCGGGCTGCCAAAGGCGCCGTTCATCTCCATCAACCAGCGCGGATAGAGCTCACCTTGCCACAGTTGCACGGCAAAGAAGTGACCGGAGAGCAGGTGGTGAAACAGATCATGGCCTTGGCTACCGCCACGCAGCCAGAATGGCAGCAACAGGAGGGCACAGGCCCCGGTCAGCACCGACAAAACCCACAGCCACTCTCTGGTTACACGCATAAGGAGACTCGTCTGTTATGGATGCGCAGTGAGTGTAACCGAGTTGTTCCCCTCATTTTTGTTGTCTTGGCGGATTTTTGTGCTCTTTCTATGTTTCTTGTCACTTTTTCCATGGGTTGTCTGCCGCGAGGGAATGGCGAGCCAGAGTCCGGGCTCGGCGGCAAAGCGTGGGGCAAACCAGTGCTGGTGCACCGCAGTGGGCATTTCGCTCGCGGCGATGGGGCGGCGACTTAGGCGGCAGGCTCCCTGAGAGAGCGCCAGCGCTGCATCCCCCTTGTACCAGCCATCGGTGACGGCCAAGGCTGTGGTATCCCGCAGCAGCCGCACGCCCCACTGGGTCACCAATGCCGGACATGCTTTTTCTGCGAGCCTTGTTGCCTGCACCATGGCGGGCGGACGGGGCAGGGTGAAGGTCACGCCGATCAGCAGCAATCCGGCCACCGCGACCACCCCCTCGCCACGGCGTGGCAGCCAGCCTGCCAGTAGCACGATACCGAGCAGGGTGATGGGGGCCAGATGGCGGGGATTGTCGGGATTCTGGCCAAACAGGGTCCAGAGCAGCAGGGCGAGCCCGTAGAGCGTCCAGAGCGGGGGGAGGGCAGCAGGGCGGTTTTTTGATCTTTGCCAAAGCGGCAGTACCAGCAGCGCCCCAACAGCCAAGGGCCAAAGCGGGGTGAGCTGATCGTTGAAGGTGCTCGCCCAGCTCAGCAGCCGATCGCCGTGGGCCGCTGCCGTGTTGCCCCACAGGGTAAAGTGGCCGTCGGTAAAGCGCCGCCCTTCGCTGAAATAGGCCCAGCCATCGGCCTGCCAGACAAAGAGCAGGCTGATAAGTCCAACCTGTGCGATGGGGAGCACAAATCTGATGCGCGTTTCCTTCTGCGCCAGCCCGAGCCACAGGGGCAGCAGCGCCAGCACAAAATAGGAGGGGCGCAGCGCCAGCATAAGGCCCAGTAACAGACCCGCCAGTGCAATTCTGCGCTGCTGCAAGGCCAGCAGCGTCCCGAGCCAGGCGGCGAGCGCCGGCCCATCCGAAAGGCCGGAGAGGGCGAGCGTCGGGGTGAGCGGCAGGGCCAATACCAGCAGCCAGACTGGGGCGAGCAGGCTGGGCCGTTGCCACAGTTTTACCGCCAGCAAGGCGGCGAGCGGCGCCAGCAAACTGCTACCGAGCAGACTTGCCCACTGCACCGCGCGGGCCGGTTCGTCCACCGCCAGATTGATCAGCCGTGCCAGCCAGATAAAGGCGGGGTAGCCCGGAAAGTGGGGGGAGAATTCCAGCACGCTAAAGCGCGTCACCCCGTGGGCGAAATTGAGGGCATCGTCGGAATCGAGGGCTACCGGGAAGGCCAGCAGCCAGCAAAGCCAGGCCAGTTGCAGCAGGATCAGCAAGTAGGGTCGATTAGCGAAGCGTAATCGGCCGTGGTGACGCCCCCCTTCTCCCCTTGCGGGAGAAGGGTTGGGGATGAGGGGGGCCGTCGTCATCGATGAGAGGCCATCAAAGCGGCGCCAGCACGGCCATCAGCGCTTTTTCCGCTGCGGCAAAGGCGGCGGCGTCGGCGGGCTTGGCGCCCACCCCGAATACCCCCGGGTTGCCGATGGCATCCAGCACCTTGGCCAACGCCTGTTCGGCCGCCTTGCGATCCCCCTCGCTAAGGGAGGGGAGGATCAGATCGAGGAAGCGCTTGCTCTTGACCACCAGCACCTTGGCGGTCTGGTAGTCGCCAAGATTCTGGCTGGCCCCTTCGAGGCGGCGCTCGATCTCCGCCTTGTAGGCCCGGTTGAGCAGGGCGGCGGTTGCTGCGGCGTCTTTCCCCTTGATGGCGGCGGCCAGCGGCCCTTGCAGCTCCACCTTGTGGTGCTGTTCCAGATAGGTCAGCTCGTCGGCAATCTCGCTCAAGGTGGCGCTGGCATCCTTGCCGTCAGTGGCGGCGCCCAGCAGCGCCTCGCGGGCGTCGATCAGTGGCTCCTTGCCGGCGGCGGCGTAGGAGTATGCCTGCGCCTGCCCGCTCAGGGTCAGCAGCAGGGTGAGGGCGAGTAAACCCGGGCGGATGGTCATCCTGTTCTCCTTACTTATGCCAATGGCGCGGCACTCAGGCCACGCTCTGGGTTTCGATTACGGTATTTTCGTTGCGATGGTTAAAGATGGCATGACGTCTGTCCACCCCGTCGATCACCATGTCGGCCGCCATCATCCCCATCTCCATGGCGGTGTCGGTGAAGATGTAGCGAAATGTCCCCTGACGGCCGGTCATGATGAGGTTACTGATCGGCATCAGCGCCTTGATGGCTTCGTTACGGCGTGCCTGATAGCCCAAATCCATCAGCGGATAGGCGTACTCGCTGCGGGCTTCGAAGGTCTCATCGCCAAGCTTCTGGGTATCGACGCCGAGGCTCGCCAGATCAGCTGTAACCCGACCGCGCAGATCAGAAAGCGGAGCCTGCCAGGTGGCATCCCCCGGATTGCAGGGGATCTCCAGCATTACCGAGGTCTGGCCTTGGGGCGCCATAAAGGGGCTGCGGCGGCGCGGCTCCTGCAAGCGGGTCGCCAGAATATGGGGGTCGGAGAGGTACTGCCAGGTGTTGTCCGACAGGTTCTCTGTTTTAAGCGGCATATTGACGAAGCGAAGCGACCGGTAGTGCAGATCGCACGGCAAGCCCAGATGCTGGCAGGTGAGTGGCAGCGGCAGGGTGGAGATCACCTGATCAAATTGCTCGCTCTGCTCAACGTCATCTTGTTTCCAATAAACCCGTTCGATGCGGCCATCAGCCTGCTCAAGGCGGGTGATGGTGGCGCCGGTTTTCAGCTCAACGCCCTCTGCCACCAGCCGCTCCCCTAGGGTGGTGAAGATCTGGCCGAAGCCATACTTGGGGTAGCGATATTTGCGGGCATAGGTGCGCACCGAGATACTGCCGTTGCGTCTTGGCAGCAGGCGGCGCGCCACGTCTTTGAGATCGATGAGGCTGATGCGCTGACCGGCCCAGTCGGCGGAGAGCTTGTCCGGGTTGATGCCCCACAGCTTGCCGGTGTAGCCCTCGAAAAACTGGCGGTAGAGGGTGCGACCAAAGTGGCTCTGGATCCACTCGGCAAAGCTCGCCTTGGCAAAATCATCCGGCTTCTTGGCAAAGGGCAACAGCAGCAAGTCTTTCACCGCACCGGCCATCAGGGCGAGCGGTGCCGTCTTGAGCAGGTTGGGCAGGTTCAGGGGGTAGTCATAGGTGCGTCCGCCAAAGCGGATCACGCTCTTGCGCTCGGCATGGAGCAGATCGTCCCCCATCAGCTCGTCGATAAAGGCGAGCAATTCGGGGTTCTTGGTGATAAAGCGGTGGCCGCCGTAGTCAAAGCGATACTCCCCATCGCGCCCCTTGAAGGTCTGGGTGGCGCACATGCCACCGACCACCGGCTCCTGCTCGAACAGGGTGACGGCAAAACCGGCGCGGCGCAGGCGCCAGGCCGCCATCAAACCGGCGGGGCCAGCGCCCAGCACTGCAATGCTTTTCTTGTTGTTATCGCTCATGACCTATTCCGAAACTGCTTGATAGATAAGGGAACCGCGCCAAGGCGCGGCTCCCGAATAGTGTTGTTACCCTGTGGCCTTGTTGCCACAGGGCGTGCGGGTTCAGCTCTTGCTGGATGCGGCGCTCACCTGCGGGCGATAGCTGCGCTGCCAGAGGGTAACGAAGATCGCCAGATAGAGGGCCCAGGTCAGCAGCTGCAAGCCAGCGGGTGAGGCATTGTAGCCAAACAGAGCGCGCAGGAAGGTACCAAATACCCCCTGATCGTCGAGAATGTGGCTGATGTCGAACACCGGCGTGGTCCAGAAGGTGATGATGTCTGCCGCCTGCAACATGTTGACGGCGGACGAGAGCAAGCCTGCGGCGATGATGATGATAAGCAGGCCGGTCCAGCGGAAGAAAGGAGCCAGCGCTACCTTGCGGGTGGAGCGCAGCAGCCCCCACACCAGCGCAATGGAGACCAGCAGCCCCGCCAGCGCGCCCATCAGGCCGGATTGCAGATCTACCCCTTGCCCGGAGTAGAGCAGGGCGGAGAAGAAGAGCACGGTTTCAAACCCTTCGCGCATCACGGCGAGGAAGGCAAGCAGCACCAGACCAAACAGGTTGCCGCCATCGATGGCCGCATCGATGCGCGCCGTCATGGCTCCCACCTGGGATTTGGCCTGTTTTTGCATCCAGATCGCCATATAGGTGAGCACCAGAGTGGCGAAGATGAGGATCCCCGCCATCAACAGGTGGTTGTAGCGCTCGCTCTCGAACTGGCTCACCACCACCTGGAACAGGAAGGCGACGATCAGGGAGGCGACAAGGCCGAGCCCCACCCCCAGATAGATGAATTTGTTGTAGCGGCTCGCCCCCAGCTTGGCGAGGTAGGAGAGGCAGATGCCGACCAGCAGGAAGGCTTCCAGCCCCTCGCGCAGGGTAATCAGAAAACTTGCAAACATCAGGATTGAGGCTCCGTAGCGGGCGTGACGGGGAGAGGCTGCAAGGTAAGTTGCAGCCGGTTGAGTTGAAGACGAGCGAGCAGCACTATAGGGGGCTCCGGCAAGCTGGGCTCGGCGGCGCGCACCGCATCATTGACCCACTTGGGGTAGGTGCGGAAATTGAGTTTGATATCGGCCTTGAAGGGCCCTTGGGCATCTGCGGGCAGCGGCCAGGCTTCATCGCGCCAGCCATCGGCCGGAATGCGGGTATCTTCCAAGAGCTTGGCGTAGCGCCAGAACTTGAGCCCCACCGGCTTGCCCTCGGCATCACCGAACACTTTTCTGAACAGTCGCGCATCCTCAGGGACGGCGCCATCCACCGGCTGGCCGCTGGCAAGCACCATCTTGCCGCTGGCGTCTGTGACGGTCAGCTCCAGCCAGAGTTCACGGAAATCAGCTACGCCAGTGGGCAGGGCATGGCCCGCGCCGGTATTGGCGACCCGCACCACCAGCTGCTGACTATCGGCAGCCTGTTCGATACGGGCGGAGAGGGTCGCGCTGGAGCGCAAGAGCGCCAGGCTCTCCTGTTCAAGTGCAGGATTACGCAGCCCCACCAGCTGGTGCTGGGCGCCGGTAAAGTTGTGGCGATAGAGCCGCGCTTTCATGGTGCCGTTTTCAGTGGATTGACCCGCGACCGGCGCACCGCCGTTACCCGGCTCCGGGTTCATATGGCAGTCGATGCAGGTGCGCCGTTTGGCGGGATCCTCCGCGTTCGCAAAGCTGGATTTTTCCCACTCGTCCCAGGTGTTGACGATATTGGCGCCGGTGCCCGGGGCAAACTCGTTGTGGCACGACTTGCACAGTGCCGCGTCGCGGTAGAAATCCTTCTGATAGGAGGCTTTGTGGGCCGCCGGACGGGCGTTGATCTGCCGCTCGGCCAGCCAGTGCTTAAGGCTGCCGCCCGGGGCATCCTCGAACACATAGCTCTCGCGGTCTTTCAAATTCACGGTAAATGCGCTGTTGCCGCCCGCGTCTTCTACCTTGGTGATGCGATGGCAGAGCACGCAACCGGTCCCTTCCTCAACCACAGGTTCGCCCGCCTTGTGGGCGGCAATCAGCGAGGAGCCACCCTGCTCGAACATGTGGGAGCCATTGGGCAGATCCAGCAGGCCTGTCATCACCTGCTGGGGCATGTGGCAGCCCTGACACCACTGACCAAACGCTTCCCCTTCGGTTTGGCGGGCCAGCGCCTGCACCACCTTGTAGTAGGGGTGGGAGTTGCCCATCAGCCTGTGGTTGCTCTCGCTCCAGTCCTTGAACGCCTGTTGGTGGCAGTTCTGGCAGGAGGCGGAGTTGAGCCACTCCTTCGGATGGGTGGTCGGCGCCTTGGCGGGATCCGTGCGCGGGGCATCGAGCCGCAGCCAGTTGGCAAGATAAGGGAGGTTGCCATCAGCGGTGACGAAGGCGTGCAGATCTTCCATCATCGCTTTCACTTCCGGTTGGGGCCTCGCGGGGTCAACTGTCTCGGCCCCATCGCGGGTGTCATGGCCCATGCCGCCCTGGGTCTGCTGGGTCATGCGCAGATATTCGCCGACAAAATCCCCTGCCACCATGTTGGTGAGGTTGGCGTGGCCGTTGATGGCGTTGTCACCGCTCTTCTGGCGATGGGCCGCCATCAGATAGCGGTTGGTGAAATTGAACCCATCCAGATGGCAGGAGTTGCAGCTCATCCAGTTGTCCCCCGCCATGGGGAAGCGTGAGTTGGACGCTGTGTTACCAAGGTTGAACAGCCGCTCGCCGCGCTGAAGCGGCTCGGGGCGCGGATCCGTCTCTACCAGCTTGGCGAAGTGGGGCACATCGACGGTGACCCGGGCAAACGGGCCGCTGCCGCCGCTATTGAGGCGGGTGAGATCCTGCCCCATGGCGTTGTGCACCAAAATATGGTCGCCATCGATCAGCAGATCTCGCGGATTCTGGCCCGGCAGGTGACGCAAGAGCTGGGTCGCTTTGGCGCCCCCCTGAAACTTCTTGCGGCGGTGGCGGTTGTTGTTGGACTTGCCGCTGCGTGACAGGTCAAACACCAGCAGATCCTCCGAGCCCGCCAGGGTCAGGTAGACCCGCTTGCCATCGGCGGCGAAGCGCGCCGCGAAAGGGTTGGAGACGATCTGGCTGCGGTTGCCGACGCTTGGCAGGTTGATTTGCAAAAAGAGCTGTTTTCTTTCATCGACCCGCTCTTTCTCCTCATCGAGATCGATGATGGAGACCGCCGGAAAGACGGTGCTTTGAAACTGGAAGGGGTGGCTGAAGCTCCACAGTACATGAGGCAGCCAGGCCTCGCTGCCATCGGGGGAGAGGGCGATGCCGTCGAGCAGGCGCGGCAAGCCCTGCGAGTCGCTTGGGGTGTCGCTGTGGGTCTCGGCCAGGGTGATGAGTTTGGGCTTGGGCAGGGTAGCCCCCTTAGCGTTCTTCTCAAGCTTGGCGAGATCATAGATGGCGAGCTGGCCGGTCATGGCGTGGGTCAGCAGCAGGCGATCGTCGTCGGTCAGGGCCAGCCCGCGGGGAGTCTCGGCGGTTTCTGCATCCAGCTGGAGGTTGCCCGCGGTGTCGAAAGCCTGCAGGCGAGCGGATTCGAACAGCGTGACCCAGAACCACTGCCGCTTGGCATCGAAGATGACCCCATAGGGGCGGTGGCCGCTGGGGAGCGTCTTTTCCAGATCGAGAGCATCATCCAGCAGCAGCAGGCGATCGCCGCTGTAGTCGGTGACCAGCAGGGTGCCGTCATCGGCGCGGGCAAGCTGGCGCAGCTCCCCCCCCAACTGCACCTCTTTCAGGCGCTTTCCGCTATCGCGCTCAAGCAGGGTGACCGAGCCTGCGCTCAGGTTGGCGGTGACGAGGCGCGGGGCGTTCCCCGCTTCATAAGCGAGCATCCCTGCGCCCATCTGTTGGGCAAACGCGAAGGGGCTGACCAGCAGCAGGACGAGGGCCAGCAGGGGTGACAAACATGCACAGAGAGAGGATTTCAACATGGGATCAGGAGCGCCATTTCAAGAGGGTCCAGCGCCAGGCGTGGCGCAGCACCAGAGGAGTTAACGCCAACGCGCTCATCCAGTGGGCCCAGCTGGCGAGGTTGCCCATGGCATCGCCCGGAGTGCCGTGCAGCACCAGCAGCAGGCCGCTGGCCAGACAGACCAGCAGCAGGGCTTCGATAATCCGCCCCGTGGTGCGCAAAAAAGGTTTGTTGCTGCGGTTCAACAAGCTGCGATGGGAGAGCCAGAAGGCGCCAAACAGCAGCGGGAACAGGGTGAGCGAGAGCATCACATGCAAGAACAGATTCCAGCGCGCCAGCGACCAGAGCGGGGTCAGCGGCTCCCACAACAGCAGGCCGGAGAAGAACATCAGGTAGAGGGTGCCCTCGGCGGCCTGATGGTGGTAGGCCAGCCACTGCCAGAATTGTCGGGGTGAGAGAGAAAGGCTTGTCATAAAGGCTCCAGCACCCGGGCGGGGCCGCCCGGGGGAAGCAAGTTTATAACGCTGTAAGAGTAATGAAAAGTGTTATCAATTGTATTGCTGATGAATCAAAGCTGAATGCAGTGACCGAACACCTATATTGATGATCCCTTATCCGATTGGGTGTCACCAATGGGGCTAGAGTGCGGGCGTTGCCGCCCCTCGACAGCGGGGCAGCGGCCTCCTCATGTTTACGGTCCGATGCTATGACCACGTGTCTGGCTAGATGGAGGGTTCCTGATGAGGATCATCAGCAGCATATTCCCGTAGCTGGCGGCTGCGCAGCAGATACCATAGTGACCAGAGGCTGGCGACCAGCACCAGTGCGGTGGGCCAGCTGAATGACCACTTCTGCAGATTGAGGCTGTGCAGTTGCATCAACAGGCCGCTGATGGCAGAGCAGAGCAGCAGCAACGGGCTGTGGCGCCGGAGTCTGGCGCGAATGCTCTGGGTCTGCTGATAGGTGCCCCCGCAGGCGAGCAACGCCAGCATGGCGGGTACGTCGGTCAGCAGGCTGATGTAGAGACTTATCCTGTCGGGATAGAAGAGGGTCAGGATCTCGCTGCCGCTCTCGCGGGTGACGCCGGCCATCAGAAATAGCCAGACCGAGCGGGTCAGCAACAGGGCGATGGGCCAGAACCAGAGGGGCGGGCGCAACTGGCCGTGATCGTCATAGCGGTGTTCGGGGTAGAGGGTCATGGTTGCCCGATATCCATTCATAGAGTGCAGGTGATGCAGAGGATATGGGGCGAAGGCGAACCCTTTGCAAGGCGAGGGAGAGGGGGGGAATTAATCGGGGGGCCATGCCCCCCAATCCGCGAGAATCTTTTTGTGCCGGGCAGCTGGCGTTACAGCCAGCCTTTGCGTTTGAAGAAGAGCCCGGTGCCGAGCGATGACATCACCATCAGCACCAGTGACATGGGATAACCATACTCCCAGGCGAGCTCCGGCATGCGGCCGAAGTTCATGCCGTAGATACTGGCGATCAGGGTCGGCGGCAGGAAGATTACGGCGGCTACCGAGAAGATCTTGATCACCTTGTTTTGCTCCAGATTGGTTACCCCCATGGAGGCTTCCAGCTGGAAGTTGATCTTGTCAAACAGGAACTGGGTGTGGGGCAAGAGAGACTCCACGTCGTGCAGCATCTCGTCGATCCACTTGTTCTGCTCCAGGCTCATGCGTTGGCGCAGGCTGCGTTTGAGGAAACGCAGGGCGCGGCGGGTATCGTGCAGGGAGAGACGGATCTGACCGTTGGCCTCTTCCTGTGCCAACAGCTCCTTGAGCATGGGGTTGATCTGATCCGGCTCGAAGATCTGATCTGCGGTGTTTTCCAACGTTTTGTAACCATCTTCGATAAGGTCGGAAAGGTACTCTACCTTGAGGTTTTGCACCTCCAGCAGGATGTCGAGGGCATCCTCCACTTCAAGCCGATCCTGGCGCATGTAGTGGCGCAGCAGGCGTACCAGCCCGATGTCATCTTCACGAATGCTGATCAGCAGGTTGTTGCGCAGGGTAAAGGAGACGTGGACACCCTTGGTGTCACGACCGATCCGCTGGGGAAACAGGGAGTGAATGTGCAGACCATCGGTATCCCAGTAGAAACGGGCGGATGCTTCGATGTCGTCGAGCTCTTCTTTGTCGGGGACCTCTTCCAGGAACAGGCCCGTCAACCATTCTCGCTCTGCCGTGTCCGGCTTGTAGGCATCCAGCCAGACCGTGTTGTCAGGTACTATGTCGTCAGGCCCGAGCGTGACTATGTCCAGCACCTTGTTGTTGAGAATGTAGGCGGTGATCATCTGTCCCCCCTTAAAATGTCATGGGTAATCAGGGATGGTTGCACAGGTCATGCGGCCTTAGATCGCAGCAGAAGGCGATCCCGTGGATAAGCAGATCGGGCCGATGGAAAACCTGAATGCGGCGAACTATACAGGGGCGGGCCGCGCTTGTCAGGGGCTATTCATCAGGGATTCAGCTTGTTTGTTCAAAAAACCAGCGAGGTCGGATCACCTGAGCGGCTATGCGGGGTAGAACCCGCCTTTGGCTGGGGGAGGGCTAGCTGGGGCTGCTTGTTGCCGCTGCCCCGCTTCATCACATATTCGGATAATTGGGCCCGGAGCCCCCCTGTGGTGGAGTCCAGATGATATTTTGACTGGGATCTTTAATGTCACAGGTCTTGCAGTGAATACAGTTGGCAGCGTTGATCTGCAGCTTGGCCGCACCTTCCGTTTCCAGTACTTCAAACACCCCTGCCGGGCAGTAGCGTTGGGCGGGTTCGGCCCAAGTGGGCAGATTGACCTCGACCGGAATGCGCTCGTCCTGCAGCTTGAGGTGACAAGGCTGATCCTCGTCGTGACTGGTGTTGGCCAGATACACAGACGAGAGCTTGTCAAAGCTCAGCTTGCCATCGGGTTTGGGATAATGGATAGGCTCGCAGCGACTGGCCACGCGCAGCTGACGATAATCGTGCGCCTTATCGAGCAGCTTGAAGGGCGAGTTTGCGCCAAACAGCCGTTGCTCCAGCCAGTTGAAGGCACCGCCTAACCAGGGACCATAGCGGTGAAGCGCCGCGCCGAAGTTACGCGCCGCCTTGAGTTCGCAGGCCAGCCAGCTCTGGTGCAGTTCGTCGCCATACTGTGCCAGATCTCGGCCCCCCTCATCGCCTCCCCGCAGTGCCATTGCGACGGTTTTTGCCGCCAGCATCCCCGATTTCATGGCGGTGTGGATCCCCTTGATGCGGGAAAAGTCGAGGGTGCCCGCATCACAACCGATCAGCAGGCCGCCGGGAAAATGCATGCGGGGCAGGGCGTGCCAACCCCCCTTGGTGATGGCGCGGGCGCCGTAACTGATGCGCTCCCCCCCTTGCAACACGCCGGCGATAAGCGGGTGATGCTTGAGGCGCTGGAATTCGTCGAACGGGCTGAGCCAGGGGTTCTGGTAGTTAAGATCGACAATCAGCCCGACCGCGACCTGATCCCCCTCCATGTGATAGAGATAGAAGCCACCGTGGCTATTGCCACCCCTCTGCTTGCCAAGGGGCCAGCCACTACCGTGCAGCACCCGTCCTGCTCTGCCCCGACCTGCAGGCAGTTGCCACAGCTCCTTGAAGCCGATGGCGTAGTGTTGGGGTTGGGCTGGGTTTTCCAGATTGAACTCGGCGATCAGCTGCTTGCCGAGATGGCCGCGGGCCCCTTCGGCAAAGAGGGTGTAGCGACCGAGCAGCGCCATGCCGGGCACATGATCAGCTTTTGGGTTCCCAGCCCGATCCAGCCCCAGATCGCCGGTGATGACCCCCTTGACCCGGCCTGCTTCCATGATAAGTTCGCTGGCGGTAAACCCCGGGTATATTTCGACTCCCAGCTGCTCCGCCTGTTGGCCAAGCCAGCGGCAGAGATTGCCAAGACTGACCACATGGCAACCCTGATTGTGCATCCGGGGTGGCACGGCCCAGGCGGGTAGTTGCAGGGAGCGTTGCTCGCTTTGCAGCAGATGCACCTGATCGTCGCTGACCGGTACGCCGAGCGGTGCTTGCTGCCAGCCATCCGGCAGCAGTTCTTGCAAGGCGACGGGATCAAACAGGGCGCCGGAGAGCAGATGGGCGCCAATTTCCGCCCCTTTCTCCAGAAGACAGACCGAGAGAGTGGCATCCTGCTGTTTCAGGGCGATGGCTGCACTGAGCCCCGCCGGACCGCCGCCGACGATGACGACATCAAATTCCATTGCTTCCCGTTCCATCTTGCCTCTGCGCTCTGGTTGGCCTAGGGTAATGCTGGTAGTTTACGTAAACGTAAAGCAGTTGTAAGCAAAACTGGGCAAGAAAAAGCAAAAAATCAGGGAAAAGCGTACTGCAACAAACGCAGAGGCACACTAATGAATTCAATCCAAAGAGACGAGGCATGACCCCATGAAGCTGCTGGTCGCAATCAAACGGGTAGTCGACTACAACGTCAAGATCCGGGTGAAGGGAGACGGCTCCGACGTGGAGCTCGCCAATGTGAAGATGGGGATCAACCCCTTTTGTGAAATTGCGGTGGAGGAGGGGGTCAGGCTGCGGGAAGCCGGGGTTGTCAGCGAGCTGGTGGTGGTGACCTTCGGCCCAGACGCTGCCGCCGAGCAACTGCGCCATGGGCTGGCGCTGGGGGCGGATCGGGCGCTGCATTATGTCACCGATGAGACGCTCACACCGCTGACTGTCGCCCGTGCCTTGCACAAGGTGTGTGAGCAGGAGCAGCCAGATCTGGTGCTGCTCGGCAAGCAGTCCATCGATTCAGACAACAATCAGGTGGCCCAGATGCTGGCTGCTCTCAATGATTGGCCGCTGGCGACCTGCGCGTCCGCCCTTAAGGTGGAAGCGGGAGAGCTGCTGGTGACTCGCGAAATCGACGGTGGCCTCGAGACCCTGGGCATGCCTTTGCCTGCGGTAGTGAGCGCCGATCTGCGTTTGAATGAACCGCGTTTTGCCTCGCTGCCCAACATCATGAAGGCCAAGCGCAAGCCGCTGGATAGCGCTCCGTTCTCGACACTCGCCGTTGAGGTGGCCAATCAGACCCGTTTGCTCGGGGTGATGGCACCGCCAGCCCGCAGCGCCGGGGTCAAGGTGGGCTCGGTGGACGAGCTGGTGGACAAACTCAAACACGAAGCGAAGGTGCTGCCATGAGCGTGCTGATCATTGCCGAACATCATCAGGGGCATCTGGCCGACAACGTGGCACAACTGGTCACCGCCGCCGGAGCCATCGGCGGTCAGGTCGACCTGCTGTTGCTCGGGCAGGGGCTGACCGAGGCGGGTGAACAGGCGGCAGCCCTCAGCGGCGTCGACAAGGTGTTGCTTGCCGAACATCCCCTGCTGGCCGACGGGCTGCTGGATGGGGTGGACAAGCTGCTGGCCAGCTGGTGCAAAGGTTACAGCCACTGTCTGATGGCGGCGAGTACCATGGGCAAGGCGTTGCTGCCACAGGTCGCGGCTCGGCTCGGGGTGGAGATGCTCTCCGAGGTGACGGCTATCGAGAGCAGCGACATCTTCCTGCGCCCCATCTATGCGGGCAATGCCATTGCCAGAGTGGCAAGCTCGGCACCCGTCAAGGTGATGACAGTGCGGGCCACCGCGTTTGCCAAGGCGGCGACGGGCGGACAGGCTCTTATCGAGCACTTGGCCGTGCCCGAATTCGCTGGCCGTACCCGGCTGGTCGAGCGCCGCGCGGTGCGCTCCAGCAGGCCCGAATTGACAGCCGCTCGGGTGGTGGTCTCCGGTGGTCGGGCGCTGGGCTCCAAGGCGCAATTTGCTCTGATTGAGGCGCTGGCCGACAAGCTGGGCGGCGCGGTGGGGGCATCGCGGGCCGCCGTTGATGCGGGATATGTCGCCAACGATCTGCAGGTGGGGCAGACCGGCAAGGTGGTGGCGCCCGAGCTCTATATCGCGGTCGGTATTTCGGGGGCCATCCAGCATCTGGCGGGGATGAAGGAGTCGAAAGTGATCGTGGCCATCAACAAGGACAGCGACGCCCCCATCTTTCAGGTGGCGGACTACGGGCTGGTGGGGGATCTCTTCACCCTGCTGCCTGAGCTCACCGCCAAACTGTAAATTTGTCAGAAATGGCTGAGCTGTGGTCGTTTATGCGCTCTGCCCGCCATTTCTGTGCATGTTCCCTGCAAGCCCTGACCCGTTCAGGGCTTTTTCTACTGCAAGGGGGATGCAGAGTGATGGTAAAAGGTTGAGCCAGCTCCCAAAAAGCCTTTGATCCTGTGGCGGCTCTTGTGTAAAACCTGACAAGTCATCGATTACTCTCATCCACTCACGGAAAGCGTCATGAGCAAACAGATTTACAACTTCTGCGCCGGCCCCGCCATGCTGCCGGTTGAAGTCATGGAGCGCGCCCAGCGCGAATTTTGTAATTTTCAGGGGCTGGGAGCCTCGGTCATGGAGCTTTCCCATCGCGGCAAGCCCTACATGGCGGTTGCCGAGAAGGCCGAAGCGGATCTGCGCGAGCTGCTGGCGGTGCCGGACAACTACAAGGTGCTCTTCATGCACGGTGGCGGCCGCGGTCAGTTCTCCGCCGTGCCCATGAACCTGCTGGGCGGGGCCAACAAGAAAGCGGACTTTCTGCTGACCGGTGTCTGGTCCCAGAGCGCGGTGGATGAAGCCAAAAAGTATGGCGATATCCAGACCTTCCAGGGTGTTGCCAAGAACGAGCAGGGGATCTCCCACCTGCTGCCGACGCCGGCGTTTCGCGCCGATGCGGCCTATGTTCACTACTGCCCGAACGAAACCATCGACGGCATCGAGATGTTCGACATCCCGGCCACCGGCGAGGTGCCGCTGGTAGCAGATCTCTCCTCCACCATCCTCTCCCGTCCTCTCGACGTGAGCCGCTTTGGCATCATCTATGCCGGTGCCCAGAAGAATATCGGGCCGTCCGGGCTCGCCATCGCCATCGTGCGCGATGATCTGCTGGATCAGGCCAGAGCTGATGTGCCCTCGATTTTCGACTACAAGCTCACCGCCAAGAACGACTCCATGTTCAACACGCCGCCCACCTACGCCTGGTATCTGGCCGGTTTGGTGTTCGAGTGGCTCAAGGAACAGGGTGGCCTCGAGGCGATGGAAGCGCGCAACAAGGAGAAGGCCGACTTCCTCTATGACTATCTCGATCAGTCGAGCTTCTACGGCAATCAGGTGGATGTCAGCTGCCGTTCGCGGATGAACATCCCGTTCCAGCTGAAAAATGCCGAGCTGGACAAGCAGTTCCTGGCCGAATCGGAAGCGGCTGGTCTGCTGGCGCTCAAAGGGCACCGCATTGTCGGCGGCATGCGCGCCAGTATCTACAATGCCATGCCGCTGGAGGGGGTGAAGGCCCTGGTCAGCTTTATGGATGGCTTTGCCAAGCGCCACGGCTGATAAGAGAGCTCCACCTGTTTGCTGGCGGCCTCTCGTGACAACCCGTGAGCCGCTTACAGCTATTGCAGTGATTCAAGACGCCGGGTATACCCCGGCGTTTTTTTCAACAGAACCAGCGCGCTGGCGTTTGCCGTGCGATTTCCGCTGAAAGTGCCCTTGCCGAGCGGGACGCAGGCTGTTAACGTCCGGACAGGCGTTTATTTTTGAGATAGCACAGGAAGTCTATGAATTCGTTGCGTTTGGAACCCATTTCACGTGTGGCCGGTGAGGTCAATTTGCCCGGCTCCAAGAGTGTCTCTAACCGAGCGCTGCTGCTGGCGGCGCTGGCTCGTGGCACCACCCGTTTGACCAACCTGCTCGACAGCGATGACATTCGTCACATGCTGGCTGCGCTGACCCAGCTCGGGGTCAAGTACAAGCTCTCCGCAGACAAGACCGAGTGTACCGTGCAGGGTCTGGGCCGCAGCTTTGCGGTAAAAGAGCCGGTCAATCTGTTCCTCGGCAACGCCGGTACTGCCATGCGACCGCTGTGCGCCTCGCTATGCCTCGGCTCAGGTGAATATACCCTGGGCGGCGAGCCGCGTATGGAAGAGCGTCCCATCGGCCATCTGGTGGATGCCCTGCGTGAAGCGGGTGCCCATATCCAGTACCTGAAACACGATGGTTATCCGCCGCTGGTGGTGGACGCCAAGGGGCTGTGGGGCGGCGATGTGCACGTCGATGGCTCCGTCTCCAGCCAGTTTCTGACCGCGTTTTTGATGGCGGCGCCGATGGCGGCGGGTGATACCCGGATCCACATCAAGGGAGAGCTGGTTTCCAAGCCCTACATCGACATCACCCTGCACATCATGAAGCAGTTCGGGGTGGTCATCGAGCACGACAACTACAAGTTGTTCTACATCAAGGGCAACCAGACCTACATCAGTCCGGGTGACTTTCTGGTGGAAGGAGATGCCTCCAGCGCTTCTTACTTCCTCGCAGCGGGCGCCATCAAGGGCAAGGTGCGGGTCACCGGTATCGGCAAGCACAGCATTCAGGGTGATATCCACTTCGCCGACGTGCTGGAGAAGATGGGCGCGCGCATCACCTGGGGCGATGATTTTATCGAGGCGGAGCAGGCACCGCTGCACGGAGTGGATATGGACATGAACCATATTCCCGATGCGGCCATGACCATCGCCGTTGCCGCACTGTTTGCCGAGGGGCCGACCTCCATTCGCAATATCTACAACTGGCGGGTGAAAGAGACCGATCGTCTGCACGCCATGGCGACCGAGCTGCGCAAGCTGGGCGTTGAAGTGGAGGAGGGGCATGACTTCATCACCGTGACCCCGCCGACCCAGCTCAAACATGCCGAGATCGATACCTACAACGATCACCGTATCGCCATGTGCTTCTCGCTGGTGGCGCTGTCGGATACCCCGGTCACCATCAATGATCCCAAGTGCACCTCGAAGACCTTCCCTGATTACTTCGACAAGCTGGCCAGTATCAGCCAGCGTGGCTGATCACTGACAAACCCGTCATCACCGACGCTTCGGGCCCGCGCTGAGCGGGCCTTTTTGCCTTCCTCATCCGCACTTCCATTTCGCCTAGCATCATTTCAATAACTTGCAAGTTTGATATATAAAATAGTTTTGTGATTGCTGTAATTTCCTATTTACACATGCCCTGTCGCGGGCTATGTTGAGATTTCCTAATCGCAGTCATCTAGCAGGAAGCCTTGTCATGCAGCATCAAACCGACGACGTTCGTATCAGTGAAATCAAAGAGTTATTACCCCCGGTTGCGGTGCTTGAGAAGTTTCCGGCTACCGAGGTGGCCTCGTCCACCGTTTTTGAATCCCGTCAGGCCATTCACAATATCCTGGCTGGCGAAGATGATCGTCTGCTGGTGGTGATTGGCCCATGCTCCATCCATGATCCGGTTGCCGCGCTGGAGTACGGCAAGCGCCTCAAGGCGCTGCGCGACGAGCTGAAAGGTCAGCTGGAGATCGTGATGCGGGTCTACTTCGAAAAACCGCGCACCACAGTGGGCTGGAAGGGGCTGATCAACGATCCGTACCTCGACAATAGCTGCAAGATCAACGACGGTCTGCGCATTGGTCGCAAGCTGTTGCTGGATCTCAACGACATGGGGCTGCCAACTGCCTCCGAGTTCCTCGACATGATCACCCCGCAATATGTGGCGGATCTGATGAGCTGGGGCGCGATCGGTGCCCGTACTACCGAATCCCAGGTACACCGCGAGCTGGCCTCCGGTCTCTCCTGCCCGGTGGGCTTCAAGAACGGCACTGATGGCACCATCAAGGTGGCCATCGATGCCATTGGCGCTGCCAGTGCGCCGCACCACTTCCTGTCGGTTACCAAATACGGTCACTCCGCCATCGTGGCGACCCGTGGCAACCCGGATTGTCACATCATTCTGCGTGGTGGTCGTGAGCCGAACTACAGCGCCGCACATGTCAGCGAAGTTGTGAAGGGGCTGGAGAAGGCTGGTCTGCCACAGAAGGTGATGATCGACTTTAGTCACGCCAACAGCAGCAAACAGTTCAAGAACCAGATGGTGGTGGCCGAGGATGTGGCCGGTCAGCTGCGTGCCGGCAGCAAGGCGGTGTTTGGTGTGATGGTGGAGAGCCATCTGGTAGAAGGCCGTCAGGATCTGGTGGAAGGGTGTGAACTCACCGTCGGTCAGAGCATCACCGATGCCTGCATCGGTTGGGCCGATACAGAAGTGCTGCTGCGCAATCTGGCGGATGCCGTTGCAACCCGCAACGCCCGCTAAAGACGGGATTTTGCAGTCGCAGTGACAAAGAGAAAGTAATAACCAGAGGCCGCTATTGCGGCCTCATCTATTCGTGTTGCAGGGTTAAGGCTCAGGGCAGGGCATCGGGCCGGAAGCTGGCGCGGATCTGCGGAACCAGGCTCGAGGGGTCGAACCCCTTCTCTTCTCCCAGCACCGGATGGAGCAGAGGCTTGTCCTCGATGGGGGTGATATCCCCCGCCAGCAGCTGGCGGGTGGCCTGACCCATCTGGTAGAGCTGGCGCACCGGAGCAAATTGTTCCCCGAGGATAAGAGGATCATCGCTGCGGGCAAAGGCCATCATGGGGATCTGGTAGGTGGCATCGCGCGCCGGTTTGTCGCCGTGAATACCCTTGCCGGCGGACATCAAAAACGGCTGGTGATCGCCAAAGGCCACCACCAGATAGCGCTTGCCCGACTGGTCGAGGGTCTTGAGCAGACGCTCAAGCGAGGCCATGGCATCCACCACCCCGGTGTAGTAGGTGTTGAGCAACTGGGTGTCGCTCTCGCTCTGGTTCGGGCAGGCGCCGCTGCGCTCCTGCCCCTGATAGCGGGGGCCATCGAAGGGGCCGTGCCCCTGCATGGTGACCGCATAGGCAAACAGCGGCTTATCATCCTGTTCGCTGCGCTTGAGCAGGTGGTCGATGAGCGCATCATCGGAGATATAGAGTCCCTTGTGCTCAAGGGTGGTGAAGCGGGTGTTGAACCAGCGCTCCTCATAGCCGAGCGCCGGGATTGCCTTGGCGCGGCCCCAGAATTTTTCTACGTAGGGGTGGGCGAACAGCGTCTTATAGCCGCTCTGTCTGGCGCTCTGGGCCAGCCCCGGCACCTGCTCCGAGAGGTAGTAGTAGGGCACCACCCCCTGCTTGAGCAAGCCCACCGGCAGGCCGGTATTCATCTCGAACTCCGCCAGCACCGTCATGCCGCCAGTGGTGGGGGAGTGGATGGTCTTTTGCCACTGCTGCACGCTGGCGGGCAGGGATAGGGTGGGGGCCGGGGCGCAGATACGCCCCTTCCAGTCGAGCCAGAGCGACTCATATTGCAGCACGATCACCAGATCCCAGCGCGGCGCAATGCCTTGGGGCGGATGGCTCAACTGCGGGGTCAGCTCGTTGATCTGCAAGGGGTAGCGAAACACGCTGCCGCTTTGCAGCATCTCGTCCACCAGATTGAACAGATAGAGGCCGGGGCCGGAGCGGATGATGTCCCTGTGGTAGTTGACTGCGCGATCCACGTAACGAATGTTGGCCCCCAGCAACTTGTTGCCGGTCTGGGTGGCAAAGACACAGAGGGCAAAGAAGGCGACGGTGGCGGCTGCGGTGCGCAGCACCCAGCGTGACAGGGCAAAGCGCCAGCAGAGAAACAGTGCCAGCAAAAGGGTGAAGATGGGTAGGATGGGGTGCTGATCGAGGAGGATCCGCAGCAGCGCCAGCAGGTTGCCAAAATCATCACCCCCGAGTGGCACCCCGTAGATGGCGATCTTCATAAAGTTGGCCAGCAGGCCTATTCCCGAAAGTGCGGTAAAGACCAGCCCCATATAGAGGTTGAAGCCCGCGAGCGCGCAGAGACTCCAGCCCAGCACCATGCTGCCCCAGGCCAGATAGTAGTGTTCCGGCCGAAAGCCTGACCAGAGCAGAAACTCCCCCAGCTTGAACACCACGAAGCCGTGCAGCAGCACGAAGGTGAGGTTGCCGAGCAGCAGGCTGCCGATGATCCGCCAGCGCAGGCTGCGGCGCAGCGTTGGCAGCACCGTTTTGAGCACGGCGGCGCTCAGAGCCAGTACCAGAGTAAGGCTCACCATCAGATAGGTGAGGTTGAAGCCCTGCTCCGGCAGGGTTTGCAGGATCTGGCTGAAATCGCCGCTCTCGGGGCGATCTTTGAGCAGCAGACCGATGCGCAGCTGATAGCGGCTGGCCAGTGCATCGTCCGGGGCGCGCAGGGTGCTGTTGAGATCCAGCGAGCAGCGGTTATTGCGGCACACCTGACGCTTATCCACCGCCTGACTGAGCTGGTCGATCCGCTCCCCCTTGTCGTTGAGCAGCTCCACTCGCACCTTGTCCCCCGCTTGCAGCGGCCCCCGCAACAGCCACTGGCTGCGCACCACCAGATAGAGGCCGCGGCTGTCGCTTTTATAGAGCAGGGCGTGGCGGGTGAGGGTGGCCAGCGGATTGTCGGCGGGGCCCAGCACCAGCGGTTGGGCACGGCCCAGCCAGCTGCCGGGATTGATCAGCGGTAATAACAGCGTCAGCAGCAGCAATCCGCCCAGCAGGGCCAGTAGCCCGGAGGACAGACTCAGGGCACGGGGGCGGCCTGAGGAGGGGCGATTCATATAAGCTCATCCTTTGAGCGAGTAAGGGAGAGATCGTTCATCCGTATAGAGTTTGACCCGATGGTGCGGGCCTTGTTCCAGCTTGTCAATTTAATGACCACTTAATGAATATTTGGTTACAGCTCAACCTTGCAAATTGTGATCCCGATCGAGGGGTTGTTCGGAATATGTGATGAAAGCGTCATCATGGGGTTTTGCCACTGGCTTGGGAGGGGTGTGCTGTTTAGGCTCTCAATAACGACAGGAGGTACATGTATGAATCCTAAGGTGATGGCGCGTCAGGCCAGATTACTGCGCATGCTGGAGAGCAAGGAAGAGATCCGGATCGGACGCGAGCGCGACTGTCCGCTGCCACTGGCCCAGCTGACCAAACTAAAGGATACTCATCCCGCGGTGGTCAAGGTCTATCGCCACGGTCTTACCGCCGAGGTGTTTCACCTCAAGGTAGAGGGGCATCACTGGTGCCTCAAGCGGCGGCGTCAGGATTCGCTGGTAGCCAACCTCGATGGCAAGACCGCTTTCCTCACCGAGCTGGAACGGCGGCGCGAAATCGAGGCGCTGCGCGAGCTGCATCCTACTGTCCTCTCCCACGTGGTCTGCACCAGCTTCGGCTCGGCGCGGGCCGGGGTACTGGTCTCCCCCTGGTTGCGGGGTGTGCCGGTCCATCAGCTCAACGAGCGCAATCTGGCCCAGATGCTGGAGGTGCAGGGGGAGCTGGCCCGCTGGGGCTGGTTTGACTGGGACCCGAGCCCGGGCAACCTGCTCGATGACGGCGAGCAGATCTGCGTGTTCGACTTTGGCTATATGTGGACCTTCGATCCCCGCTTTGAATACAACTCCAACGGTCTGGTCGACCCGCAGTTCCATGTACCGGAGCGGTTGGAGACCCGCACCCTCTCCGGACTCTGGCTCGATGAGGCCGATCCTCTGCCGCAATTTCGCTACTGGCGCGAGCTTTGTCTGAAATGGGTGAAACGGGAGCTCCACCACCTGATCCGCGAAGGGGCCAGCGCGCCCGTGCTGGCCCGCCTGCACGCCCTGCAGGGGGAGTGGAGCGCCGCGCTGGCGAGCGACGAGGCGCTGGTCGCCAACTGGTGGCGGGACATGTATCGCAGCCACCGGCTCGATGTGGCCGATGATCTGAGCGGCCAGAGCTGTGGCCCGCTCACCCTGCGCCGTCTCGACTGGTTGATGCAGGCGGTGACGGATCACTATCCGCTGCTGGTGGACAATCTCTCGCCTCAGGAGACGGAGCTGGGGCAGACAGGGCTGCTGGCCCGCTTGCAGCAGCTGCGCCGCGAAGCCGTGGCCTGTCAGTTGCCTGCCACCAGCCTTGCCTGAGCCGATACCTTTGCGGAATGCAAATGAACAGGGCGCCTTGCGGGCGCCCTGTTGCGTGTTCGAAATTGCCTCGGGTGAAGATCAGTCCAGCAGCTCCTGATGGAGGCGGTTGACGATATTGCCCGCCTCGCTCTCCTTGACCAGGAAGCAGAGGTTGTGGGCGCTGGCGCCGTAGCAGATCATCCGGATGTTGTGCTCGCGCAGGGCGTCGAAGACCTGACTGCCCACCCCGTTCACTTCGCTCATCCGGTTGCCGATGAGCGCCACCAGTGCCAGACCGGTTTCCACCTCCACCTTGCAGAGTCGCCCCAGCTCGGCCAGTACCTTGTCGTTCAGGATCGGCTCGCCGTTGCTCTGGCTGCCGGTGTGATCCAGGGTCAGTGACACGCTCACCTCCGACGTGGTGATGAGATCCACCGAGATGCGGTGACGGGCCAGAATGCCGAACACTTCCGCCAAAAAGCCGTAGGCGTGGAACATGTTGAGGCTGTGCAGGGTCACCAGCACCTGCTGGCGGCGCAGGGCGACGGCGCGAAACAGCGGGCTTGAATCTGTGCTGGCGCGGATCCAGGTACCACCGGCGGCGGGGTCCTTGGCGGAGCCGACAAACACCGGAATATTCTGGCGTACCGCCGGTTGCAAGGTGGCCGGGTGTAGCACCTTGGCGCCGAAGGTGGCCATCTCGGCCGCCTCGACAAAGCTGATTTCGGGAATGGGGCGGGCGCGGGTGACAAGGCGCGGATCCGTGGTGTAGATGCCGGGCACATCGGTCCAGATCTCGATACTGGCGGCATCGAGCGCTTCGGCCAAGAGGGCTGCGCTGTAGTCAGAGCCGCCGCGCCCCAGCGTGGTGGTGCGGCCATCGCCATCGGCACCGATAAAGCCCTGGGTGATGATTAGGCTGTCGCCAAGCTGCGGGCCCAGCGTCTGCTGGCAGAGGGTTCGGGTGGTGGCCAGATCGACGGTGGCCTTGCCAAAGCGGCTGTCGGTGCGCATCAGCTGGCGCACATCCTGCCAGTGGGCCTTGACGCCGCGCTGGCGCAGCAGTTCGGTAAAGAGACGGGTAGACATCAGCTCGCCACAGGCGATGAGGCGATCAGCCAGTTCGGCATCGGTCTGCTGGCTGGCCTGCTGCGACATGGTGCGGATCTCGCCGAGTTGATCGTGGATCAGCGCCGTCACTTCGGCGGGGTGGCCAAGGTCGGCCAGAATTGCCTGTTGAATGTCGGACAGCTTGGCCAGCTGCTCGTCGCGGCCCGCTTCGTCCAGCTCACCTTGTGCCAGAGCGACCAGCAGGTTGGTGACACCGGCGCTGGCGCTCAGTACCACCACCCGCGTGGCGGGATTGGCCAGCACGATATCGGCGCAGTGATTCATGGCCGGGAAGTTGGCGACACTGGTTCCGCCAAACTTGGCGACATTGATCGGGCTCATTGCTTACTCCTGTCTTATTTTAAGATTCCGGTTCCATCGGGCAAAAAAGAGAGGAGGAGGCTGAAAATGGCAGGAATGAACGAAGCTATCCCGGCCAGAAGCACTCCACCTGCAGAGCCCATCCCGTACCGCCCCTGACAGGGCGCGGTGGGGGATGATCACTACCGATGACAACCCGGGGGATTCAGCCCCCGCAGCCGACGTTGAGGTTACCAGTCTCCTCACTCGTCTCGGCGCTGCTCCCCCTGACCCAAGTTCACCGGACGCTGGCGTCCTCCCTTGGGCTGCCTGGGCAGCGCTCCTCTTCTGGCTCCACCAGGGGGGTGGAGTGCATTTAGAAATACCCTGCGTTGGATTGCACTGTCAATCGAGTTTGTGAAAAAGTTCAAATTGTCAGCTAACTCAACGCAGGATCAATGACTTAGGCAATGGTCTTTGACAAAACCTTGGAACGGCGCTGCCAGTTGTAGAGACGCTGGCGCGCCACCGGCAGATCTTCCACTTCCAGCGGATCGAAGCCCCGCTCCCGGAACCAGTGGATGGAGCGGGTGGTGAGCACGAACAGACGGCGAATGCCAAGCCGCTTGGCCCGCTCGGCCACCTTTGCCACCAGCTGATCCCCCCGGTTGGAGTTGCGATAGTCGGGGTGAATGGCGACGCAGGCCATCTCCGCCATCGCCTCTTCCATAAAGCAGTAGAGGGCCGCGCAGCCGATGATGAGGCCATCGCGCTCGATGATGGTGAACTTGTCGATCTCCATCTCCAGTTGTTCGCGGGAGCGACGTACCAGAATCCCTTCCTCCTCCAGCGGGCGAATGAGATCCAGAATGCCACCGATATCCTCGATGGTGGCGGCGCGGGCCTGCTCGGCACTTTCCCGCACTATCTGGGTGCCGAGGCCGTCGCGGCTGAACAGCTCCTGCAACATGGCGCCATCATCCTGATAGCTCACCAGATGGGAGCGGGGCACGCCGCCACGGCAGGAGGCAATGGCCGCACGCAGGTAACGGGCGGTGCCGGACATCTCTTCGCCAGCCTGCTCCAGCTCCACCAGCAGCTCTTCGGCCTGCTCGGGGAAGAGCTCGGAGATGGCTTCGCCGCGCCTGTCCATTACCCCCTGGGTGCTGCTGAAACAGATAAGCTTGTCCGCCTTGAGATCGACCGCCACCCGGCGGGCCACCTCTTCCGAGCTCAGGTTAAAGCTCTCGCCGGTGACCGAGCAGCCGATGGGAGAGATCAGCACCAGACTCTTCTGGTCAAGCTGGCGGGTGATCCCCTCCACGTCGATGCGGCGCACCCGGCCGCTGTGGCAAAAGTCGATGCCATCATCTACCCCCAGCGGCTGGGCGGTGACGAAGTTGCCGCTCACTACGCTGATCCGCGCCCCCTGCATGGGGGTGTTGGCGAGCCCCATGGAAAGCTGGGCTGTGATGTCATATTGCAGGCCGCCACACACCTGTTTGATGATGGTAAAACTCTCGTCATCGGTGACCCGGATCCGCTTGTGATACTGGGCCTCGATACCGGCGCGGGCCAGCGCTTCATCGTTTTGCGGACGTGAACCAAACACCAGCACCAGGCGTATGCCCAGTGTCTGCAGCAGGGCGATATCGCTGACGATATTGGCGAAGTTTGGGTGGCAGATGGCTTCTCCCCCCATCATCAGCACAAAGGTGGCCCCCCGATGCACATTGACATAGGGGGTGGATTGCCGGAAGGCATTGACCAGACTGGGTTCGCGTTCACGCACTTGATATTTCTTCCATAAAAAAACAGCGATTGGCTCAATATATGAAAATTAATTCACAAATCAAGACTAAATATTTATTTTGGCCGTTTCTGGTCTACGAGGGGTGGCTTGGCCGTGCGGATTGTGAACGTGTGGCAGGAAGCGCAGATGGCCGTCGGAGCGAGCGGGGAGGGGCCCGCTGGTTGATCCGGCGCGATAAACTGCTATCTTCGATGCTCCTTTTCGTCAGCTGTGTGATTTCACAGGGTTTTATACAAGGACAGAATTCATGGAACAGATTATTTCACCGGCAGATGCCCTGCCGGGACGACGCGAAGCGATGGTGATTGGTCAGCAGCATGCGGTGAATGGCAACCCGACCCAGGGGCCCTGGCCCGAGAACATGGCGATCGCCTGGTTTGGCATGGGCTGTTTCTGGGGCGTGGAGCGCCTGTTCTGGCAGCAGCCGGGCGTCTATTCCACCGCGGCCGGTTATCAGGGCGGCGTGACCCAGAATCCCACCTACAAAGAGGTGTGCAGCGGCCTGACCGGCCATGCCGAGACGGTGCAGGTGGTGTTTGATCCGGCGGTGATCAGCTATGGCGATCTGCTCAGACTGTTCTGGGAGCAGCACGATCCGGCGCAGGGGATGCGTCAGGGCGGGGACATTGGCACCCAGTATCGCTCGGTGATCTTCTATGGCGACGAGAGCCAGCAGATCATTGCCCAGCAGAGCATGGCGGCCTACCAGCAGGCGATGGCGGCAAGCGGCGACAGCCGTGCCATCACCACCCGCATTTTGCCGCTGGCGCCCTTCTACTACGCCGAGGATTACCATCAGCAATATCTGGAGAAAAACCCGGATGGTTACTGCGGATTGGGTGGCATTGGAGTCTGTTTGCCGCCCAGCCTGAACCGCTGAACAGGTTTGTAGTCGATTTCTTAATAAAAGTGAAAATAAATGGTCGGAGGAGGGAACTTATTGCGACCAGGCGGGACTAACTAGGTAGCGTCCAGGGATCGGATGCAAAGTCCAGACACATTTCTTGCCTTGATAACCGCCTGATGAATGAACGCACTGGCGGGTTGAAAATGATAGCAAGCAGGGCTGCCCACCAAGGCGGCCCTTTTCATATCTGCTTGTTTTCGCTCGGGAGGGGCGATCGGTCAGGCGATCGCGCTGTCGAACAGGTTCTTGATGAGATCGATAAATTCGATGAGGAAGGTTTTTTGTTCCGGGGTCGGGGCGCGCAGCCAGACAGCAGAGAGCACCTCTTCCAGATCGGCGACCACGGCGTCGGCCTCCTGCATGATGGCGAAACGCACCTTGGGATCGAGCTGGGGGTTTTGTTCGCAAATGGCCATCAGGTTGCTGGCAACACGGCCACTGACCAGGTCTTCGATGGTCTCTTCACCATCGCTCTGCTGTTGGGATTCAAACAATCCCAAACTCTCCACCAGATACTCGATCAGCGAGATATAGCCTTCACTTTCTACCACCATGGTTGCTGCCTCAATACAGTAACAATACGAAAATTGAGCGTATTTTAGTGGCTTGCTCTAGCTTGGCAAGCTGCAGTGCAGGCGATGGCGAGTAAAACTGACTCCGCCCCGCTCCACGCACTCCAGCCCGGTCAACGTAAAGCCATGTCGTAAAAATAGCTCATAACTGAAGGCGCTGGCCTCGGTGGTGATGAGCGTCAGACCGAGCCCTCTGGCTCCCGCGAGCGCCGTGGTGAGTAACAGATTGCCCAGTCCCTGGCGCTGATGGTCGGCGCTCACATAGAGCAGACTGAGGTGGCCATCGGAGCTCAGAGTGACAAAACCGAGGGGCACATTTGCCTGCTCTGCCACCCAGCCGTGGTGTTCACGCAGCTGGCCGACAAAGCCCGGATGCTGTGAACCGAGGGCCCACTGCTCCACCTGTTCTGCGCTGTAGTGCTCGGGGCCGCTGCGTCGCACCGCCTGCTCAAACAGGGTCACGAGGGCGGGGATATGTGTCTCGTCAAGGGGGATAATACGCAGTGCTGGCGTCATAAGGTTGGGTCGTCAGTGGGGGAGAGGGGGCGCGGCGCCTGTGGCCGTTTGGCTTTGGGCAAACCCGCGACAACCCGCTCATAGGAGTGGAGCACCCAGCCTTGCCAGAGATCATCCGGCAAGGTGCTGTTCAGGGTCACTGTGTTCCAGTGTTGTTTGTTCATATGCCAGCCCGGTTTGACCTCGGGGTGGATCTCGCGCAGCAGCAACGCTAGCTCGGGCTCGCACTTGAGGTTGATGGTAAGCGGCTCGGCCTGCCAATCCACCAGCGCGAACATCTTGCCCGCGATGCGGTAGACCAGGATCTCCGGGCCAAACGGTGTATCTTCGGTGGTGCCCGGCAGGGAGAGCAGAAAGTGGCGCAAACGGGTCAAATCCATGGTGGGTTCTCGCGCAAGGGGTGATCCGGGTCATGTCAGGCGCATATCTATCGGCGGGCCTGTTCTGTTAATATGCGCCAGCCGAGTATACCCCCCATCACCAAGGGAGCCTATTGGATGTTGTATCACAAGACTTTCGAACTGGGTCCCGAGCGGGATTGGGTGGTGTTTGTCCACGGCGCCGGTGGCAGCTCCTCCATCTGGTTCAAGCAGCTGCGCGCCTATCGCGAGCACTTCAATGTGCTGCTGCTGGACTTGCGCGGCCACGGCCAGTCCCACCAGCTGCAACAGGTGGTCAAGGGCCACTACAGCTTTCGGGAAGTGACCGAAGATATCGTTCGGCTGCTCGATCATCTCGATATCCGCCGCGCCCACTTTGTCGGCATCTCCCTTGGTACCATCCTGATTCGCCATCTGGCCGAGCTCTGCCCGGAGCGGGTCAAGAGCATGGTACTGGGGGGCGCCATCCTGCGGCTCGATATCCGATCGCGGGTGCTGGTGCAGCTGGGCCGACTCGGCCAGCACTTCCTGCCCTATATGTGGCTCTACCGGCTGTTTGCCTTCATCATCATGCCGCGCCAGCACCATCAGGAGTCGCGCAACCTCTTTGTGCGCGAGGCCCGCAAGCTCTGCCAGAAAGAGTTCAAGCGCTGGTTCCGCCTCGCCACCGAGGTCAACCCGCTGATGCGCTATTTTCGCGAACGCTCCCTGCCCATTCCCACCCTCTATGTGATGGGGGAGGAGGATCATATGTTTCTGGCACCGGTGCGCGAACAGGTGGCCATCGATGCCAGCTCCTCGTTGGCGGTGATCCAGCGGTGCGGCCATGTCTGCAATGTGGAGCAGCCGGAACAGTTTAATCGTCGTACGCTGGCATTTATTCAATCGCTGGGGTGCGGACGGAAATAAGGATTCGTTACGCTGTGCATTCAGGTCATGCTACAGCGGCATTGCAAGCAGGCCGTGAGCAAAGCGCTGCCAACGTGCAATAGATGTCGCTGTCTTGGCGATCGTATAAGCCGCATACTTTCAAGCTACAAGGGGTGATCTGCCCCTCTGATTCTTTATAATGCCCCCCTTTAAAATCGCCGGACCCGGGTTCGGCGCGCGCTGATGGCTGGCTACGTCATCAGGCAGATCATCAGGATTGAGAAACGGTTATGCATACTCTGGAACAGCTGCGCGCGGGTGAATTGTGCGGTGCCCGCCATTTGAAGCTCTCTGAAAACCTTGCGGTTTTCCCCTCCGAGATTTTGAGCCTGAAAGAGACGCTGGAGGTGCTGGATCTCACCGGCAACCAGCTAAGCGCGCTCCCCGACGAGCTGGCCGGGTTTGGCAAACTGCGCATTATCTTCTGCTCCGAGAACCGCTTTACCGAGCTGCCCGAGGTGCTGGGACGCTGCCCGGCGCTGACCATGGTGGGCTTTAAGGATAACCAGATTGCCACCGTGTCGGCCAAGGCGCTGCCCGCCGGTTTGCGCTGGCTGATCCTGACCGATAACGCAATTGAACAGTTGCCCGATGAGTTGGGCCAGTGCGACGCCCTGCAAAAGCTGATGCTGGCGGGCAACCGCCTGCGCGAGTTGCCGGCAAGTCTTGCCAACTGCCGCAATCTGGAGCTGCTGCGCATCGCCGCCAACCGCATCGAACGCTTCCCCGAGTGGCTGCTCTCGCTGCCGCGCCTTGCATGGCTCGCCTACTCCGGCAACCCCTTTAGCGAAGGGGCGGAGGCGCGGGCCATCGATGATGCCCATGTCGCTCCCCTTGCCTGGGATACGCTGGCGCTGGGCGAGCTGCTGGGGCAGGGAGCATCCGGCGTTATCCATCGCGCCACCCTTGTGGGTAATCCTGCTGATGAAGTGACTCAGGCCAGCGGCGGAGCCGATGCCAGTCAGGTGGCGGTCAAGCTGTTCAAGGGGGCGGTGACCAGCGACGGGTTGCCCCGCTGCGAGATGGCGGCATCGCTGGCGGCGGGCACTCATCCCAACCTTATCAAGGTGATAGGCAAGGTGGCTGATCACCCCTCCGGTATTCCGGCGCTGGTGATGGAGCTGATCGACCCGGCCTTTGTCAATCTGGCCGGGCCGCCGAGCCTGGACTCCTGCACCCGGGATGTCTATCCAGAGGGGCTGCATCTGAGTGTGCCGGATGCGCTGGCGATGGCCCACGGCATCGCCTCGGTGGAGGGCCATCTGCATCGCGCGGGCATCATGCACGGGGATCTCTACGGCCACAATATTCTGTTTGCCCGCGGTTCTGACGCGCCGGCTCGCGCCCTGCTGGGGGATTTTGGCGCCGCTTCCTTATATGACCGCTGCGACCGCGAGCGGGCCATGTGCCTTGAGCGACTGGAAGTGCGCGCCTTTGGTTGCCTGCTGGAGGAGCTGCTGGCCCATTGCGATACGCAAGACTCACTGCTTGATGGGTTGCATCAGCTCAAAGCGGCCTGCCTCTCGGAACTCCCCGCCAAACGCCCCGATTTTGCTTATATCGAGCGTCAGCTGGCGGCCGCTCGCGCCACGCTGTCGTGATCTAATTGACGTTGGCAGGCACGTTATAAACGCAGCCAATAGCGCTCATTGCGACAGCGAGGCGCACGGCAAGGTGACGTCCCGCCATTCTCCCGATAACACGCCGAGGCTGCGCGGCAAAAAGGGGAGGGCAGAGGGTTGCGCGGTGCCGGTTAAGTTGTGATATTGAGGCATCTTTAGTACAGAAGGGTAATAACGATGGAAGCTGCGTTTTGGCATCAGCGTTGGGAAGAGAACCGGATTGGCTTTCATCAGGCGGACTTCAACCACTGGCTGCAATCCTGGTGGTCAGCCCAGCAAGCGGACGAGCCGGTGCTGGTTCCCCTGTGCGGCAAGTCCCGTGACATGCTCTGGCTGAGCGCTCAGGGCCATCCGGTCGACGGTTTCGAGCTATCGAGCCTTGCCGTCAGCCAGTTCTTCAGTGAAAACCAGCTCGCCGCGACCGTGAGCGAAGTAGGCCCTTATCAGTGTCATCAGGTGGACAGCCTGCGCATTTTTCAGGGGGATTTTTTCGCCGCCTCCAGTCTGGGTCGCTGTTACCGGCTGGTCTATGATCGCGCGGCGCTGATCGCCCTGCCGACCGCGATGCGCCGCCAGTATGCAGCCCTGATCAGTTCGCTGGTCGAGACCGGCGGCCAGATCCTGCTGGTGACCCTTGAATATCAGCCGGAGCAGCAGAGTCAGCCCCCCTTCTCGGTGGGTGAGATGGAGGTGCGAGCCCTGTTTGAGCGCGATTTTCGTATCGAGGTGCTGGGGCGCGCCGCCGAGGTGGATCACCCGCGGGTGTTGTCGGGCCAGCTCTCCTACTTCGATGAGGTAGCCTACCGGCTGGTTCGCCGGGGTTAACGGGCAGCTAACGGGCGAGCAAAGGGTGATCTGCGCCGACAAATCATCGGGCTATGCGCTCTTCGCTACCTCCTTTGACGTAGATCAACGTGATTGGCGGGGGGAGTGCCTAATATGAGGCTGTTTCTCAATCACTGTTGGCATTGCAAAGCGAGTATCGGGTCTTTCCCGCTTGCTGATCAGCAACTCAGTGTCTGATTTTCACGCTCATGTTCACTTTTGGCGGCTTTGGTCGCAATTGTTATGGTTTTTCCAGCCGACCCTGATGGGTCGGCTTTTTATTGTCTGTGATTTGCCGCGGGCAGGAAAATGGAGGATGTCGAGGCCTGATCAGGCCTCGAAGGTGGCGGCATTGAGCCGAAATGCCCGTGGATCATCGATAAACTGGCCGGTGATCCGCTCGTCATGTTCGTGCCCCTGACCATAGCTGCAGAGGATCAGCCGATCGGAGGTGCGCGAGCGCAGCTGGGTGATAAAGCGCACCAGATCGGCGCGGCTCAACTTGCCCACCTCATCGCAGACCCGTTCCCGCTGATCGAACCCCAGGTCCTTGTTGCCAATACTGACCCACAACCGCTGGCCGCGACTGCGCAGGTTGGCATCCCGCTCGCTCAGCTGGGCTTGCAGCCCCGCCTTGCTCTCTTGCCACTGCTGCTCGGTAAATTCGAGCATGGCCAGCGGGAAGAGGTCGATAAACTCCTCCACCGCATCGAGCAGGATCTGCGGCCCCGCCACCGGCGACTGGATATAGAAGATCAGCCCCGGATGGCGATTGAGGGGCAGGTTGCCGGCACCCACCACATACCCCAGTTGCTGGCGGGTGCGCAGCTCGTGGAAGAAAGTAGAGGACATGATGTGGTTCGCCAGGGTAAAGCAGGCGAGATCCCGCGCCCGGGTGGTACGGGACTGGTAGTAGACCAGCAGTGCCGAGTCTTCGTGATCGCAACCCTGCTCGCGAATAAGGGTGCCCCTGTCCTGAATGGAGATGAGCGGACGACGGGTCTCGCCGCTCGGCTTGCTGCTGGTGCCATTGATATCGCTCAGGTGGCGCTCCATCAGGGCGGCCAGCTCCAGCGCTTCGGCGGCAGTCCAGTCGCCGTGTACCAGCGCCTCGACATGCACCTCGCCAAACAGCTGGGCCACGAAGCCGGGCATCTCCTCCAGCTCGACGGTGCGCAGGTGGCGCAGCAACTGCTCGAACGGCGGGTTGTTCGGTTGCAGCAAACTGGTGAGCTGGTTAAAGAGCTGGGAGATGGGGCGCGCCTTGGACTGGTTGTCCCAGTTGCGGATGAGCTGCTCTTTGATCTCGGCGAAGCGGCCCGGATCCGGATACCCCAGCGTGCGGTTGCCGAGGATCATGTCGAGCAACAGCGGCTGCTTGTCGGCAAAACCGCTCAGGTTGATGGTAAAGCCCCCCTGATGGGCATAGATCTGGTAACCCAGCCCCGCCAGCTCCGCCGGATAGGTGAGGGCGTTGAGGTGGTCGGCCAACAGCTCCACGGCAAGGCGCGCCATGGCGATATTGCGCGGATTTTTGACCGCATGTTCGCTGTCGATGGAGATGTAGAGATTGCCCTTGGGCACGCTGAACAGGTGCTCATGGAGGTACCAGAGGCGAAAACCGGGGCGATCGATAAGGCAGGCGGGCATGTCGGCCGTAAGCTCTGGCGTACGCGGATCGAGTCGGCTGCTGATAAAGGGGTTGGGTTTGGGCAGCGCCAGCGCCGGAGCCGGCTCGCTCTGCTGCCAGCGAATTTTCTCGGCCTCGGTAATGGTTTCCACGCTGTAGGGGGTCTGATACCAGCGGGCCAGCCGATCGGTTGCCACTTCCGGCGCAGTGATGGTGATACGCAGGTTGTGCGGGGTGAGCTTGGCGAGGAAGCGGCGGATCAGCCCCTCGTCATATTCGCGCATCATGTAGTCGCCGTAGAGCAGATCCTCAGGTTTGTAGCTAAAGAGGTTGAGCACCAGCCCCGACACTGTATCGAGGGGGCGGCCGCGCTCCTGAAAGCGGAACGCCGATTCGAGCACGGTCCGTTTTTCGTCATAGCGCCAGCTCTGCAGCCCTTCGCGGCCGATCAGTTTCAGATAGCCAAACAGGGCGGCGAGGATGTCGTCCACATGCTCAAGGCCCAGAGGGGTGAGGCCGAAGTTGACGCCAAAATCCTTGAAGTTGGCGCCACTGATGCCACCGCCCGCCGAGAGCTGGTTGACCCAGCCTTTCGCCTTGAGCAGGGAGAGCAGGCTGCCATCCCCCTCGTAGCCAATCAGATGGCTCAGGAAGGTGAGGGGCTTTTTGTCGTAAAACTCGTCCACATTGGGCAAGGGGAAGCTGAGCGACAGCTTGCGGGTCTCCTTGACCGGATTGATGTGGATGCGCACGCCGAGATCGTCGAGCCGGTAGAGCGGCATGGTGAGGGTCGGGGTTCCCAAATTGCGATTCAAAATGGGAGCAAAGTAGCGACAGCACCACTGCAACTGGGTATCGATGGATTCCGGCGAGATCATCACCAGTGCCATGCGATCCGCGCTGTAGTGGCTTTCGTAAAAACGGATAAGGTCGGAGCGCAGATCCCGTCCCGGCAGATCGGCCAGGGTATCGAGGTTGCCCACCGAGAACTTGGAGAAGGGGTGCGCCGGGTTGACTGTCTCTTTATGCACCTGATAGCTGCGGCGCATGTCGTCCTGCAGCTTGAGGCGATACTCGGAGTCGACCGCGTTGCGCTCCTTGTCCACCCACTCCGGATCAAAGGTGGGGCAGATAAAAAACTGGGAGAAGCGATCCAGCCCCGCTTCGAAGAAGCCGTTGTCGATCTCGAAGAAGAAGTTGGTGAACTCGGTGCCGGTCCAGGCGTTGTTGCTGCCGCCATGACGGCTCATAAATTGCTGGTACTCACCAGGCTTGGGGTAGGTGCAGGTGCCGAGAAACAGCATGTGCTCCAGAAAATGGGCCATTCCCTGCCGGTCGGCGGGATCGTCAAAATGGCCGGTATTGACCGCTAGCGAGGCGGCGGATTTGTCGGTGTCGGGATCACAAATCAACAAGACCCTGAGCCGGTTGGCCAGCTCCAGAAAATGGTATTGCCGATGGTCATTGGGACTGGCATATGGGCTCATTGGCGTGTGACTCACGTTGGATTTATTTGAATTTAAACATGATTATCGACCCCGCTATCCCGTCAGGCAAACCCTTTTCTGAGAGGTAGCGCAATTGTTTCCACACCCGTGGCGGGGTAAGATCCCCCGGCTATCAAAACAGGCCCGTTGGGCGAGGTTGTAATGAAGATCTATATCATGCGTCATGGCCAGGCTGGCATGAATGCGAAAACAGATGAACAGCGTCCATTGACCGAGCAGGGTATTGAAGAGTCTATCCAGATGGCCCGCTGGCTGGCGCCTCAGCTGATTGGCCCGCTGGATCGGGTGATCCACAGCAACTATCTGCGGGCACGCCAGACCTGGCAAGCCATATGCAGTGAATTACCTGACGCAGCAGCCGTTGAAGAGAGTGGCGACATTACCCCTTACGGTGATCCCGCTTTCGTGGCCAGCTACCTCACCACCCTGGCGCAGCAACATGACCAGATCCTGATGGTCAGCCATCTGCCGCTGGTGGGTTATCTGGTGCAAAGCCTCTGCCCGGCCGCAGGAGCACCCATGTTCGCCACCTCAGGGATCGCCTGTATCGAGTGGCACGATGGCAAAGGAGCCTTGCTCTGGCTCGAAGGGCCGCATACAATAGGCTAAAAGTTAATAAAAAGTTATAGATTGAATTTTTTGGGAAGAGATGGGCGAGTTTTCCGGATTTTTATAAATATTTTACGGAATTAATTCGCAGAAGCTGCTGTCATACGGATACAACTGCAAGAGGTTGCAAACGATGAGAGTGTTCAAGAAGTACCTGCCACTGATGGTGGCAAAGCATGTCAAAACCTTCTTTAAAGGTCGGATTTACATCCATGGTCGGGGGCGGTTTGATTTCCAATCCGGTTTGTTGCTGATGCCGAATCCGGCGGATATTCCCCATCGCCAGACAGTCACCGAGGTCAACGAGCTGATCTCCAGACTGCACATGGATGCCGCGTGATGCGCTTCTGAACCTGTTTCTGCACTGATATGCCCGCACTTTTGCGGGCATATTTGTTTCTGGCGACTGGCGTTCATCATGTGGCTGTTCAGGCCCACACCTTTGTTTATCTCCCATCGCCCCCTATACTGGCCCGCTGTTGTCTCTTCGGTCTGGATCTTCTCATGCCCCTTGCCTTTCTGTTTCCCTTCTCCTGCATTGCCATCTGGGCTGGCAATGGCATCGTCAGTAAACTGGCGGTTGGTGTGTTGTCCCCTGCAGCCTTGGCCTGGTCGCGCTGGGTGGTGGCTGCGCTGGTATTAAGCCCGTTTCTTGCCCGTCGGGTATGGCGTGCGCGTGCCCGTCTGCGCGCTGGCCTTTGGCAGATCGCCATGCTGGCCTCGCTGGGCATGGTGCTCAACCAGACTTTTGGTTACTACGCGGCGCAAACCCTGGGAGCCACCGAGATGGGGTTGATGATGGGACTGACGCCGCTGCTGACCGTGTTGTTCAGCATCTGGCTGTTGCGTGAGCGGCCCACCTGGGGCGCCGTGCTGGGGGCGCTGCTCTCCATCCTTGGTTTGTCTATCTTGCTGGGGCAGGGGGATCCGACCCGGCTGTTTACCCAAGGCATTCATATCGGCTCTGTCTATATGCTGATCTCGGCCGGTACTTATGCCCTTTACAGCGTGCTGCTCAAGAAGTGGGATCTGGGGCTCGACAACTGGTCGCTGCTCTACGGTCAGGTGATCTGCAGTGTGGTGATCCTGACACCCTTCTTTTTGCTGGTGGATGGCCAGTGGCCGGATGGTCGGGCCCTGTGGTTGATCCTCTATGCCGGTATTCCCACTTCGGCGCTCTCGCCGTGGCTCTGGATGCAGGGTATCGCTCTGCTCGGTGCCAACCGTACCGCCATCTTTATGAACCTGCTGCCGGTGATGACGGCTGGCCTTGCCATCACCCTGCTGGGCGAGCGGCTGACCAGCTATCACCTGATCGGGGGCGGTCTGACTCTGCTGGGTGTTTTGCTGGCACAGCTGCTGGTGCGTCCGGTGGTGGCGGGGAGTCGCCGGGGGGCGTTGGCGCCCTGTCCCGAAGAGTAAGCTTGCGCGAACGCGTAAGTGGGCCCAATGGCCCGCTGGCCGCCAATGAAAAAGCGCCTGCAGCAATGCAGGCGCTTTTTTTATGATCAGGTAGTGCCAGACCGGTTACTGGGCGACCAGATAGAGGTCCCGGCTATAGACGATGTCTTGCGGGCTCTCATAGGGATAACCCTTGACGAACGGCTTGAGCAGTCGCGATTTGACGTAGAAGTAGAGCGGCGCGATAGGGGCGTCAGCCTCGATCAGTGCTTCTGCCTGCTGGTAGAGCTGATTGCGCTCGGCTGCATCCTGCGAGTCGTGGGCCTTGGCCAGCAGGGCATCGTACTCCTTGTTGAACCACTTGCCGCTGTTGGCACTGCTGCTGGAGGTCAGGATATCGAGGAAGGTGGAGGCATCGTTATAGTCCCCGTTCCAGGAGTAGCGACTCACCCCGAAATCCCCCTCGTTCAGTGCCGAGACCATGGTTTTCCACTCCATGTTGTTGAGGGTGGCGGTGACCCCCAGGTTGTGTTTCCACATGGAGGAGACAGCCAGCGCGATCTTTTTATGGCTCTCGTTGGTGTTGTAGAGGATATCCACGCTGAGCGGTTTGTCCGGGCCATAACCCGCTTCGACCAACAGGGCGTTGGCCTGCTTGATCCGCTCCTCTTTGCTCTGCTGCTGGCTGGCCGGTTTTTTCAAATCGAAGCCATCGACACTCGGTGGGGTCAGGCTGAAGGCGGGTAGCTGTCCCTGTCCCAGGATCTTGTCGGTAATGGTTTCCCGATCGATGGCCAGCGAGAGCGCCTTGCGAACCTTGGGATCATCGAACGGTTTACGGTTCACATTGAACACATAGTAATAGGTGGCGAGCATGGGAGCGCTGACCAGATCTTGAGGGCTCTGGCTCTTGATGTGCTTGTACTGCTCCAGTGGGTAGGTGGTGTAGTGCAGCTCGCCGGTGCGGTAGCGGTTGTAAGCGGCGGTTTCGGAGACGATCTCCAGATAGACCACCTTGTTCAGGACGGTGTGCTGGTTGTCCCAGTAGTGGGTATTGCGCTCGGCACTCAGCCGCTCGTTGGGGGTCCACTCCTTGAGCACAAAGGCGCCGTTGGAGACGATGTTGCCCGGTTTGACCCACTCCTTGCCGAATTTTTCGATGGTGGCTCTGGGGGCCGGGAAGGTGGTGTAGTGAGCCAGCATCTTCAGGAAGAAGGGGACCGGAGTGTTAAGGGTGACCTGCAGAGTATGGTCATCCAGTGCCTTGACACCCAGCGTATCCGGGCTCTTCTTGCCCTGGATCACCTCACCGGCATTGGTGATACCCATCAATTCGATAAACCAGGCGTAGTTGGAGGCGGTCTTGGGGTCGGCCGCCCGTTGCCAGCCATAGACATAATCTGCGGCAGTGACCGGCTCTCCGTTTGACCATTTGGCCTCCGGCCTCAGCTTGAAGGTGTATACAGTACCGGTGTTGTCGATGTCGTAGCTTAGAGCGCCTGCGGGTTGGGGTTTACCCTTGCCATCCAGTACATAGAGCCCTTCAAACAGATCGTTGACGATCTCGCTACCGGCACTCTCTTCCACCAGCTGGGGGTCGATGGTAGTGGGCTCGGTGCCGATATTGGTCACATAGATTTGTTGGGCATCTGGCAGCAGCTTGGTACCGGCAGGCACTTGGGCAGCCCAGGCGGGAAGGGCAAACAGTCCGGCTACCATGCCGGCAATGAGAGTCTTGTTCATTGATAATCCTTGAGTTTTATTTGCTTCCAAAGCGAAATCAGTGTGCTGGATTGGCGATTGGATCTCAAGAGGCAATGGCTGAGGCCTGCACAGGCCCATCAGACTCCATTTTTAATGGTTCAAGGTCAGTCAGCTTATGGCTTGCTGCAGGTTATTACCACGAATTAAGGGGGGGCAAGTAATCGAATGACACCGTGCAAAAAGCATGAATGATCATCGGGCAAGGGGAAATTGGCTATTTATCAGGCTGCTTAATTCGCTGCAAAAATAAAAAACAGACGTTACATTAGGTTACAAAACAAAGCGGCCGAGGATCGGCTTTTTTTTGTCGATGCTTGCAAACGTTTTCAATGCCAACGGAAATGATCTTAAAGGACCAAAAATGCGAAACATGATCACCATGGGCGAGTTCATCGTCAAAAAGCAGGCAGATTATCCTACTGCGACCGGCGAGTTGACCTCGTTGCTCAGCTCGATTCGTCTCGCTGCCAAGGTGGTGAACAGGGAGATAAACAAGGCGGGGCTGGCTGACATCATCGGCTCCATGGGCGCTGAAAACGTACAGGGTGAGGTGCAGCAGAAGCTGGATGTCTACGCCAATGAACGTTTCAAGGCAGCACTGGAAGCTCGTGGCGAAGTGTGTGGTATGGCTTCGGAAGAGGAAGAGGACTTCGTGGCCTTTGACTCACCACTCTCCAAAAACTCCAAGTATGTGGTGCTGATCGACCCCCTCGATGGATCTTCCAATATCGACGTCAACGTCTCGGTCGGGACCATCTTCTCCATCTACCGCCGATTGAGCCCGCAGGGATCGCCGGTGACGCTGGAGGACTTCCTCCAACCGGGCAACCGTCAGGTCGCCGCCGGTTATGTGGTTTACGGATCCTCCACCATGCTGGTCTACACCACCGGCTTTGGCGTCAACGGCTTTACCTACGATCCTTCCATCGGTTGCTTCTGCCTCTCCCACGAGAACATCCGCATCCCGGAAGAGGGCAAGATCTACTCCATCAATGAGGGCAACTACATCAAGTTCCCGGACGGGGTGAAGAAGTACCTGAAATATTGTCAGGAGCGCGATGAGGCGACCCACAGACCCTACACCTCCCGCTATATCGGATCCCTGGTTTCCGATTTCCATCGCAACCTGCTCAAGGGCGGCATCTACATCTATCCGTCCGGCACCAACTCGCCGAATGGCAAGCTGCGCTTGCTCTATGAGTGCAACCCGATGGCGTTTCTGGTGGAACAGGCCGGTGGCAAGGCCTCCGATGGCTTTGGCCGGATCATGGATATCCAGCCCACCGCGCTGCACCAGCGTACCCCTTACTTCGTTGGCTCGACCAAAATGGTGGAGCGCGCCGAGGCCTTTATGCGCGAGTTCTCTGCCCATGAGGATCCGGCCAATCAGAACTGAACGTACGCAGTAGTCAGATAGCAAATCAAAAACGGGAGCCGATTTGGCTCCCGTTTTAGTTGGCATTCTCTCTCTGGCTCGACGCCAGCGTTGCAGAGACTCACAGGCTGTTGTTGGCCAGATCCGCCAGCAAGCCATCCACCAACTTCAGGCGCATGGCCCTGTCCTGAGTCGGCACCTGGAAACGCAGCCGGGTCGGCCCGTCCATCTTGTAGACCCGGGGCTGGCTGGAGAGCAGCTTGACCAGATAGGCCGGATTAACCTTGGTCTCCTGGGTGAAGTCGAGATAGCCGCCGCGCTCGCTCATCTCCACCCGGCGAATGCCAAGGGCGGTGGCCCGCTGGCGGAAGGCAGCCAGCTCCAGCAGGGTTTTGGTCGCCTCCGGCAAGAGGCCGAAACGGTCGATCAGCTCCACTTTCAGCTCGCGCAGCTCCTGCTCGTCCGCCGCACTGGCGATCCGCTTGTACATGGAGAGGCGCATGTTGACGTCCGGAATATAGTCATCCGGCAGCAGCGCAGGCAGGCGCAGCTCCACCTCGGTGTGCTGGCTCATCAGCTGCTCGAGCGACGGCTCTTTGCCATTTTTCAGCGCCTCGACCGCCTGCTCCAGCATCTCCATGTAGAGGGTGAAGCCGACTGATTCAATCTGGCCGCTCTGATCGTCGCCGAGTAGTTCGCCTGCACCACGGATCTCCAGATCGTGGGTCGCCAGCGCAAAACCGGCGCCGAGATCTTCAAGCGAGGCGATCGCCTCAAGCCGCTTGGCCGCATCCTTGGTCATCAGCTTGGGATGGGGGGTGAGCAGATAGGCGTAGGCCTGATGGTGGGAGCGGCCAACCCGGCCCCGTAGCTGGTGCAGTTGGGCCAGTCCGAGATGATCCGCCCGATCCATGATGATGGTGTTGGCGCTCGGCACGTCGATGCCGGTTTCGATAATGGTGGTGCAGACCAGCAGGTTAAAGCGCTGGTGGTAGAAGTCGGACATGATCCGCTCAAGGTCGCGCTCGCGCATCTGGCCGTGGGCGATGCCGATGCGGGCCTCGGGCACTAATTCGGCAAGATCGGCGGCGCACTTCTCGATGCTCTCCACGTCATTGTGCAGGTAGTAAACCTGACCGCCGCGCTTGAGTTCCCGCAGCACAGCCTCGCGCACCACCGCCGGTTCGTGCTGGCGCACGAAGGTCTTGATGGCGAGTCGCTTGGCGGGCGGCGTGGCGATGATGGAGAGATCCCGCATGCCGGACATTGCCATATTGAGGGTGCGTGGAATAGGAGTGGCGGTGAGGGTGAGGATATCCACATCGGCCCGCAGCGCCTTGATCTTCTCCTTCTGGCGTACCCCGAATCTGTGCTCCTCATCGACGATGAGCAGCCCCAGATCCTTGAAGGTGAGTTCGGAGCCGAGCAGCTTGTGGGTGCCGATGATGATGTCCACCTTGCCTTCGGCCAATTCCTTCATCACTGCGCTCTGCTCTTTAGCGGAGCGGAAGCGGCTCAGTACCTCGACCCGCACCGGCCAGTTGGCGAAGCGGTCGCGGAAGTTGTCGTAGTGCTGTTGCGCCAGCAGGGTGGTGGGCACCAGCACGGCAACCTGCTTGCCGCCGTGTACAGCCACAAACGCTGCCCGCATCGCCACTTCGGTCTTGCCGAAACCGACGTCGCCGCACACCAGTCTATCCATGCTCTTGGCCTGACACATGTCCCCCAGCACTGCATTGATGGCGTTGAGCTGATCGTCGGTCTCCTCGAACGGGAAGCTGGCGGCAAATTGGCGATAGGCCTCTTTGTCGTGCTTGAAGGCAAAACCGGCGCGAGCGGCGCGATGAGCGTAGACATCCAGCAACTCGGCTGCCACGTCGCGCACCTTCTCCGCCGCCTTGCGCCGCGCCTTGCTCCAGGCTTCACCGCCGAGCTTGTGGCTGGGCGGGTTATCAGAACCGGTATAGCGGCTGATAAGGTGCAAACTGGTAACCGGCACGAACAGCTTGTCGCCGCCGGCATATTCGAGGGTCAAAAACTCGGTGGGCAGGCCACCGGCGTCGATGGTTTCCAGCCCCAGATAGCGGCCGACCCCGTGATCGAGATGGACCACCGGCTGACCCTGGGTCAGCTCGCCCAGGTTTCTGATCACCGCATCGGAGCTTAAATTTTTGCTCTTCTCCCGTGCTCGCTTGCTGCGCACTTTGCCGCCCAGCAGCTCGGTCTCGGTGATCAGCGCCATTGGATCCTGACCAGCCTCCTGCCAAAGGAAGCCACGCTCAAGCGGTGCCACCAGCAGGCCGTGTCGATCCGGGCTCGCCATAAAGGCGTCGAGGGAGGGGAACTCTTTGGGTTGCAGCGAGATACGCGCCAGCAGATCGCCGAGCACCTCCCGCCGCCCCTCGGATTCCACCGCAAACAGGGTGCGCCCGGCAAAACCTTGCAGGAACTGGTTGAGCGCCAGCAGGGGTTGTTCCTTGCTGTGATCGAGTTGCAGGTCGGGCAGCGCCTCGATGGGCAGATCGTGCTGACCGGCATCGCCCGCGGTGGCGGCCTCTTGCAGCCGCACCGCGCCATATTGGCCGAGGGCGGCAAAGAGCTGCTCCACCGGCAGATAGAGCTGGGCCGGGGGTAGCAGTGGGCGAGTGTTGTCCCAGCGTCTGTCTTCATAGCGCTGGCCGATATCGTTCCAGAAGCGCTGGGCAGCGGGGTAGATATCCCCCACGGTGAGCAGCAGGGTCTCTTCCGGCAGGTAGTCAAACAGGCTGGCGGTCTGGTTGAAGAAGAGCGGCAGATAGTACTCGATGCCGGCGGGCCAGCGTCCCTTGCTCACCTCCTGATAGACGGAACCCTCGGCCCGCGACAGCTCGAACTGCTCGCGGAACTGGCCGCGAAACAGTTCGATGGCCGCCTCGTCGGTGGGGTATTCCCGGGCGGGCAGCAGGCTGACTGTCTTGACCGGTTCGCTGGAGCGCTGGGTCTCGGGATCGAACGGGCGGATGGAGTCCACTTCATCGTCGAAGAAGTCGATGCGATAGGGGCTGCTACTGCCCATGGGGAAGAGATCGAGCAGGGAGCCGCGGGCGGCAAATTCGCCATGTTCCAGCACCTGATCCACCGCCACGTAACCCGCTTCGGCCAGGCGCCCGCGCAGCTGTTGCAGATTGAGGCGCTGACCGGCCTTCACCATCAGGCTGTATTTGTCGAGATAGACCCGGGGGGCACAGCGCAGCATCAGGGTGGAGATGGGGACAATCAGCACCCCCTTGCTCATCTGCGGCAGCTTGTAGAGAGTCTCGAGCCGTTGGGAGATGATGTCCTGATGGGGAGAGAAGGTGTCGTAGGGCAGGGTCTCCCAATCGGGGAACAGCAATACGGGGACGGACTGATCGGCTGGCTGCTTGCCTGCCAGCAAATACTGAAGCTCCTGCTCCAGGCGCAGGGCGCTCGGGGTATCGGCGGTAATAAGCAGTACCGGCCCCTTGGCTTCACTGGTGAGACGGGCTGCAATCAGCGAGAGGCTGCTGCCGACCAGCTGGCCGAGCGTGATCTTTTGGCCCGCTTTGGCGGGCAAGGCGGGGAGTGTCATTGGCATGGTTCGATTCTTTTAACGTTGACGTTATCTATCGCTGACGTTCGCTATGGTTAGCGCTGACGCTCTTGGGCGCGCAGCTTGAGCTGCTTCGATTGCACGTGGAGGCTGGCACGAACCAACAGTTCACGGTCATCTTCGCGGATCCGTACATAGTCGAGCTGCACATGGGTGCCATGTTCACCGCCGTCGAGCTGTTTGACCTGGCCATAGCAGTAGATGGCGGCCGCCTCTTCCCGCAGGAAGATCTTGAGGCGCACTATCTGGTGCAGGTGCGGTGCATCCCCGTGATCATGATAGGGGTGCAGGTAGGTGAGCTGGCCAGCCCCGAAGCGCAGGGTGTGGAAGCGCTGCTCCGGATGGTCCTGCAGGGAGAGCACATAGCCCATGATCATGTCGATCTTGCGGGACTGCTGATTGACGATCTCGATCAGGTCGTGCATCGACTCGTTCTGGTTGCGCAGCAGGCGGGTGGTCACCAGATCGATGGAGGTAATGGCCGAAGAGATCCGAAAGGGCTCCGGCAGCTCAGCGTCCAGCTCCTCCAGCGAGGGGAGGTGGAAGTCGGCCGGCATGGGGATCACATTGACCGGCGTGGCATGAGTGACGCTGAAGAACTGTTCCTGCATGGAGGCTATCCCTTGTTGTCATGGACGGTTTCCCTTTATTATCCGGTATCTTATTTTGTTGGCAACGTACATATCCTTGAAGACCGGACTTTTTCAGCCCCTTTCGCTGGCCATCGGCCTGCGTTATGCAGGCTCGAAGCGCAGCAATCGCTTCGTCTCATTTATCTCCCTGTTCTCTACCTTTGGCATCGCCATCGGGGTTGCCGCCCTGATGGTGGTCATTTCGGTGATGAACGGTTTCGAAGGGCAGCTCAAAGGGCGCATCCTCGGGGTGATCCCCCATGTGGTGGTGACCAATCAGGCTGGCCGCATTGATGCCGACCCGCAAGGCTTGCCGGATCTGGCCAAATTACCCCATGTGGTCGCCTCGGCCCCCATGCTCGACAGCGAAGGGATGCTGCAAAGCCCCGGCCAGCTGACCGGGGTGAGTGTGCAGGGCATCGACCCTGCAAAGTGGCCCAAGGATGACATCCTCCATAGCCAGATGCTGGGGGGACGCCTCGATACCCTGCTGGCCGGCCACTACCGCATCGTGCTGGGGCAGGGGGTGGCACGTCGCCTCAATGTCTCCATTGGCGACCAGGTTCGACTGATCCTGACCGAAGGGACCCGCTTCACCCCGTTTGGCCGGGTACCGGCCCAGCGCCTCTTTACCGTCTCCGGCATCTTCGGGGTCGGCGCCGATGTGGATAACCAGATTGCGCTGATCGCCCTAGGGGATGCCCAGCGGCTGCTGCGCCTGCCGCCAGAAACCGTCGGTGGCATTCGCCTCTGGCTCGATGATCCCTTTGCCGCTGACGAGGTGATCAAGACGCCGTTGCCGGATGGGCTGCTGTGGCAGGATTGGCGCCGCGAGCGGGGCGAGCTGTTCCAGGCGGTCGCCATGGAAAAACGGATGATGGGGCTGATGCTGGTGCTGATCATCGCTGTCGCTACCTTCAACATCCTCTCCGCGCTGGTGATGGTGGTGACGGACAAGGAGGGCGAAGTGGCCATCCTGCGCACCATGGGCATGAGTGAATCGGGGATCGTCAAAATCTTCATGGTACTTGGCGCCTCCAGCGGGGTGATTGGCGCTCTGTTTGGCGGACTGGCGGGCCTTGCTCTCTCCCTGGGTCTCAACCCTCTGCTCAATGCAGTGGGGCTCAACCTCTATATGGCGGCTGGCGGCAGTGGCCTGCCGGTGATTGTCGAGCCGGCTCAGGTCATCACCATCTTGCTGGGCGCTGTGCTGCTGAGCTTCAGTGCCACCCTTTACCCGGCGGCACGCGCCGCACGGGTGAAACCGGCCGAGGCGCTGCGTTATGAGTAATGCCGTGAATAATACATCTTCTGTTGTTACCTCCGGTGCGAGTACCGGCGTTGTTACTGGTGCCTCTGTGGTCACTGGCGTAAGTGGAGCCCCTGTTATGAATGAAGCCGTATCCCGTGAACCTCTGCTGCGCTGCCAGGCGCTCAATCATGTCTATAAAGAGGGGGAGCTGGAGACTCAGGTGCTCAAGGGGATCGATCTCTGCGTTGCGCCCGGTGAAATGCTGGCGGTAGTGGGGAGCTCCGGCTCCGGCAAGACCACTCTGCTGCATCTGATGGGGGCGCTGGACAACCCCTCCAGCGGCGCCGTGCTGTTCAAGGGGGAGGATATCCACCATTGGGACAGCCGCACCCAGGCCCGTTTTCGCAACCGCGAGCTGGGCTTTGTCTACCAGTTCCACCACCTGCTCTCCGAGTTCAGTGCGCTGGAAAATGCCGCCATGCCGCTGCTGATCGCCGGTGAGTCGGTGGCGGTTGCCACCGAGAAGGCGACCCGGATGCTGGGACGGGTAGGGCTCTCCCATCGTCTCAACCACAGACCGTCCGAGCTCTCCGGCGGTGAACGTCAGCGGGTGGCGATCGCCCGGGCGCTGGTCAACGAACCTAGTCTGGTATTGGCGGACGAACCCACCGGCAATCTGGATCACGCCAGTGCCACCGCGGTGTATGAACTGCTGTGTGAACTGAATCGTGAACTGGGCACTGCGTTTGTGGTGGTGACTCACGACTTGAGCCTGGCGGCCAAGCTCCATCGCCGGGTGACCTTGGTGAGCGGCGTGATGGCGGAGGTTGCCTGATGTTCAAACCGCTGCCCCTCTTTCTGGGCCTGCGTTACAGCCGCTCCCGCCGTCGCAACGGGTTTATCGCCTTTATCTCAGCCTCTTCCCTGATCGGTATCGCCCTCGGGGTGATGGCGTTGATTTTGGGCCTCTCCGCCATGAACGGTTTCGAGCGGGAGCTCAAAGACAGGGTGCTTTCAGTGGTGCCGCAAGGTGAGCTGGACGCCGTCGAGCGGCCGCTGCCGGATTGGCCTCGTCTGCGTGACTACCTGCTGGCCCAGCCGGGCGTCGAGGCCGCTGCGCCGGTCATTCGCCTCAATGGCCTGCTGGAGCACGGCTCCGCCCTCAAGGGGGTGCAACTGCGCGCTGTATTGCCGGAGCTGGAAGCCAATTTGTCGGATGCGGGCAAATACATGACGGGCCGCGGCCTGCGTGAGCTGCAACCGGGTGAGCGTGGGGTGATCCTTGGCAAGACCATTGCCGACAAACTGGGAGTCAAGGTCGGGGACACTCTTGGCTTGTTGTTGCCACAAGGGGGTGATCAGACCGGGATCAAGAATCCCCGGCGCGAAGCCCTGACCGTGGTGGGGCTGCTGGAGATCGGCGGTCAGCTAGACGGTCTGCTCGGCTTTATGCATCTGGCTGATGCGCAAGCGATCACCGGTATGGGCAGCGATGTGGAGGGCTTTAGCCTGCGGGTGAGCGATGTGCTCAAGGCGCAATCCATCACGGTAGCCGCCGCACAGCAGTTCCCCCATCATGTTTACATCCGTAGCTGGATGAACAGCCAGGGCTACCTCTATCAGGACATCCAGATGGTGCGTACCGTCATGTATGTGGTGATGCTGATGGTGGTGGCCGTCGCCTGCTTCAATATCGTCTCCACCCTGGTGATGGCGGTGAACGAGAAGCGCAGCGAGATCGCCATCCTGAAAACCATGGGGGCGAGCCCCGGCCAGATCCGGCTCACCTTCGTCATTCAGGGGATGGTCAACGGCGTGGCCGGCGCCCTGCTCGGCGCCCTGCTGGGCGGGCTGCTTTCGAGCAAGCTGACCCAGATCCTGGGTGTCATCGAGAAGCTTATTGGCCACCGCTTCCTCAATCCGGATATCTACTTCATCGACTTCTTGCCGACCGAGTTGCATATGCAGGATCTGCTTATCGTGACGGGCGCTGCCATCCTGATGAGCCTGGTGGCGACCCTCTATCCCGCCTGGCGGGCGAGCGGTCTGGTGCCATCTCGCGAGCTGGGTCACTGATGCGTTGCATCTAATGCGCAATAAAGAACGAAGGGCCCGCTGGTGCAAACCGGCGGGCCCTTCTGTTTTCAGGTCATGTAGACTGGCTTAGTGAGCGTTAAGCTCATCGAGTGGCAGGGAGAAGCTGGCCACAAAGATATCGATAAAGTAGCGCATCTCATCGCTCATCCGCGCTGCCAGCATGGCTTCAAGGCGCTTGCGAGCCGGTTCGAACTCCCGGTTGCCCGCGTTGATCTCCTCCAGACACTTGGTATAGGCGCAGAGGGTGTCGGCATCCTTGACCAGCCTGGCCAGCTCGTCATCCTGGGCTGCCGAATCGAGCAGGGGGCGAAAGTCCTCCACCAGTTCCGGCGGCAGCATGCCAAGTAGACGCTGCTCGGCGGCCAGTTCTATCTTCTTGTACTCGCGGGCAATTTCGGGGTTGAAGTATTTGACCGGGGTAGGCAGATCGCCGGTCAGCACTTCACTGCTGTCGTGGTAGAGGGCCATCACGGCGGCGCGATCGGCATTCACGCTGCCGCCAAACAGTCGATTTTTGATGATGCCGAGGGCATGGGCCACCATGGCCACCTGCAGGCTGTGCTCGGCAATGTTTTCCGGCTGGATGTTGCGCATCAGGGGCCAGCGGTAGATGAGTTTCATGCGGGCGAGATTGGCGAAAAAATGGCTGGGTAACATGATGGCCTCAACAAAAGAGAATAGAAAAGGGCAGACCCTAGTCTGCCCTTTTTTTCGTTGCAGGGCAGCGTCTGCCCGCGCATTTCCCACTGTTAGCGGATATAGCGGCCGGATTCCGCCTCCTGATTGGTCACAATCATCTGGCCAATGGGCGCCAGGCTGATCAGCGCCAGCTTGAGGTGCTGAATACCAAACGGGATACCGATAATGGTCACGAAGCAGGCCAGCGCGGAAGCGATGTGGCCGATGGCCAGCCAGACACCGATCAGCACGAACCAGAGGATATTGCCAATCAGTCCCAGCGTGCCGGTGCCGATATCGCTCTGGCCGGTCATGGTCTTGCGATTGACGGCCTGCTTGCCAAACGGGAAGAAGGTAAAGGTGCCGATCACGAAGCAGGCACGTCCCCAGGGGATGCCGACCAGCGAGATAAAGCAGATAAGACCGGCCAGCCACCAGGCCAGGCCCATAAAGACACCTCCCAGTACAAACCAGAGCAGATTGAACAAGAAGCGGAAAAAGGCCATGTGAGTGACTCCAGATCATCAATTTGGTTGCCACCATAACGAGGGAGGGGTAGGGACGCAATGGTTGATTGGTCCAATCGCCATTTGGCTGGTCAAATTGAGTCGCCGCCCGCAACGGTGGGCTGTTTTTCGGCGAAAGATGGGTAATAAAGCGGCGTTCGGATGAAAAAAGGTGAGCAAACGCAAAATTATCCTCACTGGATGGTTGAACTAGAGGTCCTCTCTCCCCATATAAAGGGCAGTTTTGCACGAATTGTGCTTGCACGCCGCTCAATGTGGGGGATGTGTGGCTCGACTCGACCAAAGTGCGCCGCTATAATGCCGCGTCATATTTTCTCATCACAAAGACATATCGTTGTCTTTATAAACAGGAAGACTCCGGGCTTTGCCCAGGGGCAATAAAGGGTCAGCACACAGTGCTGAGTTGAACGAGGTAGAAGAATGCAAGTTTCTGTAGAGACAACCCAGGGTCTGGAACGCCGTCTTACCATCACTGTACCGGCTGCTACCGTAGACGCCGCTGTGCGTAAAGAATTGAATGGCCTGGCCAAAACTCGTCGCATCGACGGTTTCCGTCCTGGCAAGGCTCCGGTTGCCATCATCAAGAAGATGTTCGGCGCCATGGCTCACGCCCGCGTTGCTGATGAAATGATGCAGAGCAACTTCATCAAAGCCATCATCGAAAACAAACTGAGCCCGGCCGGTGCCCCGACCATGGATCCGAAAGAGATCAAAGAGGGTCAGGATTTCGAATTCACCGCCACTTTTGAAGTGTATCCGGAGTTCGAAGTTGCAGGTCTTGAGACCATCAAGGTCGAGAAGCCGGTTGCGACCGTGAAGGATGAAGATCTGGCCAACATGATCGACACCCTGCGCAAGCAGCACGCTACTTGGGCTGATGCCGATGTTGCTGCTGCCAATGGCATGCGTGTGACCATGGACTTCGTCGGTTCCATCGACGGTGAAGAGTTCGACGGCGGCAAAGCTGAAGGCTTCAACCTGGTCCTGGGCGCTGGCCGTATGATCCCGGGCTTCGAAGACGCCATCCTGGGCAAGAAAGCGGGCGACGAGTTCACCATCGAAGTGACCTTCCCGGCTGACTACCACGCTGAAAACCTGAAAGGCAAAGAAGCCAAGTTCGCTTCCAAGCTGATCAAGGTTGAAGAGCAGATCCTGCCTGAGCTGACCGAAGAGTTCGTGAAGCGTTTCGGTATCGAAAGCGGTTCTGTTGAAGAGCTGAAAGCCGAAGTGCGCAAGAACATGGAACGCGAACTGGCTCAAGCCCTGAAAAACAGCGTGAAAGAGCAGGTTCTGAACGGTCTGGTTGAAGCCAACCAAATCGACCTGCCGAAAGCAGCTGTTGCTCAAGAGATCGACGCACTGCGTCAGCAGGCTCTGCAGCGCTTCGGTGGTTTCCAGGGCGGCAACGCTCCCGAGCTGCCGGCTGAACTGTTCCAGGCTCAAGCCGAGCGTCGTGTACGTGTAGGCCTGCTGCTGGGGGACGTGATCCGCACCAACGAGATCAAGGCTGACGATGCCCGTGTAAACAGCATCATCGAGTCCATGGCGACTGCCTACGAAGATCCGAAGGAAGTGATCGAGTACTACCAGAAGAACGAACAGATGCTGAACGGCGTTCGTAACCTGGCAGTAGAAGATCAAGCCATCGACCTGATCCTGTCCAAAGCGCAAGTGACCGAAAAAGAAGTTGCCTTTGACGAAGTGATCAACAAGTCTGGCGCCGCTGCCTAAGAACATTTGACTTAAGGTCAAGACTGTTAAGTATAATGGCTCGTGTGATCTCCACTCGGGCCATTTTATTTTAGGGACAATGCCTTATGTACAAGAACTATAACGATATGACCGATTCTCCCAGCAATGCGCTGGTCCCCATCGTGGTCGAACAGACTGCCAAGGGTGAACGTTCCTACGATATTTACTCCCGTCTGCTGAAAGAGCGGGTGATCTTCCTGACCGGTCAGGTTGAAGATCACATGGCCAATCTGGTGGTTGCCCAACTGCTGTTCCTCGAGTCCGAGAATCCGGACAAGGACATCTATATCTACATCAACTCGCCGGGTGGTTCGGTGACTGCGGGCATGTCCATCTACGACACCATGCAGTTCATCAAGCCGGATGTCAGCACCGTCTGCATGGGGCAGGCCTGTTCCATGGGTGCCTTCCTGCTGGCTGGTGGCGCCAAGGGCAAGCGTTTCTGCCTGCCTAACGCCCGTGTGATGATCCACCAGCCGCTGGGTGGCTTCCAGGGGCAGGCATCTGATATCCAGATCCACGCCCAGGAGATCCTGAAGATTAAAAATACCCTGAACGAGCGCCTGGCGTTCCACACCGGTCAGGACATGGCTACTATCGAGCGTGACACCGATCGTGACAACTTCATGTCCGCCGAGCAGGCTGTGGCCTATGGCTTGGTAGACGGTGTCCTGAGCCAGCGTAGCTGAGCAGGGTGTCCCGGTCTGTTGTAAACTCAACAGGCCGATCCATCCTCTATTGATAAAACGAGGTTGCTGAATGACAGAAAAACGCAAGGGTGAGGGTGATAAGCTGCTCTACTGCTCTTTTTGCGGCAAAAGCCAGCATGAAGTGCGCAAGCTGATCGCTGGCCCTTCCGTCTACATATGCGATGAGTGTGTCGAGCTGTGCAACGACATCATCCGCGAAGAGATCCGCGAGATCTCGCCCAAGCGCGATGGTAACGAGCTGCCGACCCCTCATCAGATCCGCGCTCATCTCGATGACTATGTGATCGGGCAGGAGTATGCCAAGAAGGTGTTGGCCGTTGCCGTCTACAACCACTACAAGCGTCTGCGCAACAGCGGCGAAAACAGTGGTGTGGAGCTTGGCAAATCCAACATCCTGCTGATTGGCCCGACCGGCAGCGGCAAGACCCTGCTTGCCGAGACTCTGGCTCGCCTGCTGGATGTGCCGTTCACCATGGCCGATGCGACCACCCTGACCGAAGCAGGTTACGTGGGCGAGGACGTGGAGAACATCATCCAGAAGCTGCTGCAAAAGTGCGACTACGACGTAGAAAAGGCTCAGCGTGGCATCGTCTACATCGACGAGATCGACAAGATCTCCCGCAAGTCGGACAATCCCTCCATCACCCGCGATGTCTCCGGGGAAGGGGTACAGCAGGCACTGCTCAAGCTGATCGAAGGAACCATCGCTTCCGTGCCACCGCAAGGTGGTCGCAAGCACCCGCAGCAGGAGTTTTTGCAGGTTGATACCTCCAAGATCCTCTTCATCTGTGGTGGTGCCTTTGCCGGTCTGGACAAGGTGATCGAGCAGCGTTCCGTGAAGGGGACCGGTATCGGTTTTGGCGCCGAGGTAAAATCCAAGGATGCCAAGGCCACCCTGAGCGAGACCTTCGCCAAGGTAGAGCCGGAAGATCTGATCAAGTATGGTCTGATCCCCGAGTTTATCGGCCGTCTGCCGGTGGTCGCGACCCTGACCGAACTGGACGAGGCTGCCCTTATCCAGATCCTGAAAGAGCCGAAAAACGCACTGACCAAACAGTACGCTGCGTTGTTCGATCTGGAAGGGGTTGAGCTCGAGTTCCGTGACGACGCACTCAACGCCATAGCCCGCAAGGCGATGGAGCGTAAAACCGGTGCTCGTGGTCTGCGTTCCATCGTGGAAGCCGTACTGCTGGATACCATGTATGACCTGCCTTCTCTGGAAGGGGTCAGCAAGGTGGTGATCGACGAGACCGTGATCAAAGGGGACTCTGCGCCCTTGATGATCTACGAAAATCCCGAGACCCAGGCTGCTGCATCAGAGTAAATGTCTGATTTTTAATCAAATGGAAGGGGCTTTTTGCCCCTTTCATGCTTTTTGCGGTTTCGGCGATTGAATCTCATCTCTGCGCCCCCATATACTCAGCCAAGCGCTTTGCCAACGGTATAACAAGCCGAGAGGACATATATGAACCTAGAGCGTTCAGAACGCATCGAGATTCCCGTCCTGCCTCTTCGTGACGTGGTGGTTTACCCCCACATGGTCATTCCACTCTTTGTGGGGCGGGAAAAATCCATTCGCTGTCTGGAAGCGGCCATGGAGCAGGACAAGAAAGTTCTGCTGGTGGCCCAGAAGGATGCGTCAACCGACGAGCCGACGGTGGAGGAGATCTTCTCCGTCGGGACAGTGGCCAATATTCTGCAGATGCTCAAGCTGCCGGACGGCACCGTCAAGGTGCTGGTAGAGGGGGGACAGCGTGCCCGCCTGGAGCGGATGATCGACGACAAGGATTTCTTTGTCTGCGAGGCCCAGTACATCCCCTCCCAAGCCATTGAGGAGAAGGATCAGGAAGTGCTGGTTCGCTCCGCCATCGGCCAGTTTGAAGGCTATATCAAGCTCAACAAGAAGATCCCGCCCGAGGTACTGACCTCGATCTCGGCGATCGACGATGCTGCGCGTCTGGCTGACACCATGGCGGCCCACATGCCGCTCAAGCTGGAAGACAAGCAGAAGGTGCTGGAGATTGTCTCTGTCTCCGAGCGCATCGAATTCCTGATGGCGATGATGGAGTCGGAAATTGACCTGCTGCAGGTCGAGAAGCGCATCCGTACTCGCGTCAAGAAGCAGATGGAAAAGAGCCAGCGCGAGTATTACCTAAACGAGCAGATGAAGGCCATCCAGAAAGAGCTGGGTGAGCTGGAAGATAGCCCGGATGAGTTTGAAGCCCTCAATCGCAAGATTGAAGAGGCTGGCATGCCGGAAGATGCCCGTGAAAAGGCGCAGGCCGAGCTTGCCAAGTTGAAAATGATGTCGCCCATGTCTGCCGAGGCTACCGTGGTGCGCAGCTATGTGGACTGGATGGTTCAGGTGCCGTGGAAAGCGCGCTCCAAGGTCAAGAAAGACCTTGGCAAGGCGCAAGAGGTGCTGGATGCCGATCACTATGGCCTGGAGAAGGTCAAGGATCGCATCCTTGAATATCTGGCGGTACAGGCACGGGTGAACAAGCTCAAGGGCCCCATCCTCTGTCTGGTTGGGCCTCCCGGTGTGGGCAAGACCTCCCTTGGCCAATCTATCGCCAAGGCGACGGGCCGTAAATATGTGCGGATGGCCCTCGGTGGGGTGCGTGACGAAGCGGAGATCCGCGGTCACCGCCGTACCTATATCGGTTCCATGCCTGGCAAACTCATCCAGAAGATGGCGAAAGTCGGTGTGAAGAACCCGCTGTTCCTGCTCGACGAGATCGACAAGATGAGCTCGGACATGCGCGGCGATCCCGCATCCGCCTTGCTGGAAGTGCTGGATCCGGAACAGAACAACAGCTTCAACGATCACTACCTGGAAGTGGATTATGACCTGTCGGACGTGATGTTCGTGGCCACCTCCAACTCCATGAACATCCCGGGCCCGTTGCTGGACCGGATGGAAGTGATCCGTCTCTCCGGTTACACCGAAGATGAGAAGCTCAACATTGCCAAGCAGCATCTGGTTGCCAAGCAGATCCAGCGCAACGGCCTGAAAGAGTCCGAGATCACCATCGAAGATTCTGCCCTGGTCGGGGTGATCCGCTACTACACCCGCGAGGCGGGGGTGCGGAGTCTGGAGCGCGAGATCTCCAAGATTTGTCGCAAGGCGGTCAAACGCATCCTGCTGGACAAGAGCATCAAGCATGTTCAGGTCAATCAGGAGAACCTCAAGGAGTTCCTCGGGGTGCAGCGTTTCGATTACGGCAAGGCCACCGACCAGAATCAGGTGGGTCAGGTGTGTGGTCTGGCGTGGACCGAAGTGGGGGGCGATCTGCTCACCATCGAGACCACCAACATGCCGGGCAAGGGCAAGCTCACTTATACCGGTTCCCTCGGTGAAGTGATGCAGGAGTCCATTCAAGCGGCGATGACGGTGGTGCGCACCCGTGCCGAGAAGCTGCGCATCAACGCCGACTTCTACGAGAAGCGTGATATCCACGTGCACGTGCCGGAAGGGGCCACCCCGAAAGATGGTCCGAGCGCCGGTATCGCCATGTGTACCGCACTGGTCTCCAGCTTGACCGGTAATCCGGTTCGTGCTGATGTGGCGATGACAGGAGAGATCACCTTGCGCGGCGAAGTACTACCCATTGGTGGTCTGAAGGAGAAGTTGCTGGCAGCCCACCGTGGCGGCATCAAGCGAGTGCTTATTCCGAAAGAGAACGAGCGTGACCTTGAGGAGATCCCGGCAAACGTCAAACAAGACCTTGAAATTTATCCTGTTCGCTGGATTGACGAGGTGCTGGAATTGGCGTTGCAGGACAATCCGCAGGGGTTTGAGCGCGTTTCTGTCGTGTAAATGTTGATGCGCCGCAAATTTGGCGCATTCGGCGGGTGGTTAAGGCTTGCATGCGCCCGATAACGGAAGTAGCCTTGACCACCGATCGGGTACTCGTGATGAGTCGCAATGCGTTGTGTGGCGCGGGTTTGCGCCAGATTGTCACTTGCAACTGATCAGGAGGCTTGCTATAAAACCTCCACTTGTTGTGGCCAGGGAAATCAGCGCCGCAGCGGTGTTCGATAAAAGGGGAATATAAGAGTGAATAAATCTCAACTGATTGACAAGATTGCAGACGGTGCCGATATCTCCAAAGCTGCCGCTGGCCGTGCATTGGATGCCTTCATTGATGCTGTTGGTGAAGCGCTGAAAGAGGGTGACCAGGTTGCTCTGGTCGGTTTTGGTACTTTCGCTGTACGCGAGCGTGCTGCCCGTTCAGGCCGTAACCCGCAGACTGGCGCGACCATCGAAATCGCTGCTGGTAAAGTTCCTGCCTTCAAAGCTGGTAAGGCCCTGAAAGACGCTGTTAACTAAGTCGGTCGCTGATATCCGTCGGCTACCGTCCTTGGTCGCAGACCAGACAAGTTAGAGAGTCTTCTCTCATACTGATTGACCAAGGCGCATCGCAATCGGTGCGCCTTTTTATTGTTTACGCCCATCGAGTTCGGGAGCATAAGTACAAACATGATGTTGGATAAACTACGCGAAGGGGCGCAGGGCAAGGTAGCCAAGGTTATCTTGGGCCTGATCATCCTCTCCTTTGCCTTGGCTGGTGTAGGTAGTTACCTGAACGGCCCGGCCCGTACCGCCCCCGCCACCGTCAATGGCACCGAGATCAGTGCTGCGGCACTGGAAAATGCCTACCGTAACGAGCGCGCCCGCATGGAATCCCAGATGGGAGAGGCATTCAGCCAGCTGGCCGCGAACCCCGATTACATGAAACAGTTCCGCCGTGGCGTGCTGGATCGGCTGATCGATCAGGCGCTGCTGGACAGCAAGGCCCGTGAACTGGGTCTGCGCATCAGCGATGAACAGATCAAGCAGGCCATCGTAGCGATGCCGGAGTTTGCCGAGAACGGCAAGTTCAACAATGACCGCTATCTTCAGTTGATCCGTCGTGCTGGTATGACTCCCGAAATGTTCCGTGACTCCCTGCGTCAGGATATGGTGCGTCAACAGCTGATGAGCGCCCTGCTGGGCACCGAATTCTCTCTCAAGGGTGAAGCGGAGCAGCTCGACAAGCTCTACAACCAGACTCGCGATCTGCGCCTGGTTCGTCTGGCTGCCGCCAACTACATGGCTGACGTTCAGGTCTCCGACAACGAGCTGGAGCAGTACTACAAGACCAATGGTGCCCGTTTCATGAACGACGAGCAGGTCAAGGTCGACTATCTGCTGCTGGACGCCGCCAACCTCGCCAAAGATATCAAGGTCACCGAGCAGGATGCCCAGGATTACTACGATCAGCACCAGGATCTGTTCCAGCGTGCCGAGCGTCGCCACGTGGCTCATATTCTGATCCCGTTTGGCAAGGATGAGAAAGCGGCTGAGCAGAAGGCCGAGGCCGTATTGGCCAAAGCCAAAGCTGGAGATGATTTTGCTGCATTGGCCAAGGCTGACTCCTCCGATACCTTCTCTGCCAAAAAAGGCGGCGAGCTGGACTGGTTCGAGAAAGGGGTGATGGATCCGGCTTTCGAGAAGGCGGCCTTTGCCCTGAACAAGGCTGGTGATCTCTCCACCGTAGTGAAGAGCCCGTTCGGTTTCCACATCATCAAGCTGCTGGGGGTTCAAGCTGCCCAGACCAAGCCGTTTGCCGATGTGAAGGAAGAGACCATCACTCGTCTGCAAGCTGACAAGGCCAAGGAGAAATTCTTTGCTGAGCAGCAGAAGATGGCTGACCATAGCTTCGAGAACCCGGACTCGCTGGATCTGACTGCCGAGGCAATGGGGATGAAGGTCGATTCTACCGATTACTTCACTCAAACAAATGCCCCAGCACCGCTGAACGATCCCAAGGTGCTTTCTGTGGCGTTTTCCGAGCAGTTGCGCGAGGACAACACCAACTCCGACGTGATCGAACTCAGCGATGGCAAGGCGCTGGTACTGCACATCACCGGTCACAAGCCCAAAGCGGTCAAGCCGTTGGCCGAGGTGAAAGAGCAGGTGATTGCCGCCATCAAGCATGACAAGGCTAGCGAAGTGGCCCGTGGCAAGGCTCAGGGTTTGCTGGACAAGCTGAAGGTCGGTGAGAGCATAGATGGGGACCTGGCTGCTTTGGGGCTGAAAGTAGAAACCCACAAAGGGGTTTCCCGCTTCGAACGGGCGATGGATGAGAATCTGGTCACAGAAGCCTTTATGTTGCCCCATCCCAAAGATGGCAAGCCCAGTGTCGGGTTGGTTGCAGAGAACAATGGTGATCGCGTGGTAGTTGCGCTGGACAAGGTCAACGTCCCTGCCGCTGCGTCCGGTATGGCCGCCATGCTGCAAGCTCAGCTGGGTCAGGGCAAAGCCCAGGTGGATTACAAGTCTCTGATCGACGAGTTGCGCAAAGCAGCCAAGATCGAGTACTTCACCAGTGTGGAAGCGACCGTCGAGTAATCGGCACTGCGCAATCCATTGAAAACGGCTCCTTGATGGAGCCGTTTTTTTATCTGTGAGCAAGAGGGGAGATATTCAAGCTCTGCTCTCTGCTCTCTGCTCTCTGCTCTCTGCTCTCTGCTCTCTGCTCTCTGCTCTGTGGCGTGTAGTCACACCGCGGTTATACGCCATCTCAGTCGTCTAAAAACGGGATATAAAAAAACCGGCACCTGAGTGCCGGTTTTGCATTGCGCAGAGCGGGGTTATACCACGCCCTGGGTGCGCAGGTAATCCTCGTAGGTGCCGCCGAAGTCGCGGATGCCATCTTCGGTCAGCTCCAGGATGCGGGTCGCCAGGGAGGAGACGAATTCGCGGTCGTGAGAGACGAAGATCAGGGTCCCCTGGTAGAGCTCCAGCGCCATGTTCAAGGATTCGATGGATTCCATGTCCAGGTGGTTGGTCGGCTCATCCATGATCAGGATATTGGGGCGCTGCATCATCAGCTTGCCGAACAGCATGCGACCCTGTTCACCACCGGAGAGCACCTTGACCGGTTTCTTGATGTCGTCCTGAGAGAACAGCAGACGGCCCAGTATGGAGCGTACAGCCTGCTCGTCTTCGTTCTCCTGTTTCCACTGGGCCATCCAGTCGAACACGTTGAGATCAGTGTCGAAGTCTTCGGCGTGATCCTGAGCGTAGTAACCGATCTGGGCGTTCTCGGACCACTTGATGGTGCCGGTATCCGGAGCCAGTGCGCCCACCAAGGTCTTGATCAGAGTCGATTTACCGATACCGTTGGTACCCAGAATGGCGACCTTCTCGCCCACTTCCATCATCATGTTGAGGCCCTTGAACAGGGGACCGTCGCCATAACCCTTGGATACACCTTCCACTTCCAGGATGTTGCGATAGAGCTTTTTGTCCTGCTCGAAGCGGATGAAGGGGTTCTGGCGGCTGGAGACCTTGACGTCCTCAATCTTGATCTTGTCGATCTGCTTGAGACGGGAGGTCGCCTGACGGGACTTGGAGGCGTTGGCGCTGAAACGGGAGACGAAGGATTGCAGATCGGCGATCTGGGCCTTCTTTTTGGCGTTGTCGGCCAGCAGACGCTCGCGCGCCTGGGTGGCGGCCAGCATGTAGTCGTCGTAGTTGCCCGGGTAAACGCGCAGTTCTCCGTAGTCCAGATCCGCCATGTGGGTACAGACGGAGTTCAGGAAGTGACGGTCGTGAGAAATGATGATCATGGTGCTTTCACGATCGTTGAGCACCTGCTCCAGCCAGCGAATGGTGTTGATGTCCAGGTTGTTGGTCGGTTCGTCCAGCAACAGGATATCGGGGTTGGAGAAGAGCGCCTGTGCCAGCAGCACCCGCAGTTTCCAGCCCGGCGCCACTTCGCTCATCGGGCCGTTGTGCTGCTCAAGGGGAATGCCGACACCCAGCAGCAGCTCGCCTGCGCGCGCTTCGGCGGTGTAGCCGTCATATTCGGCGACCAGACCTTCCAGCTCAGCGGCCTTCATATAGTCTTCGTCGGTGGCTTCGAGGTTGGCGTAGATGGCATCGCGCTCGGCGATGGCTGCCCACAGCTCGGTGTGACCCATCATGACCACGTCCAGTACGCGCATATCTTCGTAGGCGAACTGATCCTGACGCAGCTTACCGATGCGCTCGTTGACGTCCAGGCTCACATTACCGCCAGTGGGCTCCAGATCACCACCGAGGATCTTCATAAAGGTGGACTTGCCACAGCCGTTGGCGCCGATAAGGCCATAGCGGTTGCCGCCGCCAAACTTGACGTTGATGTTCTCAAACAGCGGCTTGGCGCCGAACTGCATGGTGATGTTGTTGCTACTTAACAAGGTATGTGTCCCGATTGGTCTGTCAAATGGCGCGCATTATGGCACAGATCCCCCGAAAGTTTTAGCGAGAAGTGTGATCTTGATCGGGGCAAGCGGGGCGTGCAGCCGATTGATGGGCAATAAAAAAAGCCGGCGCGAGGCCGGCTTGGAAGGATGAACTTGATCTGTTAGTGGGAGGTAGCGCCAGAGGCCCCCAGCCCGGTTTGGGAGCGAACGAACTGCGGCAGGAACTTGGCGTGTTCGTCGGCGGCGTTCTGGGAGCTGTCGGTGATGGAGAAGAACCAGATCCCGACGAAGGCCAACCCCATGGAGAAGAGGGCAGGGTATTCGTAGGGGAAGATGGCCTGGGCATGGCCCAACACTTTCACCCACACAGTCGGGCCCAGGATCATCAGGGTCACTGCGCTCACCAGCCCCAGCCAGCCACCGTAGACTGCGCCACGGGTGGTCAGGCGTGACCAGAACATGGAGAGGAACAGTACCGGGAAGTTGCAGCTGGCGGCGATGGAGAAGGCCAGACCCACCATGAAGGCGATGTTCTGCTTCTCGAACAGGATCCCCAGACCAATGGCAACCACACCCAGCACCAGAGTCGTCATTTTGGAGACGCGCAGTTCATCCGTCTCGTTGGCCTTGCCCTTCTTCAGCACACTGGCATAGAGGTCATGGGAGACCGCAGAGGCTCCCGCCAGGGTCAATCCGGCAACTACCGCCAGAATGGTGGCAAATGCCACGGCGGAGATGAAGCCGAGGAACAGGCTGCCACCGACCGCATTGGCCAGATGGACTGCCGCCATGTTGGTGCCGCCCAGCAGGGCGCCGGTGGCGTCCTTGAAGGCCGGGTTGGTGCTCACCAGCAAGATGGCGCCAAAGCCGATGATGAAGGTGAGGATGTAGAAGTAGCCGATAAAGCCGGTGGCGTAGAACACCGATTTACGCGCCTCTTTGGCATCGCTCACGGTGAAGAAACGCATCAGGATATGGGGCAGACCGGCGGTACCGAACATCAATGCCAGACCGAGCGAGATGGCGGAGATGGGGTCAGCAACCAGGCCACCTGGGCTCATGATGGCGATCCCTTTCTCGTGCACCTTGACCGCTTCGCTAAACAGGGCACCGATATCGAAGTTGACCGATTTCATGACCATGATGGCCATGAAGCTGGCACCGGAGAGCAGCATCACTGCCTTAATGATCTGCACCCAGGTAGTGGCCAGCATGCCGCCAAACAGCACGTAGAGCACCATCAGGATACCGACCAGCACCACGGCCACATGGTATTGCAGGCCAAACAGCAGCTCGATCAGTTTGCCGGCACCGACCATCTGGGCGATCAGGTAGAGGGCGACCACCACCAGCGAACCACAGGCGGAGAGGGTACGCACTTCAGTCTGCTTGAGACGATAGGAGGCGACATCGGCAAAGGTATATTTGCCGAGGTTGCGCAGCCGCTCGGCGATCAGGAACAGAATGATGGGCCAGCCCACCAGAAAACCGATGGAGTAAATCAGGCCATCGTAGCCGGAGGTGTAGACCAGCGCGGAGATCCCGAGGAAGGAGGCGGCGGACATATAGTCACCGGCGATGGCCAGACCGTTCTGGAAGCCGGTGATACGGCCACCGGCCGCATAGTAGTCGGAAGCCGAGCGGTTGCGCTTGGAGGCCCAATAGGTGATGAACAGGGTGGCGGCCACAAAGACCACGAACATCACGATGGCCGATACATTGAGGGGTTGGCGTTGTACCTCGCCGGTCAGCGCATCCGCTGCCAGCAGGGGGGAGGAGGCCAGTGAGGCCAACAGCAGCCACTTGCCTTTCATGCTTTTTGCGCTCATGACTGCACTCCCTTGAGGATCTTCTGATTCAGCTCGTCAAACTCGCCGTTGGCCCGAAACACATAGATGCCGGTCAACACGAAGGAGGAGAGGATCAGTCCCACCCCGACCGGAATGCCACGGGTGACGGTGGTGCTGTCGCTGAGCGGGGTGCCGAGCCAACCGGGGGCAAAGGCGATGAGCAGAATAAACGCCAGGTAGAGTCCCAGCATCAGAGCCGAGAGGGCCCAGGCAAAACGCTGGCGTTTGGCGACCAGCTCCTGGAAGTTGGGATCTTGCTGGATCCTCAGATAGCTTTGCTGTTCCATTGCAGTTCTCCATGACATGAGTGTCAGCGGTGGATGGGGTAACCCCGACGAGCAGGCAATCTGCTCATGTAAGCAAAATGTGAATTAAATGTTATTTCTCGACAATTAGACTTTGGGATAAGTGAGCGGCGAGCCGCAGGTCAGGCGCAGGTAGATGAGCGCGGCCGTGGTGGCATCGGCAAGGGCGTCGTGGGCGGGCAGGGATGGGAGTTCAAGGTGGCTGCAGATGGCACTTAAGTGGAGGTCAATGGCCGCATCGGGATAGCGGCGATAGAGGTGGTCGTGATAGAGCTGGCTCACCTCGATCCCTCGCTGGGGCAGGGTCAATCCCCACAATTTCTGGCAGGCAAGATTGAGAATGCGCAGGTCGTAGGCGATGTGATAGCCCACCAGTTCGCGCGGGCCGATATAGTCGAGTAGCAGGCGCAGCGCGGCTTCCAGCTCCATTCCCTGTTGCAGATCCTGATGGCGCAGACCGTGGATCACCACAGATTGACTGGTCAGGCTGGCCGGTGGCTGCACCTTGATGGCGAGGGCCTCGCCGGTTAGCAGCCGGTTACCCTGAATGCGCACCGCTCCGATGGAGACGATCTCGGCCTGCTCGGGATCGAGACTGGTGGTCTCGAAATCGAGGGCGATCCGTTCATCTTTCGGTGGGGTGGCAAAGAGAGGCGTGAACTCGCCAGTTCGGAACGCACGGCCATACCAGTAGCGTCGAGCGCGGCTCAACATGGCTATTGTCTCAGACGAAAGTGCAAGGTGAGCCACTGCTGGAACTTCTTCACCTGATGCAGCGCCTGGCGCAGCAGATCCCGCTCGCTGTGGCTAAGCTCGTTTGTCTGCACCCGACTATTGCCTCCCTTTAGCTGGCTGCGCAGCCTCAGTCGGATAAAGAGCCGGAAGGCCTCCGCCAGATTGCTGCCATAGTCGGCACTGAGCCGCTCGGCGGCCACCAGTGCATCGATACGCCCCAAGGTTGAAGTCTCCAGAATGCCTGCCTCAAGGGCCAGCATGCGGATGCCGTGCACCAGCGGGAACAGGCCGCCTCGCTTCAGGTCCAGCCCTTCCGGTGGCTGCTCCAGCCTGCCAAACAGGGTGAGGGGGGCATGAAAGGCCACGGCCGGTCGCACCATCTCCGCCAGCAGATCCCGTCTGTCCGCCAACTTCTCGCGCAGTGCTCTGGCAACCGGCAGATGGAGCTGTCGATCCCCCGCGATGGGGTGAGCATCGGCCAGGGTGGCGAGCCAGAGCAGCTCATCCTCTTTTGCCGTGGTGCAGGCGCAGGCAATGGCGCTTTGCCACTCGATGCCTGTTTTTACCCAGGCCGGATTGTTCACCATCACCTGCCCGGGGCACAGCGGGTAGCCGAGGCGCTCCAGCAGGGCGCTGAATTCGGCCAGATCGGCTGCCTGGGTGGGCCATGCCAGCCCCTCTGGCAGGATCAGGGCGTTGTCCTGATCGGTTTTGAGGATCTGCTCGCCACGCCCCTCCGAGCCCAGCATCAGCAGGCAAACCTTATCCTGCACCTCGGGGGGGATCACCAGCGCAAAGGCTTTGGCGATCAGCTGCTCGTTGATGGTGGCGATGAGCTTCATCAAAAAGGCGGTGTGGATCCCCTGGGCAAACAGGGAGCGGGTCAATTGTTGCTGTTCGCGGGCCACCGCCTCCAGTGCCGGCAGGCTGTCGGCTCGGGCAATGCGCAGGGTCAGCACGTGGGAGTGGGTCGAGAAGAGCCCCAGCACCTGAGTCAGTTGCAAGATACCCGCCACTTCGTTGCCACGCCACACCACCAGTCGCTTGATGCGATGGCGGGTCATCAGCAGCAGGGCATCAAACAGATAGCTCTCCAGCGGCAGACCAATCAGGGGCGTGGGGGTCAGCACCGAGAGGGGGGCCGTCAGCGGCAATCCCTTGAGGGTCAGGGCGTGGAGCAAGGTCTTGCGGGTTGCCAGCGTGAGAGAGCCGTCGTGGGCCGGGTAGAGCAGGCAATCGGTTCCCTTGCTCACCATGGCTTCGGTCGCCGCCAGCAGTGACAGCTTGCTGTCGACGATAAGCGGTGCTTGCAGGTGGCCCGGTTCGATGCGAGTCAGGATAAATTCCGCCAGATTCTTCTGACCCAGTTGTTCGCGTTGCTCCTGCTGGCGCTGGCGCTCGGCCAGATTGGCGGTGAAGTAGCTGGCAAACTGCGGATCCTTCTCACAGAGCGCCAGAAAGGTGTGGCGAGGAATGAGCTGGCAGAGGCTATCTTCCAGTGCGGTGAAGCGGTGGCGGCAGCGACCATCAAACTGGGCGCGCACATCGAACAGATCATCGACCCCGTAATCACCAAACTGGTGGTGAGGGGCCGACTCTTCCACCGCCCCCTTGATGATGAGATAGAGGCCGGGAGGCTCGTCCCCCTCCTTGAGCAGCAGATCCCCGGCCCGAAAATAGCAGAGCGAGAGGTGACGGGAGAGCCGCTCGCGCGCCTCCTCGCCCAGTCGGTCGAACGGTGGTCTGGCAAAATTGAACAGGGTTGACATGACAGCGTCCTCTGCTGGCTTGCGGCACTCATGCAGCTCCCAGTGTGACAAAGGGAGGGGGAGGCGACCAGCCGACTTTAGTCTCAGCTGTACCACCTGTTCACACTCTGATAACGTGGTGGTATGACCAGTGAGTCAGTTTCAGGGATCAAGGAGAGGACAAGGGAGATGGAAAAACCAAGGGTCAAGTGCGAGATCCACGACGGGATTGCCGAAGTGATGCTGACGCGGGGGGACAAACTCAATGCGCTGGACCGCGCCATGTTCAGTGCCATCGATGAGACATTGACGCAGCTCGCCCGGCACAAGGGGCTGCGGGCGGTGATCCTGCATGGCGAGGGGCGGGCCTTCTGCGCCGGGCTGGATGTGAAGTCCATGCTGAGACAGCCGGTGGCGGCGCTCGATATCCTCAAGCGTGAAGCGGACGAGGCGACCAATCTGGCCCAGCGGGTCGCCTATGGCTGGCATCAGTTGCCTGTGCCGGTGATTGCGGTGACCCAGGGAGTCTGTTTTGGCGGTGGCTTGCAGATTGCGCTCGGCGCCGATTTTCGCTTCAGTACCCCCGATTGCCGCTTCTCGGTGATGGAGATCAAGTGGGGGATCATTCCCGACATGAGTGGCAGCGTCACCATGCGCAACCTGATGGGGCAGGATACCGCCATGGAGCTGGCGATGAGCGGGCGCGAGCTGGATGCCGTCGAAGCCAAATCCCTCGGGATGGTGAGCCGGGTCTGCGCGGATCCGCTGGTGGAGGCGCGGGAGTTTGCCCGCACCCTGATCACCAAGTCGCCGGATGCACTGGCGGGGATCAAGCAGCTCTACAGCCAGGCCTGGGCCCGCAGTGACGAGGCGATGCTCAAAGAGGAGACCCGGCTGCAGAAGCAGATCCTGGGACGTCCCAATCAGTGGCGAGCCACCCTTAACAGCCTGTTTCGCTGGCGTCTGCCCTTCGGGCCGCGCCGCAATGCGCTCTGACTGCGAGCTGCACGAGCGATCTACGACATGCCTGACTACCTGGGTGGCCTGCAGTCGGCGCTGCTCAACCAGGATGCCACCCTGTTTCGGCGCAAGTACTTCCTCAACGGCGCCCACATGGGCTTCATCTCCTATGCCACCGACCCGAACATGGACGATGACACCGAGGAGGAGATGAAGGAGATGATTGTGATCAGCAAGGGGGTAGGGAACTTCCGCTCCATGTTCGTCAACATCCCGGACGGCAAGCCCGATGGCATCAAGTTGATCCCAGTGGGGGATATCGCCACCAAAGACGAGTTCGCCGCCATCAAGGGGATCACCGCCCAGGATGTATTGACCAGCCACCGCTTCCCGGCGGCGCTGGCCGGTATCATTCCAACCAATGGCGGGGGAGGGCTCGGGGATCCCGAGAAGTACGATGCCACCTATGCCCGCAACGAGGTGCTACCGCTGTGCGAGCTTATCCAGGATGCCATCAACAGCGCGGGACTCCCGTCTCCCTGCGGGCCGATTTTCGGGAGAATATCGGTTCAACTGTATAAACAAACAGTATTTGCTGTGGCAAGATAGGCTGTTGATTTGGATAGTAAAGGGGGCGTAATGCGGGTTTATTGCAAAGTGTGTGGCCAGCGGGGCCGCATTACCAAGACCAACCGACTGAGCGATGATGTCTCGGATCTCTACTGCCAGTGTACCGATGCCGAGTGTGGCCACAGCTGGGTAGCCACCTTGTCGTTCGCTCACACCCTAAGCCCCTCTGCCAAGACCACCAACCAGCTGGTGCTGAGCTTGGTGAGCTCGCTGACGCCAGAGGGGAAACAGATGGTACTTAAAGGACTGGGGGCGCAATAGCGTCCCCGTCTTGCCTTATGACTTATTTATATATTGAACGACAATGAGAATATATTTTGGCCGCAAGAGGCATATTGGATCCTTCTTGTGAGCCCACAACATCCGTTAGAAATATTCATAATGTAGCTGTTTCTTAACAACGTATTCATAGATGTTAGTTATGAATAGAATTTGTAGTTATATGCAATTAATGCTGCAGATTTAGTCCTGATAATAGGCTCTAGTGATATTAGTTTGTCGATGAATTGAGGGTATTTATTCTCGCTCTCATTGCTTTTATGATATTTCTCTCTAATTATTTCAAGGCTAAAGTTTTTCATGAAGAATGCATGGTATTTTTTTTGACAAAAATTTATCTTTTCTTTTAACTCCCTCTCTTTTATTTCCTTTGATTTGTTTATTTCTTTGATGTAATAGTTGTGATCAATTTGATCACTGCTGTTTATTTGTGAGAAACGGCCAAACCGGAGGTCTTTATTTTTTATTCCTTGTGCGAATGGATAGTAATTTCCATAACCAAAATATGCAAGTACGGGAATTTTTTTCCTCTTGTCATGGCTACATATTGCAAGCTGTATATGTATTTTCTCTGTATCCAAGAATGCTGTAAATTTCTCCTTATTAACTTGTTTTCCAGTGTTATCAAGTATGTCATATAGATGACTGGGGTCTTCACCCATAAAGGTACTTTCAAATTCCTCCAGCTTCATCCTGTAAAGGAGTTTGGCGATATCTCTCATTGAGGTTTTTTTAATAAAGTTGTTTTTATTAATCGAGCTAGTAGTTTCGTTGCTGAATTCATTATACAGATTATCGATTTCTCCATTTAGCTCAAGTTTATAAAGCTCATGAGCTTCATAAAGTTCGAAAAACTCTATATCAACCACTTCTTCCAAAGTTATGTTTTTTTGTCTTAGCTTATTTGCTAGATGGCTATATTGTTCTGCTTTCTTCTTTGTGATATTGGTGTGAACCAAGATGTTATTTGGTATGCTCGTGATAATTGCATCGCCATTAGCTTTCAATTTTATTATTTTTGGGGATGAGTTGATTTTGTCTAGATCTATATCTCTTTGATCATAGAAGTATTCAATATGAGGGAAGGTTTTGTTTATTATGTGTCTATCAATATCATCTTCTGGTATATAATAGTCACCGTTAGACGTATATTCTAAATACCAGGATATTGCAGACCTTAAATTACATATGCCGAGTTCCATTGTCATTCTCAGTTCGTTGTTATATCTTTTTGATGATTTTAAAAAATCGTATGCATTTGACAAAATCTTGATTTACTTTATTTGATTGTTTGTTAATTTCGTGATGATTAATTCATATTGTCTCTCTACGATGTTAAATATTCAGTGATTTTAAAATGATACTCGTTTGAGAGATGCTCGTCACGCTTTGTTATTAGAGATATGTGAGATTACTAGCCATTGCTGCAGTTGGCATTATTGGAGGGGTGGGGAGCTGAACTTGGCGCGTTTTGCAGGTAGGACCCCGTTGGGCAGTGGTCAGGGTCATCGGATATTTGTGGATGCGGAACCAAACACTGAACGGTGATCCATTTTGAGAGGTTTTCTGCACTGTTTATTTATACAGTTTTACAGAGGGTGCTAGCATGTTTTCTCAACCAGCTCCCGATGCTCCCTTGCTGGGTCTACCTTTTTTTCTCTTCCCAGTGGCCTGCCGCAGGATATAGATCTTAACCAGTTGTGCGTTTGCGTTGCCCACTCATGAAATTCGAACTCTACTGGCCCTGATTCCTGAGCTGATTCCCCGTACCTGAGAACGGATGGTAAAGCTAAGTCCACGTTTTACCACTATGCTTAATGAGCTTCTGGTGCGCAAAAAATTTAGGGCACGAATAGTGCCCAATTAGATTAATCAACTAAATTAACGTAGCGGTTTATTTGATCCTATTATTATTTCATAATCTATACAGATTTGCACAACTTGAGTTGCAGGGGTGAACCGCATTTAGTGGGCAAACTATTTTATCCATATAGATAAATCCATACTTTCTTTAATCCTCCTGCGGTAATTTGCATGAGCAATAGCAATCCCTACACTAGTTAATTCAAATTGGTCAAAGGGAGAGTCTACCCACACGTCGAAAACCCTTTCCATTTCCGGCATTGCTGTTATCAACATTTCTTTTATCTCATCTACAGTCTTAGTCGATGATTCAAAAAGCTGCTTTAGGTTCTGCTTGACTTCACTACTAAGACCATTTCTATCAGCAATGTTCTCCAGTATATCGTCATCCAAAGCTGTAAGTTGTAATTTTCTAGGGTCGTGTAAACAGCGCATTATCAATCCATTAACATTGACTCCTGTACCTACGACTTCTTCTAACTCTGCTTCACTAAATCCTTTGGAGAAAAATGCTTTATAATTAGTTCTTATAATAGCTTCAAGCTGGCCATAGTTACCAGCTCGAACATAACCACATCCCAAGTATTCTAGATGAGAATAATCAGAGTGTTTGTCAGAAAGTTTCTCAGAAAATGGAATTACTCGGTTTTTAAAATGAGCTATCAAATCTTGATAGCTTTTTACATCAAGTCTTCTGTGTTTGGTAAATAAAAAATTTAGTGTTAATGTATCGAACTGCTCTAGAGTTAGTTTAGGTGCAACCCCAAGGGATTCATCTAACACGATTTGGACCATGTCTCTTTTGGGTGAGGCGGCCCTATCAACTAAAATGTCAACTAGGAGGTCTCCCAGATCTTGATCTCCACTGATGGCATATTGTTTTTGAACAGTAAATAATGCATTTTGAAGGGCGGGTGTTTGAAACTGATTCAAAGAATCTGGGTGGCGAGATTCTAGCTGAGAAATTACTTTTTCTGTTACTTCCTCTGCTCTATTTTGAGCAATAAGGGCAGCTTCTTGCTTTAATACAATAAAATTTGCTTTGAACACATCATTTGCAATTTCTTTAGCATCCGAATACGAGATGCCTTGATGTAAAGTAATTTCTCTCGCTTGTAAATTGGTTGAGTTATCACCGGACTGCTGATTTTGGTTTAAACTACTCATCACTCTTTTTATGAAAGAAAACATTTCCACCCGCCTGAATATTTGTAGAATTATTCCCAGAACATTGTTTTTGAGTAATGCCACTCCTCCCGCGCTTTTTGAAAAAAGCAAGTATTACCCCTATTATAGAAATACCTACCCCACTGAATACCCAAGTGTAGTTATTACTAATCCATTCAGTTATAATTTCCAATGTATTCTCCCAAACTAATACCTTTAATTAGATAAAAAAGAAATCAAATGAAATAACCATTCGTATGTTTTAGAACAGCTATCATAACTGACACTGAAGAATAGCTGTGCCTTATGATATTACCAGTCAATATCTGGTGTCTAGGTGTATTTGATTGGCACCCTTTTATAGGATTACATCTGCTGTGCAAAGATACAGCGCGTAAGCCGCCATAAGAGTTCCACCAAGCCTCGTCTTTGAAAAACTAGGGAAGTAAACGAGATAACGTATCACATGGCATGGTCATGATGCTGAGGAGCATGTTTTGACTGAGGTTACGTGTGGTGTTTATAACAACAGAGCGTAGATGAAGTGTACTAAGAATTATTTGTTTGCCGGCGAATGTATGTTTACGTTGGTCAGCCACTTGCCTCATTGAATTGAGATAATTCCAGATGGTACCTTGAGCTGTTCTGTTTGACTGTAGAGGTAAGTGAGATTCATGAGCTTATCCAGCGCGATGAAGCTACTACCGGTGATGTTGGTATCCAGTACCAAGTGATCAACCGCATATCACTTTCCCACAGTCTAGCTATATGGGGGAACTAAAGGCATCATCAGTTGGGATAGGTGACGTTTTACTGCAGTGAATTGCTTAGTGAAGAGGTGGGTAGCCCGTGCGTTCCGGTCGATAAATTCGTCACATCATGGCGATAGCCACACTTTTGATATGCGGTGTTTGTTCTCGCAACCACTCAAGCATCAATTCCTGTGGCCATGCTGGTGTGCCGTCAATCTGGGGGCCCATCCGGTAAATCTGGTTTTCCAGTGCATCATATTGTGGCGCCGTAAGCGGTTTGTAGGTGTGCGATGCATCAGGCAATTCGCCCTGCAGGGCTTCCAGCATGGAAAAAAGATCAGTCACACGCTACCTCGATCATCAGTTCGTCAAACAGTGGACTTTCCACTTCGTGTCGGTCTGCCCAGTCTAATTTATCAAGTACTCGCCAGAGTTCACATTGATATGGGTTGGGCAAAGCAGCGATCCACTGATGGCATGCCTCGAATCCGCAGGCGTTGAACAGATCGTAGCAATCCATCACCAGCGTCGGCCAATGCTCATCATCGGGAGGAATGGTGTCGGGCTGTTCGCCAGGTTCTGGTGCACCGACCATTGCGCGCAGCCATTCCAGCTCGATAAGTGGGTCGTTATCGTCCGATGGGGTCAAGCGGCTCGACTGCACCTGTCCGTTCTCCAGCCAAAGGGTGAAGCCGTCCGTGCTGACGCTGGCACCAGCCCTTAATCGCTCAATGGAAAAGGGCGATAATCCCCATTGTTCCCTCATGATCTGGTCTGCGAAGGCATCAGGATCCGGTAGCGTACAGTTATTGTCAGAGCTCCAAGGTGCCGGGCTGTCGCCCGTCTTAACCCCAACCCCCCTCGCTGCTGCCTCGGCGGCTTTCCTGGCTTCATGGGTGCCGGCGGGCACAATTTCCCACCCTTGCAGGCGGGTCTTGATGCCCAGGCGAGCGGAGGTAATGCCCATCAGGCGCTTGATGTCTTCGCCATAGCTGTTGGCTTGCTCCTCAATAAGGTGGGCCAGCTTGATGGGGTGCTCGGCACGGGTTGCCAGTGCGCCGCCCATGGCGTGCAGGTAGCAGCGGAAAATGCCGTTATCTGCGGCAAAGCGGGCTGCCTCAAAGCGCGGGTCTTGCAGCACGGGCTTGGGCGGGCCAACCAGTTCGGCATGCTTCTTGGCGTTGCTGATGCGGCGCAGCTCGCGCCATACTCCGACCGGGGCACCGCCGATCTGCTGGAAGGTGCGAATGCCCCACCAACTGGCCCAAGCCACGGCATGCAGGGCACCCTCATCGGCGGCGGTGCCAGCCTCTTCGTCATCGTCCAGGTAGGCGCCGTCGATGTTCTTGGCAATGTATTTGGCGATATAGCCGGCGGCATCCCCCTTGGCCGGATCTATCTCTTTCCAGTCAAAGTGGGGTGCCGTCGTGGTGAGCCTCGCAAACGCGAAATCCATAAACGGGCGCGTTCCTCCGTTTGAGGGCGGCCACTTGATATTTCATCAGACGATGACATACGCCCACTTTGCACCGGATTATCTCAATGACGCTGTCCGCTTTAACCCGTTGGAAAACCATCTTCAACCAGCTTGATTTCCCCCTAGAATGGGCCGAAAAAAGTGTCCACATTTTGCCAATTTTGGTGTCTTTTCACGTCCCAAAGTGTCCCCTTGTGTGGCACTTAACTCCTTGATTTAAGTGTAACTTGCTGAAATTAAAGAAATAAAAATGGCAGTCGAGGCTGCCATTTTTATTGATCTCTTATGTCGTTTTGATTCAGGAGGTCTTGCGATCCTGATCCGGCTCGAACTGATGGCCTGATTTCTCCCGCTCCAAGTTCTCTTCGGAGCGTTTGCCCACCCAGTAATCGGCGTTCTTGATGCCGAGCTTCTCCGGGTGGAATACGGGGTCAATCCCTTGTGCCTGCTGCGCTTCATAATCCTTCAGACAGGTGAAGGCGGTTTTTTGCAGCAGCAGGATGGCGATGATGTTGAGCCATGCCATCAGGCCGACCCCGATATCACCCATGCCCCACGCCAGATCTGCCGTCTTGACGGTGCCGTAGACAGTGGCAGCCATCAGCGCAATCTTCAGCAAGAAGGTGAGCCAGGGGCGATTTATCTTGCGGTTGATGTAGGCGATGTTGGTTTCGGCGATGTAGTAGTAGGCAACGATGGTGGTGAACGCGAAGAAGAACAGCGCGATGGCCACGAAAATGCTGCCAAAGCCCGGCATCATGCTCTCCATGGCGGTCTGCACATAGCCCGGGCCTGCTGCGATACCGGCAATACCCGTGTAGATGGCGGCGCCGTCCGGCCCTTGTACGTTATAGAGGCCGGTGATCAGCAGCATAAAGCCGGTGGCGGAGCAGACGAACAGGGTGTCGATATAGACGGAGAACGCCTGCACCAGACCCTGCTTCGCCGGGTGACTCACTGCCGCAGCAGAGGAGGCGTGCGGCCCGGTACCCTGACCCGCTTCGTTGGAGTAGACCCCGCGTTTTACCCCCCACATGATGGCCAGACCCAGAATGGCACCGAAACCGGCATCCAGACCGAAGGCGCTCTTCCAGATCAGCAGGATCACGCCCGGCAGTTGGCCGATATTGAGGGCGATGATGACGCAAGCCACGATGATGTAACCCAGCGCCATGAAGGGCACTACGGTACTGGCGAAGTTGGCGATACGCTTGACGCCACCGAAGATAATAAAGCCGAGCAGCAGCGCCAGACCGGCGGCGGTGACGTTCGGATCGATATTAAAGGCGGTCTGCAGGCTGGAGCCGATAGAGTTGGCCTGCACCCCAGGCAGCAGCACGCCGCAGGCGAAGACGGTCGCGATGGCGAAGGTCCAGGCGTACCACTTCATGCCAAGCCCTTTCTCGATATAGAAGGCCGGGCCGCCGCGGTATTCACCGTTGATCTTCTCCTTGTAAACCTGACCCAAGGTGGACTCCACGAAGGCGGAGCTGGCGCCAAGGAAGGCAACCATCCACATCCAGAACAGGGCGCCCGGACCACCGAAGGTGATGGCGGTCGCCACACCGGCGATGTTACCGGTCCCCACGCGACCGGCCAGGGTCATGGCCAGCGCCTGGAAGGAGGAGACACCGGCATCGGTGCTCTTGCCATCAAACATCAGGCGCACCATCTCTTTGATATGACGCAGTTGCAAAAAACGGGTGCGCAGGGAGAAGTAAAGACCGACCCCCAGACACAGGTAGATGAGCGCTGGGCTCCATATTACACCATTGATGGCATTGACGATTTCATTCATGTACAACAACTCCTTTGTTGTGTTTGTGGCGCTGTCTTGGCGAGATCTTGGCCTCGCTCTCTGTCACAGTTTGGGGCTCATTTGTTAACAGTCCGAGGTAAGCAAACGAGGGTGGCTCCAAGTGGTTTGGCAGGGCGCAAACCCGCGCCATGCATGGGAGGTAACATATCGAGTTGAATCCATTCTTCCCAGCTAAAAATGTTGTTTTGTTGCAAATTTGTGAATTGACAAGGGTGGGTGGATAATGGCAGGCAGCGTTTTCTATGAGTAAAGATGAAATCCTCCTTGTTGATCTGCGCCGGACAATGTGACGGGCGTAACACAATGGAAAGCAAACATGAGGCCAACAATGAACAATGACCCTGACACCTTGACGATCTGTCCCCCTGAGGCCGACGACGGGAGCGCCATCGCCCACCTGTTCATCCAATTGGGGTATCCTGCCGAAGGCGCTGACGTGACGGCGCGCCTGTTGGCGCCTGATCCCGCGAGCTCCGTGCTGCTCGCCTCCCAGGCTGACAAGGTGGTCGGCGTGCTGGTGTGGCACAAGCTGGCTCCACTGCATGTTGCACCAGCTTGGGGCCTGATCTCGGCGCTGGTTGTCGATGAAGGGGCAAGAGGGGCGGGAGTGGGCACAGCCTTGCTCAAGGGCGCCGAAGCGATGGCGCGGGCCGCTGGTTGCGCCCAGCTGGAGCTCTCCAGCAGTCTCAAGCGCGAGGCGGCACACCGTTTCTATCTGGCGCAGGATTATCAGGAGCGGCCGAAACGGTTCGTCAAACTGCTGTAACCTGTTTTTTTACATCAAAAGAAGGAGTAGGTGTGCTGGGATGGTTCAAATGGCTGGGTGGTCGCCCGAAAATGCCCATGAGTGAGGATGAGTTGGCACTGTGGCGTCAGGCGCTGGCGGCTGTGCCCATCTTGCAAGGGCTCAGCAACACCGAGCAGACGACGCTTATCGGCTTGGGGCAACAGCTGCTCAAGCGCAAGACCCTCACCCTGATCGGGGTAGAGCTCAGCCGCCGTCAACAGGCGGTGCTGGCGCTGCAGGCGGCGTTGCCCATCTTGCACCTCGGCCTTGACTGGTATCGCGGCTTTCACGAAATCATCATCATTCCCGAACCCGTGACCCGGCGCCAGGAGGTACAGGATGAGTTCGGTCTGGTGAGTGAGTTTGAAGAGGAGAATGCTGGCGAATCCTGGCCGCAAGGGCCGCTGGTGCTGGCCTGGAGCGAACTGCAGCAAGATGGCGACTGGGACGGCTTTAATCTGGTGATCCACGAGCTGGCCCACAAACTCGACATGCTGGGTGGTGAGGCGGACGGTGCGCCGCCGTTGCCGGGGCTGATGAGCAGCCAGCTGTGGCAACAGGCCTTTCAGAGCGCCTTCGATACGCTGTGCCAGCAGCTTGATCGGGACGAGGTAACCGCCATCGATCCCTATGCGGCCGAACATCCCGCCGAATTTTTTGCCGTCAGCTGCGAGTGCTTCTTTACCGACCCGCTGCGGTTGCAGCAGGTTTATCCGGCGGTATACCGACAACTGAGCCAGTTCTTTAGCCAGGATCCCGCGCAGCGTTTTCCCGCGACCCGCTTGCTGGCGGGGGAGGGGGTTGCAGGAGCCCGTGCCATTAATACAGATCACCCACTGTAAAACAGTGAAAAAACACCATTAATATCGGTTTGTTTTTAGCCATATACCCAGAGTTGCTGGACTCTGGGTATATGGTTTTGCGGTACTCTATTTTTGCAAATAATTTATTACACGAAGCCCGCAGGCGGGAGCAGATGAGCGTGGATTTAGTGACTCATCTGAGTTAGTTTGACAGCTATCTAAATATTTACAAGCATGATTAAAATATTCTCTAGACAAAATATGTGGCACCATTAAATTTTGACCTTGATCCATTAGCTCAGAACTAAATGAGTTTGAAAAATTTATTTTGTTTCGACAGTTTTAAAACAATAAATTTGTTTGGGTTTTTCAATATCGATATCTTATCGGAAAGAATTGATATGATGGTCTGTGTTTTTCTCTGTTCCACATATTCAATTAATGCACTAAGAGAATATTCGTCAATAGCCTCTAAATAATCTTGCATGGTAAATTGAATGCTATTTGTCCTTTTTTCCTTCATATACTCGACCATTGCGACATCAAAGGCAAATGCCCCTGCTCGGGGAACTCCATCACCCGTATTTAAATGCTCATTGATTATGGAAAAGGTAACTTCACCACGGTCATTGGCATTAGCTTTAAAAGTATTTTTGTATTTCTTGAATGTTTTGTGCGTAATTCGCTCATAAAAAACATTAAAGGCACTTATGTTGCTATTTAATGTTTTCAGCCCAATATTAATCTCTTTGTTAAGTAATGCTAGACCTGTTTCTTTGTTTGATATATCCTCTAGAATGCTGCTAACCTCTTGAACGACATATGAGACGTTTCCTCTAATTTCCGCAAGCGATTCTATTTCTTTATCTATAAGAATAAACCCACTTAAATGACCATCTTTTGCCAAAAGGCTTACTATTTCTTTTTCTTTTTCCAAATGTTCATCTAGCTTTTGCTTTTTATGCTTCAACTCAAGCTCTAATATTGAAACCTGCTCTTTTACATAGTCAGCTTTTTTTAAAAATATCGAATTATGGAATTGTACAACCTCAGATAATTTTTTTGATATTGTAGGCAAAAATATTTTCGCTTCATTATATATTGATTCAATTGCTGATGAGTCAACATCTGTTATATTGCTTTCATATACAGCAATTGTTTTTTTACTATAAAGTAACTTTGTTTCGATGCTAGTTATTTCTTCTGTTAGTGCTGCACCTATTTCTCTTGATTGGCGAAGTGCTTCAATAGATTTGTTTTGAAAAAATCCGATATTGTAATTCTCTGCCTTCTCTCTAAGATCCTTTATCTCAAGGTCTATTTCGGCTAGTCGCTCTTTAAAATCAAGAAGGTTTTTTCCATTAAGCAGCGCATTTTTTCTATTTTCTAAAATCTGAATGTCTTTTTTTAAGAAAAAACTATCCTTCAATTTTTCAAGTTCAGAGAAATCGAATAGATAAGCATATACTAGAATGTAGTCATCATCACGACTATAAATATCAAGAAATTTATATGCGTTATTGACAGTTTTCTTGGATATTCTAAAAAACTTACTTTTTATCATTTTGAATGTTGGCTTTTCTGCATTATGCCCAAAGAGTTGGCTTATAGCAGAAACAAATGCTGATTGAGAGTTTATGCTCTCATCATCAATCGAACTTATATATTTCAGTCTTTTATTAACAAGGGCGCACTTTCTTCTTATTGTGTGAAGGATTGAGCCTAGCTTTATTTTTAACTCGAAGGTTATTCTTCCTGATGTAATATAGGACTCTACCTCAACATTAACTTTGTTATTTTCTGGGTCTTTCCAGATGGATTTCCCATCGGATCCTAAGCAAAAGTTTATTACCCTTAGCGCCGTACTTTTCCCAATCTGGTTACCATTGTCGCCGTCATCAGTTATTATATTTATTCCATCTCTGAAAGGAATGTTTCTAATTAGTTCACCATTATCATAAACATTTAATTCAATCAGTTGCATAATTTTATATCACCGGATTCATCAAGATAAATAGCATCAATTATAAACAGCCAGTCCAACCCATAGATAATATAAGATAGAGATATTGAGTTGTGCTTTATTTTGTATTTTTCATATAAGGAAATAGGTGGCAACGCCTCGCTGTCATTATCTAACAAAATCTCTATTATGTTTGCTCCAATAACATAAAGATATTTTTTAGGAGGAGAGGCTTTTGATAAAATCATTGCGGGGCCTCAAGGATTTGGCAGTTTATAAATCCATAGCAAACTATAAGTTCCTGTGCAGCTTCAATTAACTCAATAGGCGCTGATAATGTTGAAGTCGCACTTGACATTATATTTTCTGAAACTAGATTTATGATTTTATCTGCATTGGCGTTAATCAATTCCATTACATCATCTTCTAATGGATTAAAACCATGATCCATCATTAGTTGTCGCTTGACATCTCTATACTTTTTCTTTATTGACCATAAGAATCGCTCTTTTGAACCCGGTTCTTCACTATCAATTGTGTCGATCACCATTTCAATCACAGACATATAATTACAACACTCTATCAGATTGTATGCATATGCCTTAACTGCATTAAACTTAATTTTTCCTCTACGCCTGGCATGCCTATATCTAAATCAGATACATCACAAGAGGGGTTATAGACCTCAATGATTCGCACCATAATCGGAGTTAGAAGTGAGGTTACTGCGCGAGTCTGACTCAAGATGTTTTTGTTAACAGTTACACTGCCCGGGCCACTATTAACAACAGCCACGCCATCATCGTCAGCTCTTGCATTGCTTGTCGGAAACATACCCATACCTATTTAATGGTGCGATTGATGTGTACATTTCCACTGCCCGAACTTACAACAGCAATGCCATCACCACTTGCAGTCGCAGAACTGGTAGCCTTATTTTTTCTTAAATAAACTGTAAGCAGTGTTAGCGCAAAAATAAAGGTCAGCACCACCGACAGGATCAAAATGTAAAAAGTCTGGTCTGGAGATAACTTGGAAAATATAGGTAACTTTAACCATTCAAGATAAATCATTAAGAAAACAGCACTTGATATACCAGCTAAACCTGCCCCAGCTTTAAGAATAAGCCCGATCAATGTATCCATACCTACCCCCGAAAAAATCACGAAGAATGTGTTATATCAATAACAGCTGCCGTGCGTCAATTGAATATCATGCACTGTTGTGCGCTAAATCCCATTGTTGTGGCATTTTCATTATGTTTGAACATTGGCCGTACAGTTATTGCAGGAGATCCAAGGAGCGCAGCTGGCGCTGCTTGAGGGCAACTCGTTGCGCTCGCTCAATTCCTCTATCGTGCCCGCAGTGGGTGCCTCTACCATTTTGCGGCGCACCACCTATCCATCAAGGGGGCGCTGCCTTGATGATCTTGTAAGGGCCATACCGATAAGCTGGAGCATTTGTTCCCTGCGCTTGCGGTTAATGCGCTGATATAGCTGTTCTGAAGCGGCTAAAAGAGGTCAATAAGGGGGAAGGGATAACGAGGGGATGCGGCAATATCCAAGGCTTGGGATATTTGACTGTGAGGCGCTAAAGGAAAAAAGTGCGCGCGGGACAATCAGCTTTGCGAAATAGCAAAAAGGCACCCGAGGGTGCCTTTTTCACAATCTGAGTGGCTTGCCTATCAGGCAGCGGCTTTCAGCTGTACGGCGGCGGCTTTCTTGTGATCGCCGATCGGCATTACGGTGCGGCCGAACTGCTCGTTGATCACGGTGGCCATGGCCAGGTAGATGGCGCTGGCACCACAGATGATCCCTTCGAAACCGGCGATGGTGCCGATCAGGGTGCTGCCGGTGAAGTCACGGGCGGCCAGCAGGAAGAACAACACGGTCAGGGAAGCGAACACGAACTGCTTCACGCGCGGGTAGTTGACGGTGCCAACCAGCATGAACAGGGTGAACATGCCCCACATCAGCAGATACCAACCCATGTAAGCGTGCGGAGTGGCTTCGGCCAGACCCATGGTCGGCATCACCAGCAGGAACACCAGGCTCCACCAGAAGGTGCCGTAGGAGATGAAGGCGGTCACACCGAAGGTGTTGCCACGCTTGTACTCCATGATGCCGGCGATGATCTGGGCCAGACCACCGTAGCACAGGCCCATGGCCAGGATCATGGCGCTGATGGGGAAGAAACCTGCGTTATGGATGTTCAGCAGGATGGTGGTCATACCGAAACCCATCAGACCCAGAGGGGCAGGGTTGGCCAATTTTTCGCTCACGTGGCGTTCTCCAAAAATAGAGGTGGGGGTTAACAAAAGACGCGCGATTTTAGGCAGGCTGCGGCGCGCCCGCAAGGGGGCAAGGGGGATAAATCGTAAAAAAACTACGTGATTATTTGCATCAGAGGCCAAACGCTCACCAAAGCAGGCTGTTTGGTGAGCAAAAGGTGTCAAAATAGTTGAGGGGGTGTATTTTTATTACGCTTTTGCGCAGTGCGGCGGCGTCACTGATCCAGTGTCAGGATCACTTTGGCTTCCTTGTCCTCTTCCTTGACCTGGCTGTCGAGCACGAACAGCCGCTCCGGAGCGATCCCCTGGTTGTCGACCAGAAACTCTTTGGTATTTTGCGCCCGGCGCATGGCAAGATTGCGCAGGGATTTGGCGGTGATGAGCTGTTGATCCCGCAGCAGGATCACTGCTTGTGCCCGCAGTGCCGCGCTCTCTTCATCCAGATGGAGGCGGTCCGCCAGATCATTTAGATCTTCGCCAAAGCGCTCTTCATAGGCTTGGGCCAGCGCCTCTTGCAGTGCGGGATCCTGTTCCAGCAGGTCGAGATCCGCCTGATTGCCGGTGAGCTTGGCCAGTACCCGCTCCAGCTTTTGCCGTTGCAGGATGGGGCGCTCCTCGTTGAAGTTGACCTTGCCGCGAATGTTCATGCTGAGCTTGGGTCTCTCCTTGAGGGCCTGTGCCAGCTTGACCAGTTTCTCCTGCTGGGTGGGGGTGAGATCGGGATCCCCCGGCAGGAAGGGAAGTTCGTCGAGATCTTCGGTACCATCGGCCAGCGAGGCGAGCAGGGAGAAGGGGGAGGTGATCGCCTTGCTCAGAGTGTTGCCCAGCACATCCCAGAAAATATTGCCGATGCTGAAGTCCGGTTGATCGAGATCCCCCTTCACCTTGAGGTTCATCTGTATCACCCCGTTGGCATCGCTTAGCAGGGCGATGGCTAGCCCCAGCGGCAGATCCTTGGCCTGATCGCTCTTGATCTTCTCGCCCAGTTGCAGCTTCTTGATGGTGATGTCGTTATCCCCCTCCAGCCGATTGCCCTCCAGCTTGTAGTGCAGCTTCATGGAGAGCTGCCCTTTGTCGATGGCATAACCGGCATAGGTGCCCGAATAGGGGGTGAAGGTGGTGAGCTCCAGATTGTGGAAAGCGACCGCGATGTCGAGGATCGGGTTGGCCACCAGCAGGTTGGTGCCGCCGCGAATGGTCACTGGCGCATAGCGATCCACCTTGCCGTTGAAGGCGAGATCGGAGCGTTGCCCCGGAATATTGCTGATATGGCGACTTTGGCCGCCCAGCGAGGCGATATCGGCCACAAAATCCTGACTCAGGCTGCGGTCGGCAAAGCGCAGGTTGCCCTGCTCGGTGCGCAGCTGATCGATGGTGAAACGAAAGTCAGGAGCCTTGTTGCCTGCCGTCGCGTGAGTACTTTTGGTTGCCGCCGGCTGCGGTAACAGCAGCTGTTGCAGGTTGGTGGTGCCATCTTCGTTGATCTCGATGCGAGCGAAGGGCTTGTTCAGAGCAATGTCCTTGATCCGCATCTGCTGGCTGATGCCGTCGTACGTCAGACCGGTGAGAGCCAGGGTGTTGAACTCCAGCAGCCGCTGATTGTCTGCCCGTTCGACTACTTTGAGTCCGTTGATATCGAGCCCCCCTTGCAGGGTCAGCTTGCTGAGATCTCCCTGGGCGGTGGTGGCGAGATCAAGGCGGGTCTTGCTGCTCAGCAGCCCGTTTTGCACCTTGATGCGTACCAGATCGGCCAGATAGGGCTGTGCCAGCGTCAGGGGCAGCCCCTGCTGGTTGATGTCGCCGCTTAAGGTGAAAGGAGTCAGGGTCAGTTGGCCATCAAAGGCGAGGGGGCTGCTCTGGTTGAACTGGGTGGCCAGAGTCAGTTTGCTCGGTTGCTCCCCCTTGCTGCCCAGTGGCCCCAGCGCCAGCTTGAGGCCGGAGAACTGGCGTGCCTGCGGTTTGCCGCTGCTCGATTCGGTGAGGGTGAGATCGCCCTTGTCGATAAGGATCTGCTTGATCTGCCACTGCCAGGGTTTGTCTGGCGTATGTTTCTTGCCGTTACCGGCTGTCTTTGCTTGTTGTGCCGACTTGGGCGCCGCATTGTTGGCCACCTCGTTTGCGGCGTGGGCCCCTTTGGCGGGTTTGGCGGGGGCCTGTTCAATCAGCAAGTCAGCCAGATCCAGCTCCTGCTGTGGGTTGAGGGTGGCCTTGAGCAGGGGTTGTTGCAGAGTGACCTTGCCGATCTGGAGCGACTGTTTCTGGCCATCTACAGCCAGATCGCTAAGGGCCAGCTGGCCGAAGCGGGCAAATTCGTCGCCCTTGTGTTTTTTAAGCTGCCAGTTGTCCAGGGTCAGTTTGCCTTTGGACAATTGCCACAGTACCCCTTGCTTGCCCTCTTTAAGCTGGTACTCCACCTCTGCATTGGCGTGGCCCTTGGCCAGATCCAGCTTGAGATAGGGTGCCCAGAGCGGGGCGAAGGGTTTCAGGTCGACCTGCTTGAGGCTCACCTTACCCTGACCCATGCCGCTCATCACATCGAGCTTGCCGTGAGCGGCGAGGCTGCTTTTGCCGTTGATGGCGGTGCTCAGCTGATAGGCGGTCGGATGGTTTGCCTCGGTGCGCAGGTTATCGAGCTTGAGGGTCACTTTTTCCAGATTGAGGGGCGGCAACCAGCCGGGTTCGCTCTCCTTGCGTTGATCCTGATAGCGCACATGGCCGTCAGTGACCGCGATGCTGGCGATGTCGACCAGTAGCGGGGCGCTGGTTGTCTCGGGCTCGGGGGAGGGCGCAGGGGCGAGCAGGGTGGCCAGCGCATCGGTCAGATTGAGTCGAACATCCCCCTTTTTGTCTGCCAGCCGTTGCAACTGCACCACGGGGTTAGTCAGGGTGACGGCGGAAAGCACGACCCCTTTCTGCTGCCAGCTGGCTTGCAGGTTTGGGGTGATAAAGAGCTGCTCAAAACGGATGATAGGCTGCTGTTTGGCATCGAGCAGGGCTGTCGCGCCGAGGGTGAGAGAAGGGTTGCGCAGACCTACGTCAATTTCCCCCAGCGTCAGCTGCAGGCCGTAGTGCTCGGCCAGCCAGCCGGGCAGATAGCGCTGGATCAGACGGGGGGTTTGCCACAGCAGCAGAGTGATCAGGATAAGAAACAGCAGGAAAGCGTAGGCAAGGTAGCGCAGCAAGCGGAGCTTGGGGGACTCGGGCTCGGTGGTATTCATTTGGTGCACTCCCATTTGGTTCCCGCCATGGTACAGAAAAGCTGGATAGTAATCATGGGGTTGCGTGCTGTTGTACGCCGTACTTTGTCCAAAGGCGATCCAGTTCACCCTTTTGTTGCAGCGCTGCCAGCCACTGTTCCAGCTGGGCAGGGGTAATGGGGGCCTCAGGGTGAAGGATGGCGCGGTGTTGATATCGTTGATCCCATTTCTGCGAGATCAGCAACTGGTCGGCGGTGTCGGGGTGGGCCAGCAGATACTGGTTAAGGTAGGAAACGTTGAGAATGGCTACCTCGCCACGCCCTTTGAGCAGGGCTTGCAGGGCGCTGATGTTGTCCTTGACCAGGGTGATATTGAGCTTGCGCTGCAGGTAGAGGGGATCAGCATTGAACTGGCCGACGCCGTAGTGGTAGCCGGTCACCCCGATAAGATGATGCCGAGAGGGGTCATCGAAAAAGCGCTGATCCCGGCCCGTTTTGTTCAGGGCCACATAGACCTCACCACCACCGAGAAAGGGGGCTGTTATCTTGAATTTATCTGTGTCCCAGCCCCACTTGGTGTCTTCAAACAGCATCAGCGAGAAACGGCCCAGATCGAGCGCCTTGTAACGGTTGGCGGCCGAGGTGGGAACAAACACGAATCTTACCTCTTGCTGGATCTCGTTTAGCTTGGCGATGAGGTCCAGCGTCAGCCCTTCATAGCGGGAATCGGAGAGTTTGACCACAAAGGGGGCATAGGGGTATCCGCCAACCTTGATGAGGGGATGGCTCCAGCCAGAGAGGCTGAACAAGAGCAAAAACCAGCACCAATATCTCATGGGATCCCCAGGGCAATAGCTTGCTCCCAGATTCGGTTAATCTGCGCCAGTTTTCAAGCTGTTAAGGGAATTAACACAGCGCTGTTCGGCGGCTTCCAGCTCGGCCATCACCATCTGGATATCCTCCAGTTGTTGGCGCAGTGCGTCGCGCTTTTCATCGATCAGCTGGATCATGGAGTGGAGCTGGGTTTTGCTCGATTTGTCGGTGTCGTACATATCGAACAGCTCGCGGATCTCGGCCAGGCTAAACCCCAGCCGTTTGCCGCGCAGGGTCAATTTGAGCCGGATCTTGTCCCGGTGGCTGTAGATACGGGTTTGCCCCTCCCGCAGCGGGGTGAGCAGCCCCTCATCCTCGTAGTAGCGGATGGTGCGCGGCGTGACATCGAATTCGTGGGCCAGCTCCGAAATGCTGTAGGTGATCTCCTTGCCGGGCAGGGAACGGGACATGGTCATGACTCCTGTTGCTGGGCGTGTGGCTGGCAGAGGCGGGCACGCAGCCGCTCGGCATTGGCGTGCAGGGCCTGACCGACCCGCGAGCCGTTGGGGCGAGCGAGCTGCTCGCTCACCCACTGGCCGGTGGCCGCCAGTTTGTCGAGATCCACCCCCGTCGTCATGCCAAGGCCGTGTAGCAGGTAGACCACCTCTTCTGACGCCACATTGCCGGAGGCGCCCGGGGCATAGGGGCAGCCGCCAAGCCCCGCCACCGAGCAGTCGATGGTGCGAATGCCGCGCTCCAGCGCGGGTAGCAGGTTGGCCAACCCCTGGCCGTAGGTGTCGTGAAAATGGACCGCGAGTCGACCCGCCGGGATCTCGTGCAGTACCGCATCCAGCATGGGCGCCACCGTGCCCGGGGTGCCGACGCCGATGGTGTCCCCCAGCGAAATTTCGTGGCAGCCGAGATCCAGTAACTGTTCGGCCATGGCAGCGACCCGTTTCGGGCGGGTCGGGCCATCGAACGGGCAGGCGATGACGGTGGAGAGGTAGCCGCGCACCTTGATGCCGAGGCGGCGCGCCTCCTGCACCAGCGGGGCGAAGCGCACCAGCGACTCCTCCACGCTGATACCGATATTGGCGCGGGTAAAACCGTCGGAGCAGGCGGTGAAGAGGCCAATTTCGTCGGCGCGGGCGGCAATGGCAGCCTGCAAGCCTTGCAGATTGGGCACCAGTGCGCCGTAACGGGTTGAGCCCTTGCGCGGCAGTACCTCGAACAGCGCTGCGGAGTCCGCCATCTGCGGCACTTTTTTGGCAGAGACAAAGGCACCCACCTCGATGCGTTGCAGGCCGCTGTCGGTAAGGCGCTGGATCAGCTCCAGCCGCTGTACCAGGGAGAGGGGCGCTGCTTCATTTTGCAGGCCATCTCGCGGCCCCATCTCCACCAGACTGACCCTGTCGTCACGGACGTCCTGTGATCGGTTCATGGGTGTTCCTCCTGTGAAGCAGTCTCTTCGGCAAAGCGCATCAGCACGGCCCCCTGGCTAACCTGCTCGCCCTGTTGGCACTGCAGGGCTTCAATTACCCCGTCCCTCTCTGCACGCAGTTGGTGTTCCATCTTCATCGCCTCCAGCACCAGCAGGGGTTGCCCCTTGCTGACCGTTTGGCCGGGTTCGACCATTACGGCCACCACGATGCCGTGCATCGGGGCGATGGCGCCTTGTGCCTTCTCGTTTGCCTGATCATGGTGGTGGCTGTGCTGCTGATCATCAGCAGTGAAACGGATGCGCTGGCCCCCCATGGTCATGATGAAGGCTGCCTCCGAGCCTGCGACCGTCTGAATGGGGATCTGTTGCCAGCAGCCACTTCGTTGTAGCCGGATATGGTCGTCGCCTCTTTGGTAGCAACGGGTCTCCCCTTGCCACTCAAACTGGCCGCCATGATCGTTAAGGGTCAATACCCGGAGCTCATCACCGATGCGCACCGCCGCTGTCCAGCTGCGAACCGGTCCCAGCCGAAATCCGCAGGTTTGCTGCCAAGGGGAGGTGCCCGCAGGACGGCTAGCCAGCCAGAGGGTGGCCAGCGGCCAGGCGAGTTCAGGGATGGGCTGCGCTGTGGTGGGGATGGGCCACTGGGTATGGTGGCCCATGGCCAAGACGTCGGGCTCTTCACACAGGCGCAGCAGCAGCGGGCCGTTGTGCACCAGCGGGCCGAGATCCAGCGCAGCCAGTGCATCAGCCAGTTGGGCGAACGCCTCGGCGCGGCTTTGGCCGTGGGCGATCAGCTTGGCGATCATGGGATCGTAATAGGGGCTGACCTCATCGCCAGCGGTAACGCCGGTGTCGATGCGCACGCCAACGGGCCAGTGGAGCCAGTGGATAGGCCCGCTGGCGGGCAGAAAACCGGCCGCCACATCTTCGGCGTAGAGGCGCGCCTCCACTGCATGGCCGCGCAGCACCACTTCCTCCTGGGTGAGTGGTAGCGGCTTGCCTTCGGCTACGGCCAGCTGCCAGGCCACCAGATCCTGCCCGGTCACCGCTTCGGTGACCGGATGCTCCACCTGCAGCCGGGTGTTCATCTCCATAAAGAAGAACTCATCCTTGCAGAGCAGGAACTCGATGGTGCCCGCCCCCTGATAGTGGATGGCCTTGGCTGCGGCCACGGCTGCCTTCCCCATGGCGCGGCGCAGAGCCGGAGGGATGTCGGGGGCGGGCGCCTCTTCGATCACCTTCTGATGGCGTCGCTGCAACGAGCAGTCCCTGTCCCCCAGATAGATGGCGTTGCCGAGGCTATCGGCAAAGACCTGTACTTCCACATGGCGAGCCTGGGGCAGATAGCGCTCGAGCAGTACCAGATCATCGCCAAAGGCAGCCTTGGCCTCCCGCTTGACTGCCGCCAGCGACTCGTCAAAGTCAGCCAGCTGATCGACCCGGCGCATCCCCTTGCCACCGCCGCCGCTGGCCGCCTTGATCAGCAGAGGGAAGCCCACCAGGCTTGCCTGATCGCGCAAAAAGTCCGGCCGCTGATCCGTGCCGTGATAGCCGGGCAGTACAGGTACACCGGCCTCCTGCATCAGCGCCTTGGCGCCCGATTTGTCGCCCATGGCGAGAATGGCGGCGCCGCTTGGGCCGACAAAGCGCAGGCCGCGCTGTTCGCAGGCGGTGGCAAAATCGCTGTTTTCCGACAGAAAACCGTAACCGGGATGGATGGCATCGGCGTGCGCCTCTTTGGCAATCTTCAGCACCTTGCCGGTGTCGAGATAACTCTCTCTGGCCGGTGCAGGCCCCAGATGCCATGCCTCATCGGCCAGACGGGTGTGCATGGCATGGGCGTCGGCATCGGAGTAGAGGGCGATGGTGTGGATGCCGAGGCGTTTCGCCGTCTTGATGATGCGCACGGCGATTTCGCCGCGATTGGCAATCAGCAGGCGCTTAATTTGAGTGTGATGGGTCATGTCTCATCCTTGAAACGGGGACGCCAGGCGGGAGGGCGTTTGTCAAAGAAGGCCTGCATTCCCTCCTGTGCTTCGAGCCCCACCCGAACCCGGGCAATGGTCTCGACAGTTCTCTCTTCGTGCAGGCGGGAAGGATGGGCCTCTATCGCCGCCAGCAGTCGTTTGGTCTCTTTCATCGCCTCCGGCCCGTTGCGGCACAGACGAAGGGCCTGCGCCCGCCCCTCCGCCAGCAGTTGATCCGGCTTGCAGAGTTGATGTGCCACATTGAGCCGACAGGCGGTAATGGCATCGAACGGCTCGGCACTGAGCATGTAGCGGCGCGCCTGACGCATTCCCATGGCACGTACCACGTAAGGACTGATCACCGCAGGTACCAGGCCCAGGCTCACCTCGGAGAGACAGAAGCGGGCATCGTCGCTGGCCAGCACCAGATCGCAGGCGCAGATGAGGCCCAGCGCCCCGCCATAGACGGCCCCTTGCACCAGCGCCACCGTAGGGAAGGGAAGCTCATCGAGGGTCTGCATCAGCCGGGCCAGTACCCGGGCGTCTTCGCGATTGTGCTCAAAATCGGCGTGGGCCAGATTGCGCATCCAGTTGAGGTCGGCACCCGCGCAAAAGTGTTTTCCCTCAGCCCGCAGCAGCAAAGCATGGGGACGTTCGGCGAGATCATGACCATGGAGATGGGCCAGATCATCGAGGCAGTCGAGCAGCCCCAGCATCAGGTCGGCATCAAAGGCGTTGTGGCGGGCCGGGCGCGACAGCACCAGTTCGGCCAGCGGGCCGTGCCGCTCCAGCCGAAACGGGCCCTGTGTTGAAGAGCCAAGTGCTGAGGAAGTAAGTGGATCTGACATGGGTTTGCTCCTTACATCCGGAAGATGCCGTACTGATCGGGTTCAATGCGGGCACCCTGACAGGCGGCGAGCGCCAGCGCCAGCACGGTGCGACTCTGGGCCGGGTCAATGACGCCGTCATCCCAGAGGCGGGCGCTGGCGTAGTAGGGGTGACCCTGGCGCTCATACTGCTCGATCACCGGGGCACGGATGGCGGCCGCCTCCTGCTCGCTCAAATCTTTGCCCTCGGCAGTCAGCTTGTCCCGACGCACCTGCACCAGCACTCCGGCAGCTTGTTCGCCACCCATGACAGAGATGCGGCTGTTGGGCCAGCTAAAGAGAAAATCGGGTTCATAGGCGCGGCCACACATGCCGTAGTTGCCGGCACCAAAGCTGCCACCGACGATCAGGGTGATCTTTGGCACCCGGCTGCAGGCCACCGCGGTCACCAGCTTGGCGCCGTGCTTGGCGATCCCCTCCTTTTCTGCACTACTCCCCACCATAAAGCCGGTGATGTTCTGCAAAAAGAGCAGCGGGATGACACGCCGGTTACAGAGCTGGATAAAGTGGGCCCCCTTCTGGGCACTGTCGCTGTGCAGCACGCCGTTGTTGGCGAGGATCCCCACTTCCATGCCGCAAATACGGGCAAAGCCGGTCACCAGTGTAGTGCCGAACAGCGCCTTGAATTCGTCAAAGTCAGAGCCATCCACCAATCGGGCAATCAGTTCGCGGGCGTCGTAAGGGCGTTTGAGACTGGTGCCCACCAGACCGTAGAGCTCCTCTATGGGGTAGCAGGGGGGCGCGTAGCCGGGGCTGCTCTCTATCGGCTCGTTACCCAGATGAGTCACCAGCGTGCGGGCGATGGCCAGTGCATGAGCATCGTCACGGGCCATATGATCAGCAACGCCGGAGTGGGCGCAGTGTACTTCGGCGCCACCCAGGGCTTCGGCGCTGATCTCCTCACCGGTTGCGGCCTTGACCAGCGGCGGACCCGCCAGAAAGATGGTGGCTTGCTCCCTGACCATGATGGATTCATCAGCCATGGCGGGCACGTAGGCGCCGCCTGCGGTGCAGAGCCCCATCACCACCGCCAACTGGGGGATGTTCTGGGCCGACATGCGGGCCTGGTTGTAGAAGATGCGGCCAAAGTGATCCCGGTCGGGGAACACCTCATCCTGCATCGGCAGAAAGGCTCCGCCGGAATCCACCAGATAGAGGCAGGGGAGGCGCAGCCGCTCGGCGATGGCCTGGGCGCGCAGGTGCTTTTTCACCGTGAGCGGGTAGTAGGTGCCGCCCTTCACGGTGGCGTCGTTCACCACCAGCATACAGAGCCTGCCCGAGACCCGGCCGATGCCGGTGATGATGCCGGCGGCGGGCACCGGCTCGTCATAGACCTGCCAGCCAGCCAGCGCCGACAGTTCGAGAAAGGGGGAGCCCGGGTCCAGCAGCTGATTGATGCGCTCGCGGGGCAGCAGCTTGCCACGGGCCTGATGGCGGGCGTTGTTGGCCGCGCCGCCTCCTTGGGCGATCTCGGCAATGCGAGCATGGAGATCGTCGACCAGCCCCTGCATGGCGGATCGATTGGCCGCATATTCCGGGCTCGCCGTGTCGAGGCGGGAGTGGATACGACTCATGCCTGCTCTCCCATCAGCTCGCGGCCGATGAGCCAGCGGCGGATCTCCGAGGTGCCGGCGCCGATCTCGTAGAGCTTGGCGTCCCGCAGCAGGCGGCCGGTGGGGTATTCGTTGATGTAGCCGTTGCCGCCGAGCAGCTGGATGGCGTCGAGGGCCATCTGGGTGGCGTTTTCGGCGGCAAACAGGATGGCAGCGGCGCAATCTTTACGGCTGGTGCGACCCTGATCGCAGGCGCTCGCCACCGAGTAGACCAGCGCCCGGCTGCTGGCGAGGCGGGTATACATGTCGGCCAGCTTGCCCTGCACCAGCTGGAACTCGCCGATGGCTTGACCGAACTGCTTGCGCTCACGCACATAGGGCAGCACTACATCCATGCAGGCCTGCATGATGCCAAGGGGGCCCGCAGCCAGCACCACCCGCTCGTAATCGAGCCCGCTCATCAGCACCTTGACCCCGCCGTGCAGGGGGCCCAGCAGGTTTTCCTGCGGCACCCGGCAGTTGTCGAACACCAGCTCGCAGGTGCTGGAGCCGCGCATCCCCAGCTTGTCGAGCTTCTGGGCGGTAGAAAAACCGGGAGTGCCGGCTTCAACGATAAAGGCAGAAATTCCTTTGGGGCCTGCACTGGCATCCGTCTTGGCATAGATGACGAAGGTGTCGGCATCGGGACCGTTGGTGATCCACATCTTGTTGCCATTCAGCACGAAGTGATCGCCCTCGCGCTCCGCGGTGAGGCGCATGCTGACCACATCGGAGCCTGCGCCCGGCTCGCTCATGGCCAGTGCCCCCACATGCTCACCACTCACCAGCGGTGGCAGGTAGCGCGCTTTCTGTTCCGCCGTGCCGTGGCGGTGGATCTGGTTGATGCAGAGATTGGAGTGGGCGCCGTAGGAGAGGCCGACCGAGGCGCTGGCGCGGCTTACCTGTTCCATCACCAGCACGTGGGCCAGATAGCCGAGATTCACCCCGTCATACTCCTCCGCCACCGTGATGCCGTGCAGCCCCAGTTCACCCATCCGGGGCCAGAGATCACGGGGAAAGGCGTTGCTCTGATCGATCTCGCTGGCGCGCGGGGCGATCACTTTCTGGCAGAAGGCCGCAACCTGTTCGGTCAGGGCATTCAGGGTCTCATCCATCTGCATCCATGCTCTCCTTGCGGATATGACAGTCGGTTTGGAAGGTTGGTTCGACCGGCTGACTCGGCGTTACGGCTGGCAGTGGTCGGTCCATTTTGTACTTCACTTCTGCCACAAGTTTACGTTAGCGTAAACGTAAATCAATTGTTAATCTGTTGTGTATTGATAAAGCGGTGGTAGTGAGAGCGTCATCAGCTGCCACGACAACAGCGCCATAGTGGCAGATCCGACAGACGCAGCGTGTGGGCGCCGCGTCATAAAGCACTAACTCAGGAAAATAAGCGCGGGGCAACAAGGGAGCGAACGACAAGATGGATTTTACCCTGACCGATGATCAACAGGCGTATGTGGAGGCGGCTACCGCCTTTGCCGATGAGGCGCTCAAACCCCATGCCGCGCGCTGGGACAAGGAGCATGAGTTTCCGATCCCGACCATCAAGCAGGCGGCCGGGCTAGGTTTTTGTGGTCTCTATACCCCGGAGCAGTTTGGCGGATTGGGGCTGCCGCGCCTCGATGCGAGCCTCATCTTCGAACGCCTCGCCATGGGCTGTACCTCGACCACGGCTTATCTGACCATTCACAACATGGTGAGCTGGATGCTGGGCAGCTGGTTGCCCACTGAGGTTGCCAAGGAGTGGGTGCCCAAATTGGCCTGCGGCGAGCTGCTGGGCTCCTATTGCCTCACCGAGCCGGGGGCAGGCTCCGATGCGGCGGCACTCAAGACCCGGGCGGTGCGCGAGGGTGACAGCTACCTCATCGAGGGGGCCAAGGTCTTTATCTCGGGGGCGGGCAGCAGCGATGTGCTGGTGGTGATGGCGCGCACCGGTGGTGAAGGTGCGAAGGGGATCTCTGCCTTTATGGTACCGGCTAATGCCCCCGGTGTGAGCTATGGCAAGGCAGAAGAGAAGATGGGCTGGAACAGCCAGCCGACCCGGGAGGTTGTCTTTAATGGGGTTCGCATTCCTGCCTGCTATCGGTTGGGTGAGGAGGGGGAAGGGTTCAAGTTCGCCATGCAGGCCCTTGATGGGGGGCGCATCAATATTGCCACCTGTTCGGTGGGCACAGCCCAGCAGGCGCTGGACGATGCGCTGACCTATGTGCAGCAGCGCCAGCAATTTGGTCACCCGATCAGCGAATTCCAGAGCGTGCAGTTTCGCCTGGCCGATATGGCGACCGAGCTGGCTGCCGCCCGTTTGCTGGTGCGTCAGGCCGCTGACAAGCTGGATCGCGGGGCACCGGACAAGAGTGCCTGGTGCGCCATGGCCAAGAGGTTTGCCACCGATGTGGGTTATCGAGTCTGCGATGAGGCTCTGCAACTCTTTGGCGGCTATGGTTATATCCGCGAGTATCCGCTCGAGCGCTATCTGCGCGATACCCGGGTACACCGCATTCTGGAGGGCACCAACGAGGTGATGCGACTCATCATCGCGCGCCGCATGCTGACCGATCCCGGTTTGACGCTGGGCTAACCGGTGGTCGCATCAAGGGTGTGTTGCCTGCCACCCGATTTGCACCGTGCCATGCCGGTTTCGGCTTTGTGAGCCAGCCACAGGTTGGTGTCATTCAAGCCTGTCATCATGGCGGCAGCTTTATCGACAAGGACAATGTTATGACAAGGATCAGACTCGAATATCATGGCCACGTGGCTTATATCACCCTCGACCATCCCCCTGCCAACACCTGGACCCTCGCCAGCCTGCAGGCCTTTTTGCAGATGATGGTGGAGCTCGACAGTCGTCCCGATGTGGTGGCGCTGGTGATCCGGGGTGCGGGCGAAAAATTTTTCTGCGCCGGTGCCGACCTCAATATGTTTGTCGAGGGGAATGTCGAGCTGGCCCGCGAAGTAGCCGAGGCCTTTGGCAAGGCCTTCGAGGCACTGGCCCGTTTTCACGGCGTCAGTATCGCCGCCATCAATGGTTATGCCATGGGAGGCGGGCTGGAAGTGGCGCTGGCCTGCGATATCCGCATCGCCGAGCAGCAGGCGTTGCTGGGACTTCCGGAAGCCTCGGTGGGCTTGCTTCCCTGTGCCGGTGGCACCCAGCGCCTGACCGAGCTGGTGGGGCCGGGCTGGGCCAAGCGGATGATCCTCTGCGGCGAGAAGGTGAGTGCCTCGCTGGCCTACGAGATGGGGCTGGTGGAGGAGGTGGTGAAAACCGGTCAGGCGTGGGAGGCCGCGCACCAGATGGCCCACCTGGTGGAGCGCCAGAGCCCGAGTGCCCTGCGCGCCTGCAAAACCCTGATCAATCAGGGCCGCAGTGGCCCGCGGGATGCCGCCTTGCCCCTTGAGCGAGCGCGGTTTCTCGATCTCTTTAGCGATGCCAACCAGCGTGAAGGGGTGGCCGCCTTCCTGGAGAAACGCTTACCGCGCTGGCAATATGGCCCAACAGAATAAATCCATATGGAGCTGTTTATGAGTGAGCCGGTCAAGGTTAGCTGTTATCCCACCGAAGATGGCCATCAGATCGGGGTGTTGACCCTCGACAGCCCTGCGTCTCTCAACGCATTGAGCCTGCCGATGATCCAGATCCTGCAACAGACGCTGACCCGTTGGGAGCAGGATCCTGCCATCGTCTGTGTGCTGCTGCAGGGGGCGGGTGAGAAGGCATTTTGTGCCGGTGGCGATATCCGCTCCTTCTATTACCGCAAGCAGGAGGCGAGCGAGGCGGAACTGTTCGAATATGCCCGCGACTTTTTCGAGCAGGAGTACCGGCTCGACCACCATATCCACGGTTACCGCAAGCCCCTGATCTGCGTGGCGGACGGTATCTGCATGGGGGGTGGTATTGGCCTGTTTGCCGGAGCCGATTTTCGGGTGGTGACCGAAAAGAGCCTGTTTGCCATGCCGGAGGTGACCATTGGCCTCTACCCCGACGTGGGGGCGAGCTGGTTTTTAAGCCGGATGCCGGGGCGGCAGGGGCTCTGGCTCGGTCTGACTGGTGCCCGCTTCAACGGGAGTGATGCCATCGGTCTTGGGCTGGCGGATCACGCCATCGCCAGTGGCGAGCGCAGTGCGCTGTTGTCACGACTCGCCGTGCTCGACTGGGCTGGCAGTGGTGATCCCCGTGAGCAGATCGATCTGCTGTTCAGAGGGTTACATGGTGAGGTGGCAGCCCGCTTGCCTGCGCCTGTGCTGCTACCCCATCAACAGAGGATCGATACCCTGCTGGCGGGGCGCACGTTGCAAGGGGTATTGGCGCGGTTGTTCGAGGCTCAGTTCGATGAACAGGAGACGGTACTCCGGCAGGCGCAGCAGCTCTGCCGCACCGGCAGCCCCATCAGCCGCGCCATTTTGTGGCGCCAATATTGGCAGGCTCGCCGCAACTCACTGGCAGAGGTATTTGCCGAAGAGCTGACCCTCTCGGTCAACTGTGTGCTGAAGGGGGATTTTGTGGAAGGGGTACGGGCACTGCTGATCGACAAGGATAAAGATCCCCGCTGGCAACAGTTGCCACCGGAGGGGGAGTGGCTGAATGAGTTCTATCGCTGGCCGCAGGGGCGTAATCCGTTGGCCTGCCAGGAATAACATCTTGGCAACCGGCGGACGCCGCCATCAGCAACGCAAGGAGCAAGCGGGATGACAAGGATAGGGTTTATCGGGCTCGGCAACATGGGGGGGCCCATGGCGGCCAATCTGGCCAGGGCCGGGCACAGGGTACAGGTGTTTGATCTGGTTGCTCAAAACATTGAGCGCGCCATCGCCGCTGGCTGCATAGCCGCGGGGGATGCCCGAGAGGCGGTGACCGGCTGCGAGGTGGTGATCAGCATGCTACCTGCGGGGGAGCATGTACGCGATCTTTGGTTGGGCGAGAGCGCCGGTGAGCGAGGTGGGCAGGATCTGCTGGCAGCCCTGCCGGTTGGTGCACTGGTGATCGACTGCTCCACTATCGATGTCGACTCTGCCCGTCAGGTCGGGGAGGCGGCCCGCGCCCGCGGTTTGTGCTTTATCGATGCCCCCGTATCGGGCGGTGTCGCCGGTGCGGCCGCCGGGACGCTCACCTTTATCGTTGGTGGTGACGCGGCGGATTTCGAGGCGGCAAAACCCTTGCTCGCCTGCATGGGGCAGAACCTGTTTCACGCCGGGACGCTGGGAGCCGGGCAGATCGCCAAGATGTGCAACAACATGCTGCTTGCGATCCATATGGCGGGTACCGCCGAGGCGCTGGCCCTAGGGGTGAAGGAGGGGCTGGATCCCGCCGTGCTCTCCACCATCATGGGCAAGAGCTCCGGCAACAACTGGAGTCTGGAGCGCTACAACCCCTGGCCCGGGGTGATGGAGAATGTCCCTGCCGCCCGCAACTATCAGGGGGGCTTTATGACTCGGCTGATGGTGAAAGATTTGGGGCTCGCCATGGCGCTGGCCGAGCATGGCCACAGCGCTGTGCCCATGGGGGCGCTGGCCCGCAACCTGTTCAACCTGCATGCCGCTCAGGGGCAGGGGAGCCGCGATTTCTCGAGCATCGTCGAACTCTATCTGGATAAACAGGAGCCCGCCTGACGGGCCACCTCTCTTCAAGGCATCTCTCTTCGACCAGCTACAAGGAGCATTGATGGATATCAAAGATAAGGTCATCGTTATTACCGGCGCTGGACGTGGCTTGGGACGGGCCATTGCACTGGCCCTGGGCGCACAGGGGGCGACGCTGGCGCTGCTCGACATCAATCGCGCCGATCTGGAGGCGACCGCAGCCCTGGTGCGCAGTCAGAATGATCAGTGCGATCAAGATAGCCAGTGTGAGCTGTTTGTCTGCAATGTGGCGAGCGAAGCCGAGGTTGAGTCGGTTTTTGCTGCTATCAAGGCGCGTTTTGGCGTGCTGCACGGTCTTATCAACTGCGCCGGCATTTTGCGCGATGGCATGCTGATCAAGGTGAAAGAGGGTGCGCTGGTGGAGAAGATGACGCTGGCCCAGTGGCAGAGCGTGATTGATGTCAACCTCACCGGTACCTTCCTCTGCGGTCGCGAAGGGGCGGCGCTGATGGCGCAAGGGGGGCAGGGGGGCGTTATCATCAACATCTCCTCCATTGCTCGCGCCGGCAATATCGGCCAGAGCAACTATGCCGCCAGCAAGGCAGGAGTGGCTTCGCTGGTGGTGACCTGGGCGCGGGAGCTGGCGCGCCATGGCATTCGGGTGATGGGGATTGCCCCCGGGGTGTTTGCCACCGACATGACGGCGGCGATGAAGCCGGAGGCGATGGCGCGGATGCAGCAGGCCATTCCGGTCGGCACCCTTGGCGAGGCGCAGCAGCTGGCCGAGACGGTGAGCTTTATTTTTGCCAACGACTATCTGTCGGGAAGGATGATAGAACTGGATGGCGGTTTGCGTTTATAGGGATTTACATAATGGGCCCCGGTGTTTCCACCGGGGCTTTTTTATGCAGATTATTTATACAGAGAGTGCCTGAATTGCGATGCATAGGAACCATGCGAGTCAGGTTGTGTTGGCAGAAAAATGAGAAATATCAATGGGCCTTGGTTAATTTGAGCCAGCTCACAGGCCATATGGGTCAGTGCTGTAAAATTGCGCGCGGTCAAGGCGGTGCATGATTGACGGGACGAGGGATTGCGGTCGGAATAGTCATGCAATATAGTTGCCGCCTTTTTCACGGGGCCAGGATTCCCAGCCCCTCCCATATTGCGCGCAGTATGAATACGGACGCTCTGCCGCCGCCTAAATAAACAGGATTGAAATGGACAAGAAACTAGGGCTGGGCGCCCTCATTTCGCTGGTGATCGGCTCCATGGTCGGCGCCGGGGTCTTCAGTCTGCCACAAAACATTGCTGCGCATGCCAGTGCCGGGGCGGTCGCCCTGGGTTGGGCCATCACCGGTCTGGGCATGATCTGTCTCGCGCTGGTCTATCAGAACCTCTCCATGCGCCGCCCCGATCTCGATGGCGGTATCTTCAGCTATGCCAAGGCCGGTTTCGGCGATTTCATCGGTTTCAACGCCGCCTGGGGTTACTGGCTCTGCCAACTGCTGGCCAACGTCTCTTACGCCATCGTGGTGTTCAGCGCCCTGAGCTACTTCTTCGATACGCCGGACAACGTCATCTTCGGTGACGGCAATACGCCGGTCGCCATCACGCTGGCCTCCATCCTGATCTGGTCGGTGCATGCGCTGGTGCTGCGCGGGGTGCAGGTCGCTGCGCTGGTGAATATCGTCACCACCATCGCCAAGATGGTGCCGCTCATCGTCTTCTGTGTCGCGATCCTGCTGGCCTTCAACATGGATACCTTCACTCTGGATATCTGGGGCCAGAACAACATGGAGCTGGGCTCCGTGATGGATCAGGTCAAGTCCACCATGAAGGTGACCCTCTGGGTCTTTATCGGGATTGAAGGGGCCGTGGTGGTCTCTGCCCGTGCCCGTCATCGCAAGGATGTGGGCCGTGCCACCGTGCTGGCGCTGCTCGGCGCCCTGACACTCTATGTGATGGTGACCCTGTTCTCGCTGGGTGTCATGAGCCAGCCGCAACTGGCGGCGCTCAAGAACCCTTCTACCGCCATGATCCTTGAAGCCGTAGTCGGCCCCTGGGGCGCCTGGCTTATCAACATCGGTCTGGTGGTGTCGGTGATGGGGGCTCTGCTCAGCTGGACCGTGCTGGCCGCTGAAGTGCCCTACATCGCAGGCAAGACCGGCGTCTTCCCGGGCTGGTTTGCCAAGGAGAACAAAAACGGCTCGCCGCAGGTGTCCCTCTGGTGCTCTACCTGTCTGGTGCAGATCTTCCTGATCATCATCTACTTCCAGAGCAGCACCTATCTGGCGCTGGTCAACATCGCGACCTCGGCGGCGCTGGTGCCGTATGTCTTCTCTGGCGCTTATGGTCTGAAACTGGCATTGAAAGGGGAGACCTATCAGGGTCAACCTCATCAGCGCAAGCGTGACCTGCTGCTGGCCCTGGTGGCGACCGTTTACGGCTGCTGGCTGGTCTACGCTGCTGGTGTGGAGTACCTGTTGCTGGTGGCGCTGCTCTATAGTCCGGGCATCTTCATCTACTGGAAGGCGCGTCAGCATCACGGTCTGCGCGGCCTTAACCGGCTGGAGCAGGGGATGACGGCGGCTCTGCTCGGCTGCGCCGTGCTGGCCTTCTACAAGGTGATGGATGGTACCATTCCGCTGAACTGAGCGGCACAATAGAGAGATGGCCCCCGCGCCATCTCTTTTTTTTCATGCTGATATCCAGTGTCGTCCGGCTGAGTTGGCTGTTTATCGTTCAAGACAGGAATTTTTATGCTGTTTATGGGTTACCTCCTGCTGGGCGCCTTTGCCGGTATGCTGGCGGGACTGTTCGGGATCGGCGGCGGTCTTATCATTGTCCCCGTGCTGGTCATTACCTTTCGCGCCCAGGGCATCGACCCTGAAATCATTACTCATCTGGCCCTTGGCACCTCGTTGCCCACCATGATCTTTACCGGATTCAGCTCGCTGCGGGCCCACCGGGAGGCGGGCGCCGTCGATTGGGTGATGATCCGCCGACTCGGCGCCGGCATGCTGATCGGGGGTTGGCTCGGCGGCATGACCGCCAATCTACTCAGCACCAGCACCCTCAATATCATTATCGGCTGCTTCGCCTGGAGCATGGCGCTACAGATGGGGCTCAACCTTAAACCCAAAGCGGAGCGCCATATGCCGGGGCCGCTCGGCACAGGAATTGCCGGTACCATCATTGGCTGGATGTCAGCCCTGTTTGGTATTGGCGGTGGCTCGCTCACTGTCCCTTATCTGAGCTGGAACTCGGTGCCAATGCGCAATGCGGTAGCGGCCTCTGCAGCCTGCAGCATACCCATCGCGCTGGCGGGGAGCCTCAGCTACCTCTATGCGGGTTGGGATCATGCCGATCTGCCCGAGTGGAGTGTGGGCTACATCTATCTGCCCGCCCTGCTGGGCATTGTGCTGACCAGTACCCAGTTCGCACGCATTGGCGCCAAGCTGGCACACCGCCTGTCACCCACACGCCTCAAGCAGGCCTTTGCCCTGCTGATGCTGCTGGTGGGGGCGAAATTTATGCTGTTTAGCTGATTCATTCAGCAGATTGTTGAAAAATAAGGCAAACGATCTGTTGGAGGGTAGAAAGCCGTTGCATTGAACGCCCAGTTTGCCTATTCTCCTCGCCGGTGGTCCTATTGGTCCTCTCGCATTGATAACCCGTCGACCTGGTCAGGACCGGAAGGTAGCAGCCAAGGCGGGGGACTCGAGTGCCGGGATGTGGCTGGTAGGGCCACCACTTGTTTCTGCCATTCAATAAGTTAGCTTTCTAAAGCCCTTGGTCATCCACTTTGTGTGGACGACGAGGAGCTCATCGATGAATCTCTGGCTCAGTCCCCACGGCATCTGGTATTACCGGAAAGTCACCACGCTCCCCTGTGGTCGTCGTAAAGAGATCAATAAATCCCTGCGTCCCCGAGACAAGCTGACGGCCCGTGCAGCTGTTGCGAAGCGGCTTGCCTGTGTGCGTTCCAGACCCAAGCCCATTCAGTTGCCTGCAGAGGTCAATGTTGCCCCACATGAGCAATCAGTAGCCCGGAATCAGGGGGGGGGGTTATTGCTTGGTGACACGCAGGGTGGCGTTGTATTTGAGCCGACCATGGGAAATATGTCTGTTTATCTCGCTTAGCAGCGTCTCTTTATTGATGGGCTTGGTGATATACCCGTTCATGCCATGGGAGAGATAGTATTGCTTGGATTCCGGCATCGCATCAGCCGTCAGGGCGATGATGGGGATATTTGCCCAAGGCATCTGGGAGGTGCGGATCCGGGTGGTGGCCACCAGGCCATCCATCACTGGCATCTGGACATCCATCAACACCAGATCAAATTCGGTGTGACCCAGTTTCTCCAGCGCCTCTTCTCCCTGAACGGCCAATGTGACCTGATGGCCCACGGAGTCGAGCATGGCGCCGATCACCTTGCGGTTGGTGGCATTGTCATCAACCAGCAAGATGCGATAGCTCTCCTGATCCAGCGGCTTGGACGGCAGGCAAACAATCGAGGGGATCGTGGTTCTGGCGGGCCAGATGTAGGTAAAAGTACTGCCATGTCCCTCGCTGCTCTCTACCGAGATATCGCCGCCCATCAGGCGTGCGAGGTTACGGGAGATTTCAAGTCCCAGGCCCGATCCGCCATATTGGCGGGTGATCGAGACATCCGCCTGGGCGAAACGTTGAAACAGGTTCTTTAGCTGACTTTTGCTCATGCCGATCCCGGTGTCCTGGATCGAGATGCGTATCGAGTAGCGATCCTGCTCCAACAGGGTGCTATCAACGTGGATCTTTACTTCCCCCTGATGGGTGAACTTGATGGCATTGCTCACCAGATTGAAGAGGATCTGGCGCACTCTCAGCGGGTCGATCATCAACCACTCTGGCGTATCGGGGGCAACAGTCAGGGTCAGTTTGATCCCTTTTGCATCGCAGTTGCTCTGCATCAGGGCCCGGATATCCTCCAGCAGCTGGGGCAAGTGATGGGGGGCCAGTTGCAGCTCGATCTTGCCCTCTTCCAGCTTGGATACATCCAGAATGTCGTTAAGCAGACCGAGCAGATGGTTTGCCGATTCGCGCGCCGTCTCTAGATAGTCTCGCTCCCTCGGATCCATATCCCGGTCGGCCAGCAGTGAGAGCATGCCGAGAATGCCATTCATGGGGGTGCGAATTTCATGGCTCATGTTGGCCAAAAAGCTGCTTTTGGCTCTTGTGCCTGCCTCTGCCGCCTGATTTGCCCGCAGCAGTTTGTCATTGAGCTGCTGCATCAGTTTGTGTTGCAGAAACGAGATATTCATTTGCCGCCAGATCAGCAGGGTGAGCACAAAGAGCAGCGCAAATTGCAGGGTCGCGATGAGTGTCGTCGTGATGATCTGCTCCCTCACGCTGTCGCGACGCGCCACATCAAACAGGGTCGCCTGCTGGTTCACCTCCAGGGTCAGCTGATGGAGCAGGGGAAGCAGGGAGGCAAGCTGTTGGCGCAGCTCCTGATGGGCAAGATTGTCCAGCGGCTTGGTGGCTTCCGGGCCGAGCCAGATATCCGCCAGAGAGATGTAGGATCGAATGGCTTTGCTTGCCTGCTGGTAGATCTCTGTTTGCTGAAGCAGGCTGCGATCCTTGCTCTCCAACACCAGATCCATGCGGCTGACCAGAATATCGTATCTGAGCTGGAAGGTCGGTTGCGACTCATGGAGCAGCGAGCTTTGAAAACGCAGCGCTTCGTTATAGAGCTGGAAATAGTTCCACATCACGTTGTCTTCGCCCTGGCTGGTACTGCGCTGCAGATCCTGAAATTGCCGGTACTGGATGGTACCAATACCGGCAAAGGCAAGGAGCAGCACACAAAGCACCACAAACAAGAAACGTTGACTGGCCGCCATGGAACGCATGATGGGATCTACTCCACTTTTATCGCGCTGATCTGCCAGATAGCCCGACCGTAATAGAGCTTGTTTTGCAGTTCGGGATATTGATCGAACGGATAGACAAGGAACAGCGGCCCTTTGTCACGCACCGACAGTGGCTTGCCATTGATCGTGCGGGCGAGGATGACCCGATACTGCTCGGCATCGCTTGTCGGCACCTGTACCGAGTAGTCATTGAGCGCGGTAATGGTGAGCTGTTTGCCGGTTGCCCCGACCTTGGCCAATACATCTTGCAGCAGCGGGCCGCGAAAGGTCTTGGCTTCGTCATACCATGGGGTATGGGTTTTGATTTCGTGTACCGGCAGTTGATCCAGCATGGCGCTGTCCCACAGGGCCAGAGCCTGATGAGTGGGGCTGCTGATGGCGCCTTCAACCTTCAACACGGCGCTGTCAGGGGAGGGGGCTGCGTATGCGGTGCCGCAAAGGGCTGCCAGCAGTGGTGCGATGTAAAGGCCTGCTTTCATGATCTCTCCTTCCTGGAAAATGGCGGCATGGGGGCCGAGCCAACGGTGGCTTGTGAAGTGTGTCCAAAGGCAAGCAATAATCGGGCCCAGTCTAATGGGCTTGAATTATCAGCCATTTAGCCTGTTATCGGGCGATCTCGGCCAAGGTGAATTGCAGTTTGCAACGTGCGGGGGAGGTCAATTGCAATTTGGCAATCAAAACGAGGAGTGGGTGTCGGAGAATAAGGCGCAAAGAGTATCATTTGGAGAACGAGTGCCGTGGCACTGCCCGGCATAACATTTGCAACGTGCTGAATGCCGTGACAGCAAATAGTCTGAGAATCGACAAGGAGCTAGCGATGGAAAGCATGACTTACACCCTTAATGATATCCAGGTAGTGGTACTGGAAAACGAGTTTGACGCGATGGCCGTCAGTGAGCTCCGCCCGTTGTTTGAAGCCCTCTCGACCCACCCGGGAGATATCCTGGCCGATATCAGCGATGTTCATTTTATCGACTCGTCGGGGATCGGAGCCTTGGTATTTCTCTATAAAAGATTGATTATGAACGGGCATCAGATGGCCCTTGTCTGTGGACCCGGTCAACCTCATGACCTGCTGGAGATGCTGCATATCGACCGGGTGATCCCCTGCCATGAGAGCATCAAGGCCTATATGCGTTCCCGTGGCATGATGGCCGCTGCATCATGAAACGGGTTGGTATCCTGCTATCGTCCATTCTGCTGTCGGGTTGCGCGCAGTGGCCGCCGGAGGGATATGGCGGCATGGCCGAGGCAAGACCCACCCGTATTCCGGTCAATGAGGATGAACGGCGGGTCTGGTCTCGTTATGATGAGCGTCAGAAGGAACTCGACTTGCAGCTGACGGAATTAAAGCAAGCGAGTCTGCAGGGGTGTATGCCTGCCGAGTTGAAACGACTACAATCTCAACGTATTGATATCGAACGGGATATGCACGGACGGCTCTGGTCGGATGTAGCCTGGCGTCAGACCGTGCTGGCACAATCACTACAACAAGTACGTTTGCGGCTGCAACAGACAACAGCGGATGGCTGTCGTGCTGATTGGTCAGGGCTCCCCTTACGCCAATGGGGGCAGACGTAACAGACGAAAAGGATGTCTATGAAACGGGGCGCTCTCGAAGGATTGATCTGTGTTCTCTTGCTGTTGTTCACCTGCCCGTTACTGGCCTCCACCTTGTTGGCTCCCGGTGATCGGTTGGCCATAGTGCAACCCGGTGAGCCTGCTTTTGATCAGCCTTTCCAGGTCAACAAGCAGGGGGAGATTGCACTGCCTGAAGTTGGCAACGTCGTGGTGGGGGGAAAGACCCTGCAACAGGCGGATGAACTGATCCGCACCGCCCTCAAACCTGTTTACAACAACCTCTCTCAATTGACCGTCACCTTGCTGGAGAAGCGGCTGCTGATTAGCGTGATGGGCTATGTCAAAAAACCCGGCAGTTATGATCTGGCGCCCGATGGCAACGTGCAGATGGCCCTCGATGCCGCTGGCGGTCTGGTGCCCGGTGCCCAGCTCAACAACATGCAGGTGCGGCGCGGCAGCACGGTATCTAGCTTCGACTACAAGCGTTATCTCGATACCGGCGATGCCAGCGTGTTGCCGCCATTGCAATCCCTCGATGTGGTGTTCGTACCCGCCTCTCCGCTGATCGGCAACGTGCAGATTGATTTTGATGCGGCAACCCTGGCGGCAGGCGGGGATGGCGATACTGGCAAGGCGATCAAGGTATTTGGCGAGGTCAACAGCCCCGGCGCCTTCAGTTTCAAGAGCGGCAACTCCATCGTGGATCTGCTGATGCGGGCAGGTGGTGTGACCCGCTTTGCCGGGGTGGAGCGGATCCGGGTGATCAATGGTGATGCCCCCGAGCTGTTCGATCTCAAAGCCTATCTCGACTCCGGCAACAACAAGTTGCTGCCCAATCTGGCGCCGGGCGCCACCATCTTCGTGCCCAAGGATGAAGAGCAGATAAAACGGGGGGCACGCACCATCTACATCATGGGCGAGGTGTTCAAACCCGGCGCCTATGAGGGGCGGGAAGGGGACTCCTTCCTCGATATTCTGGCCAATGCCGGTGGCCCGACCCGCTATGCCGAGAGTCGCCAGATCCGTTTGCTCCGCACCGATGGCACGATCGAACCCATCGACTTGCAGGCCTATACCGAAGGGATGCAAAAGGCGCTGCCCCAAGTCAAACCCGGTGATGCCATCTTTGTGCCGGAGAAGACCGACATTAACGAGAAATCCTGGTTAAAAGTGGCGCCCGGACGGGCGGTGATGGTGATGGGGGCGGTGCGGATCCCGGGCCGCTATGAATGGTCTGACGAGATGTCGCTGCTGGATCTGATCGCCCACGCTGGTGGCCCCAACGAGCGGGCCGATATCGCCAAGGTGCAGATCCTGACCGCCGAAGGGGGGCAGGCCACGCCAACCCTGTTTGATCTGGACAAGTTTCTCCATCAGGGGGGGGCGCTCGCCAGCCTGCCGAAGATCCGGGCCGGATTCACCATCATGATCCCCGAGCTGCCCACCGATCCCAGTGACAACAAGTCCCAATGGGTGCGCCAGTCACCGGACAGTTCCATCTATATCTTCGGTCAGGTCGGGGCCCCCGGTCGCTATGCCTTCAATGAGCAGATGGGCTTTATCGACATCCTGTCGGCCGCCGATGGTCCGACTGCGGCGGCGGATCTGCGCAATGTGCGCATCGCCCATCGCAGTGGCAGCACGGCGCGGGTCAGCAAGCTCGATCTTGCCCTCTACTTTGAAACCGGCGATGAAACCTTGCTGCCCAAGGTGCTGCCCGGTGACTCCATCTACCTGCCGGAGAAGAATCGCCCCTGGCTCGATGAGCCGAAGGAGAACACCATTCGGGTGCTGGGAGCGATCGCCCGCCCGGGTCGCTACCGCTTTGACTCCTCCATGACCCTGCTGGATCTGCTGGCCGAGGCGGGTGGCCCGACCAGCAGCGCCTATATCAAGAAGATTGTGGTGATCAACATGGCCACCAGTGGTCAGGGGGATCAGGCCCGCAGCTTCGATCTCGACGGCTTTGCCAAAGAGCCCGACTTTAGCCAGTTGCCGGTGCTGCGCGCAGGGGACACCGTATTTATCCCTGACAGCAAGAGCAGCAACTGGGCCATTTTCATGGATGGCATGCGCGACATCCTGACCACGATCTCGGTGGTGGCCCTGGTCGGGACGCTTTGATATGAGCATCCCCATTCAATATCTGGAGCTCGAATCCCTCTACGCGGCGACGGTCGCCCGGGGGATCCGCTCGCTGGCGGTCACCTCGTCGGAAGGGGGAGAGGGGGTGAGCTCCATCTGCGATGCGCTGGCAAGGCGCTCGGAGGCGGATGGGTTGCGCACCCTGCTGGTGGATCTTAACCTCTATCACCCCGGCCGCGCCACGGCGGTTGCCTGGGGGCCCAATGATGTGCCCGAGCCGGTGGCCACTGGCCGCTCCTTGTCCCTGCTCCCGGCGCCGGGCAAGGATCTGATGGCTTTCCGTAACAAGGATACCTTGCGCCAGCTGCTGGTTCGCTGGCTGGAGCATTACGATGTGGTGATCTTCGATACCTCGCCGCTCACCGCCCTCAATCGGGGCAATATTCCGGCCGATCAGGTGTGTGGGGCCTGTGAAGGGGCGCTGCTGGTTGTACTGGCGGGGGTGACCCCGACGACCGTGGTACAAAGTGCGGTGGATAAACTGACCCGTGCCGAGGCCAATCTGATTGGCGCTGTCTATAACGACAAACTCAACCCGGGGCTGGCCAGCGAGATCCTGCGCGAACTCAACCGGCTGCCCAGCAACCGGGTGACCGAATGGCTCAAGCGCTGGTGCCGGCGCAGTGCCTTGCTCAATTTCCGGATCTGATCGCCCGCTGATGGAGGCCCGATATGGATGACTGGTTGCGATCTGCTCCGGCAACCCTGCAGTCGGTGCGCGAACTGCGCAACCGGCTGGCGCAGGGACTCGCCCTGTTTCAGGTCTCCCCAAAGGATCAAGCCAACTGGCTGCTCTGTTTCAGTGAGCTGGCCACCAATAGCGTCAAGCACACCGTTCCTCCCGCGACCCGGCTCTGGCTCACGCTGAAAGAGGATGAAACGGGCTTGAGTCTGATACTGGAGGATGATGGCGGTCCGCAACCTGGTCTTGCCAGTGCGCCGTTACCCGATGAGCTGCAGGAGGGGGGATACGGGCTGGCGCTGGTGCACCAGCTGTTTGCCGAGGTGCACTTCTCTCGCGACGGTGAGCGCAATCGCGTGACCCTTCGCCAGCAGGGCCCGGTCAACCAACTGCCGGTGATCGCGGTGATCGATGATGACAAGGTGATGCGTGCCTTGCTCACCGCCTATCTCCATGAGCACTACCGGGTTGAAAGTTATGCCGACTCCCATGCCGCCCTGCTGGCGCTCGGAAAGCAGCCCCCCGCGCTGGTGCTTTCCGATATCGAGATGGAGGGGATCGATGGCTTTGGGCTGCGCCAGCAGTTGATGAAGGATCCCAAGATGAAGGGGGTGCCCTTTATCTTCCTGACCGGTCATCAGGATCAGTGGACCCAGAGTCGGGCGGGGGCGCTGGGGATCGATGACTTTCTGGTCAAACCCATCACCAAGCAGGACCTGTTGCTGGCTGTTTCGCGGGTGTTGCAACGCTCGGAGCAGCTCAAGTCGCAATGGGGCGAGCAGCTGGATCAGCGCATGACCTCGGCGCTGCGCCCGTTATTGCCCGCCACCTCCATAGGGGGATACCAGCTGGCGCTGCAAACCCGCGCGGCCACCGTGGGGGGCGGGGATTTTCTGCTGGTCAAGGATCGGGTGCTGTGGCTCGGGGATGTGATGGGCCACGATGCAGAAGCCAAGTTTTTTGCCCATGCCTATGCCGGTTATCTGCGCGGCTTGCTGACGGCCCACGATCTGGAGCGCGCCCCCGCCCGTTTGCTGACCATCTTGTCCAATGCGGTTCACAGTGATCCGCTCCTCGGGGCTACCCTGCTCACCACCCTCTGTATTGAGCTCGGCAACGAGGGGCGGGTGCAGTGGGCCAGTGCGGGCCACCCTGCGCCCTGGCTGGTCGGGCCCGGTACTATCCGTCAGGTCGGCGTGACCGGCCCCTTGCCCGGTTTGCGCCCGGATCCCCACTTCGTGACCAATGAGCGTCAGCTCAAGCCCGGCGAGATCCTGCTGTTCTGGACCGACGGCCTGCTCGATAGCCGTGATGCCGCAGAGCGCCAGCGCTGGGAGTCGCAGCTAAAAGAGATCTGCCTGACTTCGGGGCCCGGTCTTGAGCAACTGGCTCATCGCATCGCCCGCTGGTTTGATGAACGCATCAATGATGCCGCCCTCGATGACATGACCCTCTTGCTGGTCGCCTGTCCCGGCGCCTGATCCTGCCCCTCTTTGCCTGACTGGCCCGCTCTATGCAGCGCCTTATTTCAGGTGGCATGGAGCCACGGGAGGAGGGCCTTATGTTACCCATGCAGCAGATCTGGCTGGCCATCGATGCGCGTCAGGTCGGTGGAATAGAAGTTCACATTATCCACTTGGCCAACGATCTGCTGGCCAGGGGATTTCGCCCCACCATAGTGCTGGTGAGCAACCACGGTGTGACCCCTTTTACGACCTTGCTCAAACAACAGGGCTTGCCCTACGAGGTGTGCCAAAACAGCCGCGACTTTATGCGACGTCTGGCCCGCCAGCCTGCTTCTGTGCTGATCCATACCCACGGTTACAAGGCCGGGGTGCTGGGGCGGCTGACAGCCTGGTTTACCGGTAAATCGGTGGTTTCGACCTTTCACAGTGGGGATGACGGGGAGGGGTTGCTGAAGTTTTACAGCTGGCTGGATCGCACCACAGCGCGTTTTGCGAAGTGTATTGCAGTAAGCGAGCCCATCGCTCGCAAATTGCCTGTGCCAAGCACGGTGATCAGCAACTTTGTACCCATGCCTGCGACGCCTGCATCAGTGGCAGGCAACCGGATTGCCTTTGTCGGCCGCCTCTCGCCGGAAAAGGGGCCGGAGGGATTCTGCCAGCTGGCCGCCTTCTGCCCGGATGGGGCGTTTCATCTCTACGGGGATGGCCCCATGAAAAGTGCCTTGTTGCAGCAGTATGGTGATCGCGTCCAGCTTCATGGTTTCCAGAACATGGCCAATGAGTGGCACAACATCGACCTGCTCTGCATCACTTCCCGCTTTGAAGGGTTGCCGCTGGTGGCCCTGGAGGCGATGGCTCACGGCATACCGGTTTGTACCTTTGCGGTGGGGGGCCTGGTCAATCTGATCGACCATAAATCCAATGGCTGGCTGGTGGAGCCCGGCCATGTGCGGGATATGGCGGAGCTGGTCAACTACTGGCTGCGCAGCGATGGGGTGGTGCGCAGCAAAATGAGTCAGGCGGCCCGCAACACCATCGCCCGCGGGTACAGCGTCAACAACAGGGTGACCGATATTCTGGCCGTCTACGGCGCCTGAATCACGGAGAAACCTGTCAAAACGAGTGGCTGCAGGCTACTCGTTTTTTTATGTGCCGGTGTTATCGGGAGCAGGGGGCGGATTGCTTCTGTGATCACGCAACGCTTGGGTTTCTGCGGTGGGGCAAGCGGACATCAGGCCTGTGGATGGGGCCAGATGATGGCGATCAGGTCGCTGACTTCTCAGTGATCACCGCGGACGTGCCACAAAGATGCGCCATAAAAAAGGCCATTGCAGTGGCAATGGCCTGATGGTCTCGAGGTGTGGCTGAGATTGGCGGGGTTAGCGCCCCTTCTTGCCGACCATGATGGCGATCGTCTTGCCGATGATATGTACATCCTGCACCAGCCAGCGCCAGGGGTGGAGCAGGGCGACCGAGTAGGCCAGATCGAAAGCCAGCTTGCTGCGCACATCATCGAGCGACTCGTCGTAACCCTGATTGACCTGTGCCAGACCGGTAATGCCGGGGGCCACTTCATAGGTGCGTTCGATAAAGTACGGCACCGCATCTTCCAGCCGGTTGGCGATCCCGGGTCGCTCCGGCCGGGGGCCGATCAGCGACATCTCCCCCTTGAGCACATTGATAAACTGCGGCAGCTCATCGAGCCGGGTTTTGCGCAGAAAGTCGCCGCTTCGAGTGATCCGGCTGTCCCCCTTGCCACACCAGACCGGCCCGGTGGCCGCCTCGGCGTCAGCGCGCATGGTGCGAAACTTGATCATGAAAAAGAGCTCGGTATGGGTGGCGTGGCTGCGCCCGATCCGCAGCTGACGAAAGAACACCGGACCCGGGCTATCGAGTCGGATGGCCAACATGATCAGCGGCCACAGCGGCAGCGTCAGCAGCAGGCCAAGAGTAGCACCGAGCAGGTCCATGCTGCGTTTGACCACCAGGGTCAATCTTGGAATGGGGTGCGTCATACGGCTTTCTCCTGTGACATGAAACGTATGGGGGCGCGCAGGCAGTAGCGCAGGGTACCCATGCCGTTGTACCAGTGTCCGAGTACCAGATAGTGGATCTTGCGAAACAGATTGGGCCAGGGGTGCACAGGGGTCAGCTGGATCAAGATGACCAGCAGATACCCCAGCAGTTGCAGCCCCAGCAGCAACTGAAACAGCAGGGATTGGGTGGCCAGCGGGATGGCGCAGAGCCACAGCAGGGTCAGGCAGAGCGGCATCAACACCCGCAGCCCCTTGCCACTGGCAAAGTTGAAGGCAACCCAGCCGAATTTGGGGTGCAGCAGGGGCAGTAACCGCAGCAACTGCTGGGTGTTGCCAGCGCCGATCCGCTTGCGCCGTGTCGCCTCCAGCGCGGCATCGGAAACTTCCAGCTCCAGTGCGGCGCAGCGATTGTCATAGACCGCCCGATACCCCTTGGCGATGGCTTGCATCGGCAAGATGAAATCGTCGTTGATGGTATCGGCAGCCAGCGGGGTGAGGCACTCCCGGCGCATCATGTAAAAGGCCCCATGGGCCCCCAGCATGCCGCCAAGGGCCGACTCGTAGAGCTTGATCTGGCTTTGATAGTGCCAGTAACTCTCCTCGCCCTGTGAGCCCGGTTGCCAGAAGCGGTACGCTTCCCCGACCACCCCTACCTTGGGATCGGCAAAATGGGCGACCGCCAGCAGCAGGCTGTCGATGGGCAGCAGGGCCGAGACATCGGTGAGGGCCACCAGATCGCTGTGCACCCGGGTCATGGCCTCGTTGAGCACGGCGACCTTGCCGCGATTGCGGGGGTGATCAAACAGCCTGATCTGCAACTGCTGCAGGGCGGGATCACCGAGCTGGCTCAGCGCAATGGGGTAACTGTTGTCGCTGCAGCCGTCGAAATGCACATGCACCCACAGCTTGTCGGCGGGGTAATCGAGGCTGGCGAGGTTTTGCAGCTTGGCCGCGATGGTCGCCGCCTCGTTGTAGACCGGCATCAGCAGGGTGATGGTCGGCAGCGCCTCATCGGTGGCGTCTGTTTTGAACCCTCGATCCAGAGGGCGGGGCGGATTGGCTACCTTGCGCGCCTGCCGACCACCAAATTTGAGCAGCAGGGGATAGCCGACATGGTGGTAGACCACCAGTACAGCGCACAGCCAGAACACGATCATGATCCATTCCATGGGATGCTCCTCTGGTCATCGGGTCGCTTGGTCAGCGGCTGTAAAGCTGCTGATAGGCCTGAGCCATCCGGCTCAAGCTGCTTTGCTGGCACACAAACTCTCGGGTGACGGCACGCAGGCTATGGCACTGCAGCAACCCTTGTGCCAGAAGCTGGGCAAGGCGGCCGGGATCCCGCTCCGACAGGATATGGCCGCTGGCCTGACAGACGATCTCTCTGGCCGCCCCCACATCGCTCATCACCACCGGCACCCCGCACGCCTGTGCTTCCAGCACGCAAAGCGGCATCCCCTCCGCCAGCGAGGGGAGGCAGAAGAGATCCAGCCCCTGATAGAAGCGCGGCATGTTTTCGACCAGCCCCAGAAAATGGACCCGATGGGCGATCCCCAGCTGCTGACACTGTTGTTGCAACGCATTTTGCAAACTGCCGACCCCTGCCAACGCAAGATGCACCTCCTCCGGCAGGGCGCGGATCGCCTCCAGCAGCAAGGTGTGACCCTTGACCGACTCAAGGCGGGCGGCGCAGCCAATCAACTTGACCCCTTGCGGCAGTCCCATCTCCTGACGGGCGAGGGCGGCGGCGCCCGGGGCAAAGCGCAGCTCATCGATGCCGTTGGGGATCACGGTTGGCGACAACTGGCCCAGCTTGGCCAGCAGCTGGTTGGCTACCGGCGTGGCATCGGCCACCAGAATGGGTTTGAAGACGCGCAGTCCCCACAGGGCCAGCGTGCGCTGATGGGGATCATCGAGATACCAGGCATCGTGCTCTGTGTGTACCAGGGTGGGCACCCGGGCCAGCCGACTGGCCAGCCCGCCATAGAGCATGGGCCCAAGATGGTGGGTATGTACCGCGGCTGGCTTGAGTTGGCGCAGCAATCGGGTGAGCCGCCAGAGGGTCGCCAGCGACCAGCCCGCGGGCTTTTCCAGACAGTGAATATTGCCAGCAAAGGGATGCAGAGCGGGCCATGCCCTTAGCACATCCCCTTTGCACCCTTCGAGAGAGATGATATGCACCGGTTGCTCGGCCGGGCTCGCCTGCGTGAGGTTGAGCACCATGGTCTCCAGCCCGCCGGGCTGCAGGTGCTGCACGATTTGAACGATGGAGCTTCTGCGGGGATGGGGTCTGTGCGACGGGATTGATGACAACATGGTTCGCGCTCCGGCAAGGGAAGGGGTGACACCCCGGATAGCGGGAGAATGCGAATCTTGTACCACTCTTGCTATCTGCCCACAGAGGCGATCAGCTCCTGTAGTGGCACTGCCTTTGCATCGTGCGGGGGGAGGGCTTTTCTCAGGGAGTGATGCCATGCCTGTTCAGTTCTATTACAACCTCTACATCATTCTCTTTGCCGCCTGGCGCCGTCGCTATCTGCTGGTGATCCCGGTACTGGTGATGCCGCTGGTGGGCGTGACGGTGGGTCTGCTCACCCCCAAGGAGTATGAGAGCCGCACCACCTTTATGGTGCCGCAAGATGCCAACCAGACCCCGACCCTCAAGGATCTGATCACTCAGGAGAGCCTGAAAGATCGCTTTGCGGTGCTCGAAGCCCTGCTGCGCAGCCGTTATGTGCTGGACGGGGTGGCGCGGGATCGCGGTCTGGTCAATGACGAGACCCCGCCAGCCCAGCGCGATGCCATCATGGACTGGCTCTCGAGTGCCGTCTCGCTGCGGCTGATCGGCGATGAGGTGATCGAGATAAAGGTCAAGGCGGATTCGGCGGCCAACAGCGCAGGTTTGCTCGAAGCTATTTCGCGGCGCTTCTTCTTCAACCTGCTCAGCAAGGGGCGCCAGTCGGCGGAATCGTCCGAACGTTTCCTGCAAAGCCAGCTCGACAGCCGCCGCAGCGAACTGCAAGCGGCTGAGCAGTTGCTCGCCGATTTTAAACGGGAGCATGCCAGCGCCTTGCCCCAGCAGCAGAGTACCAACGTCGCCCGTCTCTATGGTTTGCAGGAGCGTTATGCCGAGAGCCTGATCACCCTGCAGCAGGCCAAGGCCCGGATCGATCAGCTCTCGCTGGGGCAGGAGAGCCAGCTGGCCCGCCAACTGGATGAGAAGCTGCAACTGATGCGCACCGAGCTGGTGTTGCTGCGGGCCCGCTACAGCGACGAGCACAGCAAGGTGCAGAGTCTGCGCTATCAGATTGACCAGTTGCAGCAGGAGTTTGAGCAGCTCAAATCCCAACCGGATATGGCCCGCGGGCCCGAGTGGCAGCTGGCCCAGACGCAGCTGACGGAGGCAGAGCAAAACGCCGCTGGCTTGAAGAGTCAGCTGGATGGGCTGGACAAGGTGGTCGACTCCCAGGGGGATACCGAGCGCCAACTCGCCGAGCTGGAGCGGGATCTTGCGGTCAAACGCACCCTCTATCAGGATTTGCTGCTGCGCTATGAGAAGGCCAAGGTGACCGGCGATCTGGGCAACTTCGAGCAGGGGGAGCGGATCAAGGTGATCGACAAGCCCTTTGCCCCCAGCAAGCCGAGCAACTACCCGCTCTGGCTGTTTCTGCTGGCGGGCATTGTTGGCGGGCTGGGGCTCGGCTGCGGTCTGGCGCTGGTGGCCGAACTGGCGGATGCCAGCCTGCGCCGCTCCGATCAGCTGGCCGCACTGGTCAAGGCGCCGGTGCTAAGCCGCATTCCCTACTGCGAGCCGGTGCCGGACTATCCATCCCATAGTGATCAGGCGCTCGATGGGCAGGTGTTGCCCATGTCACCAGAGCCGGGGTGATTGCCACAAAAGCTGGCTATCAGCCTGAATCTGGATATTTCTGAACAGGCCTTGTGATAAGGCCTTTTTTAGGGGGATATAAACCGCGACTAAACCCCTTGTGGTTTGATCTCCACAGCTCGTCGATTTTTTCCAGCGCAGATGTGAAATATGATGTGACTCGTTATTTTACCATCTTAAATTTTTCTCTCTGTGAGGTTGGCTATGTTTTCTATTTTTGTTTATTGGCTGCGTCAATGTATTCTGATACAATCGGAACCCAAGGTCGTTTTTGTGTTCAATGTTATTTAATCGACCATTCGATGGTTTAGGTTTTTTATTTGTAATGTGTGATTCGGCACGGTTATATTGAATGCTTTTAGTATGTAGGTGGTTGTTGATTTAGTTACTGTAATGCGATTGGGATAATGATGGAAAGTATGATTTTTCATGAAAGGCTAAGGGATTTTAAAATAATTGAAAAGCAATTAATTGAGTCAAATATATTGCTTAATCCATATAACATTGATTCTGATGATATGTATAAGATTGAAAATTATCTATTAAATAGAGATCAGAGATTTAGTTGCTTACTTGATAGAAATATTGTTTCATATCTCATTGATCTGGTGAAAGGTATCGAGTTGCAACCAGATTCTGAACGCAATAAATGCCATAGACTTGCCGCTGCATTACAAGCTTTCTTTAACGCTGCAGATATTAAATCTGAACCGGGCCTTTCATATCATGAGTATATTGAAAATGCCTCAATAGAGAAGGCGGATAAAGAGTTGAGTTTTTTTCGATCTGCGGATAACTTGAATGCAAATATTTATCTTGATATCGCATTAGAAAAAATCCATTCAATTCCTAGTGATCTAGTCCCAAAATTTGATTCTGGAGAGTTATTGAATTTTGATCCTGAGTACCGCGTAAAAGAATTTGAGTTTAACATTGTCGTAATTAAAAAAGGTTTAAGCATTCGTTCAAAATGCACAAGTGATTACGAGGCAATGATATTGTTGTTAGAGTGGATGTTTGAGGAATATGTATTTTGCATACCAGCATTTTATTTTATGGCGATATATTTTAGTCGTCATAGGATACCAAAGATGATTAAGTCTAATTCTTTGAAAAGTGTTAGAAATGCAGCTTGGGATTTAGCATTATTACAGCACTGGATATCATTGGTTAATAATGATAGAGAGCAGATCTGGTTGTTGGCAAGTATGGATAAAGCTATCGCTAAAACTGCAAATCTTATGCTTACTCGTTCAACAGAAAGTTCAGATGACTACCTAGATAGGATTGAGAACACATTTTCTTCTATGTGGGGTAAGAAATTCGGTCATGGGCGTAAACTATTTCAAAGATTTCTCTACTGGCAAAAAAATATAGATAGTCCGTTGAGAAGATTTAACCACCCTGAAAATAGAACTTCTGAGTATATGTTGGCAGTGAGAGCGTCGGTACATGATGAATATATGCGTATGTTAGTTGTCTAGACCGTAGGTTCGATTAGCAGATGGGCATAATCGGACGCTCGTGGTGAAATTCCATGTCAATGCGGCAATAACGTCACGACCGATGCCAGTTCGAGAGTGAGTTTTTTGGGGGAAGTGCGAAGTGGCAATCAGAGAGGGTTTTGGTGAGTTAGAGAGACATATTAGAGAAAGACTGCGAACGTCCGATTACGCTTCGCTAATCAAATCTTCGGCCTTTGTCAGAAGGACATAATAAAGATGAATTGGATGCCAGGTAATACTAAGCAGGGTACATTTACCATTGTGGTTGCTATCCTGTTATTAGTATGTGCCCGAGTTGGATTTTATATAAATAACCCCGCGGAGTATTTTTCGACTAATCTTTTGCCGGAACTAACCGGAATGCTAATTGAATTATGCATTATACTTTTCATTGTTGATCGTTGGCAAGAGCAAAACAGAGTTCAACTTTTAATCATCAAAGAGAAACGCCTAAGAGAGTATCTGATTTTTTCTTACGGCACGGGTTTAAAACATTGCCCCGTAAGTACCGTGTTGGTAATTTTTATGGTGAAGAGCATGAACAGAACATTGAGTACCTAGATAGTCTATTTGATTTTATTAAGGATGGTGGATTGGCTACACAAGAAATTGATGCCATTCGTGGTCAATGTGATATTGATTTAAATACATTTGGAAACTTGCTTCCGGTTGCGTCGGAGTTAACGGATGATCATTTCAAGGCATGGTCTCGAATTATTTATTTTATGGTGCGCATATCAAAAGGGTTAGGTGATGATGTAGAAAGTATTAAGTATATAATCATAAATATTAAGAGGTATGAGAGCGCATCCCATGCAAGTGGCATATATGTTGGTTCGGAGAATGTGTGAAAATATTAAAAATGATTCTTGGTGTGTGGTGCTTAATATTTTTTGAGTCCTTATTTGCAATGTAGTAGGCCTGCCAGTAGTTGTTAATATTTAGGATCGTTTAACTGCAAATACTATAGCTCGTAGGTTCGATTAGCCGGTAGGCGTAATCGGACGATCGCGGTGACACTCCCCGCCAATGTGGCAAGTACGTCCCGACCTGTGTCAGCTAGAGAGTGAATGTCGGGGCGCAGAAGTGGCCATATGAGCGTTTTGGCGAGTTAAAAGAAAGGCCGCGAACGTCCGATTACGCTTCGCTAATCGAACCTACGGTGCTGAGTTAGCTGACAGAATACGGGTGGTATTCAAACCAAAAGTTGTGCAGCCCCTGCCGAAAGCCATGTTTACGGCAAAAAATCAGGGAGCCATAGCTCCCTAATCGCGACACACGGGGTAATAAATCAGCCGATGGCTGGCGTTTGTTGCCAGTTGGCTTGCTGCGGACGGCCTTGAGATCGGCGCTGATAGCGCCAGGCCAGCAGTAGCGGCATACCGAGCAGCAGCTGGGCGGCCAGCGGGATCTCCTCGATGGGGGCGGCCAGTGCACCTTCCGGAATAATGCCCCCCTCAATTTCGGCCGCCAGTTTGAGCTCCAGCGCATTGCCAAAGTCGGCGAAGGTGGTGGCATTGATCACAAACGCATCCTGACCGCCCGCCACGTTCTCCACATACCACTCTTGCAGTACCCCATCGGCATAGTCCTGACCTATGGTGATGCCGTTGATGGTATCGATGCCGGAGGCGAGCAGTTGATCCCGCACGGTGGCGGTATCCAGCCCTGCGTTCTGGATCCCGTCACCCGACACATCCATCACCTGGCGGGCGGCGGTGAAGTCGTTGGTATCAAATTGCAAGCCACCAAAGGCCATGGCCGAACCGGGGGCCGTCATCCCCGCATAGGGGCGTACCAGGGCATCCAGGGTGGCGGCGAAGTTGTTGATGGAGGTCATGTCGTAGAGGTGGAACCAGTCAGTCATCACGCTCTGCTGGGTCGAGCCGCTCCACATGATCATCTGCACGGCGATGGAGCCCAGCTTACCGCCGCTGGTGTCGAGGATGGCGCTTTGTACCTCCTGACTGTAAAAGGCGTCCACATAGCCCTGTAACTGCAAATTGAATTCCGATGAACTGACGCTGCCCGACACATCCATCAGCAGTTGCAGTTCGGTATCGACTTCGGTCAAGGCGTATGCGGGGGAGGTTACCAACAACATCCCCAGCAGCCCTGCCAACGGTTTGAGTTTCATTGCTCACTCCTTCTCCCTGGCGCTAGTGCCAGAAGGGGGAATGAATAAAGCGTGCCAGCTTTGTTGCATCCTCTGACTTGGCTTGGTCCGGGTGAGAGCGGGCAGGCATGGAACTTGCGAGAACTTGCGTCAGCGGTCAAAAGCGCTGATAACCGGCAGGAGTTGCGATGGAGATCCGTCCCTGGCAGTGGGCACCCAACTGGCTGCTACTTGGTTTGGCCAATCAGTGGGGCATGGTATGGCTCAATATGGGTCACTTCAACCTGCTGGTGGTGTTGCTGATTGCTATCTGGTGGCAAATTGCATCGCGGGTTGCACCGAGCTGGCGTCCGCATCCACTGGCGCTCGCCCTCTTTATCCTGCTGATCCTGATCCCCAGCGCCAGTTGCAAGGCGCTGGCCTGTCTGCTGTTGGTGGCCTCGCTATGGCGCCGTCATCAGAGTGGCGATGAGCGGGCGGTGTTGCAGATTGTGCTCGCCTTTACCGTGGCGGTGTTGTGGGGGCAGCAGGTGTTTGCCCTGCTCTCCGGCCCTGTGCTGGCGCTCGATGCCTGGGGGGTGGGCCAGTGGCTGCAACTGCTGGGGTGGGACATTCGGCTGGATGGTAATCGCATCGAACGACTGGGGGGCCACGCCCTCATCGTGCTCAAGGGGTGCTCCTCGTTTTCTCAACTCTATCTGGTGGTGCTCTCCTGGCTGGTCTCCTGCTGCTGGCTGGCGCCTGAGCGCCCCCTCTACCGGCAGTGGCCCATGTTGCTGCTGGTTTGCCTGCTCTATATCGGGGCCAATCAGCTGCGGTTGGTGCTGATGAGCCTGGATCTGCGCTGGTATGGCTGGCTGCATACCGGCTCGCTGGCCCAGCTCTACCAGTGGGCCATTATGTTGCTGGTGATGACCATCCTCTTTATCCGGGGGCGCCGTGATGCATCTATCTAGGGGGTATCTGCTGCTGTTGCTGGTGGCGCTGCTCAGTGCTGCCGCCATGGGCTGGCGTTATCAGAACCGGGCGATCAATGAGGGGGCCAAACCCATGCTAATGGAGCTGGTCCAGTTGGGCTGGCGCTTGCGGGTGGCCACGCCGGTATTGGGTGGCACCTATGTCAGCTATCAGCTGGCCCATCCCCGCTGTGACGGCCTGCTGCAGGCCATGCTGGTGGCGCCGGATCGGGAGGCGATGTCAGTGACGCTGGCGGGTGAAGGGATGAGTCAGGGGGTGATGTTTTTAGGCGAGTTGCACCAGAGCCCGCCGCTGCTCTCGTACCGTCTTACCCAGGGTTGGCGCAAGTTGTGGGGGCTGGCCCCTTATCCCCTCTATCGGGTGGCTTTGCCAACCACCTGCCTCGGCCTTATTGCGCCGCCGTTGGGGTGACCACCCCCGACTCTCCGTTTGGCAGAATGCGGATCAGCAAGGTATTGGGGGCTAACATGGGGTCATAGCGGGGCTCCAGCTCAATGGCGCGAGCTCCCAGCAAGCGGGTGAGGGCAGTAAGTCGCACGCTTGCCATTCGCGCACTCTCCAGCATGTCGGTTTGCAGCCCGGGGCCGCTTACCAGCGCAATCCGGGCCGGATCCTTGCGTCCTAAAAACTGATGCAGCAGCTGCTCCTGATCCGCTGGCAGTTGTGTCTCCGCTTGCTGGTACTGCAGTTGCAGCTGGGGCTGTTCGGCCAGTTGCTGTTCCCGCAACTGGTTGAGGATCGGCAGGGTCTCATTGACCGGCTCCTGACGGGCGCAACCGGTGAGGATCAGCAATGGCAGCATTAGGGGCAACAGGCAGCGCAGGGCGCTGTCTTTGGCTGTGGAGCGGGGAGTCTGGTTGGCCATACGCAGTCACTTCAGGAGGATGAGTTGGCACCAGTTTGCAATGTTTTCAATCCCTTGGCCAGTTGTTCAATCTCGCGGCGCCACTGGATCCAGGCGGCAGAGGGCAGTTGCTCTGCCACCTGCCAGCGGGTCGGCAGCTGATCGCGCAGACGCTCCAGCAGCAGGGCGGCTTCCACCTGATAGCGGGCCTCCTGCTCCAGCCAGGCGAGCCAGCGCAGATCTTCGATGGCTTGCTGCAACAGCAGCAGATCGTGAGAGAGGCGGTGCGCCTCGCAGGCTTGTGGGCCGAGCAGCATAAAGTCGCTCTCCCGCCCGTCGGTGGGGTCATAGGGCAGGGCGGTGGGCATGCGGCCATGCCACTGCAAATAGCCTTCGGCGCCGCTTTGCCACAGATAGAACCCGGCGGCTCTCGGGGTGCCCAGATTGTAAAACCAGGGGGTGACCTTGTGCTGGCGTACCCGCGCCACATCGGCCTTGTCGGCGCCAAAGCCTGCGTTGATCAAGGCAATCTCCACCTCTGCCAGCAGACCAGCCTGACCCGGATGATTGAAGTGACCTGCGCGGAGCACCGCCGGATCCCGCCGTTTCATCTCCCGCGCCAGGCTGGTAATGGCGGGCAGAGTGGCAAGATCCGGCTCATCAAACAGGCTCCATGCCAGCGGGGGCAAGCCGCTGGCGGTCAGCCCCTGTTGCCGCGCTTGCCACTGATCAAGCTGGCTGGCAGGGTCGCCCCCCCAGCGTTTGAGCGGGGTATAGGCCAGCAGGGGGGGCACAAAGCCGAGCCCGGCCGCTTCTCCCATGATCTCCCGCATCCCTGCTTCATCTTGTGGCAGGGCGGGCGAGAGGCCGCTGATCCCCAGCTTGGCGAGCCGCTCCAGATCGCAGCGACTGGCCGTGGCGATCTGCTCTTTTAGCGCCTCGGGGTTTGGGCTTAGCCAGTTCAGATAGGGGGGCGCTTCGACATAGATGCCGACCGGCTTGCTGGCCGCGGGCAGGGTCAACGGCAGCACCTCGATAGTCAGTGGCAGCTGCACCAGTTGCTGTTGGCTGAGCAGCTGAATATTGCCGAGATAGTGACCGGCAGGCGCATCGCGAGGGACGGTGATCTGCAGCACCAGACGCCGTGGCACCCCTGCCAGTAGGGTGAGCCCGGCGATCCCCTCGACCAGCTCCTGATCCGAGGGGGCCAACAGGGTGCCGCTCGCCTGCGGGCGAACCAGATGCCACTTGCCGTAATAGGGGATCAGCGCCAGCGGTGATCCTGCCTGTTCGGGGGGCTGGATCACCAGCAAGGGGGCCGGATCGTCGGTGGCGGCGTGTATGGCAAACTCCAGCAACAGCTGGCTGCCACGGGCCGCCAGCACCGGTTGTGAAGCCTGCTGCAACGCATCGGCCGCAGATAGCGGGGCGATCTGCAGGGTTGGGGCGGCATCTGTAATCGGCGTGAGGCTCAGTTGCTGCGAAGCAGGGGCTGGGGTTGGGGAATAGGGGGCCAGAGTCCACTTCTCCAAAAACAGCTGGCGCTGCTTGGTCAGCACGATGGCGGTAGCGTCGGCCAATACAGCGTGATCTTTCCCACTATTCGGGAGAGCCTCTTTGCTGGTGGGGGCCGGATAGGGGGCAAGCAGCAGTCCCGCCAGGTACTTGGCATCCGGTGAGTGACCTACCAGTGTGATAGTGAGCGGGCCGCCTGGGTGGTTCAGGGTGACATGAACCGGGCCGCCCTGTCGTGCCCCAAACAGCTGCCAGGGATCCGGGTTTGGCAGTGCCTCGCGGGATTGTCCCGCCAGATAGCGCTGCGTTAGCCACTCCTGCGGTTGCCACTGCTCGGCCCAGATGGGCTCGCCATTGACCAGAACGCTGCGCTCGAAGGGGTGGGGCAGATACTCCCACTCGCCGGGGTCATCGAGCCAGAGGGTGAGCTGGTAGCGCCCCTTGGCGACCTCCAACCGTACGCCATCCAGATTGCGCAGCCCATCGCGCACCAGGGCATCGCCGGAGGGGCGCAAGATGGCGGTGGGGTGGCCAATCAGCCGGGGATCCCCCGGGCTCAGGGGCTCAAAGCCGGTAAAGCGGGGCGCAGCCGCCGCCCCCAGATCCAGCGCAATGGTGCCCGCAGGCAGAGTCAGACCGGGCTCCCAGTACCAGCGGTGAATGGTCATTGAGGGGGCGTTATCGGCCATAAAGAGATAGAGCTTGGTGAGTTTGTCCAGCGCCAGCGCTCTGGGCTGGCTGGTGCGCCACTCACTCAAGGCAAAGCGCTGGGTGAAGGGGCCGGGGGCGACAATCCGCTCCAGATTGACCCGGCTGCGGTAGTTGACCGAGGCCTCATCGTCGATACGCAGGATCAGGGTTTGCGGGCGGGCGCTGGGGTTATGGCCCTCGATCACCAGTTCATCATCGCTGCCTATTGGCCAGTTGTGGGTGCTCAGATCGAGCCGCTGGGGGGTCTGGTTACCTGTCAGGGGCAGCGGGGTCTGCCCCTCCAGCCGGGTAGCGCCCATCGCTGCATTGGCGCAGAGCAGGATAACCAGCCAGAGCCTTTTGCTCATCCGGCTAGCCCCTTCAACCAGTTGTTCAGCTCGGCAGCCTTGTGATCCCAGCTTTGCAGGGCCACCTGTTGTTGGCGAGTGTGGCGCCCTTCGCTGCGGGTGAGCCCCTCCCAGCCACTCTCCTGAAACCATCCTGGATTGGATTGATCAAAGGCGGCCCGGTTGATGGCCTGGGCCAGGCTCTCCCCATCGTGGGGGAGCTGGATCTGATCCCGATAGCCATCGAGGGCCGGAAAATCGGTGCTGACGATGGGTCGCCCTGCGGCCAGATATTCACGCAATTTCAACGGATTGCAGGCACGGATCTGGGCGTTGTCGACAAAGGGCAGCAGACTCACCTGCCAGTGCTGGGCATAGGCCGCCAGCGAGTGATGGGGACGGGGCCCCAGCAGATGGATATTGGGGAGCCCCTTGAGGGGGGAGATATCGGTCTGGACCGGGCCAATCAGCACCAGATCCCAGTGGGGCAGGGCGGCAGCCGTCTCTGCCAGCAGGGGGATATCAATCCAGTCGCTCAGGCTGCCGTAAAATCCGGCAATGGGACGGCCGGAGGGGAGATCCGCCGGGCGCTCTCTGGGGGGCATAAACAGCTCGAGATCCACGCCGTGGCTGAGGAGCCGGGTTTTATGGGGCGGAAACCGGCTGGCCAGCGCGGGGCTGGCGGCCAGAATGAGATCGGCTTTTTCCACCAGTCGGGCCTCGCAGTGGGCAATGGCCTGATGATCCACCCCTGCCAGCGCCGAGAAGTCATCGCCGCAGTAGTAGATCACCGCCCGCTCTTCGAGCTTGCCAATCAGATCGACGGCGCTGGGCAGGGAGATCCAGAGCAAGGGGCGATCCAGCTCGGGCAGCTGACGCCGGATCTGCGCCGCCAGCCAGTGGCCATTGATCTTGCCCGCCAGCCGACTGCCCGGCAGCGGCAAGGCGAGCGGCGGCAGAACCCGGGGGCTGCTGGCTTCGGATGGCGCAACCGACTGGCCGCCAGCATGGCGCGCGCCGCGCAGCACCGCCCCCAGTTTGCGGACGATGCGGGTGAGATCATGAAGGGTAAAGCGGGGGCAGCGCATGCCGATGGAGTTGACCCAGAGCACCTGATAATCGGGCAACAGACGCTTGATCAGATGCTGGGTGCTGGAGGGGTGCTGGCCCCAATCCTCGCCCAGCACCACCAGTTGCGGCAGTGAGTGTGGTTTCATGCAAAGGTCTCCGAAGCGTGTGCGGGGTCGCTGTGATCCTGTGGCAGCAACGGGCGCAGTACTGTGGCCGGTACACCCGCTGCCAGCACACCTGCGGGCAGATCCCGGGTGACGACGCTGCCTGCGGCGACAATGGTGCCGGCGCCTATGGTGACGCCAGCCATCACCATCACCCCTGTGCCAAGCCAGACATCCTGCTCCAGCACAATGGCCCCCACCTGTTCATCGCGATCCGGTTTGCCAAGGGCGCGATCGCGGGCGTTGACCGGGTGCCCCGGGTAGCCCGCCAGAAAGGCACGCCCTGCAATTCTGACGTTATCCCCCAGCACGATCTTGCTGCCCACCGCCAGGGTGGTCTGCCAGCCAATGCCGACATTGCGGCCAATCACCAGCTTTGGCGTCTGGCTCGATGCCCGGCCGCTGATGGTCATGGCGGCGCTGAGGCGGCAGTCGGCGCCGATCTCGATGGTGACCGGACCGCTGATATAGGGGATGCCGCCATAGAGGTAGAGGCGTGGGGCGGGGGCCGTGAGGCGAGATTGAAACAAGGGGGTCCACCAGAGGGTGCGGGTCAGGGTCGCCAGCGCGTTGCTGATCAGCAAATAGAGCTGATAAAGCAGCCGATGCAGGGGAGGGATCACTGGGCATGACCAGTGGCGGGCACTTTTGGCCAGTCGCCATACCCGGCGTGCCAGTGGCGTATCCCCCTGTTTGGCCCAGCTTTTCATCCTGTGCAGGTTGATGGTGTTCATGGCGACCTCTCCCTCTGGTGCAGTCCGTTGCTCGCTAAGCAGAAAGCAGGGATCGGGCCAACAGGACGACCCCTGTTAGAACGGGCCAAATGGGGCTAAGAGGAGGGGCAGATTGCGCTGGTCGGTGCAATTTGCAGCCAGCGTTGTGCAAAACGCAAATGCCAGTCTCATTCTGGGCTTGTTCAGGCCGGTTAAGCCGCGCAGAGAAGCTATCGTATCTGGGCGGGAGTGAGTGGCGTGGGCTTTGCATTAGCGGTAGCTGACCCGGAGCAAGATGCTTCGGGTGGCTGGGAGGCCCTATGAAACTTGGTGTGAACCAGATTGCCATGCTCTATTACGCCGGTGGCTTGCTCCTGATGAAAGGGATCTCCCTGCTGATGCTGCCGGTGCTGACCCATCAGCTGCTGCCTCGTGAATACGGCCAGCTGGAGGTGCTGTTGACCCTCATCAATCTGGGCTCCCTGATCCTTGGCTTCGGGCTGGTGGATGCCCTCTACCGCTTTGCCGGACTGGCGAAAGATGAGCAGGAGCGCCAGCAGGTGGTGGCCCGCATGTTTGGGCTGGTCTGGCTGATCGCCTTGGCCAGTCTGGTGCTGCTCTGGCTGCTGGCGCCTGTGGTGCAAGCCTGGCTACCGGTGGAAACCCGTCTTGCGGATGTGCGCTGGGTGCTCTGCGCCCTGCCGTTTGAAGGGGTGATCGGCGTGCCGCTGGCATGGCTGCGGATGCGCAATCAGGCGCAGCTCTTTTTCGTGGCGACCGCAGGCAAGGCGGTGATCCAGTCGGTGCTGACCGGCTGGTGGCTCTGGCTCGGTTGGGGCGTGAGCGGGGTGCTGGCCTCCGGCACCCTGACCTGCGTTGCACTGGCGCTGCTGCTGAGCCTCTGGCAGTGGCGAGATAGCGGGATCCGCTTTGACTGGCAGCACTATCGGCCGCTGCTGCGCTATGGATTGCCCCTGGTGGTGAGCGGGCTGGCAGGTTTTGCCCTGAGCGGACTGGATCGCTGGTTGCTGGCCGATGTGGTGGGGGAGGCGCTGCTTGCCTACTACGCGGTGGCGGGCAAGCTGGCGCTGGCGGTGGGGTTGTTGCTGCAACCCTTTGCCCTCTGGTGGTATCCCCGCCGTTTCATGCTGTTGCGCGAGCCGGATGGACTGCGGCTCAATGCCCACTACAGCGTGATGGGGTCGGTGTTGGGGTTTGTCACCGCGGGGATTGTCGGGCTCACCGCCCCCTTGCTCATTCGCTGGCTGACCCCGGAGAGCTATCACGGGGCGATCGCCTACATTCCGCTGCTGGTGCTGGGTATGGCGGTGCGCAATGTTTCGGACTTGCTCAATGTCGGCTGCTTTAGCGGCGAGAAGAGCAATGCCCAGATGGTGATCAATCTGGGCTGCAGCGCTCTTGGGGTCGCAGGCTTTCTGCTCGCCATCCCCCCCTTCGGGGTTGCCGGGGTGATCTGGACTCTGCTGCTGGTCTATCTGGTACGGGCGCTGGCCTTTTATCTGGTGAGCCAGCGGTTGTTGCCGCTGCCGTATCGCCTCTCGGCACTCTGGGCCAGTTCGCTCGGGGCGCTGGCGATGGTCTGGCTCGGCCAATGGTGGGCAGGATCATGGCTCGTCTAACGCCAGCCATCTGGGCAAGCACCATCTGTCTGGTGCTGGCTCTGCTCTGGTGGCGGCTGCCCCATCCCTTGCTGTTGCCGGTGCTCGGCCTTGCCATTCCCGCCATCTGGTTTGCCCTGCGCTGGCCCTTCTTGATGGTGCTGGGGTTTGTCACCTTCTCCTTCTTTCGGCTGCATGAGGTGTTCCCCCAGCTCTATCCCCTCAAGATCCCGCTGCTCTTCTCGCTGGCCGCCATCGGCGCGCTGGTCTGGCACATTTTGCTGACCGGCCGGATAAAGCCCTACTGGAGTCCTGCCCTGAGCTGGCTGACGGCCTTCTTTGTGATGGTCTCCATCGGTGTGCTGTTTGCCAGTAACCGGGGCGAGGCCATCGCCACCTGGACCGGCAGCTACAGCAAGATCTATCTGATGACCCTGGCCACCGCCTGGCTGGTGCGCACCCCGGGGGATTTTGCGCTGGCGGTGCGCACCTTTGTGGTGGCGGGCTGTCTGGTGGCGCTGGTGGCCCTCTACAACAAGGCGAGCGGAATTGGGTTGGTGGAGGGGACCCGGGTGACCATAGGGCGCGAGCTGGGCTCTGTGCTGGGTGATCCCAACGATCTGGCACTGGTGCTGCTCTTTCCTGCCGGCTTTTCGCTGAGCTTGCTGCTCAATCAGGGCAATGGGGTGGGGGGGCGTTTGTTGGGGGGGCTCGGCTTTGCGCTGACCGCCGCCGCCATTATCGCCACCCAGAGCCGGGGGGGGTTGCTGGGTATCTGCGCCGTTGGTGGCCTGTTTGCCTGGCAGCGGGTGAAGTCGAAAACCCTGTTGATCTCGCTGGGGATGGTCGCGCTGGTGGTGCTGTTTGCCGCCGCAGGGATCAGCGATCGGGCATCTGGCGGCGCCGCCGAGAGCGGGGTCGATGCCTCGGCTATGGGGCGGATCTACGCCTGGCAAGCGGCCTGGGGCATGGCGCTGGGCCATCCGCTGGTGGGGGTGGGCTTGTCCAATTTCTATTACAACTACTTCTTCTACAGCCCCCACTGGGATGGACTGAATCATGCGGTGCACTCCACCTGGTTCGGGGTACTGGCTGAAACCGGCTTTGTCGGGTTGGCGCTGTTTATCGGCATGGTGACGGTGACCCTGCGCAGTTGCTGGCGTTGCCAGCTTGCTGGCATGCCTCCTGCAGTGATCACGGCGATGCAGGGGGTGATGGCCAGCATGGTGGGGTTTGTGATTTCGGGGTCCTTCCTGACCCAGGGGTTTACCTGGCCCATCTATCTGGAGTTGGCGCTGGCCGTCGCCGCCATCAAGTACGTGCAACAGGCGGCCACAGAGGTGAAGGCCACTGCTGAGGAGCATCAGGAGGCAACCCGGTTGCCGGCATTGCCACCCAAGGGAGCAAGAGGATGAACGCAACCCCTGTTTTGCTGGTTCACTACGGAGAGGACTGGATCCGCGGCAGCGAACGCTGCCTGCTGGATCTGCTGGCCCACCTCGATCGCAGCCGCTTTACGCCGTTGCTCTGGTGCAATAGCCCGACGCTGGCGGCAGAGGTGGCCACCCTCGGGGTAGAAACCATGGTCGAGCCGTTCAGCCTGCTGCTGGGATGGCAGGCGCCCCGTTTTGATCTTGCGGCCCATCGGCGCCTCTCCCGGCGAGCCAGAGAGCTCATCACCGAACGGCAGATCGGGCTGGTGCACGCCAACAGCGCGGCCCCTTGTCAGTGGCTGGCGGGGGTCTGTCGGGCGTTGCAGGTACCGCTGGTGTGCCACCTCCATGCCCGTTACCAGCCAAGAGACAGGTTCAGCCTGCGGGTCCATCAGGCAAGCGTGCTGATCGGGGTGAGCGAGCCGGTGTTGACCGGTTGGCGCCAGGATGGCTGCGCGGCCGATCGGTTGATCCGGGTATCTAACGGGGTGGATGCCGCTCGCCTGAATGGCGGTGCTCACTGGCCGGTCGTCGGTATGCTGGGCTTGCCCCCGGGGGATATGATCATCACCACCGTCGGCTCCCTGATCAAACGCAAGGGGATTGATCTGCTGATCCGCTCGCTGGCTGCCCTGATGGCATCGGGGGAGGAGGCTCAGTTGCTGATCATTGGCAGCGGCCCGGAGCGGGAAGCATTGATGGCGTTGGCTGTCGAGCTCGGGGTGGCCGAGCGTGTCCACTTTCTCGGCGAGCGACCAGACAGCGCGGCTATCTTGCGGGGCGGGGTGGATCTGCTGGTCTCCGGCGCCCGTGAGGAGGTGTTTGGTCTGACGTTGGCGGAGGCGGGCATGTTGGGGCTCCCGGTCAGTGCTTATCGGGTGGGCGGCATCCCCGAAGTAGTGAAGGAGGGGGTGACCGGCTTGTTGGCAACCCCGGGGGATTGGGCCGAGATGGCTGATCACTGGCGGCAATTGAGCAATCCGCAGCGCCGATGTGAAATGGGGCGGGCCGCTCAGCTGCGTGCCGCACAGTTGTTCACGGTGGCGCGCTATGTCGACGGGGTCACGGCGGTGTGGGACGCCGCGTTGGCTGGTCGTTGGCACGCCACGGCCCCCACACCCTTCCGACCACTCATTCACTGGGCGGGGCAACGACTCCTTGCCAGAGGGCGCAATATGCTGGCAAGTGGGATGGCCAAGGTGGCGCAAAAAGTGCAGCTGGGGTTTGGCCGCCGCAAGGTGCCAGAGTAAGGGAGCAGCAAGATGAGCATGCAAACTGAGCCGGTGTTTGGAAAGATCATCGTTGTGGATCCCATCCCGTTTCGCGGTGGCTCCAAGGTTGCGACCGAAGTGCTGCTCGATGAGTTGGCCAAACGGATGCCCGGGCTCACATGCCATGTGTTGACCCAGGATCCCGACTCCTGGTCCCGTTGTCAGCATCATCCCCTTTGGCTGCCCCACATATTGAAGGGGCGGGAGTCCGGCATCGGTTATCTGCTCAAACAGGGGTGGCAGACCCTGCTCATCCTCTGGCTGGTGTTGCGTTTGGGGGAGGTGAAGTGCCTGGTGGCGGCGTCAGGGCCGGGGGTGGATCTCTGCTGTTACTGGGCGGCCCGCTGGTTGCGGTGCCGGGTGGTTCAGCTGATCCATGGCCCTGTGGGGTGCTCGGGGCTCTCTGCCAGGGCCTTGCAACGGGCGAATTTTGTGTTTTATCTCGAATCAACGCGCAGCTCCCTGGCGGCATTGCTGGCCCGGCTTGGCGAGACCGAGTTCCCGTCACACTGGCAGCCATTTACCAACGGTTTGAGTGAGATTGATTGGCCCAAAGCGACCCTGGGGGGGCCTCGTATTTTGTGGGCGGCCTCGTTGCTGCGCTGGAAGGGGCTGGATACCATGCTGGCCGCCCATCAGATGATCCCTGATGCTCGCCCCGAGCTGATGGTGTGCTATTTGCAACCCAAGGGCACGCTGCAGCCCTGCAGCCAGCCTCAGCCACAGCTGCCAGACACGCACTGGTATGCCAACCCCGCCAATCTTGACGAGATCCGATCTCAATGCGGCATTTTTGTCTCCACCAGTCATCAGGAACCGTTTGGCCTCTCCATTCTGGAGGCTATGGCGGCGGGATTATGCGTAGTGATCCCGGCCGATGGCGCCTGGTGGGATCGACACCTCATCGATGACGTGAATTGCCGCAAATATCAGCCAAACGATCCCGGCGATCTGGCGCGGGTGCTGGCCAGCCTCAATGCGATGCCCGACGTGGTCAAGCGACTTGGCCATCATGCCCGTCTGCATGCCATGGTCCATTACAACGCGGCAGATACCTATCAAAGCACACTGGATCAGTGGGAAGGTATGTTGCGATGGGATGCGTTGAGCCTTGCCGTGCATGGTTAGCGCGCAGTGGTTTCCCGTGAGGAGGATGGGGGCGTATGAGGGACTTATGGGCAGACTGGTTGCGGGAGGCTGGGTGACTCCGCCACTCTGATGCAGTTACGGCCGGATGATTTGGCGGTGTAGAGCGCAGAATCAGCCAGTTTGACCAGTTCAGATGGCTGCCAGTGACTCGATGGTCTGAGGCAGGCAACACCCATGCTAACGGTCACCAGACCGGTGGCATTTTGTGCGTGTGGCTGCGCCAGTGCAAAAATCAGTCGCTGGATATGTTGGGCAATTTCATAGGCGGATTGACGCTCGACATGTGGCAGCAGGATGACAAATTCTTCTCCGCCGTAGCGAGCCACCAACTCCCCCGAGCGGCGCCCGGATTGCGCCAGGGTATGGGCCAGCAATCGAAGGCACTCGTCACCGGCAACGTGGCCATAGAGATCGTTGAACTGCTTGAAATGATCGATGTCGAGTATGATGAGCGCAATCGGCATCTCTGTCTGAATACAGTGTTCCCAGGCCTGGTTCAATGAGTTGTCGAACAGACGACGGTTGCCGATATTGGTGAGCCCGTCGGTATTGCTGAGCGCTTCCAGTTTCCGGTTCGCTTCCGCCAGCTCCTTGGTTCTGAGCTCGATAATGAGCTCCAGCTCATGTTGGCGCTCCTCCAGACTGGTCATCGGGTAAATTTCGCTTTCCCGAGCAGCACTGTAAGGGAGGGAGATACTGCTGTGAGCAATTTTCCACGCCATGGCTTCGTGTCGAAAAATCAGCACCAACCTGGCGGTTCTGCGGGAGAGGATAGGTTCTGATTTCGGTAGATGGATATGGAAGAAGGCGGTGACAGCCACCACATCAGCGGCCAGATCTTGCAGGGTTACATCGAGTATTTCCAGGCGGATCCTGCCCGGGATCTGGGCAAAATCGCGGCGGGTTATCCGGATCCACTCATCTTTATCGGTAACCAGAACATCACTGCTGCCGGCAAAACCGCTGAAATTGTCGCTAAACCGCGTGGTGAGCCGATCATCCCGTGATGAATACAGCTCGATGTACTCATCAAACAGTGAGCGGATCAACGGTTCCCGTTCAGTGGTCATTGCGCTGGGCCCATGTGAAGTGGTCACGTTTTTAAAACGTTCGATTGAACTATAGTCAATTATGTCGTTTTAATTGGCTATCTATCTTGATTTTTATCGTTTTTTTGTTCGATTACCGTTATTGGCAAGTGTCCGTAAGGTCAGTCAGAACAAGGTGCCATGGAGAGGATTAGCATGGCTGTCCGGTGCATATCCTCCCCATCTCTATTGCGCATCGGGGTGACCACCGGTGACAAGACGGCGGGTCTGCATGCAGATCCCCAGATTGCAGGCATCAGGTAACCCAGAGTGCCTCGCGGCGATCAATGGCTGGCGAGATAGGGGCTGATATCCACCTCGTCAATGAGCTCCGGGCTCATGTAACGCTTGGCATAGCGCAGGTAGACGCCAGAGCGGAGAAAGAGCGCAAACAGCTCGGGGTCGATATGGTGATCCTGTTGCATGAATCCCATGATGCGGATGGCCTCCGAAAGAGATTTGGCTTTCTTGTAGGGGCGATCGCCGGCGGTCAGCGCCTCGAAGATATCGGCGATGGACATCATCCGGGCAGGGATGCTCATCTCGTCCCGTTTCAGCCGCTTGGGATAACCAGTGCCATCCATCTTCTCATGGTGTCCCCCTGCGATTTCCGGCACCTGTTTCAGGTTGGCGGGGAAGGGGAGTTTTTCGAGCATGATGATGGTCTGGATCATGTGCTCGTTGATCTTGTAGCGCTCCTCATCTGTGAGGGTGCCCCGGCGGATGGCGAGGTTGTAGAGCTCGCCGCGGTTATAGAGGTATTCAGGGGTGTTGACCTGAAATCCCCAAGGGTTGTCAGGGGCAAGGCGGTCGCGGTTGCTGCGGGTGAAGAGGTGATCCGGGCGATCGGCCAACAAGGGTTCGGTGACCGGCAGCGGTGACTCCGCGGCCCGCTGTTTGCGCGCCAGTTCATCCTGAGAGATCCCAATCCGATCGGAGAGCGTGCGCTGCCAGGTGCGGCCCGCGATCTGCTGCAGCCTTGCAATATCCTCTGTGGCCATAAATTCGCCCCCTTCGTTGCAACGGGCGATAAAGGCAAACTCCTCATCCAGCTGTTGCCACTGCTGTTGCAGCGTGGCCTGTAACGTGGCCTCATCACCCCCATGGAGACGTGCCTGCCAGTAGGCAATCTCGGCATCCCGTTTCAGCACTTCAAAGCGCATCCTGACCTCGTGAATGCGATCGCACAGGGTTTCCAGCTTGGTGGCCTTGTCGACCACAAACTCCGGAGTGGTGACTTTGCCGCAATCGTGCAGCCAAGCCGCGATATGTATTGCTTCCCACTGTTTTTCATCGAGCGAAAAGTGTTGGAAGGGGCCCTCCTTGGCCTCACATGCCGCTTCTGCCAGCATCTTGGTCAGTTCGGGGACTCGCTGACAGTGGCCACCGGTATAGGGGCTCTTGGCATCGATGGCCCCTGCGATGAGCTGGATAAAGGCTTCCAGCAGATTGCGCTGCTCCTCTAGCAGTCGCTGGGTGGTGAGCGCTACGGCGGCGGTGGAGGAGAGGGCTTTGACAAAGGACATCCGCTGCGGGGTCAGGGATTTCTGCTGTTCATCGATCAAAAACACCAGGGTGCCGAGCAGTTGGCCATCGCGGTTTTTCAGGGCTATCGGCCAGAAAGTCAATGGTGTGTCACTTTCCTCGATGTATGGAAAAAGGATCTGCAATTCGCTGGTGACCAACGCGACGGGTTCCAGTTCAACTCCTTGCAAGCTCTGGAACAGTGGATGTTTGGGTTGATTGAGGGACCCGATACTGTGGGTTGGCTTTTGCTCCTGTACCTCACCATTCCAGCACAACCCAGCCAGATCCAGCGTCTTGTTGCCGTTATCGGAGAGGTAGAGCATGCAGCCTGTTGCACCGGTGAGTTGCTGCATTTCGCTGAGTAGCCGTACAAGCAAGCGGGGGAAGCTGGTCTCGCTTGAGAGTGACGTGGAAAGCTGCAAAAAGTGCTGGATCGTCGATTTCATGTTACCCATGGCCTGGGATAGATCGATGATTTCGGCAATATATGTGTTGACCCGGACAGGGTCATGGAAGTCGAAGCTGGCAATTTTTCCTGCCTCTTGCGTCAGGGCATCAAGAGGCTTGGCGGCGGTTCTGGCAAGCATTATTGCTGCGAAAAGGGCAAGAATCAGAAATATCCCCGACAATAGGAAGGTCTGGTTGCGAATGGTGATGGCGGTAGCCAGTAATTCATCGACAGGTGCCGCAATCCAGAGTGATAGCCGTGATTCATCCGCATCCGGCAGATCAATGCGCATTCCTTGCCAATCGTGCCCTTCCGAGTGAAACGTCAGTTTATCTATGTTCTGGTGTTGGCTGGCATCTATCAGATGTTGCAGCATGGGGAGCTCTGCCTCAGCGACCTTAGCTAGCCGATATGCCCCGTTCTCACCGTGAATGATCATGCCGCCTTTATGACTGGTAACCAATTCCCCCATCTCATTGACGATGGCCTGCCGCATATTTGGGGTGATCATGGCAGATTTGAGCAAGCGTTCGATGGATCTCAGACTCAGGTCTACCCCGACGACGCCAGCCCCGTTCTGCATCGGTTTGGCAAAGCTCAGGTTTATCTCCTGAGTATCGATCGAGATATAAGGTGGCGTTTGCACCAGTCGTCCAGCCTGTTTGGCTTGAATAAACCATGGGCGCGTTCTGGCATCAAAGAGCTGCCCTGATACCTGTTTGTGTTCGATGATGGTGAGATTGTCGGTCAGCGCGAAGATGTCCGTGAGGGTCGCTGTCTCTTGGTGCCGAACGCTTTTCAATATCCAGTGGGTATTGGCTGGAGGGGTCAGGCGTTGCACCTCTGCATCGGCAGGCCAGCGCATAAGCCAGAACATATCGCCGTTGTGGTACCCGGCATAAACCCCATTGGCTGAGCGCTGTCCTTTTAGCAAGGTTGCCATGTAAGGAAGGTTAGCCATGCGAGCAGCTAATGTTGTTGCCTCGATCAAGCGTTGCTGGGCGAGCATATTGGTGCTCAGTGCCGCAGGTCGAAATAGCCCCTCCAGCTCTTGAATCGTCAGTTGGCCGATCAGGCTGAATCTATCTTCGGCTTCCTTCATCAGCATGATTTTTGTCTGTCGGTATTGGTGGCCGAGAGTGATCAGGGCAAACACCAGCAACAAACCTAAGAAAAGATGTGCAATATGGACATACAAGGGGATAACACGGCGAAAAAGATTCATGTTATCTCCTCAGGTAAATGGGGTCATGAAATGAGCCATAGAACAGACAACCCAACGGGATCATGGACAGTATTATTGTGTTCATCCTGCCTGCTGCATACATGAAGATTACCCCGTTGTGTTACACCACAAGATGAAGATCAATGGAAAGGACGGAGAAAACCCATCGTGTGTTACTCACCCATCACATAAGCAGAAAATAATTTACGGCGGTGTCACGGCTGAACACGGGGACCTTGATCCGGTTCATTCTGGATATGGATTGAAATCCTCTTTTTGCGGGAAAATTGCTGAGATATTAAGCAGATGGGATTCTTCGTCAAGCGATGCAGTAACGGTAGCGCCATTAGCTTCCAGCATGATTTTTCCATGATAACCATTGCGACTGTGCATTTCTTTATTATCTGAGGAGGAGAGTTGATCGAACAGAGATGAGACACAGCTGATATCCAGCATGCTAGAGCTATCAATATTCAAGATAATGCTGTCTGGTTTTTTCAGACAGACAATCTCCACGCAGGAGGAGGGCACTGCATGTTCACAAGCGAGCCGTATCAATATTTGAAATGCGGAATAACAGAGAAATTCGTCACCGGCGATGAACAGCTCGTCATAGAGATAATTTTTGGGTTTGGTCAGCTTGATATCGAGCTTTTTCTCGGCATAGAGATTTTTGAATTGTACCGAGAGCCGGTTGAATATCTCAAAGAGCTGGACTTTTCCCGCTTTCAAAACAAAGGCACCGGTTTCAATCTGATAGATCTCGGTGGCCAGACGGGTCAATTCCAGCGCATCGCCCACTGATTTTCTGGTAATGGAGAGCTGTGTCTTCTGGATCATGTTGAGCGATGGATCGGCCGCCAGCTCTTCCAACAGATGCACCGCATTGAGCAGGGGCTCCCGGATTTCATAGCGGATATTGAACTCGAGGCTCTCTTTGAGCCTGTTGAGCTCCAGCATCTGATCGAACTCTTTTTGCAGGTCTTTTCTGGCATGCACCAGCCGCATCAGATTGGCAATACGGAAACGCAGCATCTCGATGTCGATCGGCTTGGTGATAAAATCGACTGCCCCCAGTTTCATCGCCCGTTTACGGGAATAGATATCATCCAGTGCCGTCATAAAGACGATGGGAATGTGTTCTGAATGGGGGTGTTCACGCAAAATTCTGGCGACATCGAATCCGTTCAGCTTGGGCATCATGATATCCAGCAGCACCAGGTCGGGTGGATTATCCGACTGGCAGATATTGATCGCCTTTTCGCCATCCTTGACTAGCTTGAGATGAAACTCTTTGCGAAATACCGAGGTGATCAGCATCAAATTATCTGGAACATCGTCAACCACCAGAATAGTGGGACTGTCCTGATTGCTGGCGATCAGATCGCTGTTGGAAAAACGGTGCAAACGACCAAAATCGAATTGAGATAGCTGGAGTTGCGATTGACTAATTGTCAACAGCAGCCGAGCGATCCTGTTTTTAAGTATATCGGGTTTGAGCGGGGTCAAAATAATGTCAGAGACTTTCGCCTGAACAAATTGTTCGATCCGTGAGCGATCGGTCCCTGAGGTCAGGGTCAAAAAAGGCAGTGTGTGATAAGGGGCTGTGCTGCGGATATTTTTCAGCAGTGTGAGCAGATTCGCCGAGTCGATATCGATATTGCAGATTATCATGGCAACGGGCCCGTCAGATATGCAACGTTCCAGCGCCTCTACACTCTCCACCACCGTAATCTGGCTTATGCCAATGGCACGTAACTGCTGGCAGAGCGCATCACTATGCACATTATCTTTTTCCAGTACCAGCGTGGGCCCGGCAATGATTTTTGCTATGTCCATATGGCTATCTGATGTACCCATCTGTCGCTGTATCCTGCCAGCTCATTTTGAGCATGATAATATAGAGTGCATGACCTTGGTCAACCGATACTGCGGTTATCTTGTGCTGGAGATCTAAATCCATACAGAGGCACATATCTTCAACTGGATTAACGGCTCAATCTGATCTGATGTCACAGCGACAGTGGGCGTAAGCCATCCTGTGACGCAACAAAACTGCCGCAATCACATATCCGCTGTCTTCTTGGCCAACTGTTGACTCCATTGGTTAGACCGCATATTTCAACCGGGTTGCCATGGCTGCCAGCCGGTGGATCCGTTATGGTGTGAGAAGGGCTGTAAAGGTTCACAGCCTTCCATCATGGCAGGGAGAATCACAAGATATGGAACATCTTGCCCTGGACGCAATTCGTCCTGTGGTGCTGGTGGTTGATGATGATACCGGCACCCTCAATTTGATGAATGCACTGCTCAGTGCTCGCTATATCATCAAGCTGGCAACCACGGGTCGCAAGGCGCTGGAGATAGCCCTTGCCGACACGCCTCCCGACCTTGTGCTGCTCGATATCATGATGCCGGATCTGGATGGACATGAGGTGTGCCGTCAACTGAAAGCCGATCCAAAGACAAGCGAAATCCCGGTGATTTTTCTGACCGCCATGGCGCAGATCGAGGATGAGCGGCAGGGATTTGCACTAGGTGCCGCGGACTACATTACCAAACCCATCAGCCCGCCGATCCTGTTGGCCCGCATCGACACTCACCTGATGCTCAAGCGAGCGGCGGATCAACTGCGTGCATCTCGTCACCAGCTGGCGTGTCAGCATGCCGGGCAAGCAACGCCTCATCACGCCCTTGCACAGGGTGCCGCTTTGTTGCTGGCTACGTTTGCCGCGCAGCGTGTCCTTGATGTGCAACCTCATGTCTTTTACACCCAATCCTGCCTCAAAGCGCTGGTTAGCCAGCTGGTAAATCAGTCGCACTATCGGGATGCGTTGGCTGGGCTCGATCTCGAGCTGCTTTATCAGGCCGCTTTGCTGAGGGATGTGGGGATGTTAAGTGTTCCGGAAACCGTCCAGTGTAACTCTGCGCCACTGACTCTGTCAGAGCGTGAGCAGATCGTCCGCCATCCTGAGTGGGGAGAAGTTGCGATCGCCCGGTTGGCGGGGTGGGTTGAGGAGTCTGTCGCCTCTGAGAACCTGGGGGAAGAGTGTTGTGCTGATAACAGTACTAATAGGCTACTCACCGGGTTTGCCCTCGCCGGGATATTGGCTCGTCATCATCATGAGCGCTGGGATGGCAACGGCTATCCCGATGGTCTGGCGGGAGAAAAGATCCCGTTGGTAGCGCGCCTGATGGCTATCGTCGATGTATATGGTGCTCTGCTTAGTGAACGACCCTATCGTCCGCCTTTCTCCCGCGAGCAGGCACTGGCACTAATGATGGCTGGGAGAGGCAGCCAGTTTGATCCTCTGCTGCTGGATTGTTTTGTCGCTCTGGCGCCGACATTCCCGCCGCTTGGCGGAGTGGCTGACGGAGCATGCCATACACCATGAAATCCCGTCTTTGGCATATGGTCGCCGTGTTGTTGCTTTCCTTGATGGTGGCCAGTCTGGTCGATGCTTTCTATCTGGAACTGGAGCGGCAGGAGTATCGCCAGTCGCTGGATACCCGCATTCAGCGCGAGGGCGAGAATCTGCAGCAATTGACCCTCTCAAGCAAGGGGATGGGGGCCGTTCAACTGGCTGGCCGTCTCAACCGCGAGATCCAGCAATCGTCACTGCTTGAGCGGGGGGACCTGAGCCCCAGCGAGGCACTGCAGGTACTGGCGCAAGGGGTGAAAGCCAATCATGCCTTTGTTACCAACAAGGCAGGGGTGATCGTCCGTGACTGGGATGCGCTCGGCCGACATGTTGTTGGGCAGGATGTATCTTTTCGCTCTTACTTCAGGCAAGGGATCAGGGGGATGGAAACGGTGGATGCCGGGGTGAGCCTCAATACCGGCAAGCGGATGATCTATGTTGCTGCGCCAGTTTCTCACGATCGGGCGCAAGGAAGCGAAATTTCCGGAGTGGTGGTGGCTCGTTACGAGATGACACTGCTCGATACCTTTCTGGCAGGGTGGGGTAATACCATCGGCTTGTTGGTCTCGCCAGATGGTGTGGTGATGGCCAGCAACAAGAGTGACTGGCAAATGGCAGTGGTGGGGCCAAACTCTGCCGCAAGGCAGCAGCAGCTCTTGGCATCTCGCCAGTACGGACATTATTTTGCAGCGGATCGCCAGCCGGTGATCCTGCCTGTGCTTGATGGCAGTGAGGTGAGGATAGGGGAGGAAAGCTATCTGGTAAGCCGCCTGCCCATCGAGTGGCACGATGCTAAAGGGCAATGGACGCTGCTGTTACTGGGTAATGCTGAGCAGGCCGTATCAGGATGGCGGCGAGTGGCCTTGTTCGGCACAGCTCTGTTGATCTGTCTGATATCTGCTCTGCTCTGGCAGGGCCGGATGTTGCGTCGCCGCAGCATTCGCGAGCGCAACGAGCAGTTTGCCTTTCAACAGGCATTGATCGATACCCTGCCACATCCTCTCTTCTATACCGACAATCAGGGTTGTTTGTTGGGCGTAAATCGCGCTTTTACCAGCGCATTTGGCAGTGTCCAGCCAGTCGAGGGCAAGCGGCTGGCTGAGCTGCCCCAGCTGGCTGTACTGGATGAGGCAGATAAGGACAGCACCATACAGAGGGTGGTTGGCAGTCAGGTCAGAACACAGCATGAAGTGCGTATGTTCTCGCAGGATGGGCGTCCTATGGACATGCTCTATTTTCTTTCGGGAATTGAACTTGCCGAGAGCGAGCGAAGCGGTGCGGTCGGCAGCCTGGTCGACATCACCCCGATCCGTGCTGCCGAGCAGGCCATGCGGGAGGCCCATGATCGGATAGCGGCGGATCGCCAGCGATTGCATGAGAGCGAACAACGGATCCACTCCATGGTGCGCAACGTGCCGGGTATGGTCTATCGCTGTTTGCCTCATCCCCCCTGGACCATGTTGTTCGTCAGCGACGAGGCGGAGAAATTGACTGGCTATCCTGCCAGCGATTTTGTCGGTGATGGTAACAGTCGCGATTTTGTTGACTTGATCCATCCCGATGATCTCGAGCTGAGCAACCGCAACACCATCGAGGCGATTGCCGGACATCGGCAATATATCAACGAGTATCGCATCTTCGATCGCTGGGGCCAGATCCGTTGGGTCTACTCCATCGGGCTCGCTACCTATGACGCAAATGGTAAGGCCGCCTATCTGGACGGGATCATCTTCGATTTCAGCGACCGCAAGCAGGCGGAGGACGCCATGCTTGAAGCCCGGCGGATCGCCGAAGACGCCACCCGAACCAAGAGCGAATTTTTGGCCAACATGAGCCATGAGATCCGCACGCCGATGAATGCCATCATCGGAATGGTCCATCTGGCGCTACAAACCAGCCTCTCCCCCGAGCAGCATAACTATGTAAGCAAAATAGACCGTGCGGCGAACAACTTGCTGGGGATCCTCAACGACATCCTCGATTTTTCCAAGATGGAGGCGGGCAAGTTGCAACTGGAGCAGGTGGATTTCCGGCTCAACGAGGTATTCGAGTGGCTAGCTGATCTGACGGCGTTTCGGGCGCGGGAAAAGGGGCTGGCGCTGCTGTTCGATTTGGCTGGTGATCTGCCTGAGCGTTTGCGCGGTGATCCCCTGCGACTTGGCCAGATCCTGCTCAACCTGACCAGCAATGCTATCAAGTTTACCGAGCAGGGAGAGGTGATTGTCCGGCTGGCACGCAGTGACGAGAATGATGGTGCGATCTGGCTGCAGGGCTGTGTCCAGGATAGCGGTATCGGCATGACGGCAGAGCAGTGTCAGCGTCTCTTCCACTCCTTTGAGCAGGCTGACAGCTCGACCACCCGCAAATATGGTGGCACCGGCCTTGGTTTGGCCATCACAAACAATCTGGTGAAGCTGATGGATGGGGAGATCCGGGTGGAGAGTACCCTTGGGCAGGGCAGCGGGTTCCACTTCCGTATTCGGCTTGCGATCGTGGCGGATCAGGATAAGCAGCAAGAGCAATGTGTTGAGATGCCGCTGGCGCCACGGCGAGTGATGTTGCTGGAGCAGCACCCTGCTTCGCGAGCAGCCATCCTTCACCAGCTGTCGGCGCAGCCGGTTGAGCTTGTCTACGCGGACGCTCCCGCAGCAGTGCTGGCACTGCTGCATCAAGGTATCGCGGCGGGTAAACCCTGTGAGCGAGTGGTGCTGGGCTGGCAGGAGGGGGAGAGCTGGTTGTCAGAGGTGTTGCAGGAGATTGCCATGCTGGCAGTGTCGCCCGCGATCTTGCTGATCACCTCTGGCGATCCTGCACTGGTTGCCAGTCATGTCGCGGTGCAGGGGCTGTCGCCGGGTGATGTACTTGCCCATCCGTTTACTCCGCAGGCATTGAGCCAGGCGCTGAGTGGCAACGCCGTCGCGGGGGAGGCGTTATCTGATACAAGCCCTCATCATCCGGTGGCGCTGCCCGGTCATGGGCTGGCGGGGGCTCGTCTGCTGCTGGTAGATGATAACGACATGAACCGGGAGGTGGCATTGGCTCTGTTGGGCAAGGAGCAGATCACGCTGGTCTGTGCCTGTGATGGGGCGCAAGCGCTCTCCCTGCTGGCGCAAGATCGCGGGTTTGACGGCATCCTGATGGATTGCCAGATGCCGGTGATGGACGGATATACCGCGACCCGGTTGATCCGCGCCGATCCGGCGCTGTCCGGGATCCCCATTATCGCCATGACTGCCAGCACCATGGCCACAGATAAAGAGAAGGCGCTGGCGGCCGGCATGAATGCTCATATCGCCAAGCCTTTGAATATGTCGCTGTTGCTGGCGACCCTTTCGCACTGGATTAAACCTGCCAGACCGCTGGGAGCCGCTAGCAACTCGCAGGTGTCAGACGATGTGACCCCTTGGCAAGATGTGCTCGGTCTTGATGTACAACGGGGCATGGCAGTAATGGGGGGGGACAGTGTGCTCTACCGAAATATGTTGCAGCGTTTCTGCCAGGGACAGCAGGGATTTGAAGCCAGTTTCCACTCAGCGTGGGCCTCGGATGACAAGGGGACGGCCCGGCGTCTGGCTCACACCCTCAAGGGCAGTGCCAGCACCATAGGCGCAACCGGTGTGGCGGCACAGGCTGCGCTGCTCGAGCGCGCCTGTGAAGAGGCGGATTACGCAGGGGTTGCAACCCGCTTGCCATCCCTGATGGCAGAGCTGATGCCGCTGTTGTCTGGGCTGGAAGCTGTGCTGGCATCGTCCCCCATGGCGGTGGTAACTTCCCGGGGTATCGATGCCGAGATGCTGGCGTTGCAACTGCGGCAGTTGAAGGCCTTGTTGGCACAGAGCGATGCCCAGGCGTTGGCGCTCTGTCAGCAGATAGAGGCTGATCTGGCTGGCAGTGAATTGCAGCTGCGGGCTGCGTTTCAAGAGGTGAGTCGGGTGGTCAACGAGTTTGAGTTCGATCAGGCGTTGCAGTTGCTGGAGCCACTGCTCGGCTGATGATTAATACATTGATCGTTTGTCATGATCATCGTCACCCCTACCCATTTCTTTTCGTTGCCATTGAACAAGAATAATTATCATCCATATCGATGAATATGGATATTTACGCTCTGGTTAATTACGCAGGGTGACGTGAAGGTAAATAGTGTGACTGTGGGCGGTAACATCTGTAACCGGATGAGCAAATATATCTCGATTTAAATATGATAACTATGTTGCCGCAGCCGTCCAACTTGCCATTTCTCTCACTGTTAATTTGAATGCAGATTCACGATGATGCGTAAACATATCAGTGAACGCGATATTTTACTCACCAGCATCCAATACAATAAAGAGTGGGGGAAGTCGTACTGATATGCATAGCTAGGCGGCATCTTTTCATTAAGCTGTGTTAAGTGTCAGGGACGCTGGGTGAGGTTATGCTGTGTGGGCTAGCAGGAGGAATCATCGCCCTGCAGTGCAGGAAAAATGCAAGCTGAAACCAAGCGACATTCAGGTAAATCGTGCCGTGCAGGCCGTGCTTGCTACCGGTGGTAGCTGGCCGAGAGACCGTTCTGGTATGGGGAGGCAAGTCAGGAGGTTGTCCCATGGATGACTGTATGGAATATGCAATGAGATGAGTAAAGATATATTCAATGGATTATTTATTGGTGGGCATCAGTATTGTTAAATAAGCGGTACAGCCAAGATTTCAGTCATGTTAATTTGGCTCGCAGCGAAAGAGAGGGAGATGCGGTGATTAATTATTTTATATCCAATTAAGTGCATAAAATTTATTAAGCAGCCAAATATCTCTTTGGGGGTAATTGATTTCGTTTGTGATGTGGCTCGCTATGGAAATAGGGGTAAGCCGGTCGAAGTTGATAGAGATCAATACTGTGATGTGGGTGAGTCCTTAGCATTTCTCCTATTAAGCATTTACCAAACAAGTGCTCACTACGGGAATAAGAAGAATGGTCGAGGATAATTTTTTATCGGCTCATGGGATTAATCGCCGTGATTTTATGAAATTGTGTGCCGGGATGGCCGCAACCCTGGGATTAAGTCAGAATGCCGTCGCCAAGATGGCCACTGCGCTCACCAGCCCCGAGCGGCCGCCGGTGATCTGGATAGGGGCGCAGGAGTGCACCGGCTGTACCGAGTCGCTGCTGCGGGCCACGCACCCCACCATCGAGAACCTGATCCTCAATACCATTTCGCTGGAGTACCACGAGGTGCTCTCGGCGGCCTTTGGTCATCAGGCGGAAGAGAACAAGCACAACGCCATCAAGCGCTATAAAGGCAAGTATGTGCTGGTGGTGGATGGCTCCATTCCGCTCAAGGATGGTGGCGTCTACTGCATGGTGGCCGGTGAGCCCATCGTCGACCATATTCGCCGTGCGGCTGCCGATGCGGCTGCCGTCATTGCCATTGGTTCCTGTGCAGCCTGGGGTGGCGTCCCTGCCAGTGGTGGCAACCCGACCGGCGCTGTCAGCCTTGAAGAGGCGCTCGGCAATATCGGCACCCCCATCATCAATATCCCGGGTTGCCCGCCCAATCCTCACAACTTCCTCACCACGGTTGCCTACTACATCACCTACGGCAAGCTGCCAGCGCTGGATAGCAAGAAACGTCCGCTGTTTGCCTATGAGCGACTGATCCACGAGAACTGCGAGCGTCGTCCGCACTTCGACGCAGGGCGTTTTGCCAAGGAGTTTGGCGATGAGGGGCACCGTCAGGGCTGGTGTCTCTACCATCTGGGCTGCAAGGGGCCGGAGACCTACGGCAACTGCTCGACCCTGGAGTTCTGCGATGTGGGCGGCGGCATCTGGCCGGTCGGCATCGGTCACCCCTGTTATGGCTGCAACGAGCAGGGGGTCGGTTTTAGCAAGGGGATCTTCCAGCTCGCCAAGGTCGAGAACCCGACTCCGAGGGTGGATAAACCAGATGTGAAGATCCAGGAGGGGGGCTATACCTCGCCCACCGCGACCGGCCTGATCGGTGGCGCCCTCGGGGTGCTGGTCGGGGTGAGTCTGATGACGGTGCGTGAACTCGGTCGCCAGCAGAAGCGCCACGAAGCCGGGCAGCACCCATCACGGGAGGAGTGACCGTGAACAGACGCAACTTCCTCAAATTTGCCTCCGTCGGCGCGCTGGCGGCGGGCACCACCGTCTCCGGCAGCGCATTGGCGGCGGCCGAGAACAAGCCGCCCATTCCCGGCGCGCTCGGCATGCTCTACGACTCTACCCTCTGCGTCGGCTGTCAGGCCTGTGTGGCGGAGTGTCAGCGCCTCAATGGCAATCCTGTCAACCCGGCAGGGGCGCAGACCTGGTCCAACAACGACAAGCTGACCCCCTACACCAACAACATCATTCAGGTGTGGAAAAGCGGCACTGGCGAGCACAAGGATCAGCTGGTGGATGGCTATGCCTACATCAAGAAGCAGTGCATGCACTGCGTCGATCCCAACTGCGTCTCTGTCTGTCCGGTGCAGGCTCTTAAAAAAGATCCCAAGACCGGCATCGTTCACTACGACCCGAGCGTCTGCACCGGTTGCCGCTACTGCATGGTGGGTTGCCCGTTCGATGTACCCAAATATGACTATGACAATCCGCTGGGGGCGATCCACAAGTGCGAGCTCTGCAACCAGAAGGGGCTTGAGCGAATTGATCAGGGCAAGTTGCCCGGCTGTGTCGAGGTGTGCCCCACCGGCGCCGTCATCTTCGGCACCCGCGAGGAGCTGATGGCCGAGGCCAAGCGCCGGTTGCTGGCGACTCCGGGCAGTGAATATGCCTATCCGCGCCAGACCCTCAAGGCCAACGACCCCTACCTGCACGAAGTGCCCAATTACCAGCCCTACGTCTATGGCGAGAAGGAGGGGGGCGGCACCCAGGTGCTGGTGCTGGCCGGGGTGCCCTATACCAAGCTCGACATGCCCGACTTGCCGGAGCTCTCCTCCGGTGCCCGCTCCGAGCATATCCAGCACACCCTCTACAAGGGGATGGTGCTGCCCATGGTGGTGCTGACCGGCCTTTCGGTGCTTATCCGTCGCAACACCAAGAATGGTCACGATCACCATCATGATGATGGCCATGATCAGGGGAGTGCGCAGATCAAGGGTCAGGGCTCCACAAAGGGAGGCAAGGATCATGAGTAATCACAAGGCGTATCCCCTCGGCGGCAAGCTGGTCAGCTGGCCTGTACTGGTGCTGGCGCCGTTCGTCATCCTGTGCGGCATGTTGATCCTCAAACGTCTCATCCTCGGATTGGGCTCGGTCACCGACTTGAATGGCGGTTATCCCTGGGGTTTGTGGATTTCGTTCGATCTCTTGATCGGTACCGGTTTCGCCTGCGGTGGCTGGGCGCTGGCCTGGGCTGTCTATGTGTTCAACCGGGGTGAGTATCACCCGCTGGTGCGACCGGCCCTGTTGGCGAGCCTGTTTGGCTACTCGCTCGGTGGTCTCTCCATCACCATCGACGTGGGGCGTTACTGGAACCTGCCGTACTTCTACCTGCCCGGTCACTTCAACACCTCATCGGTGCTGTTCGAGACGGCGGTCTGCATGACCATCTATATCGGGGTGATGGCGCTGGAGTTTGCGCCCGTGCTGCTGGAGAAGTTCGGCTGGAAGAGCTCCATGGTGCGACTCAACAAGATCATGTTTTTCATCCTGGCGCTGGGGGCCCTGCTGCCCACCATGCACCAATCCTCCATGGGCTCGTTGATGATAGTGGCGGGGGAGAAGATCCATCCGCTCTGGCAAAGCTACGAGCTGCTGCCGGTCTTTTCGCTTCTGACCGCATTCATCATGGGTTTTTCCATCGTGGTGTTTGAAGGATCCCTGGTGCAGGCCGGATTGGCGGGGCGGGGCCCCAACGAGAAGCCGCTCTTCTACAAACTGACCCAGGTGATCGACATCTTCCTGATCCTGTTTGTGGCGCTGCGCTTTGCCGAGATCGTCATCCACGACAAGTCGGAATACCTCTCCGAGCTCAATCGTTACTCCATCATGTTCTGGAGCGAGATCGCGCTGATGATCTTCCCGCTGCTGGTGTTCCACTGGGACAAGAGCCGCCGGGATTCGCGCATGTTGTTCCTGGGGGCCCTCAGCATGCTGCTGGGCGCAGCCCTCTGGCGACTGGACTACTCCCTGCTCGCCTTCAACCCCGGCAATGGCTACCACTACTTCCCCTCCGCGGAGGAGGTGCTGATCTCCTTGGGCTTTGTTGCCATCGAGGTGTGTGCCTATTTGCTGTTGATCCGGCTGCTGCCGGTACTGCCATCACTTGAACGTGTTCACCAAGATTATCAGGCCCGAGGGAAAGCCAACGTATGAGCCAACGTATCACCATAGACCCCATCACCCGCATTGAGGGGCACCTGCGTATCGACTGCGAAATCGAAGGCGGCAAAGTGACCAAGGCCTGGTCGTCCGGCACCATGTGGCGCGGCATGGAGGAGATCGTCAAGGGCAACGACCCGCGCGATGCCTGGATGATAGTGCAGCGCATCTGCGGGGTATGTACCTCTATTCACGCCATCGCTTCGGTGCGGGCGGTGGAGAACGCCATCGGCGCCAAGGTACCGGTCAACGCCCAGTACATCCGCAACCTCATCATCGCGGCCCACAACATCCACGATCACATCGTCCACTTCTACCAGCTCTCCGCGCTGGACTGGGTGGATATCACCGCGGCCCTTGAGGCCAATCCGCAAAAAGCGGCGGACATGCTCAAGGGGGTATCAACCTGGTCCCTTAACAGTGCCGACGAGCTGACCAAGGTGCAGGACAAGATCCGCGCGCTGGTGGCGAGTGGCCAGCTCGGCATCTTCGCCAACGGCTACTGGGGTCACAAGGCGATGAAGCTGAGCCCGGAGGTGAACCTCATCGCCGTGGCCCACTATCTGCAGGCACTGGAGTGCCAGCGCGATGCCAACCGTATTGTCGCCATTCTCGGCGGCAAGACCCCCCACATCCAGAATCTGGCGGTGGGCGGCGTGGCCAACCCCATCAATCTGGATGCGCCGAGCGTGCTCAACCTGGAACGACTGCTCTACGTGAAGAGCTTTATCGACCGGCTCGGCGAGTTTATCGAGCAGGTCTACAAGGTGGATGCCGCCATCATAGCCGCGCACTATCCCGAGTGGCTGACGCTGGGGCAGGGGGCCAAGCACTACCTGAGCGTGCCGGAGCTACCCACCGACGCCAACGGCGGCAGCTTCCTGATGCCGGGCGGTTATATCGAGAATGGCAATCTGGCGGGTTATCGCCCTATCGAGAGCCATCAGGATGGCTGGCTGATGGATGGCATCGCCGAGAGCAACAAGCACGCCTGGTACAAGGATGACGAGCCCCTCAAACCCTGGGATGGCAAGACCGAGCCCGATTACACCGGCTGGCAGGATGACGGCAAGTACTCCTGGGTCAAGTCCCCCACCTTCTACGGCAAGGTGGTGGAGGTGGGTCCTCTCGCAGACTTGCTGGTGAAACTGGCCGCCAAACACCCGGAGACGGTGGCGCACTTCGATCAGCTGAACGGCATCTACAAGGCGCTCACCGGCTCGGCCATCAAGACCGAGCAGCTGCACTCCACCATGGGCCGCATCATCGGCCGCGCGGTGCGCTGCTGCGTGCTCAAAGACACCCTTTCCCATCAGTGGAAGGCGCTGGTGGACAACATCGGCAAGGGGGACACCACTGCCTATATCAAGGCGGAGATCCCGGCGGACAAGGAGTTTCGCGGAGTGGGCTTTGAAGAGGCGCCGCGCGGCATGCTCTCCCACTGGATCGTCATCAAGGGCGGCAAGATCGAGAACTATCAGGCGGTGGTGCCCTCCACCTGGAACTCGGGTCCGCGCAACTTCAACGATGAACCCGGCCCCTACGAACAATCGCTGGTAGGCACCCCGGTGGCCGATCCGGCCAAACCGCTGGAGGTGGTTCGCACCGTCCATTCGTTCGACCCCTGCATGTCCTGTGCGGTGCATGTGGTGGATACCCAAAATGGCGAAACGACTCAGGTGAAGGTGTTGTGATGAACACCCTGATCCTGGGCGTGGGCAACCTGCTCTTGAGTGACGAGGCCGTCGGCGTGCGCATCGTTGAGGGGCTGGGGCGCGAATACCGTTTCGCCCCGGGCATCGAGCTGCTCGACGGCGGTACCGCCGGCATGGAGTTGCTCGAAGCGATGGCCAGTCGCGATCACATCATTCTGGTTGATGCGGTGCGCAGCGGTAATCCGCCGGGCACAGTGGTGACTCTGAAGGATGAGGAGATCCCGACCCTGTTTGGCCGCAAGATCTCCCCGCACCAACTGGGGCTGGCGGACGTGCTCTCGGCGCTGCACATGACGGGGGAGTCGCCCAAGCGGCTCACCCTGATCGGGGTCGAGCCCGAATCCCTCGAGCCCCGCATCGGCCTCACCCCTGTGGTGGCGGCTGCCATGGGGGAGGCGACGGATCGGATTTTGACCCTGCTGGCCGCCGTTGGCGCGCCCGCCATTGCACTCTCTGAGCAGGAGAAAGCTGAACAAGCGCGGGAGGGTTTATGGCGCAGTCCCATTTAAGCGAGGCTGAGAGAGTGCTGGAGATAGTACCGGAGACAGTGCAGGAGTTTGCCGGTTTTGCCAGCAATCCCGCGCCTCTGCTGGTAGCCCAGTACGAGCGGATCGCTCGCGAAGAGATGCAGGCGCTGCCCTTCTATCACGCCAGCATGCCCATAGTGGCGGAGTGCGTGCTGTTTGAAGGTCAGTGGCTTGGCTGCGTGCTCACCCCCTGGATGTTGAGCGTGGTGGTGCTGCCGGGGCCGGATCAACTCTGGCCGGTACGCAGCAACAGCGATCGGCTCGCCCTGCAGCTCCCCTGCGGCAACATGACCTTTATGGTGGGTGAATTGCCCGAAAGTGGTCAGCTGCTGTCCTGCTCCCTGATGTCGCCGCTCGATCCCCATCTCGGTGCCGGGGAGGGGCGAGCACTGGTGGGCAGCACCCTCAAGATGCTGCTCTCCTTGCCGGTGCAGCAAGGGGCTGGCGGCGTGGATCTGGGTCGCAGGCGGCTATTCGGTGCCCGGCGCGGTTAACCGGCATAGTCGCTAGGTTTCACGCGAAATCAAGTTTAGAATAGGGGGCCATTTTGGCCCCTCACTCCCATGTTCAGACACGCATTCCACCTCTTTTTTGAGTGATGATCCGTGAGTGGTACAAAACAAGAAGGATCCCCATGACTGTTCCACGCAATTCTCTTCGCTATTACTGTGGCACCAGTGCTGCCGCCCTGTTGACTCTGCTGCTGGGCACCGCCTCTCACGCGGCGCTGGCCGCTGCCCAACCTGTGCCTGCCGAGCTCAAGCTCGCCATCGGAGCTGAACCCACCGAAGGGTTTGACCCTCTGCTCGGCTGGAGCCACGGCAGCTACCTGCTGCTGCACAGTCCGCTGCTCAAGCAGAACGCAGATCTCAGTTGGCAGAATGTGCTCACCCAAGCGGTGACCCCGAGCAAGGATGGCAAGGGGTGGCTCATTACCCTCAAGCCTGACCTGAAATTCTCCAACGGTGCGCCGCTCACCGCCGAAGATGTGGCCTTTACCTACAACAGCGCAGCCAAGGGCGGCGGCAAGATCGACATGGGCAACTTTGTCTCGGCCAAGGTGCTCTCACCCACCGAGGTTGCCATCACCCTGAGTGCCCCCCAGAGCACCTTTGTCAACGTGCTGGGATCTTTGGGGATAGTGTCGAAGCAGGATTACGACGCAAAAGCATATGCCCAAAAGCCGGTCGGCGCCGGCCCCTACCGGCTGGTAAGCTTCCTGCCCGGCCAGCAACTGGTGGTGGAGGCGAACCCCTATTACGCCGGCGGCAACAATGACTTCAAACGGCTGGTGTTTGTCTTTATCGATGAAGAGAGCGCCTATGCCGCTGCCCAGAGCAGCCAGCTCGATGTGGTGCGTATCGCCCCGTCGCTGGCGCCCACCGTACCCGACACCCTCAAGCTGTGGGTGCGGCCGAGCGTGGAGAACCGCGGTATCGTCTTCCCCATTCCTGCTGCTGGTAAAAAAGATGCCAAGGGTTATCCCATCGGCAACGACGTGACCTCGGACGTGGCGGTGCGCCGTGCCATCAACTACGCCATCGACCGCAAGTTGCTGGCCGACCAGCTGCTGGAGGGGCACGCCATCCCCGCCTACAGCGCGGTAGAAGGCCTGCCCTGGCTAAACAAAGCCACCGCCTTCAAGGATGGGGATGCGGCTCACGCCAACGCCCTGCTCGACGAGGCGGGCTGGAAAATGGGCAGTGACGGCGTTCGCCACAAGGGCGACCTGCGCGCCGCCTTTACCCTCTGGTACACCAGTGGCGACAGCACCCGCCGGGATTTGGCGGAAGCGGTGCGCGCCATGCTCAAACCCATTGGCCTTGAGGTGAGCCTCAAGTCCGGCAGCTGGGAGCAGGTGGAGCGGGAGATGCACGCCAATCCGGTGCTGATGGGGTGGGGGAGTCTGGATCCCATGGAGCTCTATCACCACTACCAGAGCGGCTCCGGTGGCGTGGAGTTCTACAATCCGGGCTACTACAGCAACCCTGTGGTGGATGGCCACCTCAAGCAGGCGCTGGATGCCCCGAACTGGCAGGCGGCCGTGCCGTTCTGGCAGCAGGTGGAGTGGGATGGCAAAACGGGCGCCGGAGTGCAGGGAGATGCTGCCTGGGCTTGGCTGCTCAACGTGCAGCACACCTATCTCGCCAACCGTTGCATCGACCTTGGCAAGGGGGCGCCGGAAATCCACGGTAGCTGGTCACTCCTCAACAACCTGCAGGATTGGCGGTGGACGTGCCGGTAAGTTCGCCCTTGAGTCATTCAGGTTATCTGTTGCTAAAAGCCCTGCTGCGTCTGGCAGGGCTGTTATGTCTGGTCTCGGTCGCCACCTTTGTGCTGCTGAGTTACTCCCCCATCGACCCCATCAAGGCCTATATCGGCAACGACCTGCTCCATGTGCCGCCGGAGCAGTACGCCCGCATCGCCGCCCGTTGGGGGCTGGATCAGCCGCTCTGGCTGCGCTACTGGCACTGGTTCAACCAGGTGCTGCGGGGGGATCTCGGCTACTCCATGCTCTACAACGCACCGGTGGGTGAGGTCATTGGCCAGCGCTTTGCTGCCTCCTTCCTACTGCTGGCGGGCGCCTGGCTGCTCTCCGGTTTTTTCGGCATTGTGCTGGGCCTCTGCGCCGGTCGCTATCTCAATCGCTGGCCCGATCGACTGATTTGCCGTTTTGCCTACCTGCTCGCCTCCCTGCCCACCTTCTGGGTCGGCCTGTTGCTGCTCGCCCTGTTTGCGGTGCATTGGCCACTACTGCCGGTCTGCTGCGCCTGGACGCCGGGTCTCTCCGCCGATGAGGCAGATTGGGCTATGCGAGCGCGCCATCTGTTGCTGCCGGTGACGACCCTGGCGCTGCTCGGGGTGGGCAACATTGCCCTGCATACCCGGGCGCGGGTGGCCGAGGTGCTGGATAGCGACTTTATCCGCTACGCCCGCGCTCAGGGGGATGGCGGCTGGCCCATGCTGCGTTTTCATGTGCTGCGCCATGCCCTGACCCCAGCGCTCTGCCTGCAGTTTGCCTCCCTTGGCGAACTGATTGGCGGATCGCTCTTGGCCGAGAAGGTCTTCTCCTACCCGGGGCTCGGCCAGGCCACCGTGGATGCGGGGCTCAGGGGCGATATTCCCCTGCTGATGGGAATCGTGCTCTTTTGCACCCTGCTGGTCTTTATTGGCAACACGGTGGCCAGTTTGCTGCTGGCGCGCATCAATCGGGGTTGGGAGGGCGAGCATGCTGTTTAATCCGTTTCCCTCGATACTGCGGCTGGGTTTTGCCCTGATCGGATTGGCGCTGCTGGCCACTTACGGCTGGAGCCTCTCTCATCAGGATGTGCCGATGGATCTGCTGGCGCGCCAGCAAGCCCCCTCGCTGACCCACTGGTTCGGCACCGATCAGATGGGGCGGGATCTCTGGTTGCGGGCCTTTCAGGGCACCCTCACCAGTCTGGAGCTTGGCATCAGCACGGCGCTCTGCAGTGGCCTGCTGGCCATGGTGGCGGCAAGCGTGTCGCTCGTTCATCCCAGATGTGATGCGGCGGTGCGAATGGTGATCGACGCCATGCTGGCGCTGCCCCATATGCTGCTGCTGATTTTGATCTGCTTTACCGTGGGTGGCGGCATGCGCGGGGTGATCCTGGCGGTGGCGCTCACCCACTGGCCCAAGCTGGCGCTCATTCTCTGCGCCGAGGCGCGGCGGATCGCTTGCAGCGACTATGTGGTGCTGGCCCGCTGTCAGGGGATGGGGGCGCTGCGTCGCTGGCGCACCCACTTGCTGCCGGGGCTGCTGCCCCAGTGGTTTATCGGCACCCTGCTGATGTTTCCCCATGCGGTGTTGCACAGCGCCGCCTTGAGCTTTCTCGGTTTTGGACTGGCGGCCCACGAGGCCTCGCTTGGTCTGCTGCTGGCCGATGCGTTGCGTTATCTTGCCGGTGGCGGCTGGTGGCTGGCCCTCTTCCCGGGGCTGATGTTGCTGCTGCTGGTTCTGCTGTTTGATCAGGCTACCCGCGCCTTGCAACAGTTGCTGTGGCACAGGAGTGAACCATGCTGAGTTTTGACCAGGTGACCATAGAGGCAGCCCACTACTCCTGGCTGGGGCGGCGCAGCTGGCAGCCATTGCTGACCGATATCAGCCTGCAACTGGCGCCGGGGGAGATAGTGGCGCTGGTGGGGGGGAGCGGCGAGGGCAAGAGCCTACTGTTGCAAAGCGCTCTGACATTGCTGCCGGACAATCTGCGGATGCGCGGCAGCATCTCCCTCGATGGCGTGCCCCTGTGTGATGCCAGCCGGGCCCGTTTGCGCGGCCACACCCTCTGCTATGTGCCGCAGGGGGTGAGCGCCCTCAATCCGCTGCTGACGGTGGAGCGTCAGCTGGGGCGTGCGGCACGCCTCTGCGGCCAGAGCTGTTCTCGCGAGCGGCTCGGCGAGCAACTGCTGCGCTACCAGCTGCCCGCGACCACCCTGGACAGATTCCCGCGCCAGCTCTCCGGTGGCATGGCCAAGCGCATTCTGGCATGCACTGCGGCGCTCGGCGGCGCCCGCTACATTCTGGCAGACGAGATCTCCGCCTGGCTCGACGAGGGGCTGGCCTGTCTGCTGCTCGGCCAGTTGCGTGAATTGGCCAATCAGGGCAGCGGTATCCTCTGGGTGACCCACGATCTGGCGCTGGCGGCCCGCTTTGCCGATCGCATCGTGGCGCTGCATCAGGGGCAGGTGAGCGATACCTTGAGTTGCCATCATCTGCGCCAGGGGCAGGGGAGCGAGATGCTCCGCGCCCACTGGCAGGCGCTGCCCGAGTTCAATGCGCTCTTCTCTGTGCCGGAGGTTTCCTGATGTTTGAAGTACGAAATCTCACTATCGCCCAGGGGGAGCGACCCCTCTGGCAGGGGTTATCGCTGACGGTGAAAGCGGGCGAACGGCTCGGCATCTCCGCCCCGAGCGGTTATGGCAAGACCACGCTGGGGCGGGTATTGGCGAGTTGGCAGCCTGTTCGGGCAGGCGGGCAGATCCTGCTGGATGGGCAGCCGGTGCCTGAACAGGTAAAAGGCTATAACCCCATCCAGCTGGTGCCCCAGCACCCGGAGCTCACCTTCAATCCCTATCGCACCACCGGGCAGGCGCTCTGGGATGTATGGCGCCCCGATGACGCCATGCTTGCCCGCTTTATGGTCAAGCCTGAATGGCTCAGTCGTAAACCCGGCCAGCTCTCCGGCGGTGAGCTGGCCCGCATCGCGTTGCTGCGCGCCCTCGATCCCCGCACCCGGTTGCTGATTGCCGATGAGGTGACCGCCCAGCTGGATCCGCAAATCCAGCGCCAACTCTGGCGGGAGTTGATGGTTGAGTGCGAGCAGCGCGGGCTTGGCATGGTTATATTCAGCCACCAGCAGGCACTGCTGCGCCAGATCTGCCATCGGGTGCTGCGCTTTGGTGAGGTGCAGCCCGAATCTGGGGAGCTGACCGAAAGCGCAGCTTGAGAGTTGGTTCCCCCTCATCCCCAGCCCTTCTCCCGCAAGGGGAGAAGGGAGCAGACGGTGACTCTCCCCAAGCTTGGGGACACAAGCTGGTTGTTATGCTCGCAGTGCGCGTACTTCGAACTTATTGCCAGCATCCACAAACCGGTTCCCTCTCCCTGGGGAGAGGGCCAGGGTGAGGGCGCGCGAGTATGAAACGCTGACCATTCTGTACAGAGAGAATCGTTGGCAAAGTGCGCAGGTAAAAGAGAGGGAGGCATTAGCCTCCCTCTCTTGTTATCCGCCACTGGTAACGGCATTTAACCGGTTCTGGTTCAGGCCGCGGCCAGCCAGTTGAGCCAGGCATCCATCCCTTCGCCTGTGGTGGCGCTGACCTGGATCACCTGAATATAGGGGTTGACCCGTTTGGCGTTCTCGATGCAGCGGGCCACGTCAAAGCTGACGTAGGGCAGCAGATCGATCTTGTTGATCACCATCAGCTGTGCGGCGGCGAACATGTCCGGGTATTTCAGCGGCTTCTCTTCCCCCTCGGTGACGGAGAGGATCGCCACCTTGTACTTCTCGCCGAGATCGAAGCTGGCGGGGCAGACCAGATTGCCGACGTTCTCGATAAAGAGGATGCCCCCTTCATTGGCGGGCAGCTGGTGGCAGGCGTCGTGGACCATTTTGGCGTCCAGATGGCAGCCCTTGCCGGTGTTGATCTGCACAGCAGGGACGCCGGTGGCACGGATGCGATCCGCATCGGCGCTGGTCTGCTGATCCCCTTCGATCACGGCGCAGGGGCGTTTTTCGGCCAGCTGGCGCAGGGTTTCGCACAGCAAAGTGGTTTTGCCTGAACCCGGGCTAGAGACCAGATTGAGCACCAGCTGGTCTGCGGCAGTGAAGTGTTCGCGGTTGTGGGCCGCTAGCGCATTGTTCTTGGCCAGCACATCCATCTCGATGGCGATCAGCTGACGCTGCCCCATGCCCGGAACCGACAATCCCGCTTCCCCTTTGCCATAGTGCAGATCACCCTGCTGGTGGTCATGGTCATGGTCATGGTCATGGTCATGGTCATGGTCATGGTCATGGTCATGGTCGCGGTCATGGCTGTGATCATGGGGATGTGCGTGGGAATGACCGTGCTCATGAGAGTGGGCATGATCATGATGATGGTCGTGGGGGTAATCATGGTGGTGCTCATGGGGGTGATCATGCCCATCATGGCCCACGGGAGCTCGCACCCCGTGGTAGTGGTGATGGACATCTCCCTGATGGTGATAGTGGTGGTGAATGATCAGGGTGCGCGGCGCACCCTGCTCGTGGTCATGATGGTGGTGGGCGTCATGACTATGATGGTGGTCGTGCTCATGACCATGTTCATAGTGATGTTCATGTTCGTGATGATGCTTATGATCGTGCTCATGGCCGGCGATCCGCGCCTGGCCGCATCCGCATACGCTACACATATCAACTTACCTCGATGTCGGTGATGCGCAGGCTATCACCCTGCGCGACTCGTAATTTGTATCCGCCACACCCGGGGCAGGCCTGCCCGCGCTCGGTGAGGGTGACCGTCTGGTTGCAGTCGTAACACCAGGCCTCTGCCGCCTGATGCTGAAAGTGCAGTTGGGCCCCTTCGACAGCGGTGCCCTTGGCGGCGGCCTCGAAACAGAAGGCAATGGTGTCCGGGTCGACGCAGGAGAAGCTGCCGACCTCGAGCCAGAGGGCGGTCACCTTGTTAAAGCCCCGCTGGGTGGCCTGTTCGGCCGCCAGATCGATGGCGGCCATGGCCAGAGACATTTCGTGCATGGTGGCTCCTTAACCCATATGGGGAGGAGCAGTGACTCCTCCCTGTAATTGACGGAACGGCATGGCCGATCAACAGATCCGCGGCAGCAGCTCCCCTTGCGGCAGCTCCAGATAACGGCGACTGCCCCAGGGGTTATTGAGGATCACCTTGTGGCGATCGCTTGCCTGCACCACGCCGATCTGACTGGCTGCGGGGTTGAATTGCCGCAAGATGCCCAGCGCGTCCTGCGCCTGTTCGGCTGGCAGGGCCAGCACCATGGTCCCCTCGTTGGCGAGATCATGGGGCTCGAAGCCGTAGAGCTCGCACAGGCCACGCACCGGATCGCAGACCGGAATGGCGGACTCCTCCAGCTCGATGGCCACTTGGGAGGCGCTGCTCCACTCGTTGAGCACGGCGGCAAGGCCGCCGCGGGTGGCGTCGCGCAGGGCGTGAGGGGTAATCCCCGCTTTTAGCAGCGCTTCGACCTGCGGCCAGAGGGTGGTGCAGTCGCTTTTCAGATCAGAGCCCAGTTGCAGGGCGTCGCGGGCCATCAGAATGCAGGCGCCGTGGCTGCCGATATCCCGCGACACCAGAATGGCGTCACCGGCCTTGAGGTTGCGTACCGAGATGCCCCTGCTTTGTTCGGGCAGCGGGAAGGTGCCGACCCCGCTGGTGTTGATAAAGATCTTGTCGGCCGCCCCCTTGGGCACCACCTTGGTGTCGCCGCAGACGATACGGGCACCGCTCTTGGCAAGTTCAGCCGCCATAGACTCGACGATACGGGCGAGATCGGCGTAGGGGAAACCCTCCTCGATGATAAAGCTGCAGCTCAGATACTCGGGCTTGGCCCCCATCATGGCGAGATCGTTGACCGTACCAGCGATGGCCAGCTTGCCGATATCGCCCCCCTCGAAGAACAGTGGCGAGACGGTAAAGCTGTCGGTGGTGAAGGCAACGGGGCCGTTTACCGGCAGCAGGGCGGCATCTTCACCGCGCAGCAGGATCTCGTTGCCAAAGTGGCGAAAGAAGAGCTGATTGAGCAGCTGGTTCATCTCCACACCGCCGCCGCCGTGGCTTAACTGAATTTCTCTCATTGGATCCCCATATATCGGTAGTAGGCATTGCAGGCCCCTTCGGAGCTGACCATGCAGCTGCCCATGGGCTGGGTCGGGGTGCAGCCCCGGCCAAAGACTTTGCACTGGTTTGGCTTGGCCAGGCCGCGCAAGATATCGGCGCACTGGCACGCCTTGTGGTCATCGATGGGAGTCTGACTGAGCGCAAAGTGACGCTCCGCATCGCGCTTGGCAAAGGCATCGCGCAGGCGCAGGGCGGAGGCGTTGATATCCCCCAGACCTCGCCAGCGAAAGTGCTCGCGGGTCTCGAAAAAGCGCTCGACCAGCCGCTGGGCGGCTTTATTGCCACTGGCGGTGACGGCGCGGCTGTATTGCACCTCCAGCGCGTAGCGACCCTCCACCTTCTGGCGCACCATCATCAAGAGCGCCTCCATCACATCCACTGGTTCGAAGCCACTCACCACCACCGGCACCTGATAGCGATCGACGATAGGCAGGTAGATATCGGCGCCGGTGATGACGCTGACGTGGGAGGGGCCGATAAAGGCGTTCACCTTGGCAACCCCGTCGGCCATCACCGCATGAATGGCGGGGGGCACCAACACATGGTTGATATGAAACAGCAGGTTCTCAATCCCCTCAGCTTCAGCCGCAGCCAGCAAGGCGGCGGTCATGGGGGTAGAGGTCTCGAAACCGATGGCGAAGAAGACCACGGTTTTGTCCGGGTTCTCACGGGCGATATGCAGGGCATCGAGGGGGTCATAGACCGGGCGGATATCGCTCCCCTTGGCCCGCTGTTGGGCCAATGTGCCTTTGGAGCCCGGCACCCGGATCATGTCCCCAAGGGTGACCAGAATGACGTTCGGTTGGCAAGCCAGCTCGATGGCCTGATCGATGCGCTCTTTGGGCATGATGCAGACCGGGCAGCCGGGGCCGTGGACGAACTCGATGCTGGCCGGCAGCAGCTGGTGCAGGCCGTACTTCATGATGGTGTGGGTATGGCCGCCGCACACCTCCATCACCCGCAGCGGCTCGGGCAGATCTTTGGCAAGCTCGGTAATTTGGGCGGCGAGGGCGCGGATCACCTCGGGCTGGCGAAAGCCCTGAAAGAGATCATTGAGGGTCAGCATGGCAAAATATCCTGCTCTGGCATCAGGGCCACCATCTGGCGGAAGCTCTCGAGGCTGGCCTGCGCCTCCTCTTCGTCAATCTTGCTCATCACAAAGCCGATATGGAGCAGCACATAGTCGCCAATGTTGAGAGGCTCTTCGAGCAGCATGCAGCTGACGCGCCGCTGCACCCCCAGGGTGTCGACGGTGACGCAGTTATCTTCGGGGTGCAGTTGCACCACCTGAGAGGGGATGGATAGACACATGAATTTCAGGACTCCGACAAGGTGGCACAACCGGTTGTGACAGGCTGATGCGTGGCAAGATAGTGGATGGCAAACCAGAGCTGACCGGCGGCGATGCCACCGTCATTGAGCGGCAGGGTTTCGCTGGTCAATACCTGCCGACCGGCCGCTTCGAGCGCGGGAACCAGCTGATCCATCAGCACCCGGTTTTGAAAGACGCCGCCCCCCAGCGCCACCGGATAGCCTGGGAAGCGTTCGGCAAGGGCGATGACCAGATTGCTGATGGCGCGGATAAAACCGGCGGCCAGGCTGGCGGTGGAGGTGCCTTGGCGCCGCTCGCTGACAAGGGTATGGATGAGCTCGGCCCACTCGATCTGCAGCGGCCCTTCCGCTGATTGGCTGAGATCAAAGGCAAGGGGTAAGGGCTGTTCATCAGGGGCCAGCTGCAAGGCGGCTGCCTCCAGCAATAGCCCCGCTTCGCCCTCGTAATCGGGGGTGTCGATCACTCCCAAGATCGCTGCCACCGCATCGAACAGTCGACCGATGGAACTGGTGTAGGGGGCGTTGCGACCGAGATGCCAGAGCTGGTGCAGGTTGCTGATCCGCTTAAGGGGCAGTTGCTTGATCAACGGAATATCGAGGGCACTGATCTCCTCAGGGCTGTGCGATTCAAACAGCAGCCCCAGCAGCTGACGCACCGGCTCGCGAATGGCCGCCTCGCCGCCGATCAGCTTGAAAGGCGCGAGGTGGGCAACACGATCGAAGCCCTGAACGTCTGCGATCAGCAGCTCGCCGCCCCAGAGGGTGCCGTCATCGCCAAGGCCGGTGCCATCGAAGGCAACACCCAGCACTGGGTCCGTGATGTCGTGCTCGGCCATCACCCCCAGCAGGTGGGCGTGATGGTGCTGCACCTCGAGGTGGGTGGCACCCTGATCCTGGCAATAGCCCTTGGCCCACTGATGGCTGAGGTAGCCGGGGTGGCGATCCGAGACCAGCAGTTCTGGCTTGAGGTCGTAGAGTTCGCGAAAGGTGGCCAGGGTCTGCTCGAAGTGCTCCTGCATCGGCAGGCTGTGCAGATCGCCGATATAGGGGCTGTAGATGCGCTGGCGGCCGAAAGCGAGCGCCAGCTGGTTCTTCTGCTGCGCCCCGACCGCCAAGAGCGGCACCCTGACCGCCTCTTTCAGGCTGGGGGTGCAGGGGGCATAGCCTCGGGCGAGGCGCAACGTCTGGCGTCGCCCACCCGCCCACTGCACCAGACTGTCGTCGCAGGGGTGCAGGATTGGGCGGTTGTGATCCAGGATGCCGTCAATCTCGCTGCCGAGTTCCCTGACCACCGCCTCGCACTCGATAAGGATTGGGCTGCCGCGACCATTGGCACTGGTGGCCACCAGCGGCATGGCGCAGGCATCCAACAGCAGCTGATGGAGCGGGGTATAGGGGAGCATGACGCCAAGGTAGGGGATGCCGGGGGCAATCCCCTCGGCCAGCGGCGCGATTGTCAGTTGGGATTCTGACGGTCGATCATCGTTTTTTCGCTTGCGCAGCAAGGTGATGGGTCTGGCCTGAGAGGCGAGCAGCGTCCACTCTGCCTCGCAGCCGGTGACATGCAATTTGGCCTCGGCAAGGGAGCCCATCATCACCGCCAGCGGCTTGCGCGCGCGCCGCTTTAGTGTTCGCAATCTAGCCACACTCTGTTCATTGTGGGCATCGCATATCAGGTGATAACCCCCCATCCCCTTGACCGCAATCAGCGCCCCCGCTTGCAGGGCTCTTGCCGCGGCCTGCAGGGCATCCTCGCGCTCGGCCAAGGCATCGCCACGGCCATTTCGCCAACTGAGGTGGGGCCCACACTCGGGGCAGCTCACCGGCTGGGCGTGGTAGCGTCTATCCAGCGGGTTTTCATAGGCCGCCGCACAGCGCCGGCACATGGCAAAGCCTGCCATGGCGGTGTGGGGGCGGTCGTAGGGGAGGCGGTGGATGATGGTGTAGCGCGGGCCGCAGTGGGTGCAGTTGGTAAAGGGGTAGTGGTGGTGGCGATCGTTGGGATTGGCCACATCGTTGGCGCATGCCTCGCACATCCCCTGATCCGGCGAGATGGCGACCGTGGCCGCGCTCTGCTGCTGGCTCGCTTTAATTCGAAACTGGCTATGAAATTGGCCATCGAAGTCGGGATCATGAGCGAGGGGCAGTTCTCGCTCGCTGAAGTGATCGATGCGGCTAAGCGGCGGCGCCAGTTCCCGCAGTTCGCGGGTAAAAGCGGCCAGCTGCTCAGGCGATCCTTCAGCGCCTATGGTGACTCCGTTGGCATCGTTCAAGACATAACCGGCAAGGCTGTGGCGCAGCGCCAGTCCATAGACGAAGGGGCGAAAGCCGACCCCCTGCACTATACCGTCGATATGAAACTCGCGGCGTAGCCGGTTGGCCGCATGACTCGGAGAGATAGAGGGGGCAATGGTGGCGCTCATGCTGGCTCCATCTCATCTTGAGTGGCTGGCAGACGCAGCACCCGGCGCTCGTTCTCCTCGCGCCGCACCCAGCCATCCATCTCCATGCGCAGGCAGAACGGAATCGCGTATTTGCGCGACAAACCGGTGATCTCCTTGAGGGATGCCATGTCAATCAGATCTCCCACCTGCTGGCCCGCCAGCACGGCGGCGACCATCTGGTTGTAAAGCTCGGCGTCGTAGTAGATGGGGCCATCGAGCTGCACCAGATACTTGAGTCGCGCCAGATTGCGCAACTGCTTTTGCAACGCGCCTTTTTGTAGCAAGCCCTGCTGCAGGGCCGCGGGTAGCTTGCGGGTGATAAAGGGATCCAGCTCCACGCCGCCGGGGCCCAGTTTACCGGGCTCGTAACCCTCCTTGCCTTGATCTCGCACCACCTTGAGCACCAGCTGCGCCTCTTCCCCCAAATCATCTTCCGACTCGCCGCTGCCCTGCTGCCACTTGTCATGGTGCAGGCGAACAAGCTGCTCGCTTTTGAGCTGCTGGAGCAGGGCCTGAATGACCGGCAGGGCGATGCCAAAGCGGGTTGCCAGCTCGGCGGCGCTAAGCGGTTCGCTGGCCAGGGTAGCGAGCAGCTGGTCGCGGCTTTGGGCCAGCCAGTGGTTGTCCAGCAGCCACTCACCGAGGGGGGTGACCTGCTCTGGCTGCTGGTCAAAGCGGCTGGCCAGCACATAGCCATTGAGCCCCAGTTGCAGGGTGGCTGGGTTGTAGTGCTCCAAGTCATCAGGCAGCTCGCCCAGCAGGGTGTGCAGCGCCTTGCGTCTGGCGGGATGGATGTCGCCGCACCAGACGATGCGGGCGCCGTGCAGCAGTTCGCTGCTGCCGTGGCGAATGATGGCGAGCGGCTGGCCAAAGAAGCAGGGGATGGGGCTGGTAAAGATCAGTCGCGCCAGCCGGGTATCCTTGATGGGCACGAAACGGGCTCGGCCATGCCAGCTGCCAAGGGCCACCTCTACTTCGCGGTTGCGCTGCTCCCGGATGCTGCCGCCAACCTCATTTAGCCGCACGATCAGATGAGTCGCCGCCTCACACTGGCCCGTTGCGCTGGTAAGGCAGTGACCGCGGGCCACCTCCTTGTGGGGCACTTTTTTCAGGCCCACAGCTACCCGGCAGACGGCGCCAATCTCGTCGACGCTCTGGTGATAGGCCTGCAGGGAGCGCACCTGCACCTCCCGATCGGCGGGGTAGAGGCGCAGCTTGTCCCCCACCTTGAGGCTGCCCTGTTGCAAGGTGCCGGTAAGCACAGTGCCGGTACCATTGGCGGTAAAGACTCTGTCTACATACAGTCGCGGGGCGCTCTGCTCGCGGGCAGCGTGTGAGGCTGGCAGTTCGGCAAGCTGGCGCACGATGGCGGTGTGCAGGGCGGCCATATTGGCGCCGGTTTTGGCGCTGACGCTGACGATGTCGGGCACCATGCCGCTCTCGTCCATCACCCGCTCCAGCAGGCTCTCTTCCAACAGCAAAAGCTCGTCGGGGGAGACCAGATCGCACTTGTTGATGCAGACCAAGAGGCGCGGCACCCCCATCGCCTTGAGCAGGCGCAGGTGATCGCCGGTCATCGGCATCCACCCCTCCTCGGCGGCGATGACCAGCAGCACCAGATCCAGACTCCAGAGCCCCGCCACCATATTGCGGATATAGCGCTCGTGACCGGGTACATCGATGACACCTATGGTGTTGCCCTGACCGTCGTCGAAGTGGGCAAAGCCGAGATCCTGGGTCATGCCGATGGCCTGCTCATGGGCGCGGGCGGTGGTGATGCCGGTGAGGGCCTTGATCAGCAGGGTCTTGCCGTGATCCACGTGGCCGGCAAGACCGATAACGGCGCGATAGGGGGTCATGGGATCAGGGCTCCTCGGTCGCATTTGTTGCATTGAACGGGGTGGGCAGCAGCAACTCCCTGAGTTGGGCGATCAGCAGTTCCATCTCGGTCGGCAGCAGGGTGGCCATATTGAGCAGCACCTTCTGCTGGCGCACGGTGGCGATGACCGGGACGGGCAGTTCGCGCAGGGCATCGAGCAGCTGCTGGGCCGGGCGCGGGTCGGTGCACTCCAGCGCTGGCGCCGGGTAGAACTCGTCCGGCAGGGTACCACCGCCCACCACCAGCTGGGCGGGGACCGGCACAAAGCAGCCGGGCAGGGCGGCCATCAGCTGGGAGGCTCTCGTCTGCATGGCGGCAGGGTTGCTCAAAGTCCGTTGGGCGATACCCTCACCGACGGGGGACTTGTTGAGCTTGTGGATGAGCAGGCGTTCGAGCAGGGAGTAGACGATGCGGCTCGGGCGGAAGGTGCGCATCATGGGGTGTTTTTCCAGCCGCTTGATAAGGTCGCTGCGGCCGCTGATGATGCCCGATTGCGGGCCCCCCAAGAGCTTGTCGCCGGAATAGCAGACCAGATCCGCCCCCGCCTTGATGTACTGCCGTACCGAGGTTTCATCCGGCGCAAACTCTTCGCTGGTCAAGCCGGAGCCCTGATCCACCGCCAGCACTACATGTTCGGGCAGGGCGCGGGCCACCTCGCCGATATCGGGGGATTCGGTAAAGCCGCGAATGGCGAAATTGGATCTGTGCACCATCAGCACCAGCGCGGTCTGATCGGTGATGGCATCGAGGTAATCTTTGGCGGTAGTGATATTGGTGGTGCCCACCTCCACCAGTTTGGCCCCGGAGAGCGCCAGAATATCGGGAATGCGAAAGCCGCCGCCAATCTGGATCTGCTCGCCGCGCGAGACGATCACCTCGCGCCCCTTGGCCACCTCCTGCAGCAGCAAAAAGAGCGAGGCGGCGTTGTTGTTGACCACCAGCGAATCCTCGGCCTGGGTGAGGCAACGGAGCAGGGGGGCGATCAGCCCCTTGCGCCCGCCGCGCTTGCCGGTGGCGAGATCCAGCTCCAGATTGTTGTACCCGGTGTTGAGGTCACGCACCTCGTCCCACAGCTCGTGACTTAATGGCGAGCGCCCCAGATTGGTATGCACCAGGGTGCCGGTGGCGTTGATCACCCGGGTTTGACGCTGGCGCAACTGCTGTCGGCAGCGCTTGGCAATCAGCGCCTCGATCTGCTCGGGGGCAACGCCATGCTGGCGAAAATCATCGCTCTGGCGCAGCTCGCTCAGGGTATCGCGCACCGCCTGAGTCACCAGCGGGCGGCTCAGCGCTTCGATAAAACCGGCGAGAAAGGGTTGCTGCAGCAGCTGCTCCACTTGCGGCAAACGGCGCGTTTGTTGCTGGCTGGGCTGTTGCTGAGAATCTGGCAGTGAATCGTCGGCAGCCGTACCTGATGTGGGCTGGCGGTGGGGGATGGCTGACGCGTGAGACGAGTTCGGCATGGGATTACCAGTGCAGTGCGTGGGTTCGGGAGGCGCACCGGTTTGCCGATAGAGAGGCCGAGCTGACGGGTTATGGCACTGCTGGCGATTTGCGGATGACTGCAAACTGGGTGCATCAATGAGCGGGTATAAATTAATGCTGCATCGATGCTGATAAATTAATTTTTGGCCAGCGAGATAACCTGAGTTCGGATTATATTGGCAAGCGGCAAGCACCTTTTTTAAGGTATTACTTCAAACATATTGAACAAACAATGGAAATAACATCCAGGCCGAAGAATTCAGCGAGAGAGTATTTGTTCAATAGATGAATTTGGCGGAAGAGGCAGGAATCGAACCTGCCAAAGCCTTCTCGGCTCACATCGGTTTTGAAGACCGAGGAGGCCACCAGACCCCATCAACTTCCGTAACGGTCGCCATTTTGTGGCAAATTTCTGTGACTGGCAACGCTTTTTTTGTCATAAAAAATCGAGAGTTAGCGATTTTTTGAAAAAATCAAAGAACCTTGTTTTATATCAAGTTCAGCACAATTAGCCCGATGTTTTTAATTTAACATCGGGCCTCGATCACATTGCCGTAACCGTCGGTCAATAACAGTCGTTAACAACTCGATAAATAATCACTGGCTGGCGTTGGCAATATTCCACTGATCCAGTTTATCTATTAACAGACTGGTATCCCTGGCGGCATCAAGATGCTGATAAAGATAATCCATCGCCTCGCTCACCATCTCGGTCATCGGGAAGGAGAACGCCACGATGGCCGGTTGTACCCCGACAAAGATCACCTCGGGGACAAAGGTCTTGAGCTCGTCGATCAGGAAATTGAGCGGCATATTGTGGGTCGAGAAGATAAACATCTCGGCGATGGTCTCGGGGGGGATCACCTGCAGGGTACCCGCCTTCTCGCCGATCTCGGCGGCATCCACCAGCACCACCCGCTCAGGTTGCAGCTCCCGCACCTTGTAGACCACATTTTCCGGCGCGATGCCGCCGTCGATATGGATCCAGCCGGGCAGGGGGGCGGCCTGCAGTTTGTCGGCGAGATAGGGGCCGGCACCGTCGTCCCCCATCATGGCATTGCCCACGGTCAACACGAGATTGCAGCCCATCAGCGGCTCCTTACCATCAGGTACATATGGGGGTCGTTAAAGAGGGCGGTGAGCTGATCCATAAAGGTATTGGTCCAGCCCAGCTCCTGCTCATCCAGCAGATTGTCGGCTTTGCGCAGCCGGTCGAAGGCGCAGGCCAGCATATGGCAGTGCTCGCGATAGATGGTGATCTCGCCAAAGGTGAGAAACCCCTCCATCTTGCGGCGCGCTTCGCTCCCCTGTGGCAGCTTGGCCACCCAGTCGCGATAACCGGTCAGCGAGCAGACCAGGTCTGCTCGCAGGCAATCGACAATGCCAAGGTGGTGGCCGATGGCGAGGCTGTAGTACATCACCTCTTTGGCCTCTTCCGGCACGTCGAACTGCTCGTCGACGAACTTGCGCGAGAGGCGGTAGAAAAAAACCTCGTCAGCCATGCACCGCCTCTCCCTTGCCGGCCGCCCGGTTGAGGCAGGCGTTTGCGAGGTTGTTGACGATCTCCGAGAGGCGCGGATCGTCGTGCTGATCGAGGTAGCTCTGGATGCGCAGATCCACATCCTGCTGGGTCGCCCCTTCAAGCAGGGCCATAAACTCGTCGGCGATGATCCGCCCCTGCCGATAACCGGCCATGCGGCGCGCCTCGCGTTCGATCATCACCCGGATTTCATTGGGGATGCCGGTGTGGCGCAGCTCGACCCGCTCACCTGGTTGTACCTCGTGGCTGGTGGCTTTGAGTTTCTGCTCAAGCAGACCGAGCGCCACCGCAAAGCCGTAGATGGTAGCCGCCGGTGTGGGGGGGCAGCCCGGGATATAGACATCCACCGGTACGATCTTGTCGGTGCCGCCCCAGACGCAGTAGAGGTCGTGGAAGATGCCGCCGTCACAGCCGCAGGCGCCGTAGGCGATGCAGATCTTGGGATCGGGCGCCGCCTCGTAGGCGCGCAGTGCCGGTACCCGCATCGCCCGGGTCACCGCGCCGGTAAAGAGCAGGATGTCGGCGTGGCGGGGGGAGGCGACCACCTTGATGCCGAAACGCTCGGCATCGAACAGCGGGGTGATGGTGGCGAAGATCTCGATCTCGCAGGCGTTGCAGCCGCCGCAATCGACCCGGTAGACATAGGCCGAGCGGCGAATGTCCTTGAGCAGGGTCTTCTTGAGTTTGGTGATCTCGGGATCCTGTGCCAGCGGCACGGCGCGGGTATGGGCATGGCCGACAACCGGTTCTATGCCTTTGATCTTGCTCATCACATCCACTCCTTTTGTGCGGCCATCGGTGTGGCTATCGGTGTGATCAGGGCCGAGTCAGGCTGGCTCAGCATGCTCTGTTTTCGTTTGCAGTCGGGGCAGTGGTGCAGTCGCTCTGGCGGCGCCAGCGGCTTGGCATCGCGAGCCAGCGGCGTGCCCGCCTGCTTGAGGGTGTCCTCCACCAGCGCCACCAGCTTGCTCGGGGCAAAGTAGGTGCCGCAAAGGGTGCAGGGGGCCAGTGCGAAGCGCGCCTCCTCATAGAGATCCGCCTTGTTGGTCACCGCCAGCTCGAACTCGGGGGAGAGGGCGATGGCGCGGGTCGGGCAGACCTCCTCGCAGCGGCCGCAGAAGATGCAGCGCGCCATGGAGATCTCCCAGCGCCGTTCGCCGGTCTCCATGTCCACTTCCATCACCAGCGCGTTGGCCGGGCAGGCCTTGGTGCAGGCGGCGCAGGCGATGCACTGATCCGCCTGATATTTGGGTTTGCCGCGAAAATCCCGGTTCACATCAATAGGGGCGAAGGGGTACTTGGCGGTCGGGGTGCCAGCCTTGAGGATGGTCTTGAACAGCTTGATCATGATGACCCCTTATTTCAGCGGAGAGTTTTTGCGATCGATGCCGTAGCGCTCGATCTCCTTGTAGGAGACCACGGTGGATTTGCCCTTCTTGGGGTCGACCAGGGTGACCCGGTCGGTACAGGAGTAGCAGGGATCCAGACTGCCGATAATCAGCGGTGCATCCGCCACGGTATTGCCGCGCAGCATGTAGCGCAGAGCAGGCCAGTTGGCGTAGGTGGCGGCGCGGCAGCGCCAGCGGAACAGCTTCTGGTTATCTCCCGTCATGCTCCAGTGGACGTTTTCGCCGCGGGGCGCTTCGGTAAAGCCCAGCGCAAACTTGCCCGGCTGGTAGGTGAAGCCTTCGGTGAGCAGTGGCCCCTCCGGCAGGTGCTCAAGACCAAACTCAATCATGTCGAGGGAGTCGTAGAGCTCGTGGATGCGCACCAGCACCCGGGATTGCACATCGCAACCCGCCTTGGTCTGGATCTCCATCGGCAGCTCGCGGTAGCCGGCAAAGTCGTGAACCCGACGCACGTCGCGCTTGAAGCCGCTCGCCCGCACCATGGGGCCGACGCAGCTGAAATCGCGGGCAATTTGCGGCTCGAGCTTGCCGATACCGATAAGGCGGGAGGAGATGTTGGCGGTATCCAGCAGCATGGCGACCAGGGGTTTGAGCTCATCACGGAGCTCGCGCACCAGCTGGGCACCCTTGATGCGATCTTCCTTGAAGATGTCGCGGCGCACCCCGCCAATCAGGTTGAGGCCATAGGTCTTGCGGGCGCCGGTCAGCAGCTCGGCCAAGGTCATGGATTTTTCCCGCACCCGGAAGAACTGCATGAAGCCGGTGTCGAAACCGGTGAAGTGGCTCGACAGACCGATGTTGAGGATATGGCTGTGCAGGCGCTCCACCTCCAGTAGCACGGCGCGGATCATCTTGGCCCGCTCCGGCACCGGAATGCCCATGGCGTTCTCCACCGAGGTGGTATAGGCGACGCTGTGGGTAAAGCCGCAGATGCCGCAGACCCGGTCGGTCAGAAACGCCACTTCGTTGTAGCCCATGCGGGTTTCCGCCAGCTTCTCCATGCCACGATGGACATAGAAGAGGCGGTAGTCGGCATCGATGATGTCTTCCCCATCGACGAACAGACGGAAGTGTCCTGGTTCGTCCGAGGTGATGTGCAGCGGGCCGACCGGCACGATGCGGTTGGCATCACTGCCGAGCTCGTTGACGAAGGGGTAGGTCTCGGTGTCGGTGGTGGGCATCGGGCGCTGGCGGTAATCCATGGCGTCCTTGCGTAGCGGGTGGATATCCTCCGGCCAGTCGTCCGGCAGCACCAGACGGCGTTCATCCGGCAGGCCGATGGCGCGCAGGCCGTACATGTCGCGGATCTCCCGCTCGCCCCACACCGCCGCCGGAATGGTCGGGGTGATGGAGGGGTACTCCTGGGTATCGGCATCCACCAGCACCTTGACGGTGATCCAGCACTTGGTGTCGCCCTCCATGGAGAAGACGTGGTAGACGGCGAAGTGGCCGTTGAGGCTGCGCTCGTCATTGGCAAAGGAGAGAGGAAGCCAGCCCCCCAGCTGGTGGAAGATCAGGCTGGCGGTTTCGACCAGCCTGGTAGGCTTGACGGTAATGGTGGCCTGATCGGCGGTTTGCCACTCCTCGTCGACGATGGCGTGGGGCAGTTGGGCTCGCACCTGCTGGATGTAGTCGCAGCCGATGCGATCCGAAATGGCGATGGTCATGCAGTTCTCACTTTAATGTTCGGGAATGAGCATTCACAAATGATGAAATCGGAAAAAGTCGCTGTGCTGGCGGGCATGATTCAGATCCCGACCAGATAGGCGAGCAGCGCCAGCAGGGCCAGCCCCAACCCGTAGCGGGTGAGCTTGTGGGTGCGTACGAACTGGGTGCGGGCCATGGCGTTTTCGATGATGCCGGCCAGCAAAAAGGCCACCAGCAGCTTGCAGGCGAGGATCAGCGCCGCGCCGATGAGCGCAGGCAGACTCCAGTTGGCCGCCTTGCCGAAGGGCAGGAAAATGACCAGAAAGAGCTGCACCACCACCAGTTGCTTGAGGCCGATGGAGAGCTTGAGCAGGGCCAGGCCCGCACCGGAATACTCGGTGAGCGGCCCCTCTTGCAGCTCCTGCTCGGCTTCGGCGCAGTCAAAAGGCAGCTTGCCCATCTCGACAAACACCGCGAAGGCGCAGGCGGCGCCAGCCAAGAGGGTGGCAACCGGCGCGGCCAGCGGCTGGGTCGCCATATAGCTGCTGATATTGCCCAGATCCGAGCTGCCCACCATCATCGCCATGATGAAGCAGGCGAGCACCAGAATGGGCTCCACCAGAATGCCGAGGGTCAGTTCGCGGCGGGCACCGATCCCTGCAAACATGCTGCCGCTGTCGAGCCCGGAGAGGGAGAAGAAGAAGCGGAAGATGGCGAACAGATAGATATCGGTGATGAGATCCCCGGCGATGGGGAAGGGGGACTCATGAGTCAGGGTCGGCAGCGCCATCGCGACCAGCAACAGGGCCGCGATCAGCAGCGCAGGCATCAGGTTGAAGATGATGCCGGCAGGCTCGGGAGTTACCTCCTGACGGCGCAGGAGCTTGGCGATATCCCGGTAATCCTGCAGCAGGCCCGGCCCCTGACGGGAGTGCATCTTGGCCCGCAGCACCCGGTTGAAACCGGTGGCGAGCGGCGCCAGCGCCAGCATGGCGATGGCCTGGGTCAGGGCGAGGGCAACCATGCCCCAGCTCGGCATTTCAAGAACAGGCATATCAGACTCCTACAGCCATCAGGATAAAGAGCGCCAGCACAACGCCATGCAGCAACCAGCAGGTCATTCCGCTGGTATCGCTCACCCCGTGCAGGGCGCTGGCCAGATCCAGCTGCGGCTGCTTGCGATAGAGTGGCGCGCAGAGTTGGCGCAAGGTGTGGGTGACACCGCCAGAGGTGAGGCTCATGAGCTCCTCGTAGGCGTAACCACAAGCCCACGGGGTGCCGGCGTGACGACGACCCAGCTTGGGCCCCTTGAAGATGGCCAGTACCAGCAGCGGAATGAGGAACAGACCCAGCAGGGTGATGGCGATAACGGGCGGGGAGAGGATCGCTTGTGAGCTGTCGAGTGGCAGCAGGGTGGCGCCGGTGGCCACGTTCATTTGGCCGCTTACCAAGGCTTGGCCATAGCTGGCGATATGGGGGGCAATCCAGGGGGCACCCAGACCCAGCACCAGACAGACCGCGGCAAGCAGCAGGGTGCCTGCCACCATGGCGCCCGGCACTTCGCGGGCGTGACTCGCGTGTTCGCTGCGCGGGGCGCCGCAGAAGCAGATGCCATACACCTTGACGAAACACATCACCGCCATGGCGCCGGTTACCGCCAGCATCACTACCGCGAGCGGCGCGACGACGGAGGTGCCGAGTTTGGCCATGGAGAGCAGGGATTGGTAGATAAACCACTCGCTGACAAAGCCGTTGAGCGGCGGCAGCGCCGAGATGGCCATGGCACCGATGAGGAACGCCAGCGCAGTCCAGGGCATCAGCTTGGCCAGCCCCCCCATCTTGTCCATATCACGGGTGTGCAGGCGGAACATCACAGAGCCGGTACCCATAAAGAGCAGGCTCTTGAAGATGGCGTGGTTGAGCAGGTGATAAAGCGCGCCGAGCAGCCCCAGCACCACCAGTGCCGGTTGCTGGTTGGCGATGCCGATCATGCCGATGCCCATCCCCATCAGGATGATGCCGATGTTCTCCACCGTGTGGTAGGCGAGCAGCCGCTTGAGGTCATGCTCGGCCAGCGCAAACAGCACCCCGAGCACTGCCGAGCAGGCACCGAAGATCAGCACCACATAGCCCCACCAGAGCTGGCTGGCGCCAAGAAAATCGATGCTGACCCGCAAAATGCCAAAGAGACCCAGCTTCACCATGACGCCGGACATCAGCGCCGAGATATGGGACGGCGCAACGGGCTCGGCCACCGGCAGCCAGCCGTGCAGCGGCACGAAACCGGCGCGCAGACCAAATCCGCAGAAGCTGAGCAGGAACACCAGGGAGGCCAATGCGCCCGCCAGATGGTGCTCGCGCAGCGCAGCGAACTCCAGCGAGCCGCTTTCGCGGCAGAGCAGCCAGAAGGCGACCAGCACCAGTGCCATGCCGATATGGTTCATCACCAAGTAAAGCCGGCTCTGTTTGGCCGCATCCGGGTTGGTCTTGACCAGCCAGTAGGTGGTGAGGGTCACCAGCTCGTAGCAGAGCAAGAAACCGAGCGCGTTGTCGGCCAGCACCATGCCCACCATGGCAAAGAGGAAGAGGTTCATCAGTGCGCCGATGGCCACATCCCCCTTGCCCTGATATTCGCGGATATAGGCAAAGGAGTAGAGGGCGACGGCAACGCCGACGGTGCTAATCACCAGCAGCATCAGCGCGGCCAGCATATCGAGGTGAACCGAGCCCAGCAGCCAGAGCTGGCCGTCGACGGGGGTGCCTTGGGCAAAGATCTGGATGGCGGCAACCAGACCCGCGAGCGAGCCCAGCAGGGCAAGGCCGCTATTGAGGCGGTTGGCCAGTGCAGGCAGCTTTTGCAGCAGCAAACCGGCGGCAGCGCCCAGCAAAAAGAGCAGGAGCGTGGCCATAACAAGGGGGGACAACATCAGCGAACTCCCTCTGTGGTGGATAAATCGGATACAGGGAGCGCCGTGGCAGGCGCCGAGAAGGCAGAGGCCCCTTGCGGGTTGGTGTCGGCCGCTTGCTGGCGACGGATACGGGCGGCGCGTTCGGTGTCGCCGTCATTGACCAGCTTCAGTGCCTGGGAGGGGCAGGCTCCGACACAGGCGGGGCCGTCGGCGTGAAACTCGCACAGGTCGCACTTGACGGCGATGCTGCGCACTCCCGGCTCCCAGCTCAGCAGATCCTCGCCAAAGCAGCGCAGGCCTGCGGAAGTTGAGGGGTTGCTGGAGCGGATGGAGCAGGGGATATAGGTGTCGTAGCTGTTGGCCACGGCTACCGGACGGCTGCCGCCGCTCTGGATGGCGCCAAAGGGGCATGCAACGGCGCAGAGATTGCAGCCAATGCAGAGCGACTCGTTGAGTTGCACGCAATCGCCGGTCTGGCGAATTGCCTCGACCGGGCACACCTTGATGCAGGGGGCATCGTCACAGTGACGGCACTGAACCGGCATGGTCGCCTGCTCGTGTCGCATAACAGTTAAACGGGGGGCTTGCTGCAAACCTTGCGCCTTGTGTACCTCGCTGCAGGCCGCCATACAGGTGCCACAGCCGATACAAAGCTTGGGGTCAGCGATAACGAAGCGGTTCATAGCCTACCTTGTCGTGTCGCGAACGGAGAAAGTAGGGGCAGGTTGGCAAGATACGGGCCAGATTGGTTTTTGCAGATGAATTGGTTTTAAGTGGCTGTTTTTAAATGAATAAAAATATTGGTGTGGTTGGGTGAAAGGACGAGTGTGGCTGTCGAACTGTGACGTTCGTCACTTGTGACGAAGCAGCCAAGAGGGTTCGTCACCTTGGAAAATGCAGTATGAGTAGGGTGCAAAGAACGAAGTGAATTGCACCGTTTGCAGCATATGGGCGCCGTGGTTTGCTCCCTTCTCCCCTTGCGGGAGAAGGGCTGGGGATGAGGGGGCGGTAATCGGGGTTAACGGAAAAGAAGAGGGAGGCCAATGCCTCCCTCTCTATTTGCTGATTTTTTCTATGCCATGAAGAGGCCATCAACCCGCAATCAGATATCCACCTGGGATCCAAGTTCGATGACCCGGTTGGGCGGGATCTCGAACTGATCCGGGGCGCGCAGGGCGTTGCGCTGCAGCAGCATAAAGAGTTTGCCGCGCAGATAGAGATACCAGGGGCGGTCTTTCATGATGAGTGACTCGTGGGCCATAAAGAACGAGGTCTCCATCATCCGGCAGCTCAGCCCCTCGGCGTTGCAGCGGTGGAAGATCTCCTCCACGTTCGGAGTCTCGCGCCAGCCGTAGCTTGCTACTACCCGCCAGAAGGTGGGGGAGAGCTGCTCGATGCAGACCCGGCGCACATTGTGGACGTAGGGCACATCCTCCACCCGCAGGGTGAGCAGGATGATCCGCTCGTGCAGCACCTTGTTGTGCTTGAGGTTGTGCAGCAGCGCATGGGGGATCACATTGACCACCCGCGACATATAGACGGCAGTGCCGGCCACCCGGGTCGGCGGGGACTTTTCCAGCGAGGCGATCATCGGCTCAAGGGAGTTGCCGTGCTCGTTCAGGCGGCGAATAAGCTGGAAACGCTCGCTCTTCCAGCTGGTCATCACGGTGAACATCACCGCGCCCAGAGTGAGCGGCAGCCAGCCGCCGGAGAAGATCTTGGCGAGGTTGGCGGCAAACAGCGGCACGTCGATACAGAGCAGCGCGGCAAACAGGATGGCCACCAGATACTTGTTCCAGTGCCAGCTGTTCTTGGCCACCGAGCAGGAGAGGATGGAGGTGAGTACCATGGTGCCGGTCACCGCGATGCCGTAGGCCGCCGCCAGATTGCTGGAGTGCTCGAAGCTCATGATGACGATCACCACCGAGATATAGAGCATCCAGTTGATGACCGGAATATAGATCTGGCCGGACTCCTGCTCGGAGGTGTGAACGATGCGAATGGGGGAGAGATAACCGAGCCGTACCGCCTGCCGGGTCAGCGAAAAGACCCCGGAGATCACCGCCTGGGAGGCGATCACCGTCGCCATGGTTGCCAGCAGCAGCAGCGGCACCAGCGCCCATTTCGGCGCGAGCAGGAAGAAGGGGTTGGCAATGGCGGCGGGGTTACTCAGCAGCAGCGCACCCTGACCGAAGTAGTTGAGCACCAGAGAAGGCAGCACCACGATAAACCAGGCGAGGCGAATGGGATTCTTGCCAAAGTGGCCCATATCCGCGTAGAGCGCCTCCACCCCGGTGATGGCCAGCACCACGGCGCCGAGGGCAAAGAAGGAGGTGGTCTGGTACTGGACAAAGAAGCGCACCGCCCAGATGGGGTTGAGCGCACCCAGCACCTCGGGGTTGTGGATGATGCCGCGCAGCCCCAGCACCGCCAGCGTCATAAACCAGATCAGCATGATGGGGGCAAACAGCTTGCCCACCATGGCGGTGCCATGTTTCTGGATGGCAAACAGCAGGGTCAGCACCAGCACCGAGAGGGTGACGATATAGGGATCGAGGGCGGGGGTGAGAATGCTCAGACCCTCGATGGCCGACATCACCGACATCGCCGGGGTGATCACCACCTCGCCATAGAAGAAGCTGCCGCCAATCAGGCCGAGGATGATCAGCAGCGGCGTCCAGCGGGTGGAGGCGTTGCGGGTCGCCAGTGACATCAGGGTGAGAATGCCACCCTCGCCGGCGTTATCGGCCCGCATCACAAAGGAGAGGTACTTGACCGACACCACCAGGATCAGCAGCCAGAAGATCAGCGAGAGAAAGCCGAGAATGGAGGCCGGCTCGACGCCGAACCCGAATTGACCTGACAGGCACTCGCGCAAGGTATAGAGCGGGCTGGTGCCGATATCGCCATAGACTACGCCAATCGCTGCCAGCATGACGCCGGACATGGCTTGTTGTTTATCACAGTTCATGAGTTCATCTTGTCAGTTTGATGTTTACACGTTTGCCACAGCAGATCGCCCCGAACACATCAGGTATGTGTGGATACAACATCGGGGGGAAATCAAAGGATTGCGATGGGAAGGGAGCTAATCGGATATAAAGATGCGTTTCATGGGACACAGTCTGTTCATCTGTCGTTAAGCTTATAATGACACACACTCTGCGGGTTCATGCTCAGGTATAAATAATCAAAACGCCCTTTTGAGTAAGGTTATTAATTGGCCGTTGATTGAAATATTCACCCGCTCTGCGGGCAACCGTTTGTTTTATCTGGGGAAGCGCTTTGGCCACTATTTTTTACCGAGGTGAGTGAAAAACAGACGATAAAATAGTGACTAATTTATTGCGGGCAGGATGGCAAAGGGGAGGGGGCTGGGTAGCAATGGAGTCTTTATTTGGGAGGGGAAATGTAGGGTGCAATGAACGAAGTGAATTGCACCAAGTATTAAAATAGGCAAGAGGTGCAATGCGCTGCGCTTATTGCACCTTGCCATAAATAATCTATGTACTAAAAATTATAACCTGTCAAATATTGAACCAGATGAGGGAGTGAATATCTTATGATATAGACGAGTTGCATAATCATCAGTTGTTCCTGCTAAATAATCACAAATAACTCTCATGTTTTGACCTTCATTTGTATATCTTTCATAATATTTTGTTGGGAGCAGCCTTGAAGGATTGTTAGCAATGACATCAAATAATTTTACAATCATTTGTTGCCCTTTGTACTCTAGAGTTTGTACTTCTGGTGTTTTGATTACATTTTTAACCACAAATTTTTTAAATATTTTAAGTTCTTCATGTGGCAATGTTTTTAATTTTGCTTGGTAGTCAAGCAAATTGTGTGAGAAAACACTCTGCTTTATCATTTCTGAATTAATTATAAAATAATTAACCAGATAGCTGATAGCTCTTTTCCTTGTCTTATTTTCTCCTGCAAAAAGTTGCTGTGTTAGAATGTCAATTTGACCAGATAAAGGGAGCATCCTTAATGGATCCTTTATGATGTCAACAACCTCATTCTTCCAGCTTCGCTCACTGACCAGTCTTAGAGCAATAGAGTCTTCAAGGTCATGAACGCCGTAGGCAATGTCGTCAGCCATTTCCATAATACTGGTATCTAAAGATTTATATAGTGGTTTGCTATGATCCCCAGATACCACCTTATAGGACTGAAATTTATCTTGATCAGCATTGAATGGTTGTAAAATCCAATCAACATGACTTTTATCACAATCAAAAATACATTTTGGGGGATGGTATGAATCTAAGTTGATACCATCTTCATTGTTATATTTTCCATTGTTAACTACGGAGCTATGGTATGCAGGATATTTAATCAGACCAAGAAGAGTCCTTCTAGTTAGATTTAACCCACCACAATCTGAGTACTCACCAAGTTTTGTACAAATTCTCAATGTTTGAGCATTACCTTCAAACCCATTATGACTTCTCATCGAGTAATTAAGTGCTACTTCCCCGCCATGACCAAAAGGTGGATGGCCAATATCATGAGCCAAACCAATTGACTCAATGAGATTCTGTTCAGGTAGCAGGCCTAGTATTTCTTCATTATCAGAATATTTCCCTTTGAGAAATTCGGCAATACCACCACCAATTTGTGCAACCTCAAAGGAGTGAGTCAATCTCGTTCTATAAAAGTCGCTTTCTCCCAATCCTAGAACTTGAGTTTTTCCTTGTAGCCGCCTGAAAAAAGCAGAATGGATAATTCGTGCACGATCACGACTGAATTCATCGCGGTTAAATCCACTTGCTGTTGCAGCTTCAAATCTATCTTTCCACATATATCCTCACACATGATTAATTTGGCTGTTAACCAAAACTGTAAATTATTCTTTTAAATATAATGCTGTGCTTAATAAGTCTTTTAAACAACCCCGTCAAAATTTTTCATTTTTCCTAATATTGTGGCCCCGACAAAGTTAATGAGATTACTTCCAATCATTAATCCATCATTTTTTTTGTAGGTGTGAAAAATACCGACTAGCTTGGGCTTTGTCCAATCATCTGACAGTTCATAGCCTGCTGGCCACGCAAAGATTGCTCCACCACTCATACCATTAGGACTTGGAGGGGTTACACGATCTGTGGTGTTGGGATTAACAGTTCTTTTGCTGCTAAAATGAATGACAGTGCTTGTAGTTGGGCATAGGTCTAGTGAATCATAAATATCTTTGCGAGCAGCCACACCTCTAAAGCAATATAATTCAGATTTGTAACCATCTGCTTTCTTTTTGGACTTGCTTGCTGGATAACCTACAACAGAAACAATACTTAACTCTTCAGATGAAGCCAGTATTTGTGACATTTCTTGCGGCAAAGGGAAAAAATGATAGCAGAGTTTACATGCAAATTCAGATGATAAGCGGATGTATGCCATATCTACAGTGTCATCGGCTCTAGATATTTCTGGAGGAAGATCGATAAATGCTGTATATCCATCTATTTCGAGGAGGCCTTCAGAAGTAGGTACTAATAATGCTCCATTCTCCATATCATCAGTAACATGCGCCGCAGTAAAAAGAAAAGGCATGTTTTGAAAATCAATAAATACAGCTGTACCAATTTGAACTATACGCTTAGGTATTTCTGTTCTTATATATATAGGAACAATTGATTTATCTACATTCACTAAATTCTCCTATGAAAATCCCTCATATGAGGTGCCCAATTGAGCTGGTTGCCAACTGAAGCATGCTATCCAATCGGGTAGGGGGTAAAAAGGGCAATCGGCGCATAATCTGTCCGAGTTCAATAAATTAGTCATTGATTGGTTGCTGCTTGAGCAATTGAGCTGAAAGGCCAGGGCGATACGCCTTTGTCAGCCGGTGTCGAGCTCGTCACTTTTGTCGTGTCGATCACACTTCCCAGCCCGTCGTCACCCTCGTCAGAGGCGGCATCCAGCACGCACCTATTTCTGATTATTCCTTTATTTTCAGGTTGTTGTGAATTTTTATCGCACCTTTGGCCCGTTTTGGTCTGATAAATGCTTTGTGGGGGGCTGGCCGCCTCTTTGCCTGTCGGCGGGCGGCCCGGTGTAACGAACCATTTAGGATCCCTCTCTATGAACAGCTTCGTGATTGCAGATCCCAGTCTCTGTATTGGGTGTCGTACCTGTGAGGTGGCCTGCGCCGTTTCACACCAGTCAGGGTCTTGCAGCGGGACCCTTGAGCGGGAGGGCGGCCTGCATCTTGCCATCGAGGATGGACATCTGGTCTCCAAGGACAGCTACTTTCAGCCGCGCCTGAAGGTGATCGTGGGCAGCAAGGTGACCACGCCGGTGCTCTGCCGCCAGTGTGAAGACAAGCCGTGCGCCATGGCCTGCCCGAACAATGCCATCGTCAGCGAGGATGGTTGCGTCAAGGTGTTGCAGGAGCGCTGCATCGGCTGCAAGTCCTGCGTGGTGGCCTGTCCTTACGGCGCCATGGCAGTGGTGCTCAAAGAGGTGCCCCCGACTGCCGATTCGCTCTTCAAGCGTCCGCAGACCAAGGCGCAGGCGCTCAAGTGCGATCTCTGCCGTCACCGTGAGGCGGGCCCGGCCTGTGTCGAGGTGTGTCCGACCCAGGCGCTGCGGCTGGTCACGCCGGAGCATCTTGAAAACCTGAACCGGCAGAAGCAGCTGGCCAGTGCCGAGGCACTGCTGGCGATGCCGGCGCGGGTGTGAGCGGGCTTGCCGAGCCGTTTTTCGTTAACAAACAAGAGTGTGAGTCATGAAAAAAGTCATTACCGTGTGCCCCTATTGCGGCACCGGTTGCAAAATCAACCTGCTGGTTGAAAACGACAAGGTGGTGGGGGCCGAAGGCGCCAACGGCCGGACCAACGAGGGGCAGCTCTGCCTCAAGGGCTATTACGGTTGGGATTTCCTGAACGACACCAACCTGCTGACCCCCCGTCTCAAGAGCCCGATGATCCGCCGCGAGCGCGGTGGCAAGTTCGAGGCAGTCTCCTGGGATGAAGCGATCGAGTTCGCCAGCAGCCGTCTCTCTGCCATCAAGGCGAAATATGGCCCGGACGCCATCATGACCACCGGCTCTGCCCGTGGCCCCGGCAATGAAGCCAACTATGTGATGCAGAAATTTGCCCGTGCGGTGATTGGGACGAACAACGTCGACCACTGCGCGAGGGTGTGACACGCACCCTCAGTCTCCGGTCTGGAGACAACTGTAGGCAACGGCGCCATGAGCAACGCCATTCCCGAAATTCAAGAGACCAAGTGCCTGCTGGTATTTGGTTACAACGCTGCTGACTCTCACCCCATCGTCGCTCGCCATATCCTCAAGGCGAAGGCAAACGGGGCCAAGGTGATTGTGTGTGATCCCCGTATGGTGGAGACCGCCCGCATCGCCGATCAGTGGCTGCCGCTCAAAAACGGTTCCAACATGGCGCTGGTTAACGCCTTCGCCAACGTGTTGATTAATGAAGGGCTCTACAACAAGGCGTTTGTCGCCAACTACACCGAAGGGTTCGAGACCTTCAAGGCGACGGTGGCCAAGTACACCCCGGAATATGTCGAGGGGATCACCGGCCTGAAAGCTGCCGATATCCGCGCCGCCATTCGCACCTATGCCGAGTCGCCTGCGTCCATGATCCTGTGGGGCATGGGGGTGACCCAGTACGGTCAGGCGGTGGACGTGGTCAAGGGGCTGGCGGGTCTGGCGCTGCTGACCGGCAATTTCGGTCGTCGCGGCACCGGTTGCGGGCCGGTGCGCGGTCAGAACAACGTGCAGGGCACCTGTGACATGGGGATGCTGCCGCACCAGTTCCCGGGCTATCAGTCGGTGGCCGATCCCGAGATCAGCGCCAAGTTTGCCAAGGCGTGGGGCGTGGAGTCACTCTCCCAGAAACCCGGCTATCGCCTGACGGAGCTTGGCCACAAGGTGGAGGAGGGCAAGTGCAAGGCCTTCTACATCTTCGGTGAAGATCCTGCCCAGACCGAGGCTGATTTGGGTCAGTTCCGCCGCACTCTGGCGGGGATGGAGCTGGTGATCGTGCAGGATATCTTCATGACCCAGACCGCCGAGATGGCCGACGTCATTCTGCCCGCCACCAGCTGGGGCGAGCATGAAGGGGTCTACAGCTCGGCGGATCGCGGCTTCCAGCGCTTCTACAAGGCGGTGACGCCTCCTGAGAACGTGAAGCCGGACTGGGCCATCTTCTCCTTGATGGCGACCGCCATGGGTTATCCCATGGAGTACCACAACACCGAAGAGATCTGGGACGAGATGCGTGCGCTCTGCCCGCTCTACGCCGGGGTCAGCTACGACAAGATGGCCGATCTCAAGAGCGTGCAGTGGCCCTGTCCGACCGAGGATCATCCGGGCACCAGCACTCTGTTCGAGGGGAACGTGTTCACTACCCCGAGCGGCAAGGGTCAGCTGATTGCCTCCGAGTGGCGGCCGCCGCTGGAGCAGCCCTGTGCCGAGTACCCGCTGGTGCTCTCCACCGTGCGCGAGGTAGGACACTACTCCTGCCGCTCCATGACCGGCAACTGCTCGGCGCTGCAGACCCTGGCCGATGAGCCTGGCTATGTGCAGATCCACCCGAGCGATGCCAAAAAGCTTGGGGTGAAGGATCAGGCGCTGGTCTGGATCTCGTCGCGCCGTGGCAAGGTGATCACCCGGGCCAACTACAACGACCGGGTTAACGCCGGGGTGGTCTACATGACCTACCAGTGGTGGATCGGGGCCTGCAACGAGCTCACCATCGAGCACGTCGATCCCGTCTCCCACACGCCTGAGTACAAGTACTGCGCGGTGAAGATCGAGCGCATCGACAATCAGCCTGAGGCGGAAGTGTACGTCCAGACTGAATACAGCGCGCTCAAGGCGAAATTGCGCAGCGCAGCCAAGGGCTGATCGCCCTAAAAAAGAGGTTCTGCACAAATAAGGGAACCCGACTCGGATTTATCGAGTCGGGCACCCTTTTATTACCCAAAGAAAGGGGAGTAAATGATGCAACATGAAATTGGTCGCTTATTCGGACTTTTCTATATTGGCACCTATCTGGCGGCGATATTGCTGGGAATTGGTTGCTATATTTGGCGCGACGAGATGATATTTCTGCTGGGCTTCGGTTTTTTCGGCTGTTTTATGGCAGCACGGCTTGCCATGAGCAGCGTATTTTCCGCCTTGAGTATTTCCAGTGCCTGGCTGATCGGGTTTATCTCCACCACCTTGATCAACGGCCTGCTGCTGGGGGTGATCACCCTGCTGATCTACCTCACGCACCAGAGCGTCGCCGCCGAGCTTGCCGACAACGCCAGCTGGCTGCTGATGGCCTTCCAGAGCCTGTCGGCCCTCTTTATCTTCGGTGGCCTGAAGTGCTGCCACAGCCGGATCATCACCTCATAAATTGCCGATGGATGGGTTGCAAACGCCATCTCGAAACCCGCAGCCAGTAAAGCAGCCAGCGAAGAGGAGAGGCAGATCTGACAGTTGACGGCGGCCCACTTTTCGGGCGCTTTAATTGAGATCAAGAACTGATGAAATAACCGGTTAAATATGGCCATCAGATATATTAAATCGGATTGTAATGAAATTTGAGCTCATCTATGATGAGTCGCCATTCCAATATATCCCCCGATAACGATGTTACTTTTTGTTGTCGTTCGTTAATAACAACTCTGGAATTGCAACATGCGACAATTTTCGTCACCGCTTTTCTTATTGGCAGCCGCTTTTACGGGCTGCGGCTATTTATTTTGGTGACGGGTGCTTGTCGTGATGCGATGGCATGGACAGCCTGACTGGTGACTAAATCGATATAACGTGAGGCCGCAATGCTAAATGTGAGTGCCATCCCCCTGGACGAGATCTCTCCCATCTGGGACGACGGTTTCCTCCTGCTCTCCAAATCCCTCCTGTCGGCCGTGACGCTCGATGATTTTATCCACAAACTCAACAAGATAGATGCCAGCTTCGGCGGCGTGACCCGGGTCAATCTGATCCTCAACATGGGTGCAGACGAGGAGGCCATCTTCTACTTCATGGGACATTCCGGCCCAAAGCATCTGGTCTGCCCCAAGGCAGAGCTGCACCTCTCCCCCCGTCCTACCAAAGAGACCCCGGAACAGGCCATCATTCTCGCTGCCGCCCGCTTTGAGAATCGCTGCCCGGCGCTGGATCGCGAAGGGGTCTACGGGGGGCTGCGCTCCTACTGCCAGCTCCCCATCACCACCGCCCGCAGCCACCTTGGCGGGGTCGAGTTTATCAACACCCAGCTCGACAGCTTCACCATGGAGACCCTCGCCAAGCTGACCCAGCTGGCGGCCATTATCGCCATTGCGCTGGAGAACGTGCTCGACAAGGAGCGCACTCTGGAGCAGGCCAACTCCCTGCGCCTTGAGCGCGACAGCTGCAAAATTCTGGTGGATGTGACCAACGCGGTGATCAAACTGGTGCGCATCGCCGAACTGCCCAAGAGCCTGTTTGCCATCCTGCACCACCACTTCGGCATCAGCAGCTTGTGTCTGGCCGAATACAACGCCACCTCCGACAGCTTCAAGAGCTATCTGGTCAATCAGCACCAGAGCGATCAGCCGGGCATCATCGATCACTCCTGTTTTGAAAAGAAGTGCCTGCAGGGGGCCCTTGGCCACAGCGAGCCGTTTTTTGTCTATCGCGAACACGGTCACGGTTGCAGCAATCGCTGCCGTTTTACCTCCCAGATCCTGCCGCCCGAGGCCGACAGCTCCTGCATTTTGCCGCTGCGCTATCGGGGCAACCTGCTGGGGGTGTTGATCCTCTCGCACCCCAACGCCGACTTTTTTGCCGATATCGATATCTCCTTGCTGGAGCAGGTGGCGGCGCGCACGGCCATTGCCATGAACAACGTGCAGGCGCAGCAAGAGATCTCCAACACCAACGGCGCCAAAGAGAAGACCATTCGCATCAACGAGCCGCAGATGCAGGGGGCGTTCCCCCACATCATCTACCAGAGCGCGGTGATGGCGAACGTGCTGGAGAAGGTGCGGCTGGTGGCCGAGAGCGACAGTACCGTGCTGATCCTTGGCGAGACCGGCACCGGCAAGGAGCTGATCGCCCAGGCCATTCACGCCCTGAGTGCCCGCCACGATCACGAGATGGTGAAGGTGAACTGCGCCGCCATTCCCACCGGCCTTATCGAGAGCGATCTCTTTGGCCACGAGAAGGGGGCCTTTACCGGCGCTCTGACCCAGCGCATCGGCCGCTTCGAGCGCGCCCACAAGGGGACCCTGTTCCTCGATGAAGTGGGGGATATGCCGCTGGACTTGCAGCCCAAACTCTTGCGGGTATTGCAGGAGCACGAGCTGGAGCGGGTGGGTAACAGCAACCCCATCGCGGTGGATGTACGGCTGGTGGCCGCCACCAACTGCGATCTGCTCTCCATGGTCAAGAACAAGCGTTTCAGAAGCGATCTCTACTACCGCCTCAACGTCTTTCCCATCGAGCTGCCCCCCCTGCGGGAGCGCCGCGAGGACATTCCGCTCTTGGTCAATTTCTTTATCAAGAAGATTGCCAAGCGGATGCGCCGCACCATCACCTCGATCCCCGCCGATGCCATGAAGATGCTGGTGTCGCTGCCCTGGTACGGCAATATTCGCGAGCTGGAGAACGTCATCGAGCGCGCCGTGGTGATGACCCGCGGCCATGTGCTCAACCTCTCGCCCGATGAGCTGATGCCGCTCAAGGGTTACCACAAGATTGAGACCCTGGTCTATGACGAGCCCGCCACGCCGCTCTTTGCCGAGGAGGGGCCGATTGATGAGCGCGAGGCGATCATCGCCGCCCTGCGCGACTGCAACGGCATAGTCGCTGGCGAACGGGGGGCAGCCAACCGCCTCGGCATGAAGCGCACCACCTTGCTTTCGAAAATGAAGCGGCTCGGCATTTCGGCCAGAGATCCCGAGATCATTGACGGGGTCGCACCATGAGAGAGCTACTTGAGCTTGAGACGCGGGGCGAGCTTAGCGAGCAGAGCGAACAGAACGAACTGGCCCGCTGCGCCATCCACCGCGAGGTGGTGCACTACCGCGCCGATACCTTGACCTGCGACAGCGAGATGGCGCTCCCCTCCGAGACGCCGGTGGCGCTGGTCTACAACGGTATCGCCCACAGCGTGATGATGTGTTCGGCCTCCGATCTGGAGGATTTTGCCATCGGCTTCTCGCTATCCGAGGGGATCATCGACAGCCTGCTCGATATCCACGACATTGAGCAGATTGACGGCTGTCAGGGGATTGAGCTGCATATCACGTTGGCCAACCGCTGCGTCCATCGCCTCAAAGAGAAGCGGCGCACCCTGGCGGGGCGCACCGGTTGCGGCATCTGTGGCAGCGAGAGTCTGGATCAGGTGATCCGCACCCAGCCAAGCTTGCCCGATAGTCAGCGTCTGGCGGTAGGGCATATCGACAAGGTGCTGAGCGCGCTGCGCCCGCTCCAGTTGCTGGGTCAGCGCACCGGCGCCACCCATGCGGCGGTGCATCTGGATGGTGAGGGCAACATTCTCGCCATCCGCGAGGATGTGGGACGCCATATTGCGCTGGACAAGCTGGTGGGCCATCTGTGCCGCACGGGTCGCCGTGACGGCGCCATTCTGGTGACCAGCCGCGCCAGCTTCGAGATGGTGCAAAAGTGCGCCAGCGCCGGAGTGGAAATATTGCTCGCCATCTCCGCTGCCACCGAACTGGCGGTCGAGCGGGCCGAGCAGACCGGGCTCACCCTGGTGGGTTTTTGCCGCCCCGGGCGGGCCGAGATCTACAGCGGCTGTCAGCGCATTCTGCTTTAAGTGACTGCAAGAGTGAGAGCCTGCTAAAGGGCTTATAAAAACTGGCAATAAAAAAGGGCGGGGAGTGTGACTCCCCGCCCTTGTTGTATCTGCTGCTGTGGCGGATTAGCGCGCCAGCAGGATACGCAGCATGCGGCGCAGCGGCTCGGCGGCGCCCCACAGCAGCTGGTCACCCACGGTAAAGGCGGCCAGATACTCAGGGCCCATATTGAGCTTGCGCAGACGGCCAACCGGAATGCTGAGGGTGCCGGTGACGGCCGCCGGAGTCAGCTCGCGGGCGGTGATGTCGCGATCGTTGGGGATCACTTTCACCCAGTCGTTGTGGGCTGCCAGCAGGGCTTCGATCTCCGCCAGCGGCACATCCTTTTTCAGCTTGATGGTGAACGCCTGGCTGTGGCAGCGCAGGGCGCCGATCCGCACGCAGAGACCATCCACCGGAATGACGGCGTTTTCGATACCCAAAATCTTGTTGGTTTCGGCCTGACCCTTCCACTCTTCACGGCTCTGGCCGTTGTCGAGCTTGGTGTCGATCCAGGGGATAAGGCCACCGGCCAGCGGTACGCCGAAGTTGTCTACCGGCAGGGTGCCGGAGCGGGTCTTCTCGGTGATCTTGCGCTCGATGTCGAGGATGGCGGAGGCGGGATCCGCCAGCTCGACCGCCACTTCGTCACGCAGCATCCCCATCTGGGTAACCAGCTCGCGCATATGGCGGGCACCGCCACCGGAGGCCGCCTGATAGGTCGCCACGCTCACCCACTCCACCAGATTGGCCTTGAACAGGCCACCGAGGGCCAGCAGCATCAGGCTGACGGTGCAGTTGCCGCCAACGAAGGTCTTGATGCCGTTGTTCAGGGCCTGCTCGATGACGTCGCCGTTGACCGGATCCAGAATGATGACGGCATCTTTCTCCATCCGCAGGGAGGAGGCGGCGTCAATCCAGTAACCCTGCCAGCCAGCGGCTTTCAGGCGCGGATAGACATCCTTGGTGTAGTCGCCGCCTTGCGCGGTGATGATGATATCCTGCTTGGCCAGCGCCTCGATATCGAAGGCGTCCTGCAGAGTACCGGCATCGACGCCGAAGTTGGGTGCGGCCTCACCGGCCTGGGAGGTGGTGAAGAATGTGGGTTGAATATGGGCGAAATCCTGCTCTTCCTGCATCCGGCTCATCAGAACCGATCCCACCATGCCACGCCAACCGACCAAACCTACTTTTTTCATATTGTCCTACCCTGGATTGCTGCTAAAGAAACTCGTGGTGACACCCGTAACCCCTTGTCTGGCGACGCCTGTTTACAAGCGGTTTACAGGCCATTTAAAAAATATGCGCTGCGAAAAATGCGTCTATCCACATTACGGATTGTGACGGCTTGCGCAAGTCGAATTGCGCAATATTCTGTGCCGTTTGCTGCATTAACCGGCAGCCAGAGCACCGCTCAGGTAGACGGGGAGGGAGAAGGTCAACATCAGACGAAAAGGCCACCGTTTATGGCGGTGGCCTGTCAATAAAGCGGTTGAGAACGTCCTCTGCTGGGCGTAGTTGGCGAGTGAAACAGCCCGACAGCGTAGGCGCTTAGCCGTAACGAGCCAGAGTGAGCCCCTCATCGCTGATGGCGGGCTCGCTGCCGCTGATCAGATCGCACAGAAGCTGACCCGAACCGGCCGCCATGGTCCAGCCCAGGGTGCCGTGGCCGGTATTGAGCCAGAGACCGGGAATGGGGCTCGGCCCCACCAGCGGGGTGCCATCCGGCGTCATGGGGCGCAGACCGGTCCAGAACTCGGCTTGGCTGATATCACCCCCCTCGGGGAAGAGATCGCCGACCACCATCGCCAGAGTGTCGTGGCGTCTCGGATTCAAGGCAAGATTGTAGCCCGACAGCTCCGCCATGCCGCCGACCCGGATCCGCTCGTCAAAACGGGTGATGGCCACCTTGTAGGTCTCGTCGAGCACGGTGCTGCGCGGGGCGGCCTCGGCGTTGATCATCGGCAGGGTGAGGGAGTAGCCCTTGACCGGATAGACCGGCAGCTCCAGCCCGAGCGGGCGCAGCAACGGCCGCAAAAAGCCGGTGGCATAGCTGCCGAGCGCACAGACGATGGCATCGGCGCGATAGCGCTGCTCGCCCGCCCGCACCGCCACGGCGCGGCCGCGGGCTTGCTCAATCTCGTCGATATCGCAGTTGAAGACGAACCTGACCCCGATCTTCTCGGCTTCAAGGGCAAGGGCCTTGGTGAAGCGGAAGCAGTCGCCGGTCTCGTCGCCGGGCAGGCGCAGGCCGCCGACGATTTTGCCACGTACCCGCGCCAGCGCAGGCTCTGCCGCTTCGCAGCCGCTGGCATCCAGCGACTGGTAGGGGACGCCGTACTCCTCCAGCACCTCGATATCGCGCTGACTGGCATCGAGCTGGGACTGGCTTCTAAACAGCTGCAGGGTGCCGAGCTGGCGCCCTTCGTAATCGATGTTGAGCTCGTCACGCAGTGCCTTCATACAGTCGCGGCTGTATTCGGCCAGACGCACCATGCGCCCCTTGTTGGTGGCATAGGCGGTCGGGGTGCAGTTGGCGAGCATTCTGAGCATCCAGCGCAGCTGGAAGGGGTCGGCAGTGGGGCGCACGGTGAAGGGGGCATGCTTTTGCAGCATCCACTTGGCGGCCTTGAGGGGAATGCCGGGGGCCGCCCAGGGGGCTGCATAACCCGGGGATATCTGCCCGGCGTTGGCATGGCTGGTTTCAAGGGCGACGCCCCCTTGTCGCTCCAGCAGGGTCACCTTGTGACCCGCTTTGGCCAGATACCAGGCGCTGGTTACCCCAATTACGCCGCCACCGAGAACCACTATCTCCATATCGTCTTTCCTTGACTGATCTCCTGATGTGGCCACCACCATAATCAGCCGCCACAGGATATTCAACCGCTCTGCGCAGGATTGGGATCTCCGTCTGCTTGCCGGTCACAGGCTGGTGTTTGGTGCGATGGTGAGCCTGATTGCCAGCGTAAATCGCTGCGCTCTTGTCAGGGTATGTGTCAAGGAACACGGTCCGCTTACAACTGCTCCAGCTTGATCAGGTACTGCTCCGCCGTTGCCAGAATGGCCTGCTGCTGCGCTGCGGCTTGGCCATCCCAGTTGGCATAGGGGAGGGCGAGGCGGGGATTGCCGTCCAGTTTGTCCCGATTGCGCCAGAGAAAGTGCCAGTAGAGGCTGTTGAAGGGGCAGCTCCCATCGCCGTGACGGGCTTTGACCTGATAGTGGCACCCCTTGCAGTAGTGGCCCATCCGCTCGAGATAGGCGCCGCTGCTGGCGTAGGGCTTGCTGCCCATCAGGCCGCCATCGGCAAACTGGCTCATGCCGCGGGTGTTGGGCAGCTCGACCCACTCGATGGCATCCACATAGATGCCGAGATACCACTGATCCAGCTCGTCAGGATCGAGCCCCGCCAGCAGGGCAAAGTTGCCGGTCACCATCAGCCGCTGGATATGGTGGGCGTAACCGTGCTCGAGGGACTGGCCAATGGCGTGGCGCACGCAGGCCATCTTGGTTTCTCCATTCCAGAAAAAGCCGGGCAGCGGCCGGTCGGCCCCGAGAAAATTGGTCTGTTTGTAGTCAGGCATCTTCTCCCAATAGAGGGCGCGGACAAACTCGCGCCAGCCGAGGATCTGGCGAATAAACCCCTCCACCTGTGCCAACGTGATAGTGGCCTGATTGGCCTGCCAGTGGGTCTCGGCGGCGCGGATCACCTCAAGCGGATGAAGCATCTTGCTGTTGAGGGAAAACGACAGACGGCTGTGAAACAGGCTCCAGCCCCGCTCGCTCAGGGCATCCTGATAGTGGCCAAAGTGAGGCAGGCAGTGCGCCAGAAAATGGGCCAGCAGATCGCGACTCTGGCGCCTTGTGATGGGCCACGGCAGCCTGCTGGCATCTGCCTCGCCGATGGTGCTGACCCCGTGGCGGGTCAGCATGGCATCAATCTCGCTCACCTCGTTGGCAAAGGTGAGGGGTTCCGGGATGGGCTGTCTCGCCGGCAGCTTGGCGCGGTTCTCGTCATCAAAATTCCAGCGCCCGCCAAGGGGTTGGCCGCGCTCATCGAGCAGCACCCTGTATTGCTTGCGCAGGGCGCGGTAGAAGAACTCCATCCGGCTGTGAGGATAGCGCTGCCAGCCATCGCGGGGGGTGAGAAAATGCTCGCTCTCCACCTCGGTGGCAGGGATGGCCAGGCCCGCCGCCCAGCTTTTCAACTGGCTGGCAAGGCGCCACTCGTCTGGGCTCTGCCAGGCAAAGCTGCTGGCCTGATGTGCTTCGAGTTGAGCCTCCAGCAAGCCGGGCAAATCGGGCCAGCGGGCGCTCTCATCCAGGGTCAGGTAACAGACGCGGTGGCCAGCTTGGGTGAGGGCTGCTGCGAAGGCGCGCATGGCGGCAAAGAAGGCCAGCACCTTCTGGCGATGGTGGCGGCAGTAGTCGGTCTCCTGGCGCAGCTCCGCCATCAGGTAGCAGATCGCCGGATCTGGGGTGCGAAACCAGCTGTGACCGGCGTTCAGCTGATCGCCGAGAATCAGGCGCAGCTCCATCAGACTCGCTCCCCCTCAGGTTGCTGGCTGCTGTGACGAGCGTGGCGACAGCGCTCGCTGCAGTAGCGAACCGCTTCCCAGCTGCGCGCCCACTTGCGCCGCCAGCTGAAGGGGCGTTGGCAGACGGGGCAGATCTTCTCGGGCAGATGGGGTTTGCGATGCATGATGGCTTACGGCCCTGGCTGATGGGGGATGTGGCGTATGGGTAGGGAGAATAACGAAGCGGGGGCGCGGGCGGATCAACCTCACTGCCGGTTTGCCGCGCAGATGCCCACTTTGTGAGCGGGCGCACAGCCCGTCGGTGCGCCCCTTGTTTGCCAATTAACCAGCCGTTAACGTAGCGAGGCTGCCCGTTGGCAGCATCCATCAATGGATCTTGTTGACCACCGACTGTCTACAACCGATATGGAGGGGAGTGATGCCAATCATGACAGCTACGCCCCGGGCAGCTTGCCTGCTCGCCCACTGGTATACCCGGGATCCCATTCTCACCTTCGACTTTCCTCACCGCTGATTGGCGGCACCCGCCGTTTGAATTTGTCAGCCGGACGACCCTGATCGCCCCGGCCTCTTTGCCAATCCCGATTTCATACACACTGGCCCCGCGCCGGTGAGGAGTCGTTTATGCGTCGTATACCCGAGCCGTTTCGTATCAAGATGGTCGAGCCCATCAAACAGACCACTGGCGCCGATCGCCGTGCCGCCCTCGAGGCCGCTGGCTGGAACCCCTTCCTGCTGCTGGCCGAGGATGTCTATATCGATCTGCTGACCGACAGTGGCACCGGTGCCATGTCCGATCGCCAGTGGGCCGGCATCATGATGGGGGACGAAGCCTATGCGGGCAGCCGCAACTTCGTCGAGCTGGAGCGCACGGTGCGCGAGATCTTTGGCTACCAGCATGTGATGCCCACCCACCAGGGGCGCGGGGCCGAGCAGATCCTCTTCCCCGAGCTGGTCAAGCGCTGTAAGGGCAAGGCGCCGGTCTTCATCTCCAACTACCACTTCGACACCACCAAGGCTCACGTGGAGTTGGCTGGGGCGCGGGCCATCAACCTGCTTACCCCGAAAGCCCTCGACACCACGGCCCCCTATGCCTGGAAAGGGGATTTTGATCTCCCTCGCCTGACCGACACCATCGAGACCCTGGGGGCCGACAACGTGGCCGGCATCATCATCACGGTGACCTGCAACAGCGCCGGTGGTCAGCCGGTCTCCATGGCCAATATGGAGGCGGTTTCCGAACTGGCCCGTCGTCACCAGATTCCGGTGGTGATCGACGCCGCCCGCTTTGCCGAGAACGCCTGGTTTATCAAGGAGCGGGATCCGGCTTATGCCAAGCGCAGCATCAAGGAGATAGTGCGCCAGATGTTCGCGCTGGGGGACATCTTCACCATGTCGGCCAAGAAGGATGGGCTGGTCAATATCGGCGGGCTCTGCTGCTTCAGGGAAGATCTCGACCTGTTCCGCGCGGTGCAGGTGCGCTGCGTGGCGATGGAGGGGTTTGTCACCTATGGCGGCCTCGCCGGGCGGGACATGGCGGCGCTCGCCATCGGCCTGCGCGAGGGGATGGATGAGGAGTATCTCACCTACCGTATCAGTCAGGTGGCCTATCTCGGCGAGCGGCTGGTCGAGGCGGGGATCCCCATCCAGACCCCCACCGGCGGCCATGCGGTCTTTGTCGATGCCAAAAAGCTGCTGCCCCATATTCCGGCCGAGCAGTTCCCCGCCCATGCGCTCGCCTGCGAGCTCTATCTGGAAGGGGGTGTGCGCGGGGTGGAGATCGGCTCCCTGCTGCTGGGGCGCGATCCCGCCACCGGCAAGCAGGAGGCGGCGGACTTCGAGCTGCTGCGTCTCACCATTCCGCGTCGGGTCTACACCCGGGATCACATGGACTATGTGGCCGACTGCCTGATCGCGGTGAAAGCGCGGGCCAGCGACATTCGCGGGCTCACCTTTGACTACGAGCCGCCGCTGCTGCGCCACTTCACCGCGCGGCTGAAACCTGTCTGATCAGCAACCGGTCAGACTGGGTGATCAACCGCGCCAAGCAGTGAGGATCACCGGCTGCTCCCGGTTAAACGGCCCAGTAAAAAAGCCCCCGCACCAAGGTGCGGGGGCTTTCGTTTATCTAAGCAAAGTCGGGTCAGACCGCCTGATACTCCAGCTCGACCGAGCCCAGCGCCTTGAGGGTGGACTGGGCGGAGTCACGCTGGCTGATCTGGCCGTTTTTGTTCTCCAGCAGCACGGCGCGGCGGATGGTGGCGAGATCTTCGCCGTTAAGCACCGCATGGGCGCAGGCCATCTGCATCGGCGGCAGGCTGGGGTTGAAGGCGGCGTTCTCGGCGTAGCGGCCAGAGAAGATGCGGCCATCGGCAAACTGCAGCGACACCGCGGCATAGCCCTGACTGTAGGGGGCGTAGCTTTGACGGGCTGCGGCCAGCGCGGCTTGCCACAGCGGATCTTCGCTTTGAAGCTGAAGCTCTGCGTGATCCTGCGGGCTCATCAGCGCATCAGTGATGTCGAGATCTGCCGGGCCAAACGAGTGGGGTAGGAAGGATTGCAGGGCGCTCAGGTCATCGGGCAGGGAGACTTTAAGGATCTTGGCGGTGCTCAGCTCGTTCATGAACTGACGGCAGTGGCCGCAGGGGGTGTAGTTGACGGTGATTTCAGAGATCCCGGTCTCGCCACCCAGCCAGGCGTTGGAGATGGCGGACTGCTCGGCGTGGACCGAGTGGAACAGACCTTGCCCCGCAAACTCCATGTTGGCACCGAAGTACCAGGTGCCACTCAGGCCGCAGGCGATGGCACCGACGTAAAATTTGGAGATGGGCGCCACCGAGCAGGCGGCGGCCAGCGGCAACAGGGCGAGGCGCAGGGCGCGATCGTCAAGACCTGTGGCGGCTTTCAGGGTGGCGACTTGCTCCGGCGTGAAGCGGGCGTTGAAGTCGGCACTATCCAGCATGGGCTGCACGGCTGCTTTGAGCGGGGCAGAGAGGGTATCGAATGGCTTGGCAAAACGGGGATGCATAGTGTGTCCTCAAAGGCCAATTGGGCGGCCATTGTAGGGAGCAAGCTCGGGTAAATGTGTGAGCAGGCTCACGCCCTGACGGGCAAACGGAGGGGGATGGTAATGGAAACGTTTGTCTTGTGCAAATTGTGCGGCAGGTCGCACCCCGACAGCGCTGCAGAGCCGTCGGGGTGGTTAATCATCGGTCAGGTGAGCCAGTGATAGATGGCAAAAAGGAGGGGCGCAACGGCCGCGGTGAGGATCCCGCATACCACCATGGCGAGCGATGCAAAGGCCCCTTGGGTGATCCCCTTCTCGGCGGAGGTGGCGGTGCCGATGGCGTGGGCACAGGCCCCCATGGCGAGCCCTTGCGCTTCCGGGTCGGTCACTTTCAGCAGTTTGAGCAGCGGGTAGCCGATCAGGGCGCCGACAATTCCCACCACAACAACAACGGCCGCCGCGATGGCGGGAATGCCGCCGATGGAGTGGCTGACGCTCATGGCGAGCGGGGTGGTGATCGATTTGGTCGCCAATGAGGCGAGCAGCGCCGGATCTGTGCCCATAAAATGACCGATCAGCAGGGTTGTGCACACCGAGATCAAGACGGAGGCGAGGGTACAGATTAGGATGGGCTTGAGCTTGGCCTGGATCTGGCGCGCCTGCTGATAGAGCGGCAGCGCCAGCGCCACCACGGCGGGTTCCAGCAGCATGGTAATGGGGCTGCTGCCGCGCTCGTACTGCTCAAGGGGCAGATCGAGCCAGAGCAGCAGGCCAATGATCACCGCGGTCGGCACCAGCACCGGATTGATGATGGGCCAGGGTAGGCGGCGATAGAGGGCACGGGTGGCGAAATAGAGCGCCAGGGTCAGGGGAATAGCGAGCCAGAAGATCATTTGTTCATCCTCTGGTAGAGCCGACCGACGGTGGCGAGGATCAGCACGATCCCGAGCACGATGCAGAGCATGATGACGCCGAAGGATTGGCGCAGGGGCTCTAGCCAGGCCACCAGCCCGACCGCAACCGGCACGAACAAAACGCCCATGTGGCGCAGCAGCAAGCTGGCCCCCAGCTCGACCCAGTGCAGCTTTATCAGCTGCAGGGAGAGCAGCACAAACAGCAGCAGCATGCCGATGATGCTGCCGGGAAAGGCAAACGGCAGGATGGCTGCCACGGATTTGCCTGCCAGCAGGCAGGCGACGATGACCATAAAGTCACGAAAGTACAGCAAGGCGCGTTGCGCGATCACGTGAACCTCATCGACTGGGAAGAAAAATCGCAGTTTACCAGAGAGGCCGGGTCGCGGCATTAAAACAATAACAACTGAAATCAGTTCATTTGAAGCTGATTTGTATGCAGATTATCTGTTGAACATCGTCTGATAGAACCCTTTTCGAACTACAAGGAGTAGTGATGACATCCCTCTTGTCCCGAGTTCGCCAGCTGGCGAACGATAATGCGTTGCCACCCCATCTGCTGCAAACCCGTCAGTGGGAAGGACCCCTGTGCCGGGTGCGACTCGACAACACCGGCGCTGATGCCACTCTGGTTGAGCGCTGGGTGCTGTTTGACGGCAAGCTTGGCCTGCCGGTGGAGAGCGCCATCTATGGCGAAGGATTCCAGATGCTGGCCCAGACCATGGGTAGCTGGCAATCACCGCAACATGTCGGCCGTTGCCCTGATGCCAGCGTCTATCGCATCACCGATGACAATGGCTATCACACCATTCACAACCTGTTGCTGGTGGAACATGGCAAGGGGTGGCTGCTGCTCGCCTTTGCCAGCTGCCACCGTTTTGGTGGGGAGTTTCGCCTCTATCCCGATGGCCGCTTGCAGATCCTGATGAATTGCGAAGGGCGAAAACTTGCGGCCGGTGAGCACTGGCAGAGCGAGGCGCTGATCTGTCTCAAAGGAGCGGAGCGCGAGGATCTGCTGGCCGAGCTGGCACGGTTGATCGAGGCCGAGCACGGCTCGCTGATCGGCCAGGTGAGTGAGCGCCCGAGCGGCTGGTGCTCCTGGTATCACTACTACGCTGAGGTGAGTGCTGCCGACATTCGCGAGAACCTGCAGGTGCGCGCCGAGCGCTTCCCGGCCCTGCGTTATGTGCAAATCGACGACGGCTATCAGGCCAAGATGGGCGACTGGCTCACCCCGTCGGCCAAGTTCGAGCAGGGGGTGGCATCGCTGGCTGCGGAGATCAAACAGGCTGGCTGCGAGCCCGCTCTCTGGGTCGCTCCCTTTATTGCAGAGCCCGGTTCACAGGTGTTTCAGGATCACCCCGACTGGTTTGTGAAGGGGGATGACGGCCTGCCGCTCCCTTCCGAGCGTGTCACCTATGGCGGTTGGCGCTGTACTCCCTGGTATGTGCTGGACGGTACCCACCCCGAGGTGCAGGCGCACCTTGAGCAGGTGTTCCGCACCCTGCGCGAACAGTGGGGCATCCACTACTTCAAGCTCGATGCCAACTTCTGGGGTGCAATCCACGGTGGCCGTTTCCACGATCCGGCCGCCACCCGGGTTGAAGCCTATCGACGCGGTATGGCGGCCATCCTGCGTGGTGCTGGTGAAGGGGCTTTCCTGCTCGGTTGCAACGCCCCCATCTGGCCAAGCCTTGGTCTGGTTCACGGCATGCGGGTGAGCGATGACGTGGAGCGCAATGGCCACCGCTATCGCCAGATCGCCCGCGAGGCCTTCTGCCGCGCTTGGCAGAACGACAAACTCTGGGCCCTCGACCCCGACTGCATTTGCCTGCGGGATCTGCCAAGCCAGCAGGCAAGTAAAGCTGAATACAGTTTCCATCTGGCTGCACTGGTGGCGAGCGGTGGCATGATGCTGGCGGGTGATCGACTGCAGGATCTCGATGAGGAGCAAGCGGCGCAACTGCGCAAGCTGCTTGAGCTTTGTGCGTCCCGTGCACCCTCTGCCCGTTTCGAGTCGATGGACTTTGCCTGTGGTGAAGTAAGCCTGCCCGAGGGCGGCACTTTGCTCTGTCTGTTCAACTGGGAGGGGCAACCACAGGAGTTTCTGCTGCCGGAAGGGGGAACCGATTTTTGGCAGGGGCAGGCAGTCGGTACGGCTGTGACCCTGCAAGAGGGCGAAGGGCGGGTGATCCGGTACGTCTGATAAGGCTCGCCTCTCACACAATTCAGGCTCCTTCGGGAGCCTGAGTTTTTGTGATTTGGGAGACGGTATCAGTAACGCCACTCGACCCCGACGGCGTATTTGGCGGAGCCATAGCCCGGGATGTCGCTGCCGGAGGCGATCGCCTTGAGGGTCAGCAACGGGGTGATGGGTACCCCCAGACCAAAACCGATGGCCAGTTGATCATTGGGGTTCCCCATCACATCGACCCGCATCACCCGATAGAGGGACATATCCTCGCTCAAGTGCATATAGGCTTGCGAAGCGCGGTTATAGACCTGACCAAACACCTCCAGCTGGAAACCGGACTGGGCACTGATGGCCAGCGGCACCCCGACAAACTTGTACAGATGGGAGCGGTTGAAGTAGCTGTTGGTGATCTGGGGGGTGAAGTCAGTCTGCTGATAAAGAGTGTTGAAATTCTGTTCTACGATGCGATAGGTCTGCTCGGGCAGGCGAGCAAGATAATCCGGCACATCGAACCGGTATGCGGCGTTGGCTGCCAGCGGCAGCAGGGTCAGTAATCCGAGCAGTGCGTGGTGACGAGGCATCAGCAAATGGCTTCCGTTCGGCCAAAGAGATTACTTGCTTGGGATACATCCGCTCAGGATGTCGCAAGATATTGGTTTTTGGGAAAATCCCCTTCGTCATTATGACCTGAAGAAGGGGGCTGGCGGGAAGGATTTAGTGTGAAACTACTCACAACTCATAAATCTTCCAGATAACGATAGAGACTCTTGAGAATCGCAAAGTTCCGTTCGTTACTCTGGTTCTGCTCTGCCAGCGCCTCGAGACGGGGCACATAGTCCGGCAGACGGCGGCTGAAGTAGTCGCTGCAGTGCAGGCGCCAGCGCTTCTGCTCGGTTTCGCTCAGAGTGTGTGGCCAGTTGCGGGCGCGGTAGCGGAACAACATCTCCGGCAGCCGCGCGTCGGTAAAGGCAAACTCCCGCTCACCCAGCAGATCTGCGGGGGTGGCGCGCACCAGATCCATGGTGGACTTGTCGCCGTGGCCAAAGAAGCCGGCGTAGAGTTGGGTATCAGGGTCGCTGTCATTGCTGCCGGCGAACTCCTGATTAAACACTTCCACCAGTTTTTCCCGCACCTCCGGGTGGGCGCGCAGCAGATCCAGGCTCTTGCGGCACTGCTCCCGGTCGATGCCAAGCTGGTCGGCGCGCTCCGCCGTCAGGGTAGCGGCCGGCGCCAGCACCGGGCACTTGTTGATATGCACCAGCTTCACTGGGATGCTGGCCAGATCCCCCAGCTCCTCTTTCTTGGTATAGAGGCGCTCGCGGATCTCCTCGCTGGTGAGCTCGATAAGCGGGGTCGGATCGCGGGTCAGATCCACCATGATCACCGCGTTCTGGTTGGTAGGATGCCAGGCGAGCGGCGAAACCCAGCTCACACACCCTTGCCAGGGGGAGAACATGCCGGAGACGTGCGCCAGCGGCTTCATGGTCACCACGTCAATCAGCGCCTTCACCTTGTTTTTGTTGCGCAGATCAAAGAGATAACCAAACAACTTGGGTTGGGCTTTTTTCACCAGCTTGGCCATCTCGATAGTGGCCAGCACGTCCGAGAGCGCATCGTGGGCATTGGCATGGGCCACGCCGTTGGCGACTGTCAGCTTCTCCAGCCGGAAACTCGGCTTACCCTCCTCGTCAAAGGCCCACTCGATCCCCTCCGGCCGAAGGGCATAGCAGGCCCGCAGCATGTCGAGGATGTCCCAGCGGGAGTTGCCGTTTTGCCAGCTGTAGGCATAGGGGTCATAGAAGTTGCGATAGAGGGTGTAGCGGGTCACCTCATCATCGAAGCGGATGCTGTTGTAGCCAAGCACGCAGGTATTCGGAGTGGCGAACTGCTCGTGGATCTGGCGAATGAAATCCGCCTCGCACAGCCCATCCTTCATCGCCTTTTGCGGCGTGATACCGGTAATGAGGCACGCCTCCGGATCCGGCAGGTAGTCCGCTGGCGGTTTGCAATAAATCACCAGCGGCTCGCCAATGATGTTGAAATCCGCATCGGTGCGAATACCGGCAAACTGCGACGGCCTGTCCTTGGCGGGGCTGATGCCGAAGGTTTCGTAGTCGTGGAAGTAGAAGGTTGGCTCGTTGCCCGCGTGTGCTGTTTTGCTCATGTTGCTCGAGATGAGGTATCCGATGACGGCGCCTGGCGCCAGGGTGGGCGGTGCCAGGCACCACAATTGCCTGCATGGTAAACCATAGCGCAGGCAGAACGAAGGGCGAGCCGTGCAGGTGGCGGTTTATTGGGCAGTTGATCCCGACATCTTGTGCATTTCTGCTCTGTTAACCGAGTCTATAAGACCAGTCTATCTCTCAGGATGTGATGATTTTTTAATGACATCAGTAGTGATCGGTAAAGAGGGCCCCTTCATTGGCGATCCTGTCCAGGTTCGGGGTCTGGCAGCCCACCATCCCCGGTTGTAGGCACTGATGTTTCAGTAGCCGATGTCATCGCTCATGATGGCAAGATATTGGGCTTGGCGGCTGCTGTGGCACTACCAGCGGTGGCCATTATTGGCTCCACATCCTAATCTGATGTGAATTGGTACACAAAATATGCGATGAAAGCAGCGTGCGTTTAACACATTGGAAATATCATCCCGTACAGGCTGTTGGAGGGAATGGAATACCCGGATGGGCACATTTCCCTTTATCGCTGTCGTTATGATCTATAAAGAGTGATATGACCTGAATTGCCCCATTTAACCGCAGCTTGGAAATCAGCTTTAAACCGTTTCACTCTATAAATCCCGTTTATCCTTGTCGCCTAACAGCGAATATAACCGCTGGTTATCCGATATTTTTTCTCTAGCCCTTCAGTCGCCGGCTATCGGGTGGGCTGGAGGGCGCATGGAAGGCTGTATCGAGAAGGCATGAGGTATCTACCGCTATCGATGGCGATAAGGCGAATAAATGGGTGGTGGAGTTCACAGTTCGGCTAATCAATTTAGGAGATGAGGGCTGCTATGTCCGTAGTGGAGTGTCTTTATTCAAATATCTTACTGGCAAGCCGAGCACTCTTTAATTCTGATTAAGTCATAATTAAGTAAAGTGGAGGTGTTGATTTTTTCGCTCAGAGATGAGTTTTAAAACTGCTCACAATCTCATCGCGATATTTAAAAGAGTGTGCTCGCATATTTTTGAAAGGATAAAAATGACTTGAATGGGAGTGGCCAAATAAATCCAGCTGTGACCTTTGTCTTTGCAAGGTGTCAGGGTCATAAATGCCTATAAAAACAAGGTAAAAGGCTGTGCTATTGACTAGATTGATAGAAGGCAAGGCATAAAACAGCATCAGTTTGATACGACAACATCGCGTGGGACAGAGATCATGAATAGAGTGCAGGGAGCCAGATTGTTCTCGTTACCGGTAGATCTCAGACAGGTGGTGTATGCCTTGTCTGCGTCACTGGACTTGGTGGGCATTGGCGATGTGGCCCACGGTAAACGGGTCGGGATCATGGCCGCCGAGTGCAGCCGGTTTTTGGGGATGAGTGAAGCGGAGCGTCGTCTGCTGTTTGAGCTGGGAGTGCTGCACGATATAGGTGTATCCTCGACCATTACACACCACCATCTGGTCAGTGAGTTCGATTGGGAGTCCTCCCAGCGTCATTGCGAGGTGGGTTATCAGTTGCTCAAAGATTTTCGTTTGTTGGCCCCGCTGGCACTGCCTATCCGTTATCACCATACCCATTGGTATCTGTTGCGTGACATGGTGGCAGTTGACCGCAAGGTTGCCCGGCAGGCCAATCTTATCTTTCTAGTTGATCGCTGCGATGCACTGGCCGCTCCTTATTACGCTGACGGTTCGCTGTTGATGCACACCGCCGAGATCCGGGAGAGGCTGGCAGCGTGTAGTGGCGAATTTTTTGCCCCAGAATTGGTGGATGCTTTCCTCAAAGCGTCTCGTTCGGAGGCATTCTGGCTGCAGTTGGAAGCGCGTGCAATCAACGATTACATGCTGGATATGCTGCAAAAGCGAGAACCCTGTATCACAAACAATGGTGAGCTGAAGGTGCTGGCGAGGATCTTCTCCGGCATCGTCGATGCCAAAAGTCCATTCACGATGACCCATTCACTTGGTGTTAGCAGGTTGTCTCGGGCATTGGCAGAGCAGATGGGGGTCAGTGCCATGCATTGCGACATGCTGGAAATTGCCGGGCTGCTGCACGATCTGGGTAAGCTGAGGGTTCCGGACGAAATCCTCGACAAGCCAGCCAGCCTGACGAAAGAGGAGCGGGCTATCATCAATACCCACAGCTTCGAGACTTACCAGATCTTGCGTCATATCGAAGGGTTTGAACAGATTGCCTGTTGGGCGGCCTATCACCATGAGGAGCCTGATGGGGAGGGCTATCCGTTTCACCTGCCGGCATCCGCCATGGCGCTCGAAGCGCGGATCCTGCGGGTCGCTGATATTTTTCAGGCGATGGTGCAGGACAGACCTTATCGGCGCGGCCTGCCTGCCCGTGACGCATTGACCTTTATGCAGCAACTGGCGGATCAGGGGCGGGTCGATCCCGCTGTGGTGGCGGTGCTGGCCGATCACCTGCCGCAGATGATGATGGCAGCCATTCCGGATCGCGAGCCGGATCATGCCATCAATTGAGGGAGAGGCTGGCCGCTGACTCATACTGCCGCGAGCCAGCTATGCTTGGAACAAGCCGAGCATGGTGCCGGTACCGGCGCACAAGACGCCAGCTTGATGGACTACCGTAGGGGAGCAGATATGGAATCGCTAAAAGCCAAGGATTATATGCAGAGCAGACCCATCACCTTCACTGCCGACATGATGGTGCAAGCTGCGGTCGAGAAATTTCTGAACAGTCATCAGCTCGGTGGCCCGGTGGTGGATGGTCAGGGCCATCTGATTGGCTGGATCTCCGAGCAGGATTGCATCGCAGTGCTGCTTAAGGAGGCCTATCACTGCGAACAGGTGGCGCAGGTCAAGGATGTGATGCGCAAGGAGGTGTTGTCGGTGGGACCCGATACCAGCATTTTGAGCCTGGCGGAGATGATGATGGGGCAAAAGCCGAAGATCTATCCGGTGGTGGAGGAAGGGCGTCTGCTCGGTGTCATCAATCGCCACAACGTCATGCAGGCCATTCACGCCCAGCTCACTACCTGTTTTGTCCATCACACACACGGTTAACCCTGTTTTTCTCTCTCCCAAGGCAAGCTTCGGCTTGCCTTGGCTATTTCATATGCTGCCATTTATCTATGTTATGCCATCTTACAATGGTTGTTTTGTCATGTTTGAGGAGCGGCCAATCTCTCTGTCTTCCCATATATAACGCTACGTTAAGGCTTGCACCGCCCCCGCTCGCTCTTTAGGATCGCTCCCAGCTTATCGATATGGCCCCTCTGGGCACCTATTTAAGGAATTTGTACCTTGTCTCTCTCTATCGAGGCGCTGCGCCGCCGTCTCTCTGCCTGCATGAATCTCGACGCCCGCCGCCTTTCTAGCCGTCTGCACGGGGTCAAGAAGCTGCCTGAAGGCAAACAGGCTGCCGTGCTCGAGACTATCGCCGCTGATTTGGCCGTCGCCGAAGCGCGCTATCAAACCCGTCTGGCAGGAGTGCCCAATGTCACCTATCCGGACAACCTGCCGGTCAGCCAGAAGCAGGCTGAGATCGCCAAGGCCATTCAAGAGCATCAAGTGGTGATCATCGCCGGGGAAACCGGTTCGGGCAAAACCACCCAGATCCCCAAGATCTGTCTGGCGCTCGGGCGCGGGGTGAAGGGCTTTATCGGCCACACCCAGCCGCGCCGTCTGGCAGCCCGCACCGTCGCGGCCCGTATTGCCGAGGAGATGGAGTCAGAGCTCGGCCACTACGTGGGTTACAAGGTGCGCTTTACCGATCAGGTGAGTGAGCAGACCCACATCAAGCTGATGACTGACGGTATTCTGCTGGCGGAGATCCAGAACGACCGGATGCTCACCCAGTACGACACCATCATCATCGATGAGGCCCACGAGCGCAGCCTCAATATCGACTTCATCCTGGGCTATCTCAAGCAACTGCTGCCCAAGCGCCCCGACCTCAAGGTGATCATCACCTCGGCCACCATCGACCCGCAACGTTTCTCCCGCCATTTCAACAAGGCGCCGGTGATCGAGGTCTCTGGCCGCACTTATCCGGTAGAGGTGCGCTACCGCCCGCTCACCAGTGACAAGAGCGAAGGGCTGGAAGAGCGCGATGAGCTGCAGGGGATTTTCGATGCAGTGGAAGAGCTGGCACGCGAGGGGCTCGGGGACATCCTTATCTTCATGAACGGCGAGCGGGAGATCCGCGATACTGCCGATGCCTTGCGCAAGCTAAACCTGCGCGACACCGAGGTGCTGCCGCTCTACGCCCGTCTTTCCAACGCCGAGCAGAACAAGGTGTTCCAGCAACACGCCGGGCGGCGCATTGTGCTCGCCACCAACGTGGCGGAGACCTCGCTGACGGTGCCGGGCATTCGCTACGTCATCGATCCGGGCACCGCCCGCATCAGCCGCTACTCCTGGCGCACCAAGGTGCAGCGCCTGCCCATCGAGCCGGTCTCCCAGGCCAGTGCCAATCAGCGTAAAGGGCGCTGCGGCCGGGTGGCAGACGGTATCTGTATCCGCCTCTACTCGGAGGAGGATTTCAACAGCCGCCCTGCCTTCACTGACCCCGAGATCCTGCGCACCAACCTGGCTTCCGTCATCCTGCAGATGCTGGCGCTCGGCCTTGGCAATATGGAGGCGTTCCCCTTCGTCGAGCCGCCTGAATCCCGCCATATCAAGGATGGCCTGACTCTCTTGAAAGAGCTGGAGGCGGTGCGCGAGCTGCCCGCCACCGGCGATCGCGAAGCCAAGCTGCAGCTGACCGAGACCGGTCGCCAGCTCTCGCGCATCCCTCTTGATCCGCGTCTGGCGAAGATGGTGATCAGCGCGGCGCAGACTGGCTGCCTGAACGAGGTGATGGTGATCACCGCGGCCCTCAGCATTCAGGATCCCCGCGAGCGGCCCATGGAGAAGAAGCAGGCCGCCGACGAGCAGCACAGACGCTTTGAGGACAAGGATTCCGACTTCCTTGCCTTCGTCAATCTGTGGAATTACCTGAAAGAGCAGCAGGATGCCCTTGGCAGCAATCCGTTCCGCCGCATGTGCCAGAAGGAGTTTCTCTCCTACCTGCGGGTGCGTGAATGGCAGGACATTCACTTCCAGCTGCGTCAGACGGTCAAGGAGCTTGGTTTTAAAGCCAACCATGAACCTGCAGATTTCAAGACGGTGCACTGCGCGCTGCTGACCGGCCTCTTGAGCCATATCGGCAACAAGGATCTGGAAAAACCGGAGTTTCTCGGCGCCCGCAACGGCCGCTTCCACCTCTTCCCGGCCTCGGGTCTGTTCAAGAAGCCGCCCAAGTGGGTGATGGCCGCAGAATTGGTGGAAACCTCGCGTCTCTACGCCCGCATCAACGCCAAGATTGAGCCCGAGTGGGTGGAGCCGCTGGCAGGCCACCTCATCAAGATGCACCACAGCGACCCACATTGGTCGAAGAAAAACGGCGCTGTAATGGCCAAGGAGAAGGTGACCCTCTATGGTCTGACCCTGGTCAACGAGCGCACCATCAACTTCAGCCGTATCGATCCGGCGCTGTGCCGCGAGCTATTTATCCGCCGCGCGCTGGTGGAGGGGGATTTCGAGACCCGCCACCGTTTCTTCAGCGATAACCGCAAGCTGCTGGCCGAGGTGGAGGCGCTGGAGCACAAATCCCGTCGTCGCGACATTCTGGTGGATGACGAGGATCTGTTCCGCTTCTACGATGCCCGCTTGCCGGAGGAGGTGATCTCCGCTCGCCATTTCGACAAGTGGTGGAAGGAGGCGCAAAAGCGGGACGCCGAGCTGCTCAACTTCGAAAAAGAGATGTTGATGAAGGGGGATGCTGCCCACATCAGCGATCTCGACTACCCCAACTTCTGGCAGCAGGGGCGCCTCAAGCTCAAGTTGACCTATCAGTTCGAACCGGGGGAGGCGGCGGATGGCGTGACCCTGCATATTCCGCTGCCGCTCCTGAATCAGGTGGAGGTGAAGGGGTTCGAGTGGTTGATCCCGGGTCTGCGTCACGAGCTGTTGGTTGCCCTCATCAAGTCGATGCCAAAGCCGATGCGCAAGAACTTCGTGCCAGCGCCTAACTATGCCGATGCACTACTCGCCAGTATCAACCCCGAGCAGGGGCCGCTGCTGGACGAGATGGAACGCCAGCTGCGCCGCATGACCGGCGTGACCGTGCCCCGTGAATCCTGGGACTGGTCTGCGGTGCCTGATCACCTGAAACTCACCTTCCGGGTGGTGGACGACAAACACAAGAAGGTGGCGGAAGGCAAAGATCTGGAGGCCTTGAAAGAGTCGCTGCGCGGCAAGGTGCAGGAGACCCTGTCACAAGTGGCGGACGATGATATCGAGCAGTCCGGTCTCACCCTGTGGAGCTTTGGCGAGCTGCCGCAAGAGTACAGTCAGAAGCGGGGCGGATTCGAGGTGAAGGCTTATCCGGCGTTGGTAGACGAGAAGGATTCGGTCGCCATCCAGCTGGTGGAGAGCCCGGTGGTGCAGCAGCAGCTGATGTGGGCCGGTCAGCGTCGTCTGGTACTGCTCAACGTACCATCTCCCATCAGGTACCTGCAGGAGAAACTGCCCAACAAGGCCAAGTTGGGGCTCTATTTCAACCCGTTTGGCAAGGTGGCCGAGCTTATCGACGACTGCATTGCTTGCGGCTGCGACAAGCTCATCGAGCAGCATGGCGGACTGGCCTGGGACGAGGCCGGTTTCGAGGCGCTCAAGGAGTATGTTCGCGCCGAGCTCAACGATGCGGTAGTGGAGGTGGCCAAGCAGGTGGAAGCCGTGCTGACGCTCTCCCATGAGATCAAGAAACGGCTCAAGGGCAAGATGCAGCTCGACACCGCCTTCGCCATGTCGGACATCCAGCAGCAACTTGGTAACCTGATCCACAAGGGCTTTGTCACCGAGACCGGCTGGCAGCGGTTGCCTGATTTGCTGCGCTATCTGCGGGCCATCGAACGGCGCCTCGAGAAGCTTGCCATCGATCCCAACCGGGATCGGGTCTACATGCTCAAGGTGCACAGCGTGGAGTCGGAGTACAAGGCGCTGCTGGCCAAGATCCCCAAATCCCAGCTTATTCCCATCGAGGTGGCCAATATTCGCTGGATGATCGAGGAGCTGCGGGTGTCGTTTTTTGCCCAGAATCTGGGGACCCCCTATCCGGTCTCCGATAAACGGGTGCTGAACGCTATCGCTCAGTGCTAAGCTGCTATCTGTCTGTTTTAACTGCGTGATATAGAGTGTGGGAAGGGGTTGCCAAGGTGGCGGGCCCTTTTAAACGGAAGTCAGGGAGGCAAGGATGCTGGGGATCTGGTTGAGCGTGGCGCAGGTGGTGATCAGCGGTTATCAGCCCATCGCGGAACAAACCTGGGTGCAGTTGAACCCAGAATATTACCCCCTGACACGCACGCCGCCCGCCATGTTTGTTGCGTGGCGTGGCAACCAGTTCCCGCCACTGGCCCTGAAGCAGAAGCATGGTCGCTGGCAGATCCTCTTTCCCGCCCGGCTGGTCCCCCCCTTCGATTTGTTCGAGGGGGAGGCGCAGCTTTCTAAAACCTATTTGGCAAGGCTGCGACGCATCGATGAGATGGCTTACGGGGTCGTACCTGGTCAGGTGGGGGCAATCGTGCAGCAGGGGAGTAGTTTCCCTGGTTATGGCGCGCAATCCATCGCGCCCTTTATCGCCGAGTTCCGCACACCCCAAAACACGTTCGGTGGTGTCGATATTTCCACCGATACCGACGAGAGCGAACCTCTGCTGGCTCAATTAGGCGTGACGTTTCGCACTGCGGGGATGAGTGGTGCACAAGGATATGAGGGAGTAGCGAGCGCCGATATGGCGCTCGTCAGCAGCAAGGCTAGCTTATCCGCAGGCAGTGGTGCCATGCTCACCCTCTCTGATCCGGCAGCAGGCGACCTACAAACCGTGTGTCATCAGGTCGCGGCAGGGGAGACCCTGTGGCGCATTGCCAACCAGCTATCCAGTGCCCAGGGGGCTGATACCTACAGCTATTTGTTGGCGCTGGTGGCGGAGAATCAGCAACGGCTTGGCAAAAGCATTCGGGTCAGAACGGGGGATGGCCTTTACTGTCCGCGCGCCGAGACCCTGGCGAAGTTTGATGCCCTGAGCCCGGCCCAGCGTCAGCAGCAATTTGCCCGACTGGAGCAGGGACGCTAAATGCAGAATCGGTACCTTGTATCCGCATTTGGCCCGTGGTAGTATTCCCGCTCGTTTTGCGAGGTGCCGACCGGTCGCAGTCTGCACCATACATTCCTTTAAAAGAGATACATACTATGTCTTTCGTATTCCAAGCTGAAGTCCGTTCTGACCTGGGGAAAGGTGCGAGCCGCCGCCTGCGTCAAGCTGACCAAGTTCCTGCCATCGTTTACGGTGCAGGTAAAGAAGCCCAGTCCATCACCGTTGACCACAAGAAATTCATCCTGGCGCAAGAAAAGCCGGAATTCTACGAGTCTGTACTGACCCTGGTTATCAACGGCGAAGAAGTTAACGTAAAAGTGAAAGCTATCCAGCGTCACCCTGTACGTTACAAGCTGGTTCACCTGGACTTCGTTCGCGTTTAATCACGAACTGTCAGGTAGCAGAAAAGCCACTCTCAGGAGTGGCTTTTTGCTATCAGGAATCTTGTGAGCGGACTGAAAGAACAATCAGGTCAGCCACAGCCAACCGGTTATCCCAGCTGGCTAAGCGCTTGTTGGCAGCGCTGCTCGGCGGCATCCAGCTCCAGCAGCACCATCCTGATATCCTCCATCTGTTGCTGCAGCGTCTCCCGTTTCTCGGTGACCAGCCCGAGCATGGTTTGCAGCTGGGTACGGCTGCTCTTATCTGCATCATAGAGATCAAACAGTTCTCTAATTTCGGCCAAGCTGAAACCTAGTCGCTTGCCGCGCAGGGTAAGCTTGAGGCGAACCCGATCCTGCTTGCTGTAGATGCGGGTCTGCCCTTCCCTGGCTGGATTGAGTAATCCCTGATCCTCATAGAAGCGGATGCTGCGCGTCGTAATATCAAATTCCCGAGCCAGCTCACTGATGCTGAAGCGCCGTCCTTCATCCTTGTTGTTCATACAGACTTCTTGGTGAACTAAATCCTGTCTGCACCTTACCTAAACGTAAACTGCACTGCAACTCTTGTTCCATCGCGTCAGAACCCCTATGTTATGGCCATGTAACAAACAGAGGTAGGCAAATGGATATTGCAATTGTGGCGGCAAAACGGACTCCGATGGGGGCGTTTCAGGGGGCATTGGCAGAGGTGACCGCGCCTGAGTTGGGAGCCTGTGCCATTGAGGCTGCACTACAGCAAAGTGGGCTTCGTAAGGAGCTTGTTAATGAAGTGTTTATGGGCAATGTGCTGGCGGCGGGCGTGGGGCAGGCGCCCGCCAGGCAGGCATTGTTGAAAGCAGGGCTGCCACATGGAGTGCCCGCTACCACGATCAACAAGGTGTGCGGCTCTGGCATGAAAGCAGTGATGCTGGCGGCTGATACCATCCGTCTTGGCGACAACAGAGTGGTGGTGGCGGGAGGGATGGAGAGCATGAGTCGTGCTCCCTATCTACTGGATAATGCGCGCAGCGGCTTTCGGATGGGGCATCAACAGGTGCTGGATCACCTCTTCCTCGATGGTTTGCAAGATGCCTATGATGGCCAGTTAATGGGGATACATGCCCAGCGCAGTGCCGATCAGGCCGGTTTGACTCGCCGTGCTATGGATGAGTTTGCCCTGGCATCGCTGCAGCGTGCGCGCAACGCACAGCAATCCGGTGCGTTTGTGTCCGAATTGACAAGTGTCTATCGCGGTGAGCGTCTGTTGCTGGCCGAGGACGAACAACCGGGCAAGGGCAGACCGGAGAAGATCCCGACCCTGAAGCCAGCGTTTGGCAAGGAGGGCACCATCACGGCGGCTAATTCGAGCTCCATCTCGGACGGCGCGGCGGCGCTGATATTGATGGATGGTGCCACGGCTAAAGCCTGGCAGGTACCAGTGCTGGCACGGATTGTCGCTTATCAGAGCCACGCGGCATTGCCCGCAGAATTTACCTCCGCGCCCATTGGTGCCATTTCACGGCTGCTGGCGCGTTTGGCATGGTCGGTGGAAGAGGTCGATCTGTTCGAGATCAACGAGGCTTTTGCCATGGTCACCATGCTGGCCATGAACGGGGTCGGTATTCCTCATCACAAGGTCAATGTGCATGGGGGGGCTTGTGCCCTCGGTCATCCCCTGGGGGCGAGTGGCGCGCGCATTCTGGTGACGCTCATTGCCGCGCTGCAGCAACGGGATTTACGGAGGGGAGTGGCCGCCCTCTGTATCGGTGGTGGTGAGGCGACCGCTATCGCGGTCGAGGTGAATGACGAGACGAATTAATTGGTGGCTTCCATCGCCAGCAGCTGTTCGTTGACCCAGGTGGTGGCGGCCAGATAGAGGTGACTCACCTTATCCTCGTTGAGCCCTAACTTTGCGGTTCTGGCCGTGACTCTTGACCAGTTGGCATTTTCGTAATCTTCACAAAACGCGAGGTAGAAACCGAGATTGCCTTTGCGTTCCAGTAGCGCCAGCCGAATATCGTCGATAAGGGGAATAGTGCCGAGCAGCTTGTCCATCGGCTGCTCCATCAGCACGTCCAGCAGGGAAAAGAGGCCGGTAATAAATGCCTGTTGTGCCTGCTGGCTCGGGGCATGGGCATGAGCCAGCAGCTCACAGAAGCGGGCACGGATCATCGACATCTGGTAAAGCTCGGCGCTCTTGCCTTTGCCAGCGCTGGTCGCCGCCACCAGCGAGACAAAGCGCTTTAGCTGGGTGTTGCCCAGATAGATGGCAGCCTGGCGAAATGACGAAATAGGGTTGGTGTGACCTTTGAGATGGTTAACGTAGCGCAGCAGCTTGAGTGATAAAGAGATATCCTGACCGAGTAGTTGCTCAATCTTGTTGATATCAGGCTCTGCCTCGTTGACCACGTTGAGCAACTGCATCACTACGACCTGAGCCGGCTCCATGGTAGCTTGCTTGACCATCTCGGGTCGACTGAAGAAAAAGCCTTGGAACAGCTGGATCCCCAGCTGTTTGACCCGTTCGAACTCAGCCTTGTCCTCTACTTTTTCCGCCAGATAGGTGAGCCCCAGCGTTTGATGACGTTGGATAAACACCTTGATCTGCAGCAGGGGGGTAGCGCGAAGATCAAACTTAATGATGTGAATAAAGGGGAGGAAGCGCTCCCAATCCGGCGACATGGTGAAGTCATCGAGGGCCAGCTGATAACCCAGCTTGTGCAGCTGTTTCACCTTTTCCAGCAGGGCATCATCCGGTGGAGAATCTTCCAGGATCTCAATCACCACTTTTTCGGGCGGCAGGCACTCTGCCAATCCCTCCAGCAGCAGTGAGTGGGGAAAATTGATAAAGCAGGGGCGGCCCCCCAACAGCTGATCGATATTTTGTTGCAGAAACTGTTCAACCACCAGGCGTGACGTCGCCTGCTGGGAGGAGATACTCGGGAAGACATTATTCAGACTATCGCGAAAGAGCAGCTCATAGGCATGGGTATTGAGGTCTCTGTCGAGGATCGGCTGTCTTGCTACGTAGGAATACATGCCTTGCTCCAGTAAAGGTACTGGGTTGATTTTATGGTGTTGCGGAACACTATGCCAGTTTTGACCCTGTTCGGTAAGGCAATAATTGGCATAGCGTTTTTCTGCAGGGAAGGAATTTAGAAGAGATAACTCAATTGGGCGCCAGCCAGCCAGGCATCTCCCTCGGATGTCCCTTGGAAGGTGGAAATACTCTGCGGGTTGCCAGGTTGCAAAGCCATTTTTTCAGTAACATCAACCTTCTTGCCATCGATCAGGGTCAGCCCCAGATCCATGGTCAGGTTGGGGGTGAATTGATAACCCATCCCCAGGCTGTACCAAATTCGGTCTGCATCCGGAATGGAGATGGTACGGCGATCTGCTGGTACAGGGCTCGCATCGTAAGCTACTCCTGATCGCAGTTGCCACTGTGGAGTGAGTTGATAGGTCATCCCGATCGCATAGCGCCAGCTATCTTCCCAGTGTTCATCCTTGATATGCATGTTGGGCAGTGTATCCAGATCTGCTTCCAGCTGGACAAATTTGCTCCAGTTGGTCCAGTTCAGGCTGCCATGAATAGCCAGTTTTTCAGTCAGCTGATGAAATGCTGCAAGCTCTGCCGTTGCCGGTAGCGGAAGATCCAGAGAACCTGTGTCTCTGAGTTCTTTGCCGCTGGGCAGGCCAATGATGGCGTCACCCGAGAGTGTCAAGTTGACATCGTGGCGGTATGAGAGGCCAATCCGGGTCTGTTTGGATAGTTCCAGCAACGCGCCGACATTCCAGCCCCATGCCCAGCCATCTCCTTGCAGATGCTTTGCTATCAGGTTGCGCGAGGGGAAGGTGCCGCCGACTTCGCCCTCACCCTGAATAGCTGAAATACCGGCTCCCACCGACAACATCTCATTGATGCGGTAGGCAAGTGAGGTACCCAGATCCATGGTCTTGATATCGGAAACATTACCAAAGTGCCCAGCGCTGTAGTTGTCTGGCATCTTGATGCCAAGGCCGTAGTAAGAGGTGGCCGAGAAGCCGAGGCGCCACTGTTCATTGAGCGGGATGATCAAATAGGCGTTGGGTACCCAGGCTGCGGCCGCGATATCGTGCGCACTCGCATCCGAGGTGACGATACCAGCTTGGGTCGGCAAGCGGGTGTTACCTTCAATATTGACGTCAGGACTGACATAGATGACACCGCCAGACAGCGCCATCTGATCGAAGCGGGTCATGGCTGCTGCATTGCGGGAGAGCACACTGGCGTTATCCGCGATGGCTGCCTCACCGGCAAAGGCGCGTCCAAGGCCTGTGGCGGATTGTTCAGCTAGCTGGAATCCGGCTGCGTGGGTCTGACCCGCGATCACCAGTAGGGCGATCGCGGACGGTTTGAGGATGGAATGCATGGAAAAGTCCTTGCTGTTACCCGAAGGTTTAATCGGTCATATCAATGAGGGCAGGATTTTATATGGTATGACCAGTAAGGCAACGGCAATGGCATCTATCTGGAGAAAACAAGATTAAATGCTGGAATGATGTGCTCTAATAGATTGATTGAAAAGGAAAAATAAACACATGTGTGCTACATGTGTGCGCTGAAATGGGTTTTCGGATAAAAAAAGAGCGCCTGTTGGCGCTCTTTTGGAGTGAGCTGTAATCAGAACTTCATGTTGAACTGGGCTGAGGCGAGGAAGGCGTTGCCGTGGGAAGAACCTTTCCAACGCAGAGCGTCTGAGTGGTTACGCAGACCCTCGTTGACATCAACCTCTTTACCATCCAGATAGGCCATGCCGAAATCAACACTCATATCGGTGTTGATATGGTATGTGGCGCCAGCGCTATACCAGACACGGTCGGAGTCCGGGATACTCAGGCTACGATATTCCGGTTCGATAGGACTGTTATCATATGCAAAACCAATACGTGCTTCCCAAGCCGGGTTGATATACCAGGTACCACCGATAGAGTAACGAGTAGAGTCTTTAAACTTTTCGTCCTTTTGCAGACATACGCCGCCAGCGCATTGGTTACTGGTTGCTTTCAGCTCCTGGAATGCGCTCCAGTCAGTCCAGTTCACGGAGTAATGTACGGCGAATTGCTGATTCAAACGGTGATAACCGGCAAACTCTGCTTGAGCAGGCAGATCCAGTTTCAGATTGCCATCAACAACGCGGTTCCCTGAAGTGAGTCCCTGGAAGTCACCATCAAAGCTCATATCGACTTGTGAGCGATAAGTCAACGCAAAGCGATTGTTTTCATTGACTTCGTACAGAGTACCTACGTTCCAGCCAAAACCCCAGGTGTCGCCTTTCAGGTGAGCCAGACGAGTATCCGTTGCCAGCGGACCGCCTTGACTCGGCGGGTTCAACGGACCCAGCAGACCGGCATAGCGGTTCAGTTCGGCTGCACCGTAAACAGCATTAATACCTGCACCGACGCTGAAGTGTTCATTGATGCGATAGGCGATGTTCGGGTTGATATTGAGAGTCATCAGCTCAGTATCACCAGCACCTGCACCAGCAGGGAAGGTTTTGGAGTACTCGGTAGACAGCCCGTAGTTGGAGAAGAGCCCGATACCCCAGGCCCACTGGTCATTCAGCGGCTGGATAAAGTAAGCAGCAGGAACGAAGGCTGCCGGAGCAATGCCTGATTCGCTGGCGGGAATTGGCCCAAAGGGAGTACCAACGCTGCCATTAACATCTACGTCCGGTTTGATGTAGGTACCGGAGACGGAAACTGCCATCTTGTCAAAGGTGGTCATGGCGGCAGGGTTACGGGACAATACGGAGGCGTTGTCGGCGATAGCCGCTTCGCCGGCATAGGCGCGACCCAGACCGGAGGCCGAGTGCTCGTTCAATTGGAATGCCGCGGCATGGACTTGACCGGTGGCCAGCGCGATGGTGGCGGCAATCAGGCTCTTCTTGAAAATAGTTGTCGTCATGGTGTTCTCTCTTGTAGGCAGATTTTTTTGCCGATATTGGCTGCACGTTCAATGCAAACCTCGACAAAATCCGTTTTTATTTCAGCTTCTTCCCAATCAATTCTGGCGTGATTCTATGGATCTGGTAGGAGGTAAGAAATCAGACCAGTGACAGCAGAATACATAAAAGTGATCGATGTGTTAATCATTTGTTTTAACTTGCTGTTTAATTCATCATTTTCAGGGTCTAAAGGCGGAATATTGACCTGGATTGCTGATCTCCGTCACAAAAATAATTTTGTCAATTTTTCGAAATCTTGAGGCAAATGAGTGACAAAAGGGAGTAATCAGGGAGGGAACAGGCAGCGGCTCGTGACCGCCGCCTGCTATTGAGGATGGATCTGAGGTTGTTAACCAGCGATGTTAAATGTCCCACTGCAGACGTGACTGCAGGGCGTTGGCAACGGGGGCAAGTGGCTCTTTCATTTCGCCAATCAGTACCATATTGGCGCCTTTGAGCTGGACTATCTCCCCTTTGAGGGTGCCATCTTCAAAGGTGGCCTGTTGCAGGGTTAATGGCACATGTTTGGGCACTAAAAAGAGAGTGACTGGCCCCATCTTTCCCTGGATCACCATGTGCAAGGCTGGTCCCTGATAAAACGAGCAGTGATTGACATAGGTCACCTTGAGCCCATCCATCCCGCTTAAGGTGGCGCCATACTTCTCCATCTTGGCATTTATGTTATGCAGATTGACCTGCTCATCGACACCTTCAATAAAGGGTTCTTCGCCATAGACATGAGCCATCGCCACCTGTGCGAGGGAGAGGGCCGCAGGAGCCGTTTCTGGCAGCGTGATCCAGCGGGTGCTCATTCCCAGCAGGAAGGCGACCGATGCAGCCAGGGCGATCTGGCGCCAGGATGTTGATGTCCGGAGCTTGACTGGTGCCGTGCCAAGGGGGCGGGATGGCGGCATATCATCTGGCGCATCACTGTCTTGCAGCATGGCTTGCCTGAGCAGGATCCGCTCGGCCAGTCCGGCGGGAACCTCTACCTGCATGGCGCGCTTGAGGCTTCTGTCGAACTGCTTCATCTCGTCGAGGTAGTTCCGATTGGCCTGGCTTGCTTCAGCGGTTTTGAGAAAGTCCGGTTGTTGATCGTTGGGCTGGATCATGGCGTTGCGGCGAAATTCGAGTTCATCCATGTCCGTGTCCTCTTGCTTGGTTCTTCTGCTCCATCGCCTCCTTGAGCTGGTTGCGGGCGCGAAACAGTCGGGTCATGACGGTGTTCTTGTTGAGGCCGAGCATCTCGGCAATCTCCTCACCACTGAATCCTCCCACGACTTGCAGCAGCAGTGGCTCCTGATACTCCTCCGGCAACCGGGCGATGTGACGGTGCAACCACTCGTTCTCCATCTCCTGTTCACTGTGCAGCGTATCGTGCTGGGGTTGAGGGTGATCGTCGAGAGCCACCAGTTCCAGCTGTTTGCGTTCAAAGCGGCGGGCGTTCTCCCGTCTGAGGATGGTGATCAGCCACCCCTTGGCCGCCTTGTCATCCTGCAGGGTGTCGATAGCCTTCCAGGCACGCAGGAAGGTCTCTTGCACCAGATCTTCCGCTACGTTGGGATCCCGGGTCAGCCAGTAGGCATACCGGTATAGATCGCCGTGCAGCGCATGAACCAGTGCTTCAAATTTGGTTTGTTTGTCAGCCATGGGATCAGAGACCGGCGAAGTGGCCGGATCATTTCCACCAATATTCTGCTGAGCACGTTTTTTTCTAAAAAACAGCAGTGCCATAGGGCAATCCTTGTCAGGGGGCGTGGCGGCGGGAGCGCTAACTCCCGTGCGCCAGCAGGTAAATCAGGTGCGCAATACCGGCGGTTTCATCAGCCCTGAGGGTACGCGCCAGAGCGCGCCACTCGATGGGAGGGGCAGAAGAGGGCCGTGCAAAACAGGCTCGCTCGAGTGCGGCGAGCGCGTTGCCGACCCGATTATGCCCAGCGTCAGGCAACTGGCCTAATTGATAATAGGGGACCTGCCAGCGCAAGGTCGCCCACAGGATCAGTGCCTTGCGACTGGCATCCGGCTGGTGTCGGGCAAGGGCACGTTGCAGTTGATAGAAGGCTCGCCAGCGGGCGCTGCGGCGCCATAGCGCACGCAGTGTTATGGCCAGCACGACCCACCAAAGGCTCTCTCGCAGTGCCACCTGCGATGTCTGCTCATCAGGTTGCCGATTTGCTGTTGCCTGAAACGTCAGCGTGATGGCGGGCAGGCTGGCCTGCTCAATCCGGCCGCTTTGGGTATTAAACCAGGGCAGATCAATGGGGGGCAGCTGATAGTCACCGCTCTGCTCCGCGACCAGAGTCTGGCGCCACTGTCGCTCAAACAGCAGCTTGCCATCGCGGTAACGCTCCTGCTGTTGCTCGCCATCGGGATGTGCCTGTATGCCGCTTGGCAGTTGATGGGCCATCAGGGGGGCAAGCTGTATCTGACCGCTGTCACCATTCTCCATGGTCAGGCTGAGGATCCGGATCAGCGGTTCACCCACTTCCCCCGTGGTGGCCGGTTCAAGACGTTGGCTCAGGGTCAGCCGGGTGGCCACCGGCGTGGCGGGGGCTTTGTCGACCCTCACCTCTAGCGGTGCCGCGCGGGCCGAGAGTTTTTGCGGCTTGTTCCCTTGCTGCGTGAGCTGCCCCTGCAAGCGGGGTGAGTCGAGGAGCCATAGCCCAGGCGCTTTTGCCTGAACGAGCCAGCTGCGGGTGAGCCGGCCGGGTAGACCAGCCTGAACGGGGGCGATCCACTCGTCGCTACCGAGGCGACGGATGGTAAAGTGGGCAGAGCTGAGCTCGCTCAGGGCCGGGTTTTGCATGCTGGTAGGTAGCCACAGTGTCAGCCGGTAGATCACCGGCTGGCCGGGATAGAGCGGGCCCTGATGCTCAAGGCTAGCCTGCATCTCGAGGGGCGAGGGGGCAGCGGGTTGCGGCAGCGCCGCTGTTTTCACCTCTCTCAATGGCAGGGTGAGCGAGGGGGTAAACTCATTTCCCAGCTTGAGCGGGGCAATCACCACCTTTGTATTAGCGGGTGAGTCGCTCTGGTGCAGCGGGATCTGCCAGCGAGTCAGTTGTTGTACCGGGGTGGTGACCCGGCTCATGGTCACTCTGCCCACTGCAAATTGGCGCAGTAGGGGGGAGATCTCCAGTTCGTTGCTCTGGCGCTCGCCATCTGCTTCGATGATCAGTAGCCAATCGTTGGGGTCGGCCCCCGGCAGCAGCTCTGCCCGGGGGGGCAGGGCCCAACCAAGTGGACTCGCGAGTGCGAGCAACAGCCCCCATCCTGCCCGCGTCACCAGGGCTCCTCCACCTTGATCAGATCCCGGCGCAGCGCCTCTTTGCGCAGTCGCTGTTCCAGCAGCAACACCGGGGGAGAGGGGGGCAGGGGCATTGCCGTCGCCTGCTGAGCGGCCGATGGTTCGGGTTGCTTGCTGTTGCTGGTATCGGGAGCCGCCGCCGCTGCGCCCTGTAACAGAGAGAGGTTATAGAGCGCATCTTCATGACCGGGTTCAAGCGCCAGGGCCGCCAGATAGGCCTCTTTGGCTGCGGCAAACTCCCCCAGTTGCAGCAGGGCATTACCGCGGTTGTAGTGGGCAGTGGCACTCGCTGCTTCCTGATAGGCTGCGATGGCTTGCCGATAGGCACCGGCTCGATACCAGGCGTTGCCGCGCCAGACGGGACCGTTGAAGGTGCGGGCGGCCCGCTGAAAATCCCCCTCTTGATAAGCCTGCATCGCTTGCAGATCTCCCTTCTCTGCTGCTTGCAGATCTTGTGGCGCAAGCAACTGAGCTCCCACCATCAGCGCCATCATCAACCGGGCGCCGACTCTGGCCAGCAAGGCGAGCGGTAACAAGGGGATCAGCAACCAGGGGCCAAGATCCAGTGGCGCCGGGGTGAGGGCCGAGGTAGTGGTGGGCAGCGGTGCAAAGCGGGGGACATCGCTGCCAAGCCACTGCAGCTCACCGCCGAGACGGTTGGCCAGAGCGGCAATGGCCTGACTATCGGGGACGGGCAACTGCGCGGGCATGCGGGTGGCAAACCCCAACTCATTGGCCGGAATGGCGGGCATGGGGGCCGGTTGACCACTGCTGGCGAGCAGAATATCGAGGCGTGCCGACTGGGTGTCGCGGCAGAGAAGGCGTTGTTGGCAGGGCCACAGAGCAGCGATTTGGGCCATCTGATTCTGGGTGAGGTCGTCGGTGATCAGCAGTAGACGGGCCTGCTCACCGGGGGCCAGCTGCTTCATGGCAAGTGCCACAGCCCGTGCCGGGTTGCTGCCCTGCAGCGGCATGATATCGGGGCGCAAGTCGGGCAGTAGCAGCGAAAGGGCCTGATGATCCCGGGTTGGCGGCATGGCGAGGTAGGCGTCGCCTGCGTAGAGGATCAGCGCAATGCGCTCGCCCTTGGCGCGGCTCAGCAGCTGCTGTAATTGCCATCTGACCCGGGTTGCCCGATCCGGTTTGAGATCGGTGGCGGTCATCGAGCGTGACAAGTCCAGTAGCCAGATATCTAGCGGTGCTGCAGGCTGCTGTTGCAGCTCACCGCGCAGTGCCGGTCCGCTCAGAGCCAAAATGACGGGCAGGGTTGCCAACCAAAGCCAGGGGCGTTGAGGACGGGATGCTGGCAGCAGATAAGCCTGCATCGCAGGTGCGAGCAGCGGGGGCTGGCGACGACGGCGCCACCCTTGCCAGAGCCAGGGGATGAGTGCGATCAGCCACAGGGGGCGGAGCAAGATCAGCTCCATCTGCGCGCGCCTTGTGCCAGCCAGTTACGCACCATGCGAAACTCCAGTCTGCCTTGCCCTGATGGCAGAAGCAGCAAGCCACAAAGCAGTGCCAACGGCCAGGGGTAGAGCTCGATCACCGGCTGGTACTGGGCAATCGGCATTGGGGCAGGTTCAAGGGCATTGAGAGTCGCGTTGATGGCATCGAGATCGCTTTGGGTGCGTGCCCGAAAGTAACGACCCTGGCCTGTCTGGGCCAGCTCTTTCAGGAGCGGCTCGTCCAGTTCGCTGCTGGGATCGGCCTGACCGCTGCCCACCTCATCGTAGGGTTGGATAAAAGTATCGGGATCGGCACCGACCCCCAGCGTGTAGATCCGTATTCCCTGCGCTGCGGCGAGTTTGGCCTCCTGCAGCGGGTCGGCATTGCCTGCGGTATTGCGGCCATCAGTGACCAGCAGCAGGGCGGTGGGGCGACCAGGATTCCCATGCTGACGTGCCAGCTGGATCGCCTCGCCAAGGGCGGTGGTTCGGCCGACCAGATCAAAATCGAGCTCGTCGCTCAAGGTCAACAGCGCCGGAATCTCCTGGGTGAGGGGAGAGAGCAGGTAGGCGTGATCGGCAAATACGATGAGGCCCACCCTGTCTCCGGCCCGTTTGGCGATCAGCTCCTTGATCTGCTGGCGCACCGCCGTCAACCGAGCTTGCTGCTCGCCGTTATCGAGCATATCAGGGGTGCGCATACTGTCTGACAGATCCACTGCCAGCAGCAGATCCCGACTCCCTTCATATTGGATAACCGGTTCCCCCCACCACTGGGGGCGGCAGAGGGCGAGAATAAGAGCGCACCAGAGCAGCATGGCGCGCCAGAGCGGCAATCCGGCCTGAGGGCGCAGCAGCGCAAACCCGGGATGAGCCAGATAACCGCGGCGCAGGGGTGGCAAGCCGAAGCGCACCAGCAAGGGCAGCACCAGCGCCAGCGCAAACCAGGGCCAGGCCAGGATCATGGCTGCCTCCGCGCAGCTTTACGCTTCAAGCGGGGATAGCGTTGCAAGAAGAGGCTCTTACCCCAGCGGCGATAATGTTGCCGAAGCTGTTCGCTCTGCTCGCGAGTCGGGTTCTGGCTGCCATAGAGCCAACTGCTCCAGTGAGACGAGAACTGGCTGAAATCGCTGCCACCGTGACGATCGACGAAGGCGAGCCACGCCTCTCCCTGAAGCTGGCGCGCCTCGGGCCAGCGTTGCAGTACTTCATGACGCAGGGCCTCCTGTATGCGTGCCACCAGCAGTGCCGGATCTCCCTCCAGCTGACGACACCAGCGGCGGTAACGTATCACCCTCTTGGCAATCAGGGCGATCAGCAGCAGTAATAACGCTGTGATCAATAGCCACAATAGCGCCTGCACTCTGGGGTCAAGACTCTGTTCAATCAGATCCGGCCCCGGGTGGATGTCGCGCATCAGGGCGGCCAGCGGCGGAGTGATGGCCTCGGAGGCGGGACTGGCGCTGTCGAGTTCGGTGGGCGAGCTCATCCCTGATGACATAACCCCTCCTGCCACTGCTGTTGCAGCGTCTGGCTGTTATCGAGCAGATAGAGGCGCTGCACCAGCGGCAGCAACAGCTGCTTGCCATGGGCCAGCTGCTGTTCGGCAGCTTGCTGGTAGCGGCGGGAGAAACCGGCATGGCCCCCATCCAGCCAGCCCTGATAGTGCTGGGCTGGCCGATCGATGGCCACCGGCAGCTGGCCGTCAGGGGGAAGGGCAGCCTCAAGGGGATCGCGGATCTGCCAATAGTGGATATCGTGGCGGCGGGAGAGCAGCTGCAACTGCTGACAGAGCGCTGACTCACAGGGTCTGTGGTCGGTGATCAGCGTCAGTTTGGCACCATGGGGCAGCTTCACGCTGGCCAAGGTGTCGGCCAGTGAATGGGATAGTACCCGACGTGCCAGCCCTTGCTGGTAGTGATGGCAGAGGGATTCGAGCAGGGGCAGCACGCTGCCGCGCTGGCTCTGGTGATTTGGGATAAGCCCGTGGCAGATCAGGGTGTTGTGCTGCTTCTCCCCTTGCCAGATCAGGGCTGCTGCCAGCTCGCATCCCAGACGCGCCTTGAGCTGCCGTGTGGAGCCGAAATACATGGCGGGGGAGAGATCAAGCAGCAGCCAGTGCGCCTGATCCAGCTCCTCGCTATAGAGGCGGGTATAGGGACGACCGAGGCGCGCCGTCACTCGCCAGTCGATATGGCGTACCTCGTCACCCGCCTGATAGGCGCGCAGCTCGCGAAACGTGAGTCCGGGAGAGCGGCCAAGTTTGCCGCGTTCGCTATTGATTCGGCCTAAGTTAGGTGGCTTCTTGGCTTTCGCCCAGAGCCGGATATTGAGCAGCCGTGGCAGCGACAGGGCGATATCGGGATGGAGGTCCGGCGCTAGGGACATGGCACCTGATCCAGCAGTTGGGCGATCAGGATGTCGTTATCCAGATTGTCGGCCAGTGCCTGATAGCTGGGAATAAGGCGATGGCGCAGCACCGGATAGGCTTGCAGCTGGATATCTTCCGGCAGCACATAATCTCGTCCGGCAAGCCAGGCTCGGGCGCGGGCGGAGCGAGCCAGCCCCAGCGTAGCCCGAGGGCTGGCCCCCACGGCAATCAATGGCTCAAGGGCAGGGCAAAGACCACTGCCCGGGCGAGTGGCGCAGACCAGCTCCACCAGATAGTGCTCCAGTCGGCTTTGCATGGTCACCGCCAGCACTTCGCTGCGGGCACGCTGCAAGCTGGTCTGACTCAGGGTCACTGGTGCCGCGCCAAGCTGTTCGCCGCTGGCGTTGAGCTGCAAGATGGCGAGCTCCATGGTGGGGCTCGGGTAATCCACCATCAGCTTGAGCAGAAAGCGGTCGAGCTGGGCCTCCGGCAGGGGATAGGTTCCCTCCTGCTCGATAGGGTTCTGGGTGGCGGCGACCATAAAGAGGGGCGGCAGCCGCCAGCTCTTTTTGCCCACGGTGATCTGGTGTTCGGCCATGGCTTCCAGCAGCGCTGATTGCACTTTGGCCGGCGCCCTGTTGATCTCGTCCGCCAGCACCAGATGGTTGAAGAGGGGGCCTGGCTGGAATACAAAACTGGTATCCTGCGGGTGAAACACCTCGCTGCCGGTGAGATCCGCGGGAAGCAGGTCGGGGGTGAACTGGATACGGGCAAAGCGCCCTTCGACGGCGCCAGCGAGCGCCTTGACGGCGCGGGTTTTGGCCAGCCCGGGAGCCCCTTCGATTAACACATGTCCTTCACATAACAGTGCAATCAGGAGCCCTTCTATTAGCTCCTCCTGCCCCAGGATCTGACTGCCAAGATAGTCCCTAAGTGCTCTGAACTCGGCCGCTGCCATGCGATAAACCCGTTGTTTTTATGGAAGTTGATCTTTTTATACTCCAGTTGCTCCCCAAGGGCGAGCAAAGGGGCCTTGCCGTGCTTAATTTAGTTTCAATCAGCTGTATGAAACTTGTGATTGGATTGTTAAGATGTGGCGCAATGAGGTCAGACCTCTGCCTTTTAAACCAAGGAGCCAGGATGAAACAGCCATTGAAACTGACGACTCGCCAGGGCGAACGGATTGCCGTCGTGGCGGGGCTGCGTACCCCCTTTGCCAAGCAGGCTACCGCCTTTCATGGCGTGCCTGCAGTCGATCTCGGCAAACTGGTGGTGAGCGAGATGCTCGCCCGTACCGATCTCGATCCCAAGCTTATCGACCAGCTGGTGTTTGGTCAGGTGGTTCAGATGCCGGAAGCCCCCAACATTGCCCGCGAGATCGTGCTCGGTACCGGCATGAGCGTCAATACCGATGCCTATAGCGTCTCCCGCGCTTGCGCCACCAGTTTTCAGGCGGTGGCCAACGTCACCGAATCCATCATGGCCGGTACCGTAGACATCGCCATCGCCGGCGGTGCTGACTCCTCCTCCGTACTGCCTATCGGAGTGAGCAAGAAGCTGGCCCGCGCCCTGGTGGATCTCAACAAGGCGCGCAATCTGCAGCAGCGCTTCAATATTCTGCGGACATTGAGGATCAAGGATCTGCTGCCGGTGCCGCCTGCGGTGGCGGAATACTCTACTGGCCTCTCCATGGGGCAGACCGCCGAGCAGATGGCCAAGAGCCACCAGATCAACCGCGAGGCGCAAGATGCGCTGGCTCATCGCTCCCACACCCTGGCCGCGCAGGCTTGGGCTGATGGCAAGCTCAGCGGCGAGGTGTTTACCGCTCATGTACCGCCTTACAAGTCACCGCTGGAGCGGGACAACAATATCCGTGAAAGCTCGGATCTCGCGAGCTACTCCAAGCTCAAACCGGTGTTTGACCGGGTTCATGGCACAGTCACTGCAGCCAACGCCACGCCGCTGACCGATGGCGCCGCTGCCGTGTTGCTGATGCGGGAAGGTCGGGCGAAAGAGCTGGGCCTCGAACCGCTTGGCTATATCCGCAGCTTCGCCTTCTCGGCCATCGATGTCTGGCAAGACATGCTGATGGGCCCCTCCTATGCCACGCCGCTGGCGCTAGACAGAGCCGGCATCACGCTCGGTGATCTGACCCTGATCGACATGCACGAAGCCTTTGCCGCCCAGACGCTGGCCAACCTCAAGATGTTTGCCAGCCACGAGTTTGCCCGTGACAAGCTGGGTCGCGATCAGGCCATCGGCGAGGTGGACATGGAGAAGTTCAACGTCCTCGGTGGTTCGCTGGCCTATGGCCACCCCTTTGCCGCGACCGGTGCGCGGATGATCACCCAGACCCTGCACGAGCTGCGTCGTCGCGGCGGGGGATTGGGGCTCAACACAGCCTGCGCGGCGGGTGGATTGGGCGTGGCTATGGTGTTGGAGGTTGAATGATGAGCGTTAAGACTTTTTCCCTGGATGTTCGCAAAGATGGCATCGGCATCCTCACCATGGATGTGCCGGGCGAGAGCATGAATACCCTCAAGGCCGCCTTTGTCGAGGAGATCCGCTCCGTACTGGCAGAGGTGAAACGCAACAAGGATTTGATCGGTCTGGTGATCACCTCCGGCAAGAAGGACTCCTTCATCGCCGGTGCTGATATCACCATGCTGGCCGCCTGCACCAGTGCCAAGGATGCCGAGACCCTGTCGCGGGAAGGGCAGGAGATCTTTGCCGAGATCGAGGGGCTGACCATTCCGGTGATCGCCGCCATTCATGGCCCCTGCCTCGGTGGTGGGTTGGAGCTGGCGCTGGCCTGTCATGGTCGGGTGGTGACCGATCACGGAAAATCTGTGCTGGGATTGCCGGAAGTGCAGCTCGGTCTGCTGCCGGGCTCTGGCGGTACCCAGCGTCTGCCGCGCCTCATCGGGGTGGCCAAGGCGCTGGATCTGATGCTGACCGGCAAGCAGGTCCGGGCCAAACAAGCCAAAAAACTGGGGCTGGTGGACGATGTGGTGCCGCCGTCAATCTTGCTGGATGCTGCCATCAAGCTGGCCAAGAAGGGCAAACCGCGCCATCAGTTGAAACGGGATCTGCAGGGCAAGGTGCTGGAGACCAACAAGCTGGGCCGCAAGGTGTTGTTTGATCAGGCCAGCAAGGGGGTGAAAGCCAAGACCCGCGGCAACTATCCGGCGCCGGAGCGGATCCTGGATGTTGTGCGCATCGGCGTGGAGGAGGGGATGAAGGCCGGTCTGGCCGCTGAATCCCGCCACTTTGGCGAGCTGGTGATGACTGCTGAGTCTGCCGCCCTGCGTTCCATCTTCTTTGCCACCACCGAGATGAAGAAAGAGGTCACCTATCAGGGGGCCGAGCCGCGCAAGGTGGCCCATGCCGCCGTGCTGGGCGGTGGTCTGATGGGGGGCGGCATCGCGTTCGTCACCGCTACCAAGGCGGGCGTGCCGGTGCGGATCAAGGATGTGGCAAGTGCCGGGATCGGCAATGCCATGCGCTACAGCTATGACATTCTGGCCAAGAAGCTCAAGCGCCGTCACATCCTGCGCAGCGAGCTGGAAAAGCAGATGAGCCTGCTGACCGGCACCCTCGACTACTCCGGTTTTCACCGGGTGGACATAGTGGTGGAGGCGGTGTTTGAAGATCTCAATCTCAAACACCAGATGGTGAAAGACGTGGAGCGCGAGTGTGGTGAGCACACAGTGTTTGCCTCCAACACCTCTTCCTTGCCCATCAACCAGATTGCGGCAGAGGCGGCGCACCCGGAGCGAGTCGTGGGGCTGCACTACTTCAGCCCGGTGGACAAGATGCCGCTGGCGGAGATCATCCCCCACGCTGGCACCAGTGCCGAGACGGTCGCTACTACCCTGGCTTTTGCCCGCGCCCAGGGCAAAACGCCCATCGTGGTGAAGGACGAAGCCGGTTTCTACGTCAACCGCATCCTTGCCCCCTACATGAATGAGGCGGCGCGACTGGTGCTGGAAGGGGAGCCGGTGGAGGTGCTGGATAGCGCGTTGCTGGACTTTGGCTTCCCGGTTGGCCCCATCACCTTGCTGGACGAGGTGGGGATCGATGTGGGCGCCAAGATCTCCCCCATTCTCGAGAAAGAGCTGGGCGGCGAGCAGTTCCAGGCGCCCAAGGCGTTCGACAAGCTGCTGCAAAATGATCGCAAGGGACGCAAGAACGGCAAGGGCTTCTACCTCTATGGCAAGGCGGCACCGCGCAACAAGCTGACTGGCAAAGAGGGCAAGAAGACGGTGGACGAGAGCGTCTATGGCGTGCTCGGCATCAAGCCGTCTGCCAAGCTGGCTCGTCAGGAGATCGCCGAGCGTTGCGTGTTGCTGATGCTCAACGAAGCGGCCATGGCGCTGGATAGCGGTGTGGTGGCGTCTGCCCGTGATGGCGATATCGGCGCCATCTTCGGCATCGGTTTCCCGCCTTTCCTTGGCGGCCCGTTCCGTTATATGGACACCCTCGGGATCGATCATCTGGTTGGCCGTCTGGAGTATTACCAGAAGCGCCACGGCGACCGGTTTGCTCCCTGTGCCCGTCTCAAGGCGATGGCGGCAGAGCAGCAGACCTTCTACTGATAATCGCAGCAGAATGACCGCAAGGCAAAGAGGCCCGCACCCCATGCGGGCCTCTTTTTATATTGTGGTTTGTCCCGGTTTTACGGCTTGGGCTGCGCTCATGCTGGCAGAAGCAACCGATTAAAAAACGGCCCACCGAAGTGGGCCGTAGAGATATCTGATCGCGGGTCAGATCCCCGGTTTGCGCTCCGGGCAGCGGCCGATAATATCGGGTGGCAGTTCACCGTTGTCCTGCTCCAGCACTACATCAAACCCCCACAGTTGATGCAGGTGTTTGAGCACCTCATGGCGTGAGTCGCCAAGGGGGATGCGGTTGTGGGGCACATAGCGCAGGGTAAGGGAGCGATCCCCCTTCACGGCAACGTTGTAGACCTGAATATTGGGTTCCAGATTGCTGAGGTTGTACTGGGCCGACAGAGTATTGCGCACCTGACGGTAGCCCTCGTCATTGTGGATAGCGGAGACCTTCAGATAATTCTTCAGATCGTCGTCATCAATGGCGAACAACTTCATATCCCGCATCACTTTCGGGCTTAAGAACTGGCTGATAAAGCTCTCGTCCTTGAAGTTCTGCATGGCAAAATGAAGGGTCTCCACCCAGTTGCTGCCGGCATAGTCGGGGAACCAGTATCTATCTTCCTCGGTCGGGTTCTCGCAGATGCGGCGCAGGTCGGTAAACATGGCAAACCCCAGCGCATAGGGGTTGATCCCCGAGTAGTAGCGGCTGTTGTAGGCCGGTTGATAGACCACGTTGGTGTGGCTGTGCAGCACCTCCATCATGAATCGATCGCTCAGCTTGCCCTCGTCATAGAGGTGGTTGAGGATGGTGTAGTGCCAGAAGGTGGCCCATCCCTCGTTCATCACCTGGGTCTGCTTTTGCGGATAGAAATACTGGCTGATCTTGCGCACGATACGCACCACTTCCCGCTGCCAGGGCTCCAGCAAGGGGGCATTCTTCTCGATAAAGTAGAGAATGTTCTCCTGGGGTTCGGCGGGGTAGCGCCTGTCCTCCACACCCGCCGCTTTATGCTGCTTGGGCAGGGTACGCCACAGCTCGTTGACCTGAGTCTGCAGATAATCTTCCCGCGCCTTCTGACGCCGCTTCTCCTCTGCCATCGAGATCTTCTGGGGACGCTTGTAGCGATCCACCCCGAAGTTCATCAGGGCATGGCAGGAGTCGAGCAGCTGTTCCACCGCCTCGATGCCATGCTTCTCTTCGCACTGGGTGATGTAGTTCTTGGCGAACAGCAGGTAGTCGATGATGGAGGAGGCATCGGTCCACGCCTTGAACAGGTAGTTGTTCTTGAAGAAGGAGTTATGACCGTAGCAGGCGTGGGCCATCACCAGCGCCTGCATCGGCATGGTGTTCTCCTCCATCAGATAGGCAATGCAGGGATCGGAATTGATGACGATCTCGTAGGCCAGTCCCATCTGTCCGCGCTTGTAATTGCGCTCGGTATGGATAAAACGCTTGCCGAACGACCAGTGCTGATAGCCGATGGGCATGCCGACGCTGGAGTAGGCATCCATCATCTGCTCGGCGGTGATCACCTCGATCTGGTTGGGGTAGGTGTCCAGCTTGTAGAAACGGGCGACCCGGGCGATCTCCTGGTGATAGGTCTCCAGCAGATCGAAGTTCCAGTCTGGTCCGTCATCCAGTGGCGCTACACGTTTTTCAGTTTCGATCATGTGACCTCCTCACGCCGCTTGTTTCTTGAACAGCTCGCGGAACACCGGATAGATATCCTCGACCTTGCGAATGTGCTCCATCGCAAAGTGGGGGAACTGGCTGGCTACCGACTCATATTCGTGCCACAGGGTCTGGTGGGCACGGGTAGTGATCTCGATGTAGGAGTAGTACCGCACCCTTGGCATGATGTCCCGCACCAGGATCTCCCTGCATTGCGGTGAATCATCTGCCCAGTTGTCACCATCCGACGCCTGCGCCGCATAGATATTCCACTGGTTGGCGGGGTAACGCTCGTTGATGATGTCATTCATCATCTTGAGGGCGCTGGAGACGATGGTGCCGCCGGTCTCCTGGGAGTAGAAGAACTCGTGTTCGTCCACCTCCTTGGCCTGGGTGTGGTGGCGGATATAGACCACCTCGACGTTCTTGTAGGTCCGGCTCAGGAACAGATAGAGCAGGATATAGAAACGTTTTGCCATCTCCTTGGTGGCCTGATCCATGGAGCCCGAGACGTCCATCAGACAGAACATCACCGCCTGGCTGGAGGGGACGGGCCGTTTGACGAAGTTGTTGAACTTGAGATCGAAGGTGTCAATAAACGGCACCGCATCGATCCGTCGTTTCAGCTCCCTGATCTCCTTCTCGAGCAGGGCGATTTCGGCAAAGTGCTCGTTGGGATCGGCGGCCAGCCGAGTCAGCCTATCTTCCAGTTCATGCAGTTGGCGTTTCTTGCCCGCTTGCAACGCCATTCGCCGAGCCAGCGAATTTTGCAGCGAGCGCACCACGTTGATGTTGGCGGGCACCCCATTTGAGGTGTAGCCCGCCCGATAGGTTTTGACCTCCATCAGCTGATTGAGCTGGGTTTTCTGCAGCCTGGGCAGCTCCAGATCTTCAAACAGCAGATCGAGATACTCATCCTTGGAGATCTGGAACACGAAATCATCGGCCCCTTCACCCTGATTGGATGCCTGTCCCTCGCCGGAACCCTGTCCGCCGCCCCCTCCTTTGGGACGGTCAATCTTGTCGCCGGAGACGAACTGGTCATTGCCGGGATGCACCATCTCCCGTTTACCACCGTGCCCCTGATGAAAATGGGGCTCGCCGATATCCTTGGTCGGGATGCTGATGCTCTCGCCCTTGTCTACGTCCTGAATGCTGCGCTTGGAGACAGCATCCGAGACCGCTTGTTTTATCTGCTTCTTGTAGCGGCGGATGAAGCGCTGCCGATTGACAGCGCTTTTGTTTTTGCCGTTGAGCCTGCGGTCGATAAAATGCGCCATAACTCCCCCTTGAACAGTCAGGGTCAGGATGACTTGCGTACCCTGAGATACCATTCGGAGAGCAGTCGCACCTGTTTACGGGTGTAGCCTTTCTCCATCATCCGTTCGACAAAGTTATCGTGCTTCTTCTGCTCCTCGGCCGAGGTTTTGCTGTTGAAGGAGATAACCGGCAGCAGCTCTTCCGTGTTGGAGAACATCTTCTTCTCGATCACGGTGCGCAGCTTCTCGTAACTGGTCCAGTTGGGGTTACGGCCTGCATTGTTGGCCCGGGCACGCAGCACGAAGTTGACGATTTCGTTACGGAAATCTTTCGGGTTGCTGATCCCGGCAGGTTTTTCAATTTTCTCGAGCTCGCTGTTGAGCGAAGCCCGATCAAACAGCTGGCCGGTTTCGGGGTCACGGTACTCCTGATCCTGGATCCAGAAGTCGGCGTAGGTGACGTAACGATCGAAGATGTTCTGACCGTACTCGGAGTAGGACTCGAGATAGGCAGTCTGGATCTCCTTGCCGATGAACTCCACATAACGCGGGGTCAGATAGCCCTTAATGAACTCAAGGTAGCGATCGTGCAGCTCTTGCGGGAACTGCTCGCGCTCGATTTGCTGCTCCAGCACATAGAAGAGGTGCACCGGGTTGGCGGCCACTTCCGCGTGGTCGAAGTTGAAGACGCGGGAGAGGATCTTGAACGCGAAGCGGGTTGAGAGACCATTCATCCCCTCGTCCACACCGGCGTAGTCGCGATACTCCTGATAGCTCTTCGCCTTGGGATCGGTGTCCTTCAGGCTCTCGCCATCATAGACCCGCATCTTGGAGTAGATGCTGGAGTTTTCCGGCTCTTTCAGCCGTGACAACACAGAGAACTGGCCCAGCAGTTCGAGGGTACCCGGGGCGCACTTGGCCTCGGTCAGCTCGCTGTTGATCAGCAGCTTCTCGTAGATCTTCACCTCTTCCGAGACGCGCAGGCAGTAAGGCACCTTGACGATGTAGACCCGGTCGAGGAAGGCCTCGTTGTTCTTGTTGTTGCGGAACTGCTGCCATTCGGATTCGTTGGAGTGGGCTAGCAGAATGCCGTCAAAGGGGAGGGCGGAGAGCCCCTCGGTGCCGTTGTAGTTCCCCTCCTGTGTTGCAGTCAGCAGCGGGTGCAGCACCTTGATAGGCGCCTTGAACATCTCCACAAACTCCATGATCCCCTGGTTCGCCTTGCACAGCGCACCGGAGTAGGAGTAAGCATCGGCATCATCCTGGGCGAAGTGCTCCAGCATGCGGATGTCGACCTTGCCGACCAGTGAGGAGATGTCCTGGTTGTTGTCATCACCGGGTTCCGTTTTGGCGATGGCGATCTGGTCGAGGATGGAGGGGTTGACCTTCTCCACCTTGAACTTGGTGATGTCGCCGCCAAACTCGTGCAGGCGTTTGGCCACCCAAGGGGACATGATGGGACGCAGGTAGCGGCGTGGGATGCCGTACTCTCTCTCCAGGATCTCCCCATCCTCTTCGATATCGAACAGGCAGAAGGGGTGATCGTTGACCGGTGAGCCCTTGATGCGATAGATGGGCACCTTCTGCATCAGGGATTTGAGTTTCTCTGCCAGCGAGGATTTACCGCCGCCAACGGGGCCCAGCAGATAGAGAATCTGTTTCTTCTCCTCCAGCCCTTGGGCGGAGTGTTTGAGGTAGGAGACGATCTGTTCGATGGCCTCTTCCATCCCGTAGAAATCCTTGAAGGCGGGATAGCGTGCCACGACGCGGTTGGAGAAGAGTCGGCTCAGTCTGGGGTTGGCTGAGGTGTCTACCATCTCCGGCTCACCGATGGCGGTCAGCAGACGTTCGGCTGCGGAGGCGTAGCAGGCTTTGTCCTGCTTACACATATCCAGGAACTCCTGGATGGTATATTCCTCTTCTCTCGCTTTTTCATATCGCTGTTGGTAATGCTCGAATATGCCCATAACTTTGCCCTCGTTATAGTCGCTTACCCTGAAAAAAGTGGATGACTGCTTTTGTGTTGTGCGCTTTTAAAGCCTAGTCAACAGACTCCAGTAATCCATCACGGTTGATAGGTTAAATTCTGAAGAAACCTGCCCGATCCTTTTGCGGGGAGGGTCAGTCAACAACACCGCTATGTTACTGACTGTTAAATTATTTTTGCCACGATAGTGAGGTAAATGTCAAAGACATAAAAAATAAATGTTTATGGGAAACAGGGAACTTATTGCGAAAAGATTAAGGGGTTTGACGAAAGGCAATGGGGCTGCGGGTTGGCGGGGTTATGGATGAGAATGTCATTACGTGAACGTCAACGTAAATCACTTTGTTTGGAGTTTTGGCTCTAATTTTTACATTGACGCTACATTTTGAGTGCCCTAGATTGGCGATGTGTGAGCAGCAAGACGCTTTAGCAAGAGAGTTGACTGTTGCCTCACCAAGCTCTGTTTAAGCACGTTTCCGTTGGCTTGACCCTCGCAACCGCGAGGGTCTTCTTTTTCTGCGTCTTTAAACGCTTGTTTCTGCTGGTGGCTATTGAAGCCACCAGCACTCATCTAGCAAGGGTAGGCTTGTTGCACTGCCGCCAGGACGCGGGCAAACGGGTGCGCGGCCAACTGGCCAGCGCCCGCCAGCGATTTGGCCTTGACCCGGCTGGTCAGCGGTGTGGCGATACCGCACAGGAAACGGGCCAGAACACGCGCATCCACGGAACCGGTCTTGGCAATCAGCGGATCGCACCAGGCGCGGATCCCCGCCTCGTTTGGCATGGTCAGTGAGGGCAGGGGCGGGAGATGCGCCACCTCGCCGCGACAAACCGAACAGTGGCCACAATGAACCGGCGCCACCTCATCGGCAAAATAGCGGGCGAGGCGGTGGCTCAGGCACTCATCCGAGGTGAAAAAGTCGAGCATGGCTTGCAGTCTGGCCAACTCACTCTGCTCTTTTTGCAAGAAGAGCGCATGGAGCGCGTTAGCCTCCTGCTCGTTGTCCCACCCCTGACGGGTGATCCGGTAGACCTCGGTCATCTGTTTGCTTTCAAGCTCGATCCAGCCTTGCTGCTGCAGGTAGTCGAGCGCCGCAACCGCCCGCTGTCGCTCCCCCTGATAGCCCTGCCAGAGGGCGTCAAAGTCCATGGTGCACCAACTGCGGGCTTGCGGGGCGCAGGCGAACAGTTGCTCCAGAAACTGGCGACGATCCGGATTGAAGCGGCTCACTATCTCGCCTTTATCCAGCACAAACTTGAAGCGGTAGTCGGCGTAGTAGCTGTAGGCCGGTGTGATGATGCCTGCCATCTCCAGATAGACCAGCAGGGTTTTAAGGGGCAACTGGCGGATATTGGTGTCGTTGGAGAGACGCAGCAGGGTGAATTCCCACTCGCTCCCGCTCTGCTTGATGATGGCAAGGAGCTGGAGGATGGCACTCAAATCCGGCGTATCGCCGTAGACGAAGTTCTCCAGCACCGGCAGCTGGCTCTGGTTGGCCAGCACGATACAGCGCGATGGTTGGCCATCCCTTCCGGCGCGGCCAATCTCCTGGCTGTAGTTTTCGATGGATTTGGGCAGATCGTAGTGAATGACCCGCCGGATATCCGCTTTGTCGATCCCCATCCCAAAGGCGATGGTGGCGACGATGCAATCCACCTTGCCCGCCATGAAGTCGTGCTGGATCTGACTGCGCAGCACCGAGTCGAGTCCGGCATGATAGGCGCGGGCGTTGATCCCTTCTCTAATGAGTTGCTCGGCACAGGCTTCTGCGGTGTGTTGCAAAGTGACGTAGACGATGGTGGGGGCCGCCGGATCGTTGGCCAACTCCTGCGCGAGCCAGCTATCCCGCGCGTCGGGCGACAGGGGAATGACCGCCAGATCAAGATTGGGGCGGTAGAAACCGGTGACCACGACCCCCTCCGGCGCGATGCCGAATTTGGTCTGCATATCCTGAATCACCGCCGGTGTGGCGGTGGCGGTGAGCAGCAATACCTGCGGGATCTTCAGATCATGGCGATAGCTCGGCAGCTTGAGGTAGTCGGGGCGAAAGTTGTGGCCCCACTCCGAGATACAGTGCGCCTCATCGACGACCAGCAGCGAGAGCGGCACTTGCTGGATAAAGCGGCGAAAGCGCTCGTTCTTGAGTCGCTCCACCGAGATCATCAGGATCTTGAGCTGGCCATCCAGCGCCTGCTGCATCACTCGTCGGCTCTCCTCCGGGCTCTGGCTTGAGTCGAGGGTAGCGGCGCTTATTCCCTTGCTTTTAAGGAAGGCGAGCTGATCGTGCATCAGCGCCAGTAGCGGCGAGATAACCAGGGTCAGGTGAGGCAGGGCGAGGGCCGGCAGTTGATAACAGAGGGACTTGCCGGAGCCGGTGGGAAAGATGGCGGCGGCACTCTGACCTGCCAGCACCCGGCTGATCACCGCTTCCTGACCTGGCCTGAGTGCGGAGAAACCAAAATATTGGTTGAGCAGGGATGGGATCATGGTAAGGCTCCGCGGCAAATGGGGGATGATAGCACAGCGATGCCGGTCACGGGTGACACAGGAATGGTCGTGAGGGTAAGGGCAGAGAGTGTCGATAAAACGTACAAAAATGGGTGGTTGCGCTGTGGTTAAGGTTTTGTTGCGGTTTTTTGTGATGGAAACGGGATATTTTTTGGTGAGTCTCTGGAAAAAAAAGATGGCGAATGGGATATTCCGTCATGCAATCCGGTGACTGGCGGATCGGCCCGGCAGAAGGCTGGCCACAGACACCACATTCGGGCGACAGGGGTCTCCCGATGAGTGGTTGCAGACAGGACTCATGATTCATGCACTACGGTGCTTAGGGACTTTTTTGATGACACAACAACACCCCCTCCTTCGGCTGGTCAATAGCACCAGTCTGGTCAGCCAGATCCTGGTTGGTCTGGTATTCGGTATCTTGCTGGCACTATTTGCGCCCGAGTGGGCGAAAACGGCAGGTCTGCTCGGCAGTCTGTTTGTTGGCGCACTGAAAGCAGTAGCCCCGCTGCTGGTATTCGTACTGGTGATGGCGGCCATCATTGGTCACAAGCAGGGTCAGAAGACCAATATGCGACCGATCCTGCTGCTCTATCTGTTTGGTACCTTCTCTGCGGCCGTGGTCGCGGTGATTGCCAGCTTCCTGTTCCCCTCCAACCTCCATCTGGTGGCCAATACTGCCGAGATCACCCCGCCAGGCGGGATCACCGAGGTGCTGCAGACCCTGCTGTTCAACGTGGTGACCAACCCGGTCAAGGCGCTGATGGATGCCAACTATATCGGGATCCTGGCGTGGGCCATCGGTCTGGGTATCGCCATGCGCCATGCCAACGAGAGCACCAAGGCGCTGATCACTGACCTGTCTCACGGTGTCTCCGCCATCGTGAAAGCGGTGATCCGCTGTGCCCCGCTCGGGATCTTGGGTCTGGTTGCCTCCACTCTGGCTGAGACCGGCTTCGACGCCCTGTTTGGCTATGCCCAACTGCTGGTGGTGCTGATCGGCTGCATGCTGTTTATCGCCTTCGTGGTCAACCCGCTGATCGTCTTCTGGAAGATCAAGCGCAACCCTTATCCGCTGGTGCTGACTTGCCTCAAAGAGAGTGGCGTGACCGCCTTCTTTACTCGCAGCTCTGCCGCCAACATTCCTGTCAACATGGCGCTGTGTGAAAAACTGCGCCTGCCCAAAGATACCTACGCTGTCTCCATCCCGCTGGGTGCCACCATCAACATGGCGGGTGCGGCCATCACCATCACTGTGCTCGCCATGGCGGCGGTACATACCCTGGGGATGGAAGTGGACATGGCAACGGCCGTGCTGCTCTCTGTGGTAGCTACCGTCAGTGCCTGTGGCGCGTCCGGTGTAGCCGGTGGCTCCTTGCTGCTGATCCCGCTGGCGTGCAGCCTGTTTGGTATCAGCAACGACATCGCCATGCAGGTGGTGGCCGTCGGCTTTATCATCGGCGTACTTCAGGATTCTGCCGAGACTGCCCTTAACAGCTCCACCGACGTGCTGTTCACCGCTGCAGCTTGCATGGCTGAAGATGAAACCTTGCTGGATGTGGCTCCGGTACCGAGCCGCGAAGCCTGATCTCGCAACGGTCAGTTTCGCAACACACTTGCGCCCTCTTCGGAGGGCGCTTTTTATTGCCGGATTTGCTCTCTTTTCCTCTTTAAGCAGGCTCTTTGGCTGATGTACCGGATATTCTGTCGCCCTTGTCCAAGGCGTTGCCTCATCTTTATCCCTTTGAGTCGTGATTACTCCTTCTGTTGTGCGTTACACATCTTTGTCTGCTCTGCTAACAGCCGATTGCTATGGCTTACCCCAGATCTTCAAGACAATCACAGCATCACAGCATCACAGCATCACATAAAAACGAAGATAGCTGGCTGCGGCAGATGAACCCGTCCTATCAGATACGCCATCATGGTTTGGTGAGGGGGAGTAAACGTGTTGGCGATATTGAGCTGCGGGCATGAGGGGTCATGTTGATGCCCGATGTGCTCAGTCATGGTGCTGGTGAGCATGCAGATATCCAACAAGGTGAGGAGAGTAATAAGGAGAGAGCAGGGGAATCGCGGAGGCACAGATTGCAGAGATAAAAAAGCCAGCCGACTGTTCGGCTGGCTTTTTGCTATCAGCGGCAGGTAGGGGATTAACCGACCAGCTGATAGAGGATGGCGGAGATAGCGGTCAGACCCATCACGGTTACGAAGACGTTGCTGATATGACCCTGATACTTCGCCATGGCCGGTACGCGCTTGATGGCGTACATCGGCATGATGAACAGGATGGTGGCGATGATCGGGCCGCCAAGAGATTCAATCATGCCCAGGATGGAGGGGTTGGCAATGGCAGTGCCCCACAGGGTCAGGATGAAGAAGGCGATGATGAACATCTCGACTTTCTTGGCGTTCGGCTCTTTGCCGGACTTGCGCATGTTCTGCACGATCATCCCTTTCAGACCTTCACGGGCACCCAGATAGTGGCCGAAGAAGGAGGAGACGATGGCGACGAACGCAACCAACGGACCGAAGTAGGAGATGATGGGGCTGGCATGCTGGTTGGCCAGATAGGAGAGTACGGCGATGTTCTGAGCCTTGGCTTCTGCCAGCTGGGCCGGTGTCAGGCTCATGACGCAGGAGAAGACGAAGAACATCACGAAGCCCAGCAGCACCATGGCGGTACGCTTGAGGATGGCATCGGCTTTCTCGACAGCCTGATCACCGTGGTCGCGGCGCTGGGCCAGAGAGAAGCTGGAGATAGCCGGGCTGTGGTTGAAGGAGAAGACCAGTACCGGGATGGTCAGCCACAGGGTAGTAGCGAAATCCTTGGCAGAGGGCACTTGCTCCAGCGCGGCGCCGGTCCAGTCCGGGATCAGGTACAAAGAGATACCGGCCAGAATGGCGATCAGCGGATAAACCAGCAGCTCGGTCACTTTCAGCATCAGCTTTTCACCGGCCAGCATCACCGACATCATGCCCATGATCAGCACGATGGAGAGGATCCAGCGCGGCGGAGCACTCATCTGCAGCTGGTTGACCATGAAGCTTTCCACGGTGTTGGTGATACCCACGCCGTAGATCAGCACGATGGGGTAGATGGCGAAGAAGTAGAGCAGGGTGATTAATTTACCGGCACCCACGCCAAAGTGTTCTTCCACCACTTCGGTGATGTCTGCGTTTGGCTTTTTGGAGGAGAGCACGAAGCGGGCCAGACCACGGTGGGCCAGATAGGTCATGGGACCTACCAGCAGCGCCATGACGACCAGCGGCCAGAAACCGCCCATACCCGCGTTGATCGGCAGGAACAGGATACCCGCACCAACCGCGGTCCCGAACAGACTGATGACCCAGGTAGAGTCGCGTTTTTCCCAACGAGTGGTTTGAGTAGAGCTGATCCCTTGCTCTGTTGACGCCGCAACTCCCTGCGTGCCAGTGACTGTGTTTGACATCTATCTCACCCCGAATGTGTGGTTCTTATTAAGTCGGCGCAAGGATACGGTTTTTCTAATCAAAAATGTTGATCAAATTCATCTTTACGGCACGAAAAACCGCACTTTCTTATGGAAATGTGATCAAAACAAGAAAAATTCAATTATTGTTTATCAATTGGCACGTTATTTTAGTGTTAATGATTAAATCTCGCTCAGCCAAATGTGGGTAAATTGTTATTTTGCGAGATGCTGGGCTAGCTGGTTGATCATGCTGGCGGTAGCCCCCCAGATAAAGTGCTGTTGCCAGGGGATCCAGTAGATGGTGTGTGCTTTCCCCCCTCTGGAAAGGGTTAGGGGGATGTGGTTGCGTCGATCCAGCAGATGGGTCAGCGGCACTTCGAAGGCGTGATCCACCTCATCCGGACTCAGGATGAGGGGATAGTTGCCATCGAGCAGCCCCAGCACCGGCAGCACCTCGAATCGTGACACCGTATTGAGCGGGTTGAGGGTGCCGATCACTTCAATGAGCCGGGCCGGAATGCCGAGCTCCTCTTCGGTCTCCCGCAGCGCCGTGGCAATCAGGTTTTCGTCACCGGGATCCTGTCGCCCGCCGGGAAAGCTGATCTGCCCCCCATGATGACGCAGCCGTGGGCTGCGCCGGGTCAATAACACGCTGAGCCCCTCGTCGCGCATCACCACCGGGATCAACACCGCCGCCGGACTGAGCCCGCCAATGGCGAGGCGATGGGCCGGGGCGGGTCGCTGCAACTGGAAGCGGGTCAGCAGTTCGTGGCGATCCATGGCGGGGAGCTCTCCTGTGCGTTGGCCTGACAGTGGGGAGGATTACAGCGCCGACAGCGGCGGCAGGATGCGGGCAACCTTGTCATAGGTCTCCTGATATTCGCTGTCGGCGTCGGAGTCGGCGATGATGCCGCCACCGGCCCAGCAGTGCAGGCGACCCGCTTCGGCGATCAAAGTGCGAATGCAGATGCTGGTGTCCATCCGACCATGCTGGCTGAGGTAGCCGATGCTGCCGCAATAGGCATTGCGGCGCTGGGGCTCAAGCTCTTCGATGATCTCCATGGCGCGGATCTTGGGGGCGCCGGTGATGGAGCCACCAGGGAAACAGGCGCGCAGCAGATCGACCCCTTGCCAGCGTGCATCCAGCTCACCATGGATGGTGGAGACCAGATGATGTACCGCTGGAAACGACTCCACCGCAAACAGATGAGGCACGCTGACCGAGCCAGGCCGGCTGACCCGACCTATATCGTTGCGCAGCAGATCAACGATCATCAGATTCTCTGATCTGTCCTTGTCCGCCTGCGCCAGCTCCTGCGCGACTTGCCGATCGATTGCCGGATCGGGGTGGCGAGGGCGAGTGCCCTTGATGGGTTTGGTTTCGATATGACGGCCATCGAGCAGCAGGAACCGCTCGGGGGAGAGGCTCAGCAGCGCGCTCTCCGGCAGGCGGATAAAGGCTGAGAAGGGGGCCTTGTTGGCGGTTGCCAGCAGGCAATAGGCCTGCCACTCATCCCCCTGATAGGGGGCGCTGAAACGCTGGGTCAGGTTGATCTGGTAGCAATCCCCCGCGGCGAGATATTCCTGAATGCGGGCAAACTTCTCGCCATACTCGGCGCGGCTCATATTGCTCTGCCACGCCCCCAACAAGGCAAAAGCAGGGGCCGGTTTGGCCTGCTGCTGTTCAAACCAGGCCAGCCGGTTGGCAAGGCCTGCTTCATCCCCCCAGTGCACCAGCTGCCAGTCGCCGGTCGCCACATTGCGCAGCAGCGCCCAGTCGTAGATGCCTACCGCCATGTCCGGCACCGCGATATCGGCGGCGGCCTGCACCGGCAGTCGTTCGAAGCGGCGGCCGAGATCATAGCCAAACAAGCCGAGGGCGCCACCAATAAAGGGCAGGTGAGTGGCGCACAGCTCCAGCTCCCCCAGCAACTGTTGCTGGGTATGGGCCAGCAGGGCGAGGGGATCTTCGTGGTGTTTGCTGATATTCGCCCCGACACGCAGAGTGGTCACTTCGCCGCGGGTTTCGAGGGTCGCCAGCGGGTCGGCAGTGATGATATCAAAGCCGTTATCGGCGCCGAGTGGCCCCGCCGATTCCAGCAACATGGCCCACGGCTGATGTTGCAGGCGGGCAAAAAGCTGATGGAGCTCAGCACTATGGTCTAGATGATGGATATGAAGTGTTGGCGTCATTTTATGTTACACAGGCAACAGTTTGGTTCCCGAACCCTAGTCGGTGCTGGTGGGCAAGCGTATCATAGGTGTCGGTGACTTAAGAAAAAACTGCCGTGTCGTTCGTTTTTTGCTGGTTGATAGTTTTTAGCCAGCACGTCAGCACGGCCCATCATATGGAAGCCCTTGCCCTGCTCCGTGGCAGAGACAAGGACCAGTGAGGATGATATGAGCATTATAAAAAAACAGGATTTCATCGATTCTATCGCAGATGCCCTCCAGTACATCTCCTATTACCACCCGTTGGATTTTGTTCAGGCTGCCAAAGCGGCGTATGACCGTGAGGCCAACCCGGCCGCCAAAGATGCGCTGGCCCAGATCCTGATCAACTCCCGCATGTCCGCCGAAGGTCATCGCCCGCTCTGCCAGGACACCGGCATCGTGACCTGTTTCGTCAAGATCGGCATGCAAGTCCAGTGGGACAGCGACATGACGGTGCAGGAGATGGTGGACGAAGGGACCCGTCGTGCCTACACCAATCCTGACAACCCGCTGCGCGCCTCCGTGCTGGCCGATCCGGCCGGCAGTCGCAAAAACACCAAAGACAACGCCCCTGCCGTGGTGCATATCGACATGATCCCCGGCAACAAGGTGGAAGTGAGCATCGCGGCCAAAGGTGGCGGCTCCGAGAACAAATCCAAGATGGTGATGCTCAACCCCTCTGACGATATCGTCGAGTGGGTGCTGAAAACCGTGCCGACCATGGGCGCAGGCTGGTGCCCGCCCGGCATGCTGGGCATCGGCATCGGCGGTACCGCCGAGAAAGCGGCGGTGCTGGCCAAAGAGGCCCTGATGGAGCACATCGACATTCAGGAGCTGATCGCCCGTGGCCCGCAAACCACCGAAGAGAAGCTGCGGGTCGAGCTCTACGACAAGGTCAACAAGCTGGGGATCGGTGCCCAGGGTCTGGGCGGCCTCACTACCGTGCTGGATGTGAAGGTGAAATCTGCGCCGACGCATGCCGCTTCCAAGCCGGTGGTGATGATCCCCAACTGCGCCGCCACCCGCCACGTTCACTTCGAGCTGGATGGTTCAGGCCCTGCCGAACTGACTCCGCCGAAACTGAGTGACTGGCCGGAGATCACCCGTGAAGCGGGTGGCAATGTGCGCCGCGTCAACGTCGATGGCATCACCAAGGCCGAGCTGGCCAGCTGGAAGAGCGGTGATACCGTGCTGCTCTCCGGCAAGATCCTCACCGGTCGCGATGCCGCCCACAAGCGTATCGCCGACATGCTGAAAAATGGCGAAGGGCTGCCGGAAGGGGTCGATTTCACCAACCGCTTCATCTATTACGTTGGCCCGGTCGATGCGGTGCGTGACGAAGTAGTTGGCCCGGCTGGCCCCACCACCTCCACCCGGATGGACAAGTTCACCGACATGATGCTGGGTGAAACCGGCCTTATCGGCATGATCGGCAAATCCGAGCGAGGCCCGAAAACCGTCGAGAGCATCAAACAGCACAAGGCCGTCTATCTGATGGCGGTAGGCGGCGCCGCTTATCTGGTGGCCAAGGCCATCAAGAAGGCGCGTGTGGTAGCTTTTGCCGATCTCGGCATGGAAGCGATCTACGAGTTTGAAGTGGAAGATATGCCGGTGACTGTTGCGGTCGACTCCGAAGGCAACAATATCCACGAAACCGGCCCGGCCTACTGGTCTGCCAAGATTGCCGAGCTGGATGGCAAGCTCTCCTCCTGAGTGACCGTTTTCGCTGCCGGTTAACGGCATCGGCCATGTAAACAAGGCGCGTCCATCCGGATGCGCCTTGTTGCTTTGGCTGGCCTGTTATGGGCTCAGGTTGGCCGTTTACGGCAAGCGGGTATAAAAAGGATGGCGTGACGCCATCCTTTTTCCGTTGTGCTTGTGCTCTGGCAGCAGACAGCAGAGCAAAAGCCCTTGGCTTAGGCCTTTTTCAGGTAGGCAGCAACCAGTACGATCTGCACGCCATTGACCTTGCCTTCGATATGAAGCGGGTTGTTGGTCAGACGGATGCCCTTGACCAGGGTGCCGCGCTTGGCGGTGAAACCGGCGCCTTTCACATCCAGATCCTTGATCAGGGTAACGGAGTCGCCCTCTTGCAGCACGGCGCCGTTGGAGTCAACGGTCGGTACGCTGTCGTCATCTTCGTCAGCAATACCAGCTTCAGCCCAGGCCTTGGCTTCGTCTTCCATGTACATCATGTCCAGCAGATCCTGAGCCCACACTTCACCCTTGCCGGAGAGTGCTTTCAGCTGGCGCCATGCCATCACCTGCACCGCAGGCACCTGGCTCCACATGCTGTCACTCAGGCAACGCCAGTGGTTGACCACCAGGGTATCCGGTTGTTCCAGCTGACCACGGCAGGTGTCACAGATAGCAACGCTGTGATCATCGTCGCTGGCGGGGGAGTGAGGCACCACGAAGGCGGTCAGCGCCTGCTCGGCGCTGCACAGTTCACACTTGGCGCCCGCGCGCGCTTGCAGAATGGCGTTGATGGTCATGTTGTTGGTCCCATAGCTAGTGATAAAGCATCCCGCGTTGGCGGGGTGCGTGAAAGAGGCGGCGGAATATAGCATAAAACCCCGTACTTTGTCAGGTCTGCCCTGGCTCACAGGGTTGGCGGTGCTGTTGCGCGGCGCTGATCGTTTGGTATTGAGAGTGCAATTTGAAGCGGGATCGCTAGAATGAGCCTCCTTTTTGACTGCAAGGCAGGGGCATTCGTGCTGGCTCAACGTTTTCAACAACTGGATCGACTGCTCACCCGCTACCGACGCTGGTGGCAATATCAGCCATATCATCATTTGACCATGGCCTTTGCCGATGAGGCGCCCGAACTGGCGGCGTTGCTCAATGGGCTGACGCTCGGCCAGTTGGCAGAGCTCGATGCGGATATGGATGCCCTCAGCAGTCTTCTTGCCCCCTGGATTGCCGAGGGAGCCGAGCTGCAGCAACTCAGTCAGCTTGCCCCGTTTACCCCTGAGCCCATCACCTGCAGCAAGGAGATGGCGCTGCATATGCCGGGGCGCAAGCAGGCCCAGATCGAGTCGTTCACCGCCTGTCTGCCTGCCCATCAGGGCCCCTATCTGGAGTGGTGTGCTGGCAAGGGCCACCTTGGGCGGCTGGTATCACTTCATCGACAGGCTCCGATCCTCAGTCTGGAGTTGCAAGATCAGCTTTGTGACGAAGGTCGGCTGCTGGCCGAGCGGGATGGCGCCAATATAACTTTTACCTGCGCCGATGCCTTTGCCCCCGAGTCGGCGGCGCTGATCGCCCCCGAGCACCATGCCATGGCGCTTCATGCCTGCGGCGAGCTACACACCCATCTGCTGGAACGGGTAGCCGAGCGCAGTGCTAGCGGAGTGACCATCTCTCCCTGTTGTTACCACCTGATCCGCAGCAGCCACTATCGCCCGCTGTCGGTAGCGGCCAACGCCAGCGAGCTGGTGTTGAGCAAGGCGGATCTCAAATTGCCGTTGCAGGAGACGGTGACCGGCGGTGCGCGGATCGCCCGTCTGCGCGAGCAGGAAGTGGTGTGGCGGCTCGGGTTTGACTGCCTGCAGCGTCAGGTGCGCGGGGTGGATGAGTATCTGCCGGTGCCCAATATGCAAAAGAGCCTGCTGACCGGCACCTTCGAGGCATTCTGCGTTTGGGCTTCCGAGCGCAAAGGGATTGTGCTGCCCGCCGGGCTGGACTATCCCGCCTGGTTGGAACACGGGGAGCGTCGCTTTGGTGATATCGCCCGCATGGAGCTGGTACGTCATTTATTTCGCCGTCCCCTCGAGATCTGGCTGGCGCTGGATCGCGCGCTCTTTTTGCAAGAGCAGGGCTATCGGGTCGAAGTGGGGGAGTTCTGTGCCAAACCCATGACCCCGCGCAATATCCTGATCCGTGCCGTGCGCTCCTGACACCGAGCTTTTTGTGAGCGTTATTTGAACATTGTTGATGGCTGACGGGTGAAGCGGGTCAGCCATTTTTTTTGCCACGAATAATAAATTGGTGACAGATCATCTGATCGTCTTTCGCCTCCCCATACGGGTGACAAAACAGGCCAAAATGGTCATCGTTTGAGTTCTTTTATGTCGTTTTAGCTGCGTTGAGTAGCACAAGGTGAAATGGTTCACAAATTACGCGCATTTCTTAATTTTCATCGTGAATTTAGTTGTTGGAACACCTACTCTTGGAGCGCATTAATTCAAACAAGGACGATAAACATGTTCAAACCCAAGCGTTGTGCCTGGCTGATCGCTGCCGCTTGCACATTGCCAAGCTATGCCGCAATGAGTGCAGCCATGAATATTCAACCCGATCCGCAAAATGCGGGAGGATATGTGATTGCGGCCCCGGATCTGGCCGCTGTGGAAAAGGCCAAGACGGCCAACCCCATGTATGCAATATGGGCCAAGGCACTGGCCACCCGGTCAAATAAAATAGTCGATGCCATTGAACCGGGTCTGGCAAGCAATCCTGACAACGTAAAACGGGTTGAACGGGTATTTCCCCAATCTGAATGGGAATATTTAACCCAGATGGCCGCGCCGGAATATACCTATGTCCGCTTCTTGCGGGCCATCGGTAAATTTCCTGCGTTCTGCGGTGAATATACCGATGGGCGCGATTCTGATGCGATCTGTAAAAAATCCATTGTGACGGCCTTTGCCCACTTCTCTCAGGAGACGGGCGGCCATATTGCCAAGGAGAACGTCTCTGATAACCCGCTGGGGCTGGAGGAGTGGCAACAGGCGCTGGTGCATGTGCGGGAGATGGGCTGGTCAGAGGGACAGACCGGCTACACCACCGGCTGTGGCCAGAACGACTGGCAGAACAAGAAGTGGCCTTGCAGCACGGGTCAGGGGTACTTCGGCCGCGGCGCCAAGCAGCTCTCCTACCACTTCAACTACGGCGCCTTCTCCGAGGCGATGTTTGATGGCGATGCCTCCGTGCTGCTCAACAACCCGGGGCTGGTGGCGGACTCCTGGCTCAACCTCGCTTCGGCCATCTGGTTCTTCCTCACCCCGCAGGCCCCGAAACCGGCCATGCTGCACGTGATTGATCGCACCTGGGTACCCTCAAAACGGGAGGCCGATGCCGGCATTGGCTATGGCTTCGGTACCACTATCAACGTCATCAACGGCGGTATCGAGTGCGGCGAGCAGAACAAGGACAAGGGGCAGCCGGTCAATCGTATCCGCTACTGGGAAGGGCTGGCCAACCATTACCAGATCCCGATCAAGGCAGATGAGAAGAACACCTGCTGGCAGCAGACGCCCTATGGCAGTCTCAATCTTAACGGTGCCACCGACGTGCTTTACACCAACTGGGATGGCAACTGGAAATACTATCCGGATCGCCCGGGCGGTTACTCTTTCGAGTGCGAGCTGGTGGGCTTTCAGACCGCTTATTCTGCGCTGGCGCCGGGCGATTACGAGAAGTGCGTGACCAACTTCTACGGTTCCCACGCCAACTGGCCGAAAGTGCGGATCGTCGCCAAGCTCGATCCTGCCCCAGTCGATCCGGTTGACCCGCCCCTTGATGGCCAGCCTGCCTGGGAGGCCAGCAAGGTCTATACCGCGGGCAACAAGGTGAGCTACAAGGGCACCGTCTATCAGGCCAAATGGTGGACGCAAGGAGATGAGCCCGCCAAAGGTGGTCCCTGGGCTGTGGTGGTGACCAAATAAGGTTGCCGTTGGGATCATGGTCAATCACCATGATCTATCGGTAGTGGAAACAAGCAGGCAGCAGGGAGGAGATATCTCCCTGCTTTTTTACCCGTTATCTGTCCGTTATCGCCCCATCAGGCGGGATCAGAAACGGTAGTTGAGGCCGACACTGACCCCTTTGACATCGAGTCGAGGCATGGGGATATATTGGTACTCCGCATTGAGCCCGATGCCGGAATCAAAGCGATATTGCCAACCCGCAGCGCCATAAAAACCGACCCCGGAGTCGCTCTGATCTTCCTTGTTGATGGTGTATTCGACTCTGTGGGCGTTGGCGCCCAGTTTGGCATAAAAGCTGTTGCCGGAAGAGACCGGGTATTGTGCATACAGGGCAGAGCGGATCCCTTTGTAATGGATATCTTTCACGTCATTGAGGGTGGCATCGAAGAGGGCGCTGACCACACCACCGCTACCAAACAATACTCCGGAATCGATACCGATATAATCGTTGAACATATAACGGTAATAGAGATCGGCGGTAACGCTGTCACCGCCATCGGCCTGCTCCCCATTTTTGGCTTTGAATGACTGGGTGCCATAGCCAAGGGTGGCGCCGACGATATGGGGAGAAGGGGTCGCTATTGCCACGGAAGAGAAGATCGCCGTGGCAATCACAAGGGGAGTGAATAACTTCATCATGCAGGTTCCAATTAAATAGCGTGGAATATGGCTGCGACGAACATATTTATATGGGCTCGGGTGAGCTTGTCTTATATTCGCAGGCCAGTAGTGAGTGGCAATATCTCATATTGTCAGCGAGATGAATAATCAGAGCCTCCATAACTGTTATGATGGGAGGTGAGAGTGGTTATCTTATGCCTGAACAATGGTGAACTGTATCAATACCATCTGAAACGAGCGCTGATAAATTGCAAATTTCATTTGTTTTCTGCACGAATCAACTTAGTGTAACGGGATGTTAGGCTGGCAATATATGCCTTTAAACGTGGACTGGATGGTGAACAAGATGGTGATTTCTTGTGACGGTATATTAGAGGGGGGTAGCCATTGTGGTGTAGTCCGCTACAAAGTCCGCTACAAGATGCTGGCCGCCCCCTTTGCTACCGATTTTTCCACAGCCAGGATTGTCAGCGCACCACAAACGCACCGGTCGGCGCCTGGAGGGGTTTTCCGGTAATGGCTATGGGTGTACTGACTGAATATGTCTCCTTGGAGGTGATGCGGTGCTGCTTTTGTGCAACCTCAGGTGCCACTCTCGGTTATCGCAGCATCAAATCCCCCGGTTAGCGGCCAATCTTGTCCCGACTCTATCACTGCTACGATTCGAGTGGCCCGTTAGGCTGGGCGAGTGGGGGCACTGCTTTTACTCCCTTCTACTCTTCAATATCCAGCAACACCAGAATGGCGCTGTCGCCACCCCATTCACGGGGGGCCTGATGGAAGGCGCGCACATTGGGGTGCTGGGCCAGCCAGCTGGGAATGCGCTGCTTGAGAATATGTTTGCCGATGCCGTGCATCACCGAGGCGACGTGAATGTTCTCTTTCTGGCAGAGGGTGAGCAGGGCGGCCAGCTCCTGTTTTGCCTGCTGCTGGTTCATGCCGTGCAGATCCAGGTAGATCTCCGGCGGATAAATGCCCCGCTTGAGCTTTTTCAGCTCAAATTTTGACACATCTTCCCGCACGTAACGGGTCGGCCCATCGTCGTCGAGATGGGGCTGATACTCATCGCTGAAATAGTGGTCAACCCCAAGCTTTTCGCGGGTTTCGCGCAATTCGCGTTTCTGCTTGACCGGGCGTAACTCGGCCCTTATGGTATCTTGCTTGATTTTCCGGGTACCTTTTATCGCATCGCGGAACAGCAGGGTTTCCTCGTCTGTCGGTGAGGGCGTTTTTTTCATCAGATGCTCATGTATTAGGTATGCGTCTTGCCCGCAACGTAAACGGGGCTCGGGCCGGATATTACTCGACTTGGAGGTGGATTTGGACAAGATATTTATCGATGAGGTGGTTGCCGAGATGCACACCATCCAGGACATGTTGCGTTGGGCCATGAGTCGTTTCAACGACGCCGGGATTTTTTACGGTCATGGAACCGACAACGCCTGGGATGAAGCTGTGCAGCTGGTACTGCCCGCGTTACATCTGCCACCGGATGTAGACCCGGCCATGCGCCACTCCCGTCTCACCAGCAGCGAGCGTCACCGCATCGCCGAGCTGATTATCCGCCGTGTACAGGAGCGGGTACCGGCCGCCTACCTGACCAACAAGGCCTGGTATGCCGGTTGGGAGTTCTACGTGGACGAGCGGGTGCTCATTCCCCGTTCCCCTATTGCCGAGATGGTCGCCAACCGTTTCGCGCCCTTCCTCAAACATGAACCGACCCGGATCATGGACTTGTGCACCGGCTCCGGCTGTATCGCCATCATCATGGCCCACGAGTTTCCGGAAGCGGAAGTGGATGCCATCGACATCAGCATCGATGCGCTGAACGTGGCCGAGCGCAACATCAACGATCACGGGCTGGAGCAGCAGGTCATTCCGATCCGCTCCGATCTGTTCCGCGATCTGCCGGCGGGCGACAAGTACGATCTCATCGTCTCCAACCCGCCCTATGTGGACTCCGAAGATATGTCGGATCTGCCGGACGAGTTCCGTCACGAGCCCGAGCTGGCGCTGGCGTCCGGCTCCGATGGTCTCAAACTGACCAAGCGTCTGCTGGCTCATGCGGCAGATTTCCTCAAGGATAACGGCGTGCTGGTGGTTGAAGTAGGCAACAGCATGATCCATCTGGAAGCCCAGTTCCCCGAGATCCCCTTTACCTGGGTTGAATTCGAAAACGGCGGTCATGGCGTCTTTGTGATGACCCGTGAAGAGCTGGTGCAGTATCAGGATCATTTCGCCATCTACAAGAACTAAGCAGGAGCGCGCATGGCAGGGAACAGTTTTGGTCAACTCTTTCGGGTCACCACCTTTGGCGAGAGCCACGGCTTGGCGCTGGGCGCCGTGGTTGATGGCTGCCCGCCGGGGCTGGAGATAAGCGAAGCGGATCTGCAGGGGGATCTGGATCGGCGAAAGCCGGGCACTTCCCGCTACACCACGCCGCGCCGTGAGTCGGATGAGGTGAAGATCCTCTCCGGAGTGTTTGAGGGCAAGACCACCGGCACCTCCATCGGGTTGCTCATCGAGAACACCGATCAGCGCTCCAAGGATTACTCCGATATCAAGGATCTGTTCCGGCCGGGTCACGCTGACTACACCTACCACCAGAAGTATGGTCAGCGGGACTATCGTGGCGGTGGTCGCTCCTCCGCCCGCGAAACCGCGATGCGGGTAGCAGCTGGGGCGATCGCCAAGAAGTACCTCAAACAGGTGCATGGCATCGAGATCACCGGTTTTCTCTCCCAGCTCGGCCCCATCAAGGCCGAGGCGTTTGACGCGGCGCAGATTGAGCAGAATCCCTTCTTCTTCCCCGATGCGGGCAAGCTGGAAGAACTGGATCAATACATGCGCGACCTGAAAAAAGAGGGCAACAGTATCGGTGCCAAGGTGCAGGTCATTGCGCGCCATGTGCCGGTGGGCCTGGGTGAGCCGGTATTTGATCGCCTCGACGCCGACATTGCCCACGCCATGATGGGCATCAATGCGGTGAAAGGGGTGGAGATCGGTGACGGCTTTGCGGTGGTGGAGCAAAAAGGCTCCGAACATCGCGACGAGATGACCCCGGCGGGCTTTGCCAGCAACCATGCGGGCGGCATTCTCGGCGGCATTTCGTCGGGTCAGGATATTGTGGTGAGCATGGCGCTCAAACCGACTTCCAGCATCACTGTGCCGGGCAAGACCATCAATACCGAAGGCGAGGCAATCGAGATGATCACCAAGGGTCGTCACGATCCGTGCGTTGGCATTCGCGCCGTGCCCATCGCCGAAGCCATGCTGGCTCTGGTATTGATGGATCACCTGCTGCGCCATCGCGCCCAGAATCAGGGGGTGTTGACCCATACCCCGCAGCTGCGCTGATCGCTGTTGCTGCTTATCGACTGATCGCTCCCTGTTTGGGGAACAAGTTCGACAATACCAAAAAGGCGACCTTCGGGTCGCCTTTGCTATTTCAGGTGGCGGCTTATCCCGTCAATGCTTGCGGAGAGTGCGGGTCAGCAGATCCGCGGCGCCCGGATCGGCATTGAGGCGACACCTTGGGGGCGAGAACTTGTTGTGGGGTTTGGGCAAGGCATGAATGGCCTCGTTGACTTTGAGGATCTGTTCTTCGCTCACGCTGTTTTTGGCAAACATCAGACTGACCGGCTGGTGGTGTAGTAATAGCTGGCAGCTGATAAATTCCTCGGCACCCAATTGGGAGAGCCGATAGCGAGCATACTGCCACTCCATGATGATGCCATCGAGGCGGCGGGCTAGCAGCAGATCGATCAGCCGATCATCTGCATTGTACTCGGTCGCCACTTTGAGGGCAGGACATCCCTCAATTTGATGAATGGGGCGAGTACCGCGTAGTTTGCCAATTTTGAGCTCCTTGTTGTGGCACAGTTTGGACAAGGTATCGAGCTTTCCCCAGCGATCCTGATGGCCGGGGATAGGGTTATTACTCAACAGCACATAGGCACTCTGGCGATAGGGGGCAGAGAAGCGGGCATACTTTTGCCGCTCTGGTAGTGGTAGCGCGGCCATCGCTACATCCAGCTGATCGTGTTCTACCAGATGCAGTGCCCGCGCCCAGGGAAGTTCGCGAAACTTGGGGGCAAAGCCAGCCTGGGTGAGGATCTGGCGGGTCAGGCTGACATCCAGCCCATCAAGCTCACCCTGGTTGTTGATTTGGCTGAAGGGGGGCCAGTGACTCCAGGCCACGGTCAGGGTCTGACTGGCCTGCAGCGCAGGGCTTAGCAGCAGAAGCAGCAGGCCAATCCTTGTCTGCCATTTGCTGCAGGCATTGCCCCGTGAACGATATCGGGTTGTCATCGCTAAACCTCGTTATTGTGTTCTTCTATCCCGTGCTTTTGCCCCGCTAGACATGCCTGCGAGGGCTGATATTGTGTTGCCAGTTAATAGTGTGGTGCGTGCTACATCAATCAACGGGATTATTCGGGGGGCAGGAGGGGGATTTTCTGTTCGTGCTGGGAGGAGCATCACATTTTTCTCGTTTATCCCGGGCAACTCCGTTAGACTGCGCCTCTATTCTTTCCCCTTTGCTCTGCTCCCCGGGGAAATCGTTGTTTTCTCAATAGGCCCAGATCTTGTGAGATGGCATCGGCTCAGCAGAGGAGCCCCACCACAAATCCCCGGCGCCCCTATCTCTAGCAGGTAATTATGAGTTTTACTTCCCTCGGTCTGGCCGAACCCTTGTTGCGTGCCGTTGCCGAGCAAGGCTACGACACCCCGTCTCCCATTCAGCAGCAAGCGATCCCCGCCGTTCTGGCTGGCCGCGATCTGATGGCGGCGGCCCAAACAGGGACCGGCAAGACCGCAGGCTTTACCCTGCCGATGTTGCAACGTTTGATGGAGAGCAAGCGCAAGGTCTCTCCGAACCGCGTCCGTGCGCTGGTACTGACCCCGACGCGCGAGCTGGCCGCCCAGGTGGGCGAGAGCGTGCGCAACTATGGCAAGCATCTGCCCCTGCGCAGCCACGTGGTATTCGGTGGCGTGAGCATCAACCCGCAGATGATGGCGACTCGCCGTGGTCTGGATGTGCTGGTGGCCTGTCCGGGCCGTCTGATCGATCTCTACAACCAGAATGCCGTCAAGTTTGACGAGGTGGAGATCCTGGTACTGGACGAAGCGGATCGCATGCTCGACATGGGCTTTATCCGCGACATCCGCCGCATCCTGGCTCTGATGCCGAAGAAGCGCCAGAACCTGCTCTTCTCCGCGACTTTCGCCGATGAGATCCGCGAACTGGCCACTGGTCTGCTGGATAACCCGGCGGTGATCGAAGTGGCCCCGCGCAACAGCACTGCCGAGCGTATCGAGCAGCTGGTGCACCCGTGCGACAAGGCCAACAAGATCGCGCTGCTGAGTCATCTGGTCACCAGCAACAACTGGCAGCAGGTACTGGTGTTCACCCGTACCAAGCACATGGCCAACCGTGTTGCCGAGACCCTCGACAAGAACGGCGTCAGCGCCGCTGCCATCCACGGTAACAAGAGCCAGGGTGCCCGTACTCGCGCGCTGGCCGGTTTCAAGGATGGTAGCGTCAAGGTGCTGGTGGCGACCGACATCGCCGCTCGTGGTCTGGACATCGACAAGTTGCCGCAAGTGGTCAACTTCGAGTTGCCCAACGTGGCGGAAGATTATGTTCACCGCATCGGTCGTACCGGCCGTGCCGGTGCTGCCGGTCACGCCATCTCCCTGGTGGCTGCCGATGAAGGCAAGCTTATCAAGGCGATCGAGCGTCTGACCAAGCAGAGCATTCGGTGCGAGCAGGTGGCCGGTTTTGAAGCCTCCCGCGAGACCCTCGATAACATAAGCCGTGGTATCGGCGCGCCGCTGCGCAAAGAGCCTCGTGATCCGAGCGAGCAGCGCCGTGCGCCGCGTCCGCAAGGTCAAGGCCAGCGTCAGGGTGCCACTCGCTCTGGCAACAACGGTGGCAACGCAGGCGCTAACCGATCTGGCAACGGCAGCAAGCCCAAGCCCCAGGGTGGTCAGCGTTCGGCTGATGGCGCCGCCAAGCCGGCTCAGGCCCGTCGTCCCCGTCGCGCCAGCCACAACCAGTAAGGGCAAGGAGAGTCACTCTCCCGCTCTGAACGGTTAAACGAAAAGCCCTGCCATATCGGCAGGGCTTTTCTATTTCTGTTTCGGCGGCTCCGCGTTTGGCTGACCTGCTCTGGTCAGGAGAGCAGGGCGGTGAGCAGGAGACAGGCCGCGCTCACCAGGATCACCGTGAAGGTCAGCCCCATTCCCACCACCCGATAGCGGAAATTCTCCGGTGTGCGACTCATGCCAAAGGCGTGACAGAGGCGACCAAGCAGCAAGGCACTCCCCAGCAGATGAACCACCCAAGGGGCATGGCTGCCGGTTTCGACGAAATAGATCAGTAGCAGAGCGAGGGGGACATACTCGGCAAAGTTGGCGTGCACCCGCATGGCCCGCAGCATGGCGGGATCATCGCCATGGCCGAGCGCCACTTTCTGGCGGTGACGGGTGCGAATGGTACGAATGCTCAGCAACACAAACAGCAGAGCGAGCAGGGCCGCGTAAACAGGCAGTATGGTCATGGTATCTGGCTCCCGGTGTGATGATATCGGGTGGCTGGTGTTGAGAGACGCCACATTGCTCGGCATCTCAAGGTCTTGCCTTGAGGGTAGCAGCCATTAGTACCAGATTGAGCCGTCATATTGCGATATGGCGCACGTTATGCAGACCCCAATAGCAAAAGCCCCGCCAATCTGATTGGCGGGGCTTTTGCCTATCTGGCGTATTGAATTGCAGCAAAGATTACAGCGCGGGCAGCATTCCAAGGCTGACGCTGATCTGGACGCCGACAATCAATGCGCCCATGGCGGCAGCCACTCCCAGCGCCACCACGCCACCCGGGGCGCGGTAGTGGTGGGCGGGAGCTTGCTTGCGGCTCTGCCATACCAGCGCTACCGGCAGCAGTACCGCGAGGATCGCCAGCGCAATGGCAGCGTAGCCAAGCGCCATGATAAAGCCCTGCGGGAAGTAGAGGGCAAACAGCAGCGGCGGCACGAAGGTGATAAGACCGGTCTGGCTGCGGCCCTGCCAGTTGTCCTTGCGGCGGGTTACCTTGGCCATAAAGTCGAACAGCCCCAGCGTCACCCCGAGGAAGGAGGTGGCGAGCGCCAGATCGGCAAACAGGTGCATAGCCTGATTGAAGGCCGGCCAGCTCACCAGCTTGCCGACGTTGGCCAGCAGGCTGTCCAGCGCGCCGCCGGTTTGCAGCAGGGCTTGCTGGCCGAGCAGACCGAGGATCGCTACCTGCCACAGCACGTAGAGGATCAGCGGCAGGGCGGAGCCCCAGACAAAGACCCGGCGCAGCTGTTTGGGACAATCGCCGAGGTAGAGCATGACACTCGGAATGGAGCCGTGAAAGCCGAACGAGGTGAAGATGACCGGCAGGCCCGCCAGCAACAGGCCCTGACCCAGCGGCATCGAAAGTAGATGCTGCCCTTCGGTGCGGGGCAGCAGCAACGCCAGCACCACCACCATGATTACCAGTTTGACGGTGAACATCAGCCGGTTGAGGTAATCCACCGAGCGGGTGCCGACACAGACCATGCCGCCAAACAGCAGAGTAAAGGCCCAGGCGGCCTGCTCCTGGCTGAGAGTCATGCCCGCATCGGCCAGCGCCTGTGCCAGCAGGCTGCTGCCACCGCTGATGTAAGCGGAGGCCAGCGAGTAGAACAGCATCAGGATACAGAAGGAGGCGATGCGCTTGCCCCAGGGGCCGAGCAAATGATCCGCCAGCTGGTGCAGGTACCATTTGCCGGTGTTGAGGCTTGCCTCTACTTGCAGCATGGCGGTGAAGGCCATCAGGGCCCAGAGGCCAACCATCAGCAGCAGGGTGGCGGGGCCGCCGAGGGAGGAGGAGGCCAGCGGCAGGGCCAGCATGCCGGCGCCTATGGTGGTGCCGGCAATCAACAGGGTACAACCCAGGGTTTTGGTATTCATGTTATCCATCCGAACGTAGCGGTGTCAGTGCAAACAGGCGATGTCAGCAGTGACGTCAACAAGAGGGGCCGATTGGCGTTATCAGAAGGTGCCTCCGGTGATAGGACCGGAGGCTAGCAATATCGGAACGGGAACATCTGTACCTAAAACCTGTCAGTTGTAAAAGATGGTTGCCACGTTAGCGGATCAAAATAGCGGAAACAACCCCTTTTATACGGATCTTGTGCTGGCTTGTGGCAGAAAGTGGAAATAAATGATGACAGTGATGGCTAATTGCAGAAAAAAGCACCGAAAAAATGACTGGCAGGGGCGCATTGATACAGGTCAGCCAAGTGGCAGCAGCGCAGATAGGGGAGCGGGGAGGGTGTTGTATGAACGCTGGCGTGGCGTTGAGGGACAACAGGGGTGTGGCGGCCGGTTGCTTGGTCGGTCAAACCTGTAGAGAAAGCAAAGCGGGCGGGTAGGGTTGTGGGGGAAAACAATAAGGCTGCCGATGCTGGCAGCCTTATTGTCATCTGTTCGCTTTACCCACCCATTGACAGAAAATCGGGTCTGCTGCGGTCAGGTTAGCGACGGCGCTTGAGGGTGCGGCTCACATAGTGCAGCCCGCTCTGGTAGTCGCCGTTCACCGCCTTGAGCGCTAGCTCCAGCGCCTGGTTGGCCAGCGCGTCGTGCTGCTGGGGCAGGGAGTTGATGCCAAAGGGGAGGAAGTCGAGCAGGCGATCGTCCCCGAAGGTGGCCATGGCGAGCTGGCTCATGTCGATCTCTTGCTCCAAAAGGTAGTCGAGTACCCCCTCCATCAGGATATAGGAGGTGGTGATCAGCGCTTCGGGCAACTGGCCCAGCTGCTGGTGCAGATCTTTGATCAGGCGATACCCCTCAAGACGGGAGAAGTGATCCCCCTCACACAGGTGGCGAGCCGTGCTATGACTGGCGACCGCCTGCTCGAAACCGGCTTTGCGCTCCTTGCTGATCGTGAGTGCCGGCAGCGCGGTGATCAAGGCGATATGGCGCAAGGTCGGGGTAAGCAGGGAGCTGGTGAGATCAAAGCTCGCTTTCTCGTTTTCACTGGCGACGGTGACGAACTTGTCGGCGGCCATCGCCCGGTCGATGGCGAGGATCTGGCTGCCTTGCGCCTGCAATTTACCGTAGAAGGGGTCGTCCGGCGGCAGGCAGCTGGCCACCAGCAGGGCATCCACATGGCGGCTCACCAGCATCTGGGCCAGCTCTTTTTCGGTGGCGGGATCATCTTCCGAGCAGACGATCAGCAGCTGATAGCCCTGCGCCCGGGCCCCCTGTTCCAGCCGTTTGGCCAGCTTGGCATAACTGGCGTTCTCAAGGTCGGGCAGGATAAAGCCAAGGGTCTTGGTCTGGCCGCCGCGCAGGGAGGCGGCGCGGCTGTCCGGCTGGTAGTTATGGGCGGTGACTACGGCCATCACCTTGTCGCGGGTGGCCTGACTGATGCGGTATTGGTCGGCCTTGCCATTGATCACATAGCTTGCCGTGGTGCGCGAGACACCGGCGAGGGCGGCGATTTCATCCAGTTTCATCATATTGGCTCTGTTTGAGTTGCAAGGCCCACGGTCACTGCCGGGTGAGGGCACCGAAAAGTGTGCGCGGGATCATATCATTGAAAAGCACTCTTTGTGGGTACTTGATCAATTCGCTGAAACGATTCAGTCTGAGTGTAAGTGAAACGATTCAGCCTGTCAGCAACGAAGAGACCCTGTGGCCTGAAAATCGGGCCCCGATCACAGTGAACCGTGCTCGGGTCTATTGTCAGCTGGCGAGTTATCCGAATGTTCAATTGTGACGTACCGGCGCGGCCGGAACCTGATGGAGAGTCTCTATGTTGAAGTTGGCGCGAGAGCAGATCTTGCTGGGACAGTCGGTGGCGACCAAGTCGGGCGCCATTGCCCTGCTGGCAGGCAAACTGACCGAAGCCGGTCTGGTGGAAGCGGGCTATGTGGATGGGATGCTGGCCCGTGAAGCGCAGCATGCCACCTATCTTGGCAGCGGCATCGCCATTCCCCACGGCACCACCGACACCCGTCATCTGGTGAAGAGCACCGGCGTCATGGTGGCCCAGTTCCCCAATGGTATCGAGTGGGATGAGGGGCAGATCGCCTACGTCGCCATCGGTATCGCTGCCAAGTCAGACGAGCATCTGGGCATCTTGCGCCAGCTCACCCACGTGTTGGGTGACGAGCAGGCGGCAGCCCAGCTCAAAGAGGCCACCGACGCCGACACCATCATCAATATCCTGACCGGCGCCACTGCCGCCAAAGAGGTGCAATACCTGACCCTGGCCGACTTCCCGGCCGATGATCGCGACCAACTGCTGCTGGGAGCCGCTGCCCGCGCCAAGTCCGCCGGTTGGGGTGATGCCGCCATGGTGAGCGCCCTGCTGGCAAGCGAACCTGCCTATCTGGGCGAGGGCGTCTGGCTGGCCCGCGCGCAAGCAGCCCAGACCGGCTGGGTGCTGGCTACCCCGAGTAGCCCCCTCATGACAGGGGATCTGCCGGTCAGCGCCATGCTGCTGCTGTGTGCCGCAGATAGCAGCCATCTGCCGCAGCTGGAGAATCTGGCCAAACTGGCGGCTGCCGGCCAACTCGCTACGCTGGCGGGTGGTGAGGGACTGGCCATGCTGCAAGCGGGCCACGCGAGCGGTCTTTCCGAAACCTTCACCATCATCAACCCTCACGGTCTTCACGCCCGCCCGGGTGCCATGCTGGTCAAGGTGGCCAAAGAGTTTGAATCAGACATCCGGGTTGCCAATCTGGATGGCAGCGGCGAGGCAGTCTCCGCCAAGAGCCTGATGAAGGTGATCGGCCTTGGGGTCAAGTGCGGGCATCGTCTGGCATTTCGCGCCGAAGGGGCAGATGCCGAAGCCGCCCTCAAGGGGATCGGTGAGGCGATCGCCGCCGGTCTCGGCGAGGGGGCACATTGATGAAGATTGTCACCATTACCCTCAACCCCGCCCTTGATCTCACCACCCGTCTCGAGGCGATGAGCCTTGGCGAGGTCAATCTGGTGAGCGAGGCCAACCTGCGTGCGGCGGGCAAGGGGATCAACGTCGCCATGGTGCTCAAGGATTTGGGCCGCGAGGTAGGCGTCACCGGCTGGCTGGGCGCTGACAATGAACAGAGCTTTGTCTCTCTGTTTGCAGAGCGGGCGCTGGATGATCACTTTGTCCGTGTCGCGGGCAGCACCCGCATCAACGTCAAGATCTCCGAGCAATCCGGTCGGGTCACCGATCTCAACCTGCCGGGGCTCACCATCCAGCAAGGGGAGGTGAGTGCGCTGGAGCAGGCCATCGACCAATTGGCTGCGCATGCACAGTGGTTTGTGCTGGCGGGCAGCTTGCCCAAAGGGGTGGCCCCCGATTACTGCGCCCATCTGATCCGCCTGCTCAAGGCCAAGGGCAAGCAGGTGATCTTCGATTGCAGCGGTGCGGCGCTAAGCGAAGGGATCAAGGCGGCGCCGACCCTGGTCAAACCCAATCTGGAGGAGCTGAGCCAGTGGGCGGGCCGCCCCGTCAAGACGCTGAGCGAGCAGGCCGAGTGTGCCCGCGCGCTTCAAGCCAGCGGGATCCCCAACGTGGTGATCTCCAACGGTGCCGATGGCCTCATCTGGTTTGCCCCGGATGCCGTCTGGCAGGCCATTCCGCCGCGGATGCAGGTGGTCAGCACTGTGGGTGCTGGCGATTCGCTGGTGGCTGGTCTCGCCCATGGCCTCAGCCTTGGCTGGGTGCCGGAGCAGACCCTGCGGCTGGCTACCGCCGTTTCGGCCTTGGCGGTCAGTCAGGTCGCGGTAGGCTTTAACGATATCAGTGTGCTCAACCCTTTACTTGAACAGGTGCGCGTACAGCCTCTGGATGAGCTGGCACCGGTTCAGTGCCATACCCCCTCAATGGAAAACTCAGGAGATGCCCAATGAAAGCAATCTTGGTTACGGCTTGCCCGGCGGGCATTGCCACCAGCTTTCTCGCTGCAAAACGGATAGAACAGCAGGCCAAACTGGCTGGCTGGGAACTCACCCTCGACGTCGGCTTCAGCGTGCAACCCCGCCAAGTGCCGAACAAGGAGCAGATTGCTGCCGCCGATCTGGTGCTGGTTGTCGCCAGTGCCCCGGTGGATCTCGCCGCCTATGATGGCAAGCGGGTCTATCAGGGCAGCATGGATCTCGCCCTTCAGGATCCCGCCGCCTTGTTGAAAGCCGCAACCAGCGGTGCCAGCCTCTATCGCCATCAAGCCGCGCCTGCTGCTGCCAAACCGGCCGCCGCTGGCAAGCACATCGTGGCGGTGACCGCCTGCCCGACCGGGGTGGCCCACACCTTTATGTCGGCAGAAGCGCTGGAGACCATGGCCAAACAGCTGGGTTATCAGATCCGCGTCGAGACTCAAGGCTCGGTCGGTGCCCAGAACGCCCTGACCGCCGAGGAGATTGCAGCTGCCGATCTGGTGTTCCTCGCCACCGATATCGAGGTGGACATGGCCCGTTTCGATGGCAAGCAGGTCTATCGCACCAGTACCGGTGCGGCGCTCAAGAAAACTCGCGCCGAGCTCGACAAGGCGTGGAATGAGGCGACACAGTATCGCCACAGCGGTGCCAGCCAACCCAAGAAAGAGGAAAAAGCCGGCCCCTACAAGCACCTGTTGACCGGCGTCTCCTTCATGCTGCCCATGGTGGTGGCGGGCGGCCTTATCATCGCGCTCTCGTTTGTGTTCGGTATCGAAGCGTTCAAGGTGGAAGGCACTCTGGCCGCCGCTCTGATGAAGATCGGTGGTGGCTCCGCCTTTGCCTTGATGATCCCGGTGCTGGCCGGTTACATTGCCTACTCCATCGCTGACCGCCCGGGTCTCGCTCCCGGCATGATCGGCGGTATGCTGGCAAGCTCGCTGGGGGCCGGTTTCCTTGGCGGCATCGTGGCCGGTTTCCTGGCCGGTTACAGCGCCAAATACCTGAGTGACAAGGTGCGCCTGCCGGTAACCCTGGAAGCGCTCAAGCCCATCCTGATCATTCCGCTCTTTGCCAGCCTCTTTACCGGTCTGGTGATGATCTATGTGGTGGGGGGGCCGGTGGCCGGCATCATGAATGCCATGACCGAGTTCCTCAACAACATGGGCTCTGCCAACGCCGTGCTGCTGGGCGTAATCATCGGTGCCATGATGTGCTTTGACATGGGCGGCCCGGTCAACAAGGCGGCCTACGCCTTCGGTGTCGGCCTGCTGGCCTCCAAAACCTACGCCCCGATGGCCGCGGTGATGGCCGCTGGTATGGTGCCGGCACTGGGGATGGGGATCGCGACCTTCCTGGCTCGCACCAAGTTCATCAAGGCGGAGCAGGAAGCGGGCAAAGCCTCCTTCGTGCTGGGCCTGTGCTTTATCTCTGAGGGCGCCATCCCGTTTGCCGCCAAGGATCCGATGCGCGTCATCCCGGCCTGTATGGTAGGCGGCGCCCTGACTGGTGCGCTCTCCATGCTGTTTGGCTGCGAACTGATGGCTCCCCACGGCGGTCTGTTCGTGCTCTTTATCCCGCACGCCATCAGCAACGTCATGATGTATATCGTGGCGATTGCGGCAGGCTCGCTGCTGACCGGTGTCTCCTACGCCATGCTCAAGCGCGGCGAAGAGCAGGCCAAACTGGCCACGGCATAAGCCTTGCCACCCGGCAACATGTCATAACCAAGAGCGGCCTGCGGGCCGCTTTTTGTTTTGCTGGGGAATTGATGAGCTATGAGGAGGATTGCTGGTAGGCCGAGGTCAGAAATCCCAGCCAGATTGCGGTATTGGTTCGGGTTGATCGCCTTCATGAGCCTTGCGCCGCGCAGCCTCGACCCGGCGTTTGCGATCCCGGCACAGACGCATCACATCCTGCTGCTGGGCGGGGGTCATGGCGAGCCAGTTGAAACGCTCTTCGCGATTGCGCAGGCACCCCTTGCAGTAGCCCTTGTTGTTCACTTCGCAGACCCCGATGCAGGGGCTCTGCAGCGGGAAGATTTCGAGCTGTTCCATCCATCACCTCGCACATCCTGTCACCTTGTTATAACCCAGCGGATCCCCTTTGGAGAAATCCTGCTTCAAGTGATTGATGTCGTTTGCTTTCCCCCTGCAAATTTGGCATCTTCCCCGCCGAGCATGGCTCTTGGCGTTATATGAGGACATATGAACAAACACGCGTACTGGCTGACCGCCGCAGTGCTGGGACTGGCCGGTTGTGCGGGCAACTCTGACAAAGCAGAAGTGCCCAAAAAACAGACCGACAACAGATGCTTTCTTAACTGCGAGGTGCCGGAAAATCTGGGCAAGCAGTATCTGGACGGGACCTTGCCAGAGGATCTGGTGAGGGTGGAGCGGGTCAATAGCCGTGCGCGTGCCGACTACAGCAAGTTTGGCCCGCAGAGCCGACTGGTACTGGAGCGCTCCGGCAAGATGACTCGCCGTTATGGCGAGCTCTATCATCAGCTCTCCCGCTGGGTGGCGGGCGGCGGCAATCCTGCCGACATTACCCGTTACGGTATCAGCCTGGCTCAGCTGGGCGGCGCGGATCGCATGGGTAACGTGCTCTTTACCGGTTACTACTCGCCAGTGCTGGAAGTGCGCCACCGCCCGGATGCCAAGTACAAATATCCCATCTATGCCATGCCCAAATGTGGTGGTCGCTGTCCGACCCGGGCCGAGATCCATCAGGGGGCCCTGGCCAACCGCGGACTGGAGCTGGGTTACAGCAAATCCCTTATCGACAACTTCCTGATGGATGTGCAGGGCTCGGGCTTTGTCCACTATGGCGATGAGGATCGGCTGCAATATCTGGGCTATAGCGGCAAGAACGGCCACGGTTACGTGAGTATCGGCCGGGTGCTGATCGACCGCGGTGAAGTGCCCAAAGAGCAGATGTCGATGAAAGCCATCAAAGATTGGGCGAGCCGCCAGCCGGAGGAGAGCGTCAAGGAGCTGGTGGAGCAGAACCCCTCCTATGTCTTCTTCGAGCGTCGACCCACCAATGATGTGATCGGCGCAGCCGGTATCCCGCTGCTGCCGATGGCGGCCGTCGCTGCCGACAAGACCCTGTTGCCGATGGGGACGCCGATCCTGGCGGAAGTGCCTTTGCTCGACAAAGAGGGCAACTGGACCGGCAAGCACCAGCTGCGGCTGTTGATTGCGCTGGATGTGGGCGGGGCGGTGAAGAAGGGCCACCTCGACCTCTACCACGGCATGGGCGAGAAGGCTGGCGTCGCAGCCGGTCACTACAAGCACTTCGGCCGGGTCTGGAAACTGGGCCTGCACCACGGGCCGACTGCCGCCCCCTGGTTGTAATCCTCTGAGGGGTTGGGCGTCTGTAATCGGGCGCCCGAGCAAACCCGAGCAAAGATGAAGAGACAAAAAAGCCGCCGGATTGCTCCGGCGGCTTTCTATATTTTGTGCGAGTTGCCAGTCAGTGGCTGCGTCAGCTCTTCTGGATATCCAGCCGGATGGCGCCGACCGGTTTGCAGCAGCAGGGGAGGCACTCCCCCTGGGCGACGAATGCCAGCGGCACATTGGGGTAGTGCACCTTGCCGGCCATCAGCGGAGTGCGGCAGGCGCCGCAATAGCCGCTGCGACACTGGAACTCCACATGATGCCCATGGCGCTCCAGGGTCTCCAACACGCTTTCGCCGGGATGGGCGTGCAGCACGGCACCATCCCGGGTATGTACCCGTGGTGCCACGACCGCTTGCTGTTCGGCAGGCGCGTGCGGGGCAGGGGTCCGCATGTTGGTGGCGTCACTCACAGCTCGAAATCACCCAGGTCATCGGCATTGACTTCGCTGTCGATCTGACCGACCAGATAGGAGCTGACCTCTACCTCTTGCGGGGCGACCTGTACGTTGTCGGATGACAGCCAGGTGTTGATCCAGGGGATCGGGTTCTGCTTGGTGCCGGCAAAGGCTGGCTGCAGGCCGACCGCACTCATGCGCAGGTTGGTGATGTACTCCACGTACTGGCAGAGGATGTCCTTGTTCAGGCCGATCATGGAGCCGTCCTGGAACAGGTACTCGGCCCACTCTTTCTCCTGAATGGCCGCTTCCTTGAAGATCTCGAAGCAGGCCTGTTCGCACTCGGCGGCGATCTCGGCCATCTCCGGGTCATCCTGGCCGGTACGCATCAGGTTCAGCATGTGCTGGGTGCCGGTGAGGTGCAGCGCTTCGTCGCGGGCGATCATCTTGATGATCTTGGCGTTGCCTTCCATCAGTTCACGCTCGGCGAAGGCAAAGGAGCAGGCGAAGCTGACGTAGAAGCGAATTGCTTCCAGCGCGTTGACGCTCATCAGGCACAGATAGAGCTTCTTCTTGAGCTCGCGCAAGGTGATGGTCACCTCGCGGCCAGCGACGGTGTGGGTCCCTTCACCGTGCAGGTTGTAGAGGGCGGTCGCTTCGATCAGGTCGTCGTAGAAGTGGCTGATGGAGCCGGCGCGCTTCAAGATCTGCTCGTTGGTCACGATGTCGTCGAACACCTGGGCGGGGGTGTTGACGATATTGCGGATGATATGGGTGTAGGAGCGAGAGTGGATGGTCTCGGAGAAAGCCCAGGTCTCGATCCAGGTTTCCAGCTCCGGAATGGAGACCAGCGGCAGCAGCGCCACGTTGGGGCTGCGACCTTGAATGGAGTCAAGCAGGGTCTGGTACTTCAGGTTGGAGATGAAGATGTGCTGCTCGTGGGGCGGCAGGGCCTGGTAGTCGATGCGATCACGGGAGACATCCACCTCTTCCGGGCGCCAGAAGAAGGAGAGCTGCTTTTCGATCAGCCGCTCGAACACTTCGTGCTTTTGCTGGTCATAACGGGCTACGTTGACCGATTGGCCAAAAAACATCGGCTCTTTGAGCTGGTCGTTTTGGGTTTGGCAGAAAGTTGAATAGGCCATGGTTACCAGAATGTCTGTATGGAGAAAACAGGAGAGCGGGAGCTTGTCGCTCCCGCCCGGTTATCAGATCTTGTCGTGACTTAGATTTTGCAAGCCCCGCCAGCACAACCGTCATCTTGCAGGTCGGTCTGGGTGTCGTCTGCACCATCACGGGTGTTGTGATAGTAGAGGGTCTTGAGGCCGTATTTGTAGGCGGTCAGCAAGTCCTTCAACAGCTGCTTCATCGGCACCTTGTTGCCTTCGAAACGGGCCGGATCGTAGTTGGTGTTGGCGGAGATCGCCTGATCCACAAACTTCTGCATGATACCGACCAGCTGCAGGTAGCCGTCAACGCTCGGTTGCTTCCAGAGCAGTTCGTATTGATCTTTCAGGCGATCATACTCGGGCACCACCTGTTTGAGAATGCCGTCTTTGGACGCCTTGACCGACACCAGACCGCGCGGCGGCTCGATGCCGTTGGTGGCGTTGGAGATCTGGCTGGAGGTCTCGCTCGGCATCAGGGCGGTCAGGGTGGAGTTGCGCAAGCCCACGGATTTGATCTCTTCGCGCAGGCTTTCCCAATCCAGATGCAGCGGCTCGTTGCACAGTGCATCCAGATCCTTCTTGTAGGTGTCGATCGGCAGAATGCCCTGGGCATAGGTGGTCTCGCCAAACAGCGGGCAGGGGCCGAACTCGCGGGCCAGCTGCACGGAGGCTTTCAGCAGGTAGTACTGGATCGCCTCGAAGGTGCGGTGAGTCAGGGCCAGACCTGAGCCGTCAGAGTAGCGGGCACCGTTCTTGGCAAGGTAGTAGGCGTAGTTGATGACGCCGATCCCCAGAGTACGACGACCCATGCTGCCCTTCTTGGCGGCGGCAATCGGGTAGTCCTGATAGTCGAGCAGGGCATCGAGGGCGCGTACGGCCAGATCGGCCATCTCTTCCAGATCTTCCAGCTTCTCGATGGCACCCAGGTTGAAGGCGGAGAGGGTGCACAGGGCGATCTCGCCGTTCTCGTCGTCGATGTTGTTGAGCGGCTTGGTCGGCAGCGCAATCTCGAGGCAGAGGTTGGACTGGCGCACTGGCGCCACGCTCGGATCAAACGGGCTGTGGGTGTTGCAGTGATCGACGTTCTGGATATAGATGCGACCGGTACCGGCACGCTCCTGCATCATCAGGGAGAAGAGATCGACTGCCTTGAGGGTCTTCTTGCGAATGGCCGGATCCTGCTCGTACTTGACGTAGAGCTCTTCGAACTTGTCCTGATCCGCGAAGAACGCATCGTACAGACCCGGCGCATCGGACGGGGAGAACAGTGTGATGTCACCGCCCTTGATGAGGCGCTGGTACATCAGCTTGTTGATCTGCACGCCGTAGTCCATGTGACGGACACGGTTCTCTTCCACGCCGCGGTTGTTCTTCAAAACCAGCAGGCTTTCCACTTCGGTGTGCCACAGTGGGTAGAACAGGGTGGCCGCACCGCCGCGCACGCCGCCCTGGGAGCAGCACTTCACGGCAGTCTGGAAGTATTTGTAGAAGGGGATGCAACCGGTGTGGAACGCCTCGCCGCCACGGATTGGGCTGCCCAGACCGCGGATGCGACCAGCGTTGATGCCGATACCGGCGCGCTGGGAGACGTAACGCACGATGGAGCTGGCGGTGGCGTTGATGGAGTCCAGGCTGTCGTCGCACTCGATCAGTACGCAGGAGCTGAACTGACGGGTCGGGGTGCGCACGCCGCTCATGATCGGGGTCGGCAGGGAGATCTTGAAGGTAGAGACCGCATCATAGAAGCGCTTGATGTAGTCCAGACGGGTATCTTTCGGGTACTTGGAGAAGAGGCAGGCCGCTACCAGGATGTAGAGGAACTGCGGGCTCTCGTAGATCTCGCCGGTGACACGGTTTTGTACCAGATACTTGCCTTCCAGCTGCTTGACCGCCGCGTAGGAGAAGTTCATGTCGCGCCAGTGATCCATGTGCGCGTTCAGCTCTTCGAATTCAGCCTGGGTGTAGTCTTCCAGCAGGTGTTTGTCGTACTTGCCCATGTCCACCAGACGAGCCACGTGCTGGTAGAGGTGGGGCGGTTCGAACTGGCCGTAGGCCTTCTTGCGCAGGTGGAAGATGGCCAGACGGGCGGCCATGTACTGGTAGTCCGGGGTCTGCTCGGAGATGAGGTCAGCCGTCGCCTTGATGATGGTTTCGTGAATGTCTGCGGTACGGATACCGTCATAGAACTGGATGTGGGACTTGAGTTCCACCTGAGAGACCGACACGTTGTCCAGACCCTCGGCGGCCCAGTCCAGCACGCGGTGAATTTTATCCAGATCGATGGGTTCTTTGTGTCCGTTACGCTTCGTCACAAACAAGTTCATTGGCTGATGACCTTTAGTTGATTCCCGAAAAACCATCGCACAATGACACCACCCTTGCCCGGCGATGTGCAGGTATTGGGTAGAGATTGTGCGATGAATCACAAGATGTAGTGTTATTTTAAGTTCGAGCTACAAGATAGTGAGGTCAGCCCGCCATTGCAATGTGTGGATAAGTGACGAGCTGTGGATAAATTGTGAGTCTTGCCACCTCAGTTAGTGACCGCTCACAGTGAGCGGGTTTTCATTCGTCCGCTCCGCTAAATGCAAGTCTCCCGATCGAAGATGGAAAATTTAAATAACTTTTTTTGCTTGCGGAACAGGGTGCTTTTTACTAGCAAACGGCGGCTGATTATCCCTTATGCAATAAGGGTCAAAAGCTGTCCAGTTGTTCTAGCCGCGGGCTCAGCGTGGCAAGGGCTTTGCATCAGACGATGGGGGGTTGTGGCCGCTTTGTGACGGCTATGAGCTTGTCAAATGGGTATCCAACAGGCGGTAAGTTGCCTTTATTATCCATCAATAGAGGAGTGACGGTGGCGCAGGACGCGGGAGCGTAAAGGAAGAGATTCAGGGGGCGGAGAGTCTCTCCACCCCGTTATCACATGTCAGCCGGTAAGGCTGCCGTTACACCTTGGCCGTCAACTCATAGCGCAGCCAGTGGTGCAGGGCTTGCACGGTATCAAACTGCAGATCAGCGCCCCACTGGGCGGGGTCTTCCTCATCATTGAGATACCCCCAACCAGCGACGGCGGTGCGCATGCCAGCATTGCGGCCCGCTTCGATATCCCGCACATGATCCCCCACATAGAGGCAGTGAGCCGCCTCGACCCCCAGCTTCTCACAGGCAAAGAACATGGGGGCGGGGTCGGGCTTGCGTACTGGCAGGGTATCGGCACTGACGGTGACGCCGCAGCTGGCAAGCTGTGGCAGGGCTGCCAGCAGTGGCTCGGTGAGAAAGCCCGGCTTGTTGGTGACGATGCCCCAGGGGAGCTGTTTCTCGTCGAGCCACTCGATAAGATCCACCATTCCCTCATAGGGACGGGTACCGACGCAGAGATTGGCCGCGTAGTAGTCGAGCAGGGCATTGCGCAGGCGGGTGGCCCCCAGCTCTTCAAGCAGTTCATCGCCGAGGCCCGCTTTCAGCAGCCCGAGCGCTCCGTGGGAGGTGGTCTGACGAATGATGTCGTCAGAGAGCGGTGCAAAGCCTTCGCTGATCAGTACATGGTTGACGGCGGCTCCCAGATCCGGGGCTGTGTCGAGCAGGGTGCCGTCCAGATCGAACAGCACACCGCGCAGGGGAAGAGGGCGAGAGGCGCTCATCAGCCGTGCTCCGGGCGGACAAACTCCACCATATAGTTGACGTCGACATTCTTGCCGAGCTTGAACTGGTTGGTGAGGGGGGCGTAGTGGACGCCGCTCATGTCGCGCACCAACAGGCCCGCGGCTTCACCCATGCGACACAGTTCGGCCGGGGTGATGAATTTTTTGTGATCGTGGGTACCCTTGGGCACCATCTTCATCAGGTATTCGGCCCCGATGATCATCATCAGATAGGATTTGGGGTTGCGGTTGATGGTGGAGACGAACACCCGTCCGCCCGGGCGCACCAGGGTAGCGATGGCGCGCAGCACGGAGGCGGGGTCCGGCACATGCTCCAGCATCTCCATGCAGGTGACCACGTCATACTGGCCCGGCACTTCGGCGGCATGGGCTTCGGCAGTGATCTGGCGGTACTCGAGCTCGACACCCTGCTCCAGAGCGTGGAGGCGGGCGACGCCGAGGGGCTCCTTGCCCATGTCGATGCCGGTGACCCTGGCACCACGGCGGGCCATGCTCTCGGAGAGAATACCGCCACCACATCCGATATCGAGAATGCGCTTGCCAAACAGACCGCCACTTTTGTCGGTGATCCAGTCAAGGCGTACCGGATTGATTTGATGCAGGGGTTTGAATTCACCTTCCATGTCCCACCAGCGGGAGGCGATGGCTTCAAACTTGGCGATTTCTGTCAGATCGACATTGGCATCACTGTTCATTTTTCGAAGATCCTGTGGCAGGGCGCCCGCTTCTGAGTCATGGGCGCAATCTATTGTCCTGGCGGGCATTATAACGGACGGACTTTGTCACACCAGCCCGATCTGATACCCGATTTGTGGCTTAAGGTATTTGGCTCAGTGTGTTACCATGTCGCGCTGTTTAAGCCAAAGAACAACTAATTAGGGATAAGGCTTTCTATGAGCGATCTGGCCAGAGAGATCACGCCGGTCAACATCGAAGAAGAGCTCAAGAGTTCCTATCTTGATTACGCCATGAGCGTGATCGTAGGACGAGCTCTGCCGGATGTGCGTGATGGCTTGAAACCGGTTCACCGCCGCGTTCTGTTTGCTATGAACGAGTTGGGGAACGACTGGAACAAGCCCTATAAAAAATCGGCCCGTGTGGTCGGTGACGTAATCGGTAAATATCACCCGCACGGCGATAGCGCTGTGTATGACACCATTGTCCGGATGGCGCAGGATTTCTCCATGCGTTACATGCTGGTCGATGGTCAGGGCAACTTCGGTTCAGTCGACGGCGACAGCGCCGCGGCGATGCGTTATACCGAAGTGCGGATGGCCCGCATCTCCCACGAGCTGCTGGCTGATCTGGACAAAGAGACCGTGGACTGGGTGCCGAACTATGACGGCACCGAGATGATCCCGGCGGTCATGCCTACCAAGGTTCCCAACCTGCTGGTCAACGGCTCCTCCGGTATCGCGGTGGGTATGGCGACCAACATTCCGCCTCACAACCTCACCGAGATTGTCAACGGCTGCCTGGCGCTGATCGAAAACGGCGACCTCACCATTGACGAGCTGATGACCTACATCACCGGCCCGGATTTCCCCACCGGCGGCATTATCAACGGTCGTTCCGGCATCGTGCAGGCGTACCGTACCGGTCGTGGCTCCATCTATGTGCGGGCCAAAGCTGAAGTGGAAGTGGACGAGAAGACCAGTCGCGAGACCATCATCGTTCACGAGATCCCCTATCAGGTGAACAAGGCTCGACTGATCGAGAAGATCGCCGAGCTGGTCAAAGAGAAGAAGATCGAGGGCATCAGTGCCCTGCGCGATGAGTCTGACAAAGACGGCATGCGCATCGTTATCGAGATCAAGCGCGGCGAGTCCGGCGAGATTGTGTTGAACAATCTCTACAAGCACACCCAGATGCAGACCACGTTCGGCATCAACATGGTGGCGCTCGATAACAACCAGCCCAAGGTGATGAACCTTAAAGAGATCCTGGATGCGTTCCTGCTACACCGCCGTGAAGTGGTAACTCGCCGGACCGTGTTTGAACTGCGCAAGGCGCGGGATCGGGCGCACATTTTGGAAGGTCTGGCGGTTGCGCTGGCCAACATTGATCCCATCATCGAGCTGATCCGCCACAGCGCGACCCCGGCCGACGCGAAAGCGGGCCTGGTTGCCAAGGGCTGGGAACTCGGCAACGTGGCCGCCATGCTGGAAAAAGCGGGCGACGACGCGGCACGGCCAGAGTGGCTGGAGCCGGAGTTCGGTATCCGTGAAGGTCAATACTTCCTGACCGAACAGCAAGCCCAGGCCATCCTTGACCTGCGTCTGCACAAGCTGACTGGCCTCGAGCACGAGAAGATCCTGGAAGAGTACCAGTCTCTGCTGGATCTGATTGCCGAGTTGCTGCACATCCTGGCGAGTCCGGCTCGTCTGATGGAAGTGATCCGCGATGAACTGCTGTCCGTGCGTGAGCAGTATGGCGACGAGCGTCGCACCGAGATCAGCATGTCTAGTGCCGAGATCAACATCGAAGATCTGATCACCCCGGAAGACGTGGTGGTTACCCTGTCTCACCAGGGCTATGTGAAGTATCAGCCGCTCTCCGACTACGAGGCCCAGCGCCGCGGCGGTCGTGGCAAGTCGGCCACCCGGATCAAGGAAGAGGACTTCGTCGAGCGTCTGCTGGTGGCCAACACCCACGACACCATTCTGTGCTTCTCTACCCGCGGCAAGGTCTACTGGCTCAAGGTTTATCAGCTGCCGGAAGCGTCCCGTGGCGCCCGTGGTCGTCCCATCATCAACTTGCTGCCGCTGGAAGAGGGTGAGCGCATCACCGCCATTCTGCCGGTCAAGGAATATGATGCCGAGAAGTATGTATTCTTCGCGACCGCCAACGGTACCGTGAAGAAGACCAGTCTCTCCGACTTCAGCCGTCCGCTCTCCTCCGGTATCCGTGCCATCAACCTCAAAGAGGGCGATGAGCTGATCGGGGTGGATATCACCGATGGCAGTAACGAGATCATGCTCTTCTCCGATGCGGGCAAGGTTGTTCGCTTCGCTGAAGGCAGTGGTCGCGCCGATGCGGATGCCAATGATGAGGTCGAAACCGACGACGATGCCGGCAACGATGATGATGGCAGCGACAACGGCGAAGGCACTGAAAGCAAGGGTACCTTCAAGGGCGTGCGTCCGATGGGCCGTACCGCCGCCGGTGTCCGTGGTATCAAGCTGGCTGCTGGCGACAAGGTGGTTTCCCTTATCGTTCCGCGCGGCGAAGGTGCCATCCTCACCGCTACCGAGAACGGTTACGGCAAGCGTACCGCACTCGACGAGTACCCGACCAAGAGCCGTGGTACCCAGGGCGTTATCTCAATCAAGGTGGACGATCGCAACGGCAAGGTCATCGATGCCATCCAGGTTGAAGAGACCGATCAGATCATGCTGATCACCAACGGCGGCACTCTGGTGCGTACCCGTGTGGCCGAGGTGAGCATTATCGGTCGCAACACCGGTGGTGTGCGTCTGATCCGTACCGGCGAAGACGAAACCGTCGTCGGTTTGCAGCGCATCGCCGAAAGCGATGAAGACGAGAACGATGCAGTGGTTGCTGAGGGTGAGGTGTCCGAAGGCACTGATACCGCAGCAGACGCCGCCGGTTCCGTTGATGGCGAGCCGGGCGACGAGTAATCGTTCCCCCCTTGCTGCAGCAGATAAAAAGAGCGACCTTGCGGTCGCTCTTTTATTTTCTTCGTTTGGATGTTTTCTTCACTTTGGCCCGAGCTGCCGTGGCATCATCATTACTCCTGCAGCCACATTCTGGCGCTGCGAGCAGGGATCGCCAGCCGTACCCACTGACTCTGCACATTGACTACCGCATTCTGATCGAGCACATCCCGGTAGTTGCGATACCAGTTCATCTCGTATTTGGTGGTATCGAGCCAGTACTCCTGCTCCTGCCCGCATTTGTTGATACCAACCAGCCCCTGTGTGCCTCGTTTGAACAGTACGAAGCAGTTGTCGCTGCCGATCAGCTGCATCGGTTGGCCCTGAACCGCATTGTGGAAGCGGATCATCCCCTTGAGATCGGCGCGCAGGTAGTAGTCCTGCCAGCGCAAGCCATCCTTGTCTCGGGTTTCGCCATGATCGGAGTAGACCAGTGGCGAGCCTCCATCGCGGCCGAGCAGGTAGGCATAGGCCAGCGACTCGTCTGTCTGGTTCAGGATCTGGTAGCGGAAGCCGTCATTGGTGGGGATGTCGTGGGTGACAGCGAAGGTGACCGCACGGTTGCCAGGCAGTGCCTGACCATAAGCACCCGGATCGGCCAGCAGGTTCATGCTGCCACCGTAACTGAAGGCGCCGCGCAGAGAGGCAAAGAGCGGGAAGTCGTAGGCGCCCTGACCACTGCTGTCGAGGTAGGGCTTGAGGAAGTTTTCATAGTCGCTGTTGCCGGCGCCCCCCGTGGTGATCACCTCGCCAAAGACGTGCATCCCCTGTTTGATTTCGGGAGTGAAGATGGCGTTGATCTGGTAATCACTCATGTGCTTGACCGCATCGACCCGAAAGCCCTTTATTCCCATCCCCTTGAGCGCCTGCAGGTAGGCCTGCTGCTGGCTCACCACCCAGTTGTTGGGATCCAGATCCGGCAAGCCCTTGTCACCTGGTCCGCCGCACAGCCGCCAGTACTGGACATGGCCCGGATTGTTCCAGTCGGTGATGCACCCTTCCGGATGAAAATCCTGACCGGAGAGGAAGTTTTGCACAAGATCGCCAAACAGTTTCTGGCGCTCGAAGTAGCTGGGGTTGCTGGCGTAGCTCTGCAGCAGCTCGTTGCCGGGATAGTTGAGATCACTGCGCTTCCAGCTTTCGTTGGCCATGTGATTGAGCACTACATCGGCGTAGACGGCGATACCTCGCGCCTTCATGGCGGTGATCAGCTGCTCGAGATCCTGCTTGTTGCCAAGGGGGGAGTCGACAAGGCGCAGATCCTGGGGTTGGTAACGGGCCCACCACTCGTTGCCCGAGGACTTCAGTGGCGGTGAGATGAGCACCTGTTTATAGCCGGCACTCTTGATGAGATCAGCTTTGGCGGTCACTTCACTGTACTTCCAGTTGAAGGCGTGCAGTATGACATCGGCGTGCGCCAAGGGGGCGATCAGCATACCTGCGATCGCCAGCATTCCCGCTGTGTGTTTCATTGTTATTTCCCTTTCTTGTTGTTGTGACTATGCCTGAAATGGGTAGAACAGCTTTGGCACAACCAGGGTCAATCGCAATCGTATTCCGGTGGATTTGTGATGGATTTCAAGGTGAGTTCGCTGAAGTTGTGAGCAGTTTCAGATTTCAATGGTTCTGGTTGCTATGCTGCCGAGGTGACGTTTTTTAGTAATTTGTTTGTCACTGGCTTGTCATCACAGCGCGTTATCTTGTCCGGCGAGTGATGCATCCTGACATCACACTCAGCGTGGTTCACATTGACCGCACAGGAGCTGCATATGACCAGTTGGATAACCTGGGAGATCTGGTGGAGTCGGGTATGGGGTGAAGCAGAGTTGCCAACCCGTGGTGAAGAGTCGCTGGAAGTGGCCCATGAGCCGTCACGACTCCCGGCAGAACTGTTGGAGCAGGGCAGGGATGAGCGCGCACCCTGAAGGCTTGCATGTTACATCGCAGCCTTTGGCTTTTTAGAAGAGTGTCAGCTGTTCGCCCGGGCGGATAAAGAGATCCTCCCTTAATTGAACATGGCGCTTGCCAAGACCCAGCCGCTTGCTGATCAGGCAAAAGCGCTGGGACAACAGGTCGGCAAAGTGTCCCTCACCACGCATCCGCGTGCCAAAGGCTGCACTGTTGAGCCCGCCACCGCGGCTGGCCCGCAGCTGGTTCAGAATTGCCTCCTTCTGGCCGGGATAGTGCTCATCCAACCAGTCACTGAACAGCGGCGCCAGCTCGTGAGGCAAGCGCAGCAGGATATAGTCGGCGCAACAGGCGCCAGCATTGGCAGCCGATTTGATGATCTGCTCAAGCTCCGGCTCATTGAGCCGCGGGATCATCGGGGCTGCCAGCACGCCAACCCGTACCCCGGCGCTGGCCAGCTTCTCGACCACTTTCAAGCGACCGGCGCCCGTGCTTGCTCGGGGCTCCAGCTGTCGCCGCAGGGTTTCATTCAAGGTTGTCACCGACACCATCACCTGACAGAGCCCTTCGCTGGCGAGTTCGCTCAGCAAGTCGAGATCTCGCAATATCATGGCGCTTTTGGTGATAAGCCCCACCGGATGGCGATGGGCCAGCATCACTTCCAGCAGTTGACGGGTGAGACGATAGCGCTGCTCAACAGGCTGGTAGGGGTCGGTATTGGCGCCAATGAAGATGGTCTGTGGCTGATAGGCCGGTTTGGCAAACTCCCGACGCAGCAGATCGGCTGCATTGCGTTTAGCAAACAGCTTGCTCTCGAAATCAAGACCAGGGGAGAGTTCCAGATAGGCGTGACTGGGTCTGGCATAGCAGTAGATGCAGCCGTGTTCGCACCCCTGATAGGGGTTGATGGAGCGACCAAAGGGGACATCCGGCGAGCTGTTGTAGCTGATGATACTGCGTGCATCGATCTCCCGCACCTCGGTGCCAGGCACAGAAGAAGTGAAGGCGGCATCCCAATCGGACGATTGCCAGCCGTCATCGACCGCTTCGACAAGGGGGCCGCTAAAACGGTGATCGATATTGTTGGGGCTGCCTCGTCCTGCCATGGTGTGCACCGACACTGTTTATACATACAGTTATTTTGCAGGTACCCCGGATAAATGACAACAACTGCTGATCGACCGGGTGCAAAAAGGGTTGTCGTAGGGATCTCTTGCTTGATCGCAACGCTACATTTCGTTTACATAGACGAAATGAGAACTGGATCACGGAAATCATCATGAGCCCCACCACTTCCCGTTGGCTGTTTATCGGTCTGTTTGCGCTGGTTATCTGGCGTCTGCTTCCGCTCTCCACCGAGCAGGAGATGGCTGCCGCCAACCGTGCCTGGCGTACCGGTCACTTTGATGAGGCGACCCGGATCTGGTCGCCACTGGCCGATCAAGGCCAACCTCGGGCGCAAGCCCTGATGGGCTGGAGTCATGAGGTGGGGCAGGGGAGCGAGCAGGATATCCATCAGGCCATCAGCCTCTATCGCCAGTCGGCGCAGGCAGGAGATCCCTTCGGCCAATATCGGCTGGCAGAGCTCTATCTGCGCGGTGTCGGGGTCAAGCGAGATCTGCGCCAAGCCTTTCACTGGATGGAGCAGGCTGCCCGCAATGGTGATGTCCCGGCCATGCTGAAAGTCGGTGTGCTTCATCTGATGGGGGTCAGCGGCAGGGTCGATCTGCCTCAGGCGAAACAGTGGCTCTATCAGGCGGCACAAAAGGGCAACAAGCTGGCGCTTCAGGTGCTGCAAGAGTTGGCGCTGGCAGAGGAGGGGAGCAGTGACTTTGACTTCAACTGGCAATCCCTGCTTGGTGAATAGTCGGCAGGCGACTCATTTGGCTGTAGAAAATATCTGCAAATCCGATACAGCACGCCCGACTTCTGGTAGCATGGGGGCCGTTTTGGCTTGGTTTGTCATGTTAGACATGCTGTTTGCGTGTCAGGCCGTCTTCGCAAAGTGCTGTGGAGAACCAGAACATCACCTTTTTGAATCTCTTTTCCATCCCGCATGTGACCTTTGGTAGGGGTCACCACTGTATAAGGAAACACATAATGCCAATCATTACTCTGCCTGACGGCAGCCAACGTCAATTTGCCCACTCTGTTTCCGTCATGGATGTGGCTGCGGACATCGGTCCCGGTCTCGCCAAGGCGTGCATTGCCGGTCGGGTAAACGGTGAACTGGTGGATGCATGCGAGCTGATCGAAGCCGATGCTGCGCTGGCCATCATCACCGCCAAAGACGAAGAAGGTCTGGACATCCTGCGCCACTCCTGCGCTCACTTGCTGGGTCATGCTATCAAGCAACTCTGGCCCCAGACCAAGATGGCCATCGGTCCTGTCATCGACAACGGCTTCTACTATGACGTTGATCTTGACCGTACCCTGACTGATGAAGATCTGGCTGCCCTGGAAGAGCGCATGCTGGCGCTGGTAGCCAAGGATTACGACGTCATCAAGAAGAAAGTCTCCTGGCAAGAAGCGCGTGATGTATTCGAAGCGCGCGGCGAGTCTTACAAAGTCGAAATCCTGGATCAGAACATTGCCCGTGATGATCAGCCAGGTCTCTATCATCACGAAGAGTACATCGACATGTGTCGCGGCCCGCACGTGCCCAACATGCGCCACTGCCACCACTTCAAGTTGCTGAAGATGTCCGGCGCCTACTGGCGCGGTGACTCCAACAACAAGATGCTGCAGCGTATTTACGGTACTGCCTGGGCTGACAAGAAGCAGCTCAAGGCCTATCTGCAGCGCCTGGAAGAGGCCGCCAAGCGCGACCACCGCAAGATCGGCAAGCAGCTCGACCTGTATCACATGCAGGAAGAAGCACCTGGTATGGTGTTCTGGCACAACGATGGCTGGACCATCTTCCGCGAGCTGGAAACCTTTATCCGCGGCAAGCTCAAAGAGTACGACTATCAGGAAGTGAAAGGTCCGTTCATGATGGACCGCGTTCTGTGGGAGCGTTCAGGTCACTGGGAGAAGTATGCCCAGGCCATGTTCACCACCCAGTCCGAAAACCGCGAGTACGCCATCAAGCCGATGAACTGCCCGGGTCACGTCCAGATCTTCAACCAGGGGCTGAAGTCCTACCGTGATTTGCCGCTGCGTATGGCCGAGTTTGGTTCCTGCCACCGCAACGAACCGTCCGGTTCCCTGCACGGTCTGATGCGGGTGCGCGGCTTTACTCAGGATGACGCTCACATTTTCTGTACCGAAGAGCAGATCATGGAAGAGGTCTCCGGCTGTATTCGTATGGTCTACGACGTCTACGGCACCTTTGGCTTCGAGAACATCGTGGTCAAGCTCTCCACTCGTCCCGAGCAGCGTATCGGCTCCGACGAGATGTGGGATCGCGCCGAGAAAGCCCTGGCCGAAGCGCTGGAGCTCAACGGTCTGAAGTACGATTTGCAGCCGGGTGAAGGGGCGTTCTACGGTCCCAAAATTGAATTTACTCTGCACGATTGCCTTGATCGTGCGTGGCAATGTGGTACCGTGCAGCTCGACTTTGCCCTGCCTGGTCGTCTGGGTGCCACTTATGTGGGCGAAAACAACGATCGCCACGTACCTGTGATGATCCACCGGGCCATCCTGGGTTCTATCGAGCGTTTCATCGGTATTCTGACTGAAGAGTACGCCGGTCTGTTCCCGACCTGGTTGGCACCGACTCAGGCTGTGGTCATGAATATCACGGATAATCAGGCCGATTATGCTGTGAAAGTAGCCAAAGCATTGAATGATGCGGGTCTTCGCGCAAAAGCGGACTTGAGAAATGAGAAGATTGGCTTTAAAATCCGCGAGCATACTTTGAAGCGAGTACCTTTCATGCTGGTCTGCGGCGATAAAGAAGTTGAAGCCGGTAAGATTGCAGTACGTACTCGTAAAGGGGCTGACCTGGGCACTTATCCTGTTGAAGAGTTCATCGCTCTGTTGACCCAGGAAGTTCAGACCCGCGGACAAAAGAAAGTGGAGGAATAAGCTATAAAAGGCGGAAAAAAACTGGGTAAGCAACCGCAAGCCCGCGCTCACCGGATCAATGAAGAGATCCGTCTGAAAGAAGTTCGTCTGACTGGTCTGGATGGTGAAGCCATTGGCATCACCTCCATTCAGGATGCTCTGAACTTGGCCGCAGAGGCCGGAGTTGATCTGGTCGAGATCAGTCCAAATGCTGAGCCGCCCGTTTGCCGGATCATGGATTACGGCAAATTCCTCTACGAAAAGAGCAAAACAACCAAAGAACAGAAGAAAAAGCAGAAAGTCGTCCAGGTCAAGGAAATCAAATTCCGTCCTGGCACTGACGAAGGCGACTATCAGGTAAAACTACGCAACCTGGTTCGCTTTCTGGAAGACGGGGACAAGGCTAAGGTCACTCTGCGCTTCCGTGGTCGTGAAATGGCCCACCAGGATCTTGGTATCAAGGTTTTGGAGCGTGTCAAGAACGATCTGGAAGAGTTGGCCGTAGTCGAGTCGTTCCCGAAAGTCGAAGGCCGTCAAGCTGTGATGGTCCTCGCACCTAAGAAGAAATCTTAAGGCCCACAAGAAATTGACTCATGGGGCTATCCCCATGAGTCGGTTCGCCTTGCGATTTTGTTGTCACTCACAATGCGGAGTATGAAATGCCGAAGATGAAAACCAACCGGGGCGCCGCAAAGCGCTTCAAGAAGACTGGCTCAGGTCGCTTCAAGTGCAAGCACAACCACCTGCGTCACATCCTGACCAAGAAGAGCAGTAAGCGTAAGCGTCAGCTGGGACCGAAGTTCTTTGTTTCCGCTGCCGACCACAAACGTGTTGTCGCTTGTCTGCCGTACGCATAAGGGGGGATGTGAAAAATGCCAAGAGTTAAACGTGGTGTGACTGCTCGTGCTCGTCACAAGAAAGTAATGAAAGCCGCCAAGGGTTACTACGGCGCCCGTTCCCGTGTCTACCGCGTAGCGGTACAAGCGGTAACCAAAGCTGGTCAGTACGCCTACCGTGACCGTCGCCAGAAAAAGCGTCAGTTCCGTCAGCTGTGGATTGCACGTATCAACGCTGCAGCCCGTCAGAACGGTCTGTCCTACAGCCGTCTGATCAACGGTCTGAAGAAGGCTTCTATCGAGATCGATCGCAAGATCCTGTCCGATATCGCCGTTCACGACAAGCTGGCTTTCACCGCCCTGGTTGAAAAAGCTAAAGCAGCTCTGGTCTAATCCAGCTCTGTTATAAAAAATAAAGGAGGCTCAGGCCTCCTTTTTTGTATCTGTAATCCGCAGCGCTACATCACATAGTCCTTTCTCTTGCTACATCTGTCAGCCGGTTAACACATTCTCCACAGAAGGTGATATGTGAGAGATGTCTAGTTCTACAAACATCAGATATGCCAACAAACTAATTTTTTATTCCATTATTTGAAAGCGTAGGTGAGCTGGTGAGACTCACTTGATATAACAAAATGATTTGTAGGGAGAAAAGCCCACCTTAACTATGGTCAGCGAAGGGGCTTTTTTTGTATTATTCCCCTCTTGACCTTATTTAGCCTAAAGGCTCCTGTACCGGGAGTGGTGACGAGGAAGACATGCAACAGCTTGAAGAAGTAGTCGGCCAAGCCAGAGCCGAAATTGAGGGCGTGAGCGATATCGCTACCCTCGACGAGATCCGGGTCAAATATCTGGGTAAAAAGGGCTTTTTTACCGAGCAGATGAAGGGCCTGGGTGCCTTGTCTGCCGAAGAGCGTCCCGCCGCGGGCGCCGTGATCAACCAGGCCAAACAGCAGGTTCAGGATGCGCTGAACGAGCGTCGTGAAGCGCTCGAAATCGCCGTGCTGAATCAGAAGCTGGCCGCCGAGACCATCGACGTCAGCCTGCCGGGTCGCCGCATCGAGAATGGCGGTCTTCATCCTGTAACCCGCACCATCGAGCGCATCGAGCGCCTGTTTGGCGAGATGGGCTTCAAGGTTGCCCGTGGTCCCGAGATTGAAGATGGCTTCCACAACTTCGATGCGCTGAACATTCCGGCTCATCACCCGGCGCGTACCGATCACGATACCTTCTACTTCAATCCTGATCTGATGTTGCGTACCCACACCTCCGGTGTGCAGATCCGCACCATGGAGCATCAGCAGCCGCCGATCCGCATCATCGCGCCGGGCCGCGTCTATCGTAACGACTACGACATGACCCATACCCCGATGTTCCACCAAGTCGAAGGCCTGCTGGTCGACGAACATGCCAGCTTTACCGAACTGAAGGGCATTCTGCACGACTTCCTGCGCAACTACTTCGAGGAAGATCTGACCATTCGCTTTCGTCCTTCCTACTTCCCGTTCACCGAGCCTAGCGCCGAAGTCGACGTGATGGGCAAGAACGGCAAGTGGCTGGAAGTGCTGGGCTGCGGCATGGTGCACCCGAATGTACTGCGTTCGGTTGGCATCGATCCGGAAAAATACTCCGGCTTTGCCTTCGGCATGGGCGTTGAGCGCCTGACCATGCTGCGTTACGGGGTCAACGACCTGCGTGCCTTCTTCGAAAACGACCTGCGCTTCCTCAAGCAGTTCAAGTAAGGGCGAGAGAACATGAAATTCAGTAAATCCTGGGTGATGGAGTGGGTCCGCACCGAGTTGAGTGACAACGCACTGGCCGAGCAGATCACCATGGCCGGTCTGGAAGTGGACGCCGTGGAAGCGGTTGCCGGCCAGTTCAACAATGTGGTGGTGGGTGAAGTGGTCGAGTGCGCCCAGCATCCGGACGCCGACAAGCTGCGGGTGACCAAGGTCAACGTGGGCGAGGCCGAGCTGCTGGACATTGTCTGCGGTGCACCGAACTGCCGTCAGGGCTTGAAAGTGTGTGTGGCCAAAGTAGGGGCGACCCTGCCGGGTGATTTCACCATCAAGAAAGCCAAGCTGCGCGGCCAGCCGTCCCACGGCATGCTCTGTTCCTTCGGCGAGCTGGGTATCGACGTTGAAGCCGATGGCATCATTGAGCTGCCGGCCGATGCCCCCATCGGTACCGATATTCGCGACTACCTCAATCTGAACGACGTCTCCATCGATGTGGATCTGACTCCGAACCGTGCCGATTGCCTCGGTATCGCCGGTCTGGCCCGTGAAATTGGCGTGCTTAACAGCGTGGACGTGGTCGAGCCGACCTGGGCACCAGCTGTTGCCACCATTGATGCAACTTTCCCGATCCGGGTTGAAGCACCAGCTGATTGCCCCCGTTATCTGGGCCGCGTCATCAAGGGGCTGAACTTGCAGGCCCAGAGCCCGCTCTGGATGCAAGAGAAGCTGCGCCGTGGCGGCATTCGCTCCATCGACGCCATCGTCGACATCACCAACTATCTGCTGCTGGAATACGGTCAGCCGATGCACGCCTTCGATCTGGCTACCCTGGAAGGGGAACTGGTGGTACGTCGCGCCCACGCTGACGAGCCGATGACCCTGCTCGACGGTAACGAAGTGAAGCTCAAAGAGACCACCTTGGTGATTGCCGATGCCAAAGGTCCTGCCTGCATGGCCGGTATTTTCGGCGGCAACCGCACCGGTGTATCCGAGACCACTACCGACATCTTGCTGGAGTGCGCCTTCTTCGCGCCGCTCTCCATCACAGGTCGTGCCCGTGCTTACGGTCTGCACACCGACTCTTCCCATCGCTTCGAGCGCGGTGTTGATCCCGAGCTGCAAGCCAAGGTGATGGACAGAGCCACCCGTCTGCTGTTGGACATCTGCGGCGGTGAAGCGGGTCCGGTCATCGAGGTCAAATCCGATGCCCATCTGCCGAAAGCTGCCCCCATCAAGCTGCGTCGCGCCAAGCTCGACAAGGTGATCGGTATCAGCGTGGCGGATGCTCAGGTGGTCGAGATCCTGACCCGCCTCGGCATGCAAGTCACTGTGGATGCTGACGGTTGGACGGCTCTGGCACCCTCCTGGCGTTTCGATATCGCCATCGAGGAAGATCTCATCGAGGAAGTGGCCCGCATCTACGGCTACAACAATATCCCGAACCTGAAACCCACCGCCTCTCTGGCGATGGTGGAGCAGGCAGAAGGGCAGGTGACCCTGAAGCGCGTACGCGATCTGCTGGTTGACCGCGGTTTCCAGGAAGCGATCACCTACAGCTTCGTCGATCCCAAGACCCAGCAAACCCTGTTCCCGCAGAGCGATGCCATCGTACTGCCGAACCCGATCTCGGTCGAGATGTCCGCCATGCGCGTCTCTCTGTTCCCGGGTCTGGTGCAGGCCGTCGTTTACAACCAGAACCGTCAGCAGCCGCGCGTGCGTCTGTTCGAGCAGGGTCTGCGCTTCATCAAGGATGAAAGCGCCGAGAACGGCATCCGTCAGGAGCCGATGCTGGCCGGTATCATCACTGGCAACCAGAGCGACGAGCACTGGGATATCAAAACTCGCGCAGCCGATTTCTTTGATTTGAAAGGGGATCTGGAAGCGGTGCTGGACTTGACCGCCGAAGGGGCCACCTTTACCTTCGAGCGCACCGAGCACAGCGCCCTGCACCCGGGCCAGAGCGCAGCCATCCTGCGCAATGGCGAGATCATCGGCCACATCGGCGTGATCCACCCGAGCCTCGAGAAGAAGCTGGGCCTCAAGAGCCGCGCGGTGATGTTTGAGCTGGAGCTGGACAAGCTGACCCCGGCCAAGGTGCCTGTGGCTGCCGAAGTTTCCAAGTTCCCGGCGAACCGTCGCGACATTGCCGTGGTGGTCGATCGTCAGGTTCTGGCAGGTGATGTGCTTGCGGTAATTAAAAAAGTTGGCGGAAATCAGGTAGTTGGAATAAACTTGTTTGACGTATACCAGGGTGCTGGTATGGCAGAGGACAAGAAGAGCCTGGCCATCAGTCTTATATTGCAAGACACCCAGCGCACCCTGGAGGAGAAAGAGATTGCCGAGACCGTAGACAATGTCGTGCGGGCCCTTGGTGAAGAGTTGAATGCATCCTTGAGGGATTGATCTATGGCGCTTACCAAAGCCGACATTGCAGAGCACCTGTTCACCCAGCTCGGGATGAGCAAGCGTGAAGCCAAAGATATGGTGGAAGCCTTCTTTGAGGAAATCCGACAGGCGCTTGAGCGTGGTGAACAAGTCAAGATTTCAGGCTTCGGTAACTTTGACCTTCGTGAGAAGAATCAGCGTCCCGGACGCAACCCCAAGACGGGCGAGGATATTCCTATCAGCGCCCGCCGCGTGGTGACCTTCCGGCCTGGCCAGAAGCTCAAGGCCAGGGTAGAAAATGTTGAACCCAACGAGTGATAAAAAGCCAGGCTGATGCCTGGCTTTTGTTTTCAGATGACCAAATTCCCCGTTTTTCTTCTGGGTGCCGTACTGGCACTGCCATTGCACGCCAAGCCTTTGCAGACCACAGTGCTGCCGTTGGCGCCGGCGACCCAGGCTTATGTAAATTCACTGAGTCAGCTTTCGCTCTGCTATCCTGCGACGCTTCCTCCACCATACCTGATGGCCGAGGGGGGACTGCTCAAGGATCGTCTCGCCCGGTTGCAGGAGCTATTCCCGGTTCCCCTCGTGCTCAAAGAGTTGCCCGATTGGCAGACATTGCGCCACGGGCTCGCAGAGGGTGACTGTGACATCATTCCCTATGTCGGAACCCGCAAGAAGGCCGTGGAGGGCATGCGGTTAAGTCGTCCGATGATGGAGACCGATGCCGCCATCCTCTACAAGGGTGAAAATCTCAAACAGGCCCGCTTTCTGGTCTACTCGGTGGCAGACTCAGCCCGCCTGCTGCACGAGCTCTATCCCCAGGCGCGCATTATTTCCCTAAAAAGCGGAGAGAAGGTCTACGACGCGCTGCAGAGCGGCAAGGGTGATGCCTATCTGGGGGACTATCTGCAACTGCGCTATCTGATGCGCGAGTTTCCTGCCGATGGTTTGCGCCTGCGCCGCCTGTTTGGTGAGGATCGGATCATCAGCTATCGCCTGATGATGCGTGATCAGCCGGAGTTGGCCAATCTGGTGGACACCCTGATCCGTCATATGCCCGCCGGTACTATCTATACCGATCTGGCCCGCTATCTCGATCAGGGGTCGCTATATGTCAACCAACCCCACTTCAGCGATACCGAGCAGGCCTGGTTATCCGGCCGCGGGCGTACCATTCGCCTGGTGGTCAATCCCGAGTTGATGCCCTATAGCGGCGTCAATGATCTGGGGGAGGCGAAGGGGTGGAGCGCGGATGTGCTGCGCTGGGTCACCCAGGAGACCGGCCTGAAATACAAGCTGGTGCCTGCCGCTAGCAAGGCGGAGGCCGTAGAAAAGCTGCGCCGTGGTGAGGCGGATATGATGGCCGGCTTACCGGAATCCCCGACATTGACGGATCAGTTCATTTTCAGTCGGACGATCTCCACCAACCGGTTTGCCTTGATCAGCAAGCGCAAGCTGGCTGCCGATCGCATCACCCAACTCAAGCGGCAGCGTATTCTGGTGCCGGAATCCCTCTACGATCCCTCCTTGCTCGCCCTGCTCGGTGATCAGGAGTGGGTTCGCACAGACGGCATCGAGCAGGGGCTTGCCGCGATTAAACAGGGCAAGGCTGACGCCATGCTGAGCGAGCTATATCAGCTGCAATATCCCCAGCGTACCAACTTGCTGGAAGGGCTCGATATTGAGGAGCTGGAAGATCGCTTCAGCCTTGGCTTTGCCATCAACAAGAGTCAGACCGAACTGGCCGGGGTGATGGATCGCAATCTGATGGCCCTGACCAGCACCCAGATCGACGAACTTAACCAGCGCTGGCGCCGCTTGCTCGTCGTGCAGCAGCCTGGCGTGAGCTACGCCGCCTGGTTTGGCTCCATTGCCATGGCACTGCTGATCAGCGGTATCGTCATCGGCGGGATCTGGCGTTCCCGCCAGCAACTGGCACGGGAAGTGGCCCAGCGTCACGCCGCCGAGAAGGCGCTGGCCATCGAGAGCGAGCTGCGGGAGACCATGTTTCAGGCGTTGCCGGTGCCCGTCTATCTGCGCAACAGCCAGGGCAAGGTGATCAAATCCAATAAACAGGGGCGACGTCTGGCCCTGCGCTATTCGCAGCAGTTGATGCTGCCGCCGGTGCAACCTCAGAAGAGTGAAGGGGAGTTGGTGCTGGGGGATCAGGTCTTCGCCTATGCCCAGCATCCGCTGCGGCTGGACAAGCAAGCACCCGCCACCGATCTTATCGCCCTGTCGGATATCAGTGTGCTGCGTGAGCAGGCCCGTTTTCTGCGTCAGGCAGAGCGCCGCCTGCGCGCCCTGACCAATACCGTCCCCGGCGTGGTGCTGCAGTTTATGTTCGAGCGGGGACGGGTAGGGGGTATCGAGTTTATCAGCCGGGGCTGTTACGAGCTGCTGGGGCTGGCGAGCCAGCAGATCCGACGTGAGCCCAAACGGGTGCTCACTATGCTGGAGCGCGAGGATCGCCGTCGGGTAAGCCGTGAGATGTTCGCCATGTTGCAGGCTGGCAAACCCTTCGCATTCACCATGCGCTATCACCATCCGACCAAGGGTGTGCGCTGGTTGCAGCTCTATGGTCGTGGCCGCAGTCAACCGCAGGGTTGGCGAATTTATGCGGTGATGCAGGATGCCACTGCCCGGGTCGAGCAGGATCAAGCACTGCAGCACTCCCATGAGCAGGCGCAACAGGCAGTTCTGGCCAAGGGGCGCTTTCTGGCCGCCATCAGCCACGAGATCCGCACGCCGATGAACGCCATGCTCGGCTTGCTGGAGTGGCTGGCCAGCACCCCTTTGTCCAGAGAGCAGGATTCGGCGCTGGCGCGGGTGCGTCAGGCGGGGGATGAGCTGCTCGGCCTGCTCAACGATGTGCTCGACTTTAGCCGCAACGAAAACAGCAAACTCTCCCTCTCGCCCCAGCCCACCGATTTTGCCGAGCTGTGTGAGCACGTGGCGGCAGTGCACTGGACCAAGGCGCGGGCCAAGGGATTGCAACTGCGCCTTAAGTTGGATCCAGCTCTGCCAGCCCTGCAGACCCTCGACCCTCACCGGGTACGGCAAGTGCTCCACAACCTGCTCTCCAATGCCATCAAGTTCAGCCTGCGTGGGGAAGTGGTGCTGTGGGCCGAGGTGGTCGCATCGACCTTGCGCTTCGGTGTGGATGATCAGGGACCGGGGATCACCGCCAAGATGCGTACCACGCTCTTTATGCCGTTCGAGCAGTTTGCCGTTGAAGGGCAGCTGCGGGCGCCGGGCACCGGTCTTGGTCTGGCGATCTGCAAGCAGCTGGTCGATCAGATGGGGGGGCTTATCGATGTCGAGGGGCGTGCCGGTGGTGGTAGCCGCTTCTATTGCGAGTTGCCCCTGAAGCGGGTGCAGCAGGAGCCGGACTGGCAGCCCAATGTGCGGCAGCTGGCACTCTCTTTACCCCACGATGAGGCGCAAGCTCTCTCGCCCTGGCTCAGTCGATTGGGGATCGCCACCGTCAGCAACGCCGTTGATACGCTGCAAGCGGAGGTGGACGAGAAGGGGCTCTACTATTGGGCCTGGCAAGGGGAGTCCTGGGTGCCAGGGACCATCATCACCCTGCTGCAACCACGCTTGACCCCGGATCAACCGGTCGCCGGCACCCAGCCAGGGCTTGGCATGCGGGTACTGCTGGTTGAAGATCACGATGTCAATCGCGAGCTGATCAGCCTGCAACTGGGGCAACTTGGTGCCAGCGTTATCACTGCCGCCAACGGGCAGCTGGCGCTGGAGATGCTGGCGCAGCAAGAGGTGGATTTTGTGCTGACCGATCTGCAGATGCCGGTGATGAACGGGGCCGAGCTGTGCAGGCAATTGCGCCAATCCGCCCGTTGGGCCCGTCTGCCGGTCTATGTGATCACCGCAGATCTCAGTGATCAGGCGGCAAGGGAGCTGCAATCCTGCGGTTGCGATGGCCATCTGGACAAGCCGGTCGCCCTCAAGGAGCTGGCGACCTTGTTGCGCCATATTGCCAAAGAGGGGAGCAATGTTGTTGCCCCGACACCGGTTGCCTCGCTGCTGACCGATGAACTGGCCGCCCTTTATCTGAAGGCTACCCGTGATGATTTGGCCGAACTTGAGCGCTGCAGCACAGAAGAAGATGAAGTTGGCGTGAATGCTGCTTTACACAAGTTGAAGGGGGCCGCCAGAATGGTAGGGGCGACTGCGTTGGTGGCGGTCATTGAAGAGTGGCAACAGGCGCCCCATCCGATGCTGCAAGCCAGATTGAACCGGGCACTGGATGAGTTCAGCCAGCAGTTTTCAAAGAGGGCTCAAGATGATCATCACTGATGAAGAATTACTGGCGTTGCTCGATTCGGAAGAGCATGAGGCGGCAGGATTTTGCCCCATTGTACTCTATGCCCTCGACAGTACCGCCCATGAGTTGGCCAGCACCATGACATTGCCCTCCTATGTCACGCTGCACCGTACCCGACCGGATGCCTGCTGGCAGTGGGAAGGGCTGTTTGCGGCCGGCGCCATCGCACTTTACGACCCCGCCGCTCATCAGCAGGCGGACTACTTCCCCCAGTTGCAGCAGCATGAGGGAATTTACGCTATTGGCGAGGATTGGCTGGGGGGGCTTGCCGCCAGTTACCGTAAATGGTGCAACTGGCTGGCCGCTAACAAGGTGCTGCTGCTTGAAGACCACCCGTTTCAGGGCATGCAGTTGCAACAAGCCATCGCCGCGTTGGGGCTATCCTGCCAGTGGGTGCAAGATGAATCGACCTGTCTTGCTGCGTTGGCAGCGGGTGACATCAGCCTGCTGGTGTGTGATCTCAGTCTGGTGGAGCAAGATGCCATCAGTCTGCTGATGAGCCAGCCTCAGTTGCAAGATGCTGGACTGCCCATTGTGCTGCTCTCCGCCCATGAGCAGACACTGATCGACGGTGCCCGCCGTCTGCTCCACGATGCCGGTTTCAATATATTGGCGGCACTTGCCAAGCCTCTTGATGGCGACGAACTACTCAGATTGCTACGCCGACTCTATCTTGGCCCGCTGCGTCAGCAGCGCTTGAGCGGCCAGCGCCGCTCCATCCGCCGGTGGCAAGGGGAAGTGCAGGGTCAGCTTGGGCTGCTCTCCAGTCCCGCGACCCCTCATCCGGTCTGGCTGGCGGTAACGGGTTTACCCAGCCGCTGGGAGGCGCTCAAGGATTGGCTGACGGAGCAGTCGCGTACCCCAGCCGAACTGACCCTGCTGATCCACCGTCGTGACCACCTGCTCGGCAATGCAGATCGCTTCGCGCTGGTGCTGCAAGCCAGTCTGGCGGGGAGCAAGCTGGCGCTGCTGCTCGATAACAGCCAGCATCTGCCATTCGATCTGCTGGAGCGTTTGCCGCTGCAAGCCTTGCTGCTGGGGCAGGGGATCTTGCCGGAGATGGAGTCCTTGACTGGTGACTCCCTGCTGGGACGCTTTATGGCCCGGGTTCGGGAGCTGGGGATCGCCGTCTATCTGGATGATCCTTACAACCTGCTCGACGTCGAGGTGTGGCGAGAGCGCGGTATGACGGGGCGCTGGTAAGCCATGCCGCGCTACCTCTGCTGGCCCATGCACCGGGAGCGCCTTGGCAAAGGGCTGGAGGGCTGGCCCCATCCGGTTTCCCGGGCCGAGCTGCCACTGGCGATGCAGGTCTCCGAGGTGCCGTGCTTGCTGCGCGAGCTGCATGGGGTGGCGCCTGCCCGCATGCTGGCCGCTTACGATGCATTGAGTGAAGAGAGCATCTATCTGCGCTTTATGCGTCCGAAACGGACACCGCCACCGGAACAGGTAGCCCAATTTCTCAATTACCATCCTGAACAACAGATTTCGCTGTTGCTGACCGATCTGGCTGGTGAGCCGCTGGCTCAGGCGCAATCAATCCGCCGCCGCCTTCATCCCGATCGGGCGGAGTTCTCCTGCATCGTGGCGGATCACTTCCAGCACAAGGGGGCGGGGCGGCGCATTCTGCTGGCGCTGGCACTGCTGGCCAGGGCGGACGGGATCCGGGAGTGGACGGCGGAAGTGTTGGCCCAGAACCGGCCCATGCTGACCCTGCTCAAGCGCCTTGGCTTGCCGCTGACCCTGGTGACCGGGCGGGAGATGGTCTTTGTCAGGCTGGATCTGTCGGTACTGGATGCCTGGTTACCCGCACCGCCAGCGGCGCCGCTTAAGACCAAGGGCGAATAGTGACACTTTTTTCCCTGTGCTAAGGTCACATTTATTGTGCGGGGATAGACGGAGCAGCTTATGGCGCAGTCATATAAACATATCGTGATCCTGACCGGCGCGGGGATCTCTGCCGAATCCGGCATCAAGACTTTTCGTGCCTGCGATGGTTTGTGGGAAGAGCACAAGGTCGAGGATGTGGCGACCCCCGAGGGGTATGCCCGGGATCCCGAACTGGTGCTGCGCTTTTACAACTCCCGCCGCAAACAGCTGCAACAGCCCCAGGTCCATCCTAATCCGGCCCACTATGCGCTGGCCCGCCTCGAGCGACTGCTGCCCGGCACGGTCACCTTGGTCACCCAGAACATCGACAATCTGCACGAGAGCGCTGGCAGCAAGAACCTTATCCATATGCACGGCGAGCTGCTCAAGGCCCGCTGCCCCGAGTCCGGTCAGGTGATCGAGTGGCGCGGCGATCTCCATCAGGACGAGCTCTGCTCCTGCTGCCAGTTCCCCCAGCCGATGCGCCCCCATGTGGTCTGGTTTGGCGAAATGCCGCTCGGGCTGGATCGCATCTATAGTGCGCTGGCCCAGTGCGATCTCTTCATCTCCATCGGCACCTCGGGCGCCGTCTATCCGGCCGCCGGTTTCGTGCACGAAGCGGGATTGAACGGGGCGCACACCATCGAGCTCAATCTCGAGCCGAGCGAGGTGGGTAGCCAGTTTGACGAAAAACGCTATGGCCCAGCCTCCCTGCTGGTGCCCGCCTATGTCGATGAGTTGCTGGAGGCGTGCGGCATTCATCAACCGAGGCAAGTCGAGGGGCACAACTGGATGGAGATGCGCGGTCCCTGAGCTACTGTGCGACGGGACAGTTGCAATGGTTCGGTGAAATCGCCACACTGGCAACCATTTAAAAAATGGGACGCAGTTGGCGCAAATTACCATGACCGCAGTCAAGCAATGGATCGCTTTTTTTCTCCTGGTGCTGGCCAGTGCCAGTGCATCGGCCTCCATCCCCCTGATGACCCTGATACTGCCAGATGGCCAGCAGGTGAACCTCGATGAGGCGGCTCTCTCCGCCTTGCCACAGACCGAATTCACCACCACTACCCCCTGGACTCAGGGCGCCCACCACTATCGCGGGCCGACCCTGTCAGCCGTGCTGGCGGCGCAAGGGATCCCGGATGCTCGCAAGATCGCCGTCTCGGCCCTCAACGGCTATCAGCAGGTGGTGTATCTGGCCCTGTTCGACGGCGTGCCGCTGACCCTGGTGCGTCAGGAGGACGGCAAACCGCTGACCCGGCGCAACAAAGGGCCGCTCTGGCTGCTCATCCCGTTCACCACCTATCCCAAGCTGGACGTGCCTGCCATTCATAACTGCATGGTGTGGCAGGTGACCCGCATCGAGATCGTCGATTGATGGGGCTGTCCCGCCACAAACTGCTGTTGGTTGCGGTGTCGCTGCTGTTTCTGCTCTCGTCGGGCAGCAGCCTCTATCTGCAGCATCGGCAGGAGCAGCTGGTCGATACTTTCTACCGCAATGTTCACTGGAACATCAGCCAGGTGATGCTCGAATCCCAGCGTTTCCTCTACGAGCTGCAGCTCTATCGGGCTGGCAGAGTGACGATGGAGACCCTGAGCCTCGATTACGATCTGCTGTGGAACCGGCTCGACATCTTCCTCATCAGTAGCGAGACCGCCGAGATGCGCCAGCGGCACGGGCTCGGCAAGGTGCTGGCCACCCTGTTCGAGCAGATCAAGCAGCTCGAACCCCAGATGGAGGCCGGTGCGCTGCGCGAGGGGGCTGAGCTTGCCCGCTTGCAGGAGGCGATCGCCAGCCAGACCCGTCTCATCGAACAGATAGGGGATCAGATCCTCTCCGGCCAGGAGCGGGAGCATTCGGTCAGCCAAATCCGCAACAGCCTGTTCTGGCTGCAGATCTGGCAACTGATCCTGCTACTGACCGGTGGCGCTCTGGTCGCTGCCCTCATTCGCGCCAATCTGGCGAACCGCCGGCTTGCCTTGCTCGATCCCCTGACCCAGCTTGGCAACCGCCGTGCCCTGCAGGAGCAGCTCTCTCGCGATCTGCATGCTGGCGAGGTGAGCGCTTTGGTGGTGCTCGATCTCAAGCGCTTCAAGCAGGTCAATGATCTGCTGGGTTATCAGGTCGGTGATCGGCTGTTGCAGATGGTGGCCAACAAGCTGCAGCAGGCCCATGGCAGCCACGCTTACCGGCTCGGCGGAGATGAATTTGCCGTGGTGCTGACCAAGGCGAATGATGCGCTGGAAACCGCCATTCATGAGCTGGTGGATCTGCTCCATTTCGAGTTCGTGACCCGGGAGTGCAGCTTCGATCTGGCCTGTCGGCTCGGGGTCGCCAAGGCGCAGCAACAGGATGCCGCCCGGTTGCTGGATCAGGCCATCCTGGCCCTCAACCAGGCCAAGCGTAGCCAGGAGGGGGCGATCCGCTGGTTTGAGCCCGCCATGCTGCAGCAGTTGCAGTTGAGTCAGCAGCAGCTTCATCAGCTGCGAGAGTGGTTGGCGGGGCGCGAGCCAGCGCCGCTGCGAGTGGCATTGCAGGCGCTGACGGACGGACAGGGCAACGAGATGTGGCAATTGGCGCTTGAGTGGCGTGAGCAGGGAGTGCCTTGCCACATGCGCTGGCTGCAGGAGTGCGGTGTGCTTGGGCCCGTGTTGGCCCGTGTGCTGCAAGCGCACGAGGCGCAGTATGCCGATGGCCGGGCACTGCTGGTCCCGCTCGACAATCAGGCCCAGCTGACCCATCTACAGGCCTATTTGCCGGAGGCTTCCCGTACGCCGCTGGTGTTGCTGGTACCGACGCTGCAGCCGGATGGTGCCTTGCTGGCGGGATTGCGCCAGCAGGGTTGCACTCTGGCGCTCAGAGAGATTGGCAGCACCACCTCGGCGCAGCTGGCAGCTGGCTGGCCTGTCCGCTACTGGCTGCCGCAGGGTGATGAAGATGGTGGGTTATTGCAACCTCTGGCCAGACGATTGGGGCTGGTGCCACTGCAAGTGCTGGCAGCCAGGGAGACCCGGTCGCTGGCCTGAGGGCAAAAAGCGGTATTGCACTGGCAAGAGACAAAATGACACAAGGCGACCTCGGGGTCGCCTTGTTTCGTTTATTGCCCCTGAACGTCAGGTGCGAGGGGCGCAGGATTGCCTGATCACCAGGTCCGGGTCGACGGTGATCAGGTGATTCTCCACCGCTTCGCCGTTGATCCGCGCCAGCAGGCGGGTGACGGCGAGGCGCCCCAGCTCCTCTTTGGGCTGATTGACGGTGGTGAGCGGCGGCGACATGAATTCGGCCAGCGCCACATTGTCGTATCCGACAATGGAGAGGTCGCGCGGGATCACCAGACCCGCCTGATGAGCGGCACTGATGACCCCCATCGCCATCATGTCGTTGCAGACAAAGAGGGCGGTGGGCCGCTCGGGTAATGCCAGCAGACGGGTCATCGCCTGATGGCCGCTGGCGCAGTCAAAGTCCCCCTCCTGGATCCAGTCAGGATTGACAGTGAGCCCGGCCTCCTGCAGCGCCTGCTCGAAGCCTGCCTGCCGCTGGTTGGCGGGGGCGCGGCTGTGGGGGCCAGTGATGCAACCGATGGCGATGTGGCCGAGCTCAATCAGATGGCGGGTTGCGAGATAACCGCCGTGGAAGGAGTTGTCGGCGATAAGATCCACATCCTCGCTGACCAGCCCCCAATCCATTACCACCACAGGCAGGCTCTTGAGCCAGTCGAGCTGGTTGAACACCTCTTGCTGTCCTTCGCTGCACATGATCAGCAGGCCATCGACCCGCTTGCGCAGCATCATCTTGAGGTAGGAGAGGGCCGTCTCGGCTTGCCCCTCGGTGTTGCCCAGCATCAGGTTGTAGCCCTGCTCGAAGCAGTAACGCTCAACCCCGCGCACCACCTCGGCAAAGAAGGGGTTGCTGGAGGTGGTGACCAGCATGCCGATACTGTTGGTCTCCTTCACCTTGAGGCTGCGGGCCACCAGACTCGGGGCATAGTTGAGCTCACGCATGGCCGCAAAGACCCGCTCGCGGGTCTCCTCGGCCACAAAGCGGGTCTCGTTGATGACATGGGAGACGGTGGTGGTCGACACCCCCGCCAGCGCCGCCACCTCCTTGATATTGGCCATCAGTGCCCCTGCGCAGTCTGCTCAAGCAGGAAGGTGTCGACCTCCTGCTTGCTCGGGATAGAACTCTGGGCGCCGAATCGGGTGACGGAGAGCGCCGCAGCCCCGTGGGCAAAGCGAACCGCGCTGTGGAAATCGGCACCGGCCAGTTCCGCCGCCAGCAGGGCGCCGTTGAAGGTATCGCCCGCGGCAGTGGTATCCACCGCCTTGACCCGAAAGCCCGAGATCAGCTGTTGTTGCTGGGCGTTGCTGCAGTAAACCCCTTGCGCGCCCAGGGTGATCATCACGTCCGCAATGCCCATCTGGTGGAAACGGGCAGCCGCCTCGCGGGCGCTCGCTTCGTCGGTGACTTTGATGCCGGTCAACAGCTCGGCCTCGGTCTGGTTGGGGGTGATAAGGTCGACCAGTGCCAACAGTTCGCTTGAGAGCGGACGGGCAGGGGCGGGGTTGAGCACCACCCGGGTGCCGTGGGCGCGAGCCAGGCGTGCAGCTTCGTGGACGCTCTCGAGCGGCACTTCCAGCTGCAACAGCAGGGTGTGGGCGTCAGCGATCATCGCTTCGTGGTTTTTCACCACGGCAGGGGTGATGGCCCCGTTCGCTTCGGCGGAGATACCTATGCTGTTCTCCCCCTCATCGCTCACATAGATGATGGCGATCCCGGTCGGGAGCTTGGGATCGAGTTCGACGGCGCTCACATCGATACCGTCTTTGGCAAAACCGCTCTTCATCTGGTGGCCGATGGCGTCATCACCGATGCGGGCGATAAAGGAGACGGGGGCGCCAAGGCGGGCGGCAGCGACTGCCTGATTAGCCCCCTTGCCACCGGGCACCACCTGATAGCTGTGGCCGGTCAGGGTTTCACCCGGGCGAGGAAAGTGGGGAACGCGCAGCACATGGTCTGCATTGACACTGCCCAGAACGACGAGACGATTCATGTTGACTACTCCTGATGCATCTTGGCTTGAACACAATAACTGAGTGAGCTCAAGCCGGGAGGCACCGCAATTGAGGGGAAAAGGGGAGGCGAACCTCCCCTCGAGAACTTACTTGCTGACCACTTGCAGCGGTACCGGAATGGATTTCTCGACCGGCTGACCTTTCAGCACCTTGTCGGCAGTCTCGACACCGATGGCACCGATCAGGGCCGGTTGCTGGGCCACGGTGGCGGCCAGTTTACCCTTGGCAACGGCGGCTTTGCCATCGTCAGTGCCGTCGAAGCCGACGATCATCACCTCTTTGCCGGCGGCCTGCACCGCACGGATGGCACCCAGCGCCATCTCGTCGTTCTGGGCGAACACAGCTTGAACGGTCGGGTGGGCCGCCAGTAGGTTTTCCATGACGTTCAGACCCTTGGTGCGGTCAAAGTCGGCCGGCTGGGAAGCCAGCACCTGCAGCTTGTTGGCTGCCACGGCCAGGGCAAAACCTTCGCCACGGTCACGAGCGGCGGAGGTGCCGGCAATCCCTTCCAGCTGAATGACCTTGGCACCGGTACCCAGTTTTTCGGTGATGAAGTCACCGGCCAGCTTGCCGCCCGCCACGTTGTCGGAGGCGATATGGGCCTTGACCTCACCCTGCGCGGCGCCGCGGTCCAGAGTCAGTACCGGGATGTTGGCGCGGTTGGCCAGACGGATGGCGTTGCCCACCGCTTCGGAGTCGGTCGGGTTGATCAGGATGGCGTTGACCTTGCGCACGGTGAGATCTTCCATGTTGGAGAGCTCTTTGGCCGGGTCATTCTGGGAGTCCAGCACCACCAGCTCGTAGCCAAGCTCCTTGGCTTTGGCTTCGGCACCCTCCTTCATGGTGACGAAGAAGGGGTTATTGAGGGTGGAGACCACCATCGCCAGGGTATGGTCAGCAGCCTGGGCGGTGCCCAGCACGGACATGATGGCGGCAGCGAGCAGGGTATTGAGCTTTTTCATCATTTCATTCCTTGTGTGTGGCGTGTTTTACGTTGTTATCGGGTACTTTTGTTGTCGACCATCACGGCAAGCAAGATCACGCTGGCCTTGGCGATCATCTGGTAATAGGAGCTGACATCGAGCAGGTTGAGGGCGTTGTTCAGGAAGCCGATGATCAGCGCACCAATCAGGGTGCCCATGATGCGGCCCTTGCCACCCATCAGGCTGGTACCACCCAGTACCACGGCGGCGATGGCGTCCAGCTCGTAACCCATGCCGGCGGTCGGCTGGGCAGAGGAGAGACGGGAGGTGACGATAAGCCCTGCCAGTGCCGAGAGCGCGCCGCACAGACCATACACCGCCAGCTTCACCCGATCCACATTGATGCCTGAGAGACGGGTGGCCGATTCATTGCCGCCCAGCGCGTAGATGTAGCGACCGAGGCGGGTGTGGTTGAGCATGAACCAGGCGAGCAGAAAGACGATGGCCATCAGCCAGATGGGCACCGGCAGACCGAGCAGATAGCCGGTACCGAGCCAGGCGAAGTGGTCGGCGCCATCACTGAAACCGGTGGAGATGGGGCGACCCTCGGTATAGACCATGGTGATGCCGCGCAGGGCGGTCATGGTGACCAGGGTGGCGATAAAGGCTTGCACCTTGCCCTTGGCAATGATGAGGCCGCTGACGCCGCCAAGCAGGGCGCCGGCACCCAGAGTGAGGGGCACCACCAGCCAGATGGGCAGCTCCATCGCCACCATAGTGGCCGCCAGCGCGCCGCACAGGGCCAGCACAGAGCCGACCGACAGATCGATACCGGCGGTGAGGATAACCAGCGTCATGCCGACCGCCATGATGGCGTTGACCGAGGTCTGGCGCAGGATGTTGAGCAGGTTGTCGACGCTGAAGAAGTTGGGATTGAGCGCGGAGACGACACCAATCAGCACCAGCAGTGCGACCAGGGATTTGTTCTCGATCCACCAGGCCTTGTTCATGATGCCGCGGCGGGGAAGGGTTTGGGTTGTCATTGTGCTGCCTCTTGCTCTGCTTGCCACTGTTTACCGACTGCCGCCGCCATCAGCTTCTCCTGATTGGCATCGCGGGTGTTGAACTCTGCGCTGATGCGCCCTTCGTGCATCACCATGATGCGATCGCTCATGCCGAGCACTTCCGGCATCTCGGAGGAGACCAGAATGATGCTCATCCCCTCTTTCTTGAACTGGTTGATCAGCTGATAAATTTCCTTTTTCGCCCCCACGTCGACGCCGCGGGTCGGCTCGTCGAGGATCAGCACCTTGGGCCGGGTCAGCAGCCCCTTGGCGATGGCCACCTTCTGCTGGTTGCCGCCGGAGAGCAGTTTTATCAGCTGATCCTGACTCGGGGTCTTGATGTTGAAGAGGCGCACATAGTCGCTCACCGCCTGCCGTTCGGCCTTGCCGTCGATCTTGCCGTTGCTGATGAACTCGTCGAGGGCGCAGAGACTCATGTTTTCGCGCACCGACAGCTCCAGCACCAGCCCATCACCTTTGCGATCTTCGGAGATATAGGCGATGCCGGCGGCCAGACCATCGGCTGGGCTTTTGGGCACCAGAGCATGACTGTCCACTGCCACTTCACCGGCGCTGATGGGGCTGGCGCCGTAGATAAGCTTCATCAGTTCGGTGCGGCCGGAGCCCATCAGGCCGCTAAAGCCCAGAATTTCCCCCTGACGCAGGGAGAAACTCACCCCGCGCACACCGGGACCGGCCAGATCCTTCACCTGCAGGCTGACGGGGCCGAGTTCGCGTTCAAGGCGAGGGTACTGCTCTTCCAGACGGCGACCCACCATCATTTCGATGATCCTGTCTTCATCCAGGTCGCTCACCGCCTTCTCGCCAATCCACTTGCCATCGCGCAGCACGGTGACCCGATCGCAGATCTCGAAGATCTCCTTGAGGCGGTGGGAGATATAGACGATGCCGCAACCTTGCTCACGCAACTCGCGGATAACCTTGAACAGCTGCTCGGTCTCGGTATCGGTCAGCGCATCGGTCGGCTCGTCCATGATGATGACGCTGGCATCGAACGACAGCGCCTTGGCGATCTCCACCATCTGCTGTTCGCCGATGGAGAGATCCCCGAGCCGGGTATCCGGGCCATGCTTGACGCCAAGTCGCGCCAGCAGACCGCTCGCCCGTTCGCGCAGCTGTTTGTGGTCGATGCTGCCAAAACGGGTGCGCGGTTCGCGACCGAGGAAGATGTTGGCGGCAATCGACAACTCCGGCAGCAGGTTCAGCTCCTGGTGGATGATGCTGATCCCCTGATCCTGAGAGTCGCGCGGCCCCTTGAAGTGAACCGGTTGACCGCGATAGCTGACGCTGCCCGCATCGGCCTGATAGATGCCGGTCAGCACCTTCATCAGGGTGGATTTACCGGCGCCATTTTCACCGAGCAGGGCCATCACCTGGCCCGGATAGACCCGCAGACCCGCTTCGTCGAGGGCGCGCACACCGGGGAAGGTCTTGACGATCCCGGTCAGCTCCAGAATGGGGGAGAGGGGGGAGGTTGTGCTCATTTGCAGCTTCCTTGAAGAGGCCTTCTTTGAAGGATTCAGAACGCCACACCGGCGCAGAGGATCAGGTTGGCGTAGGGAGTCACCTCGCCGCTGCGCACGATTGCCTTGCTCTGGCGGGAGCGGGTTTTGAACTCCTCGTGCAGGCAGTATTCGATGGCGATGGGTTTGCCCTGGGCGGCTGCGTGGGCCTCGAGCTGATCGACCAGCGCCTGATGGGCGGCGGGGCTGATCTGCTTGATCTCGGTTGCCATGATCACCTTCTCCACCACCAGATCGGTGAGCAGGGCAGTCAGCACGGTTTCGAGGCTGGGGGTGCCCGCCATCAACGCCAGATCGATCCGCTCCGGCCCTGCCGGAATGGGCAGCCCCGCATCGCAGACGGTGATCTCGTCGGTGTGGCCCATCTGTGCCACCAGAGCACTCAGGGGAGCATTGAGCAGTACGCCTCGTTTCATACAGCACCTCATCAGGCTTTCGCCATCGCAGTTTCTTATCAGGCAACCGGTTACGCAACCGGTTGCGTTATGGCGCAAAGATAGGCTTTTTAGGATGGAAGAGCCATGGCAAAACCACGGAAATGTGAAAACGATCTCAAAGGAGGGGGAGGAGAGAGAAAGAAGGGTGCCAGCAGAGCCTCGGCACCCTTTCTATTGATTTTTTACTTAGTTGGAGAGGGCTTTGTTCACGGCCGGACGGCTCAGCATCCGGCGATAATGATCGGCCACTTTGGGGAATTCACTGATCTCGACCCCATCGCTTTTCAGCCAGCCCGCGACCACGAACAGATAGATGTCCGCCACGCTGAACTGCTCACCCAGTACCCAGGGGCCAGCCAGATAGTGCTGCTCAATCTGGGCAAAGCCGTCACGCATATTGCTGGCGACTTTCTGCTGCATGGCGGCAATGGCCTGTTCGTCATCGGCCCAGCGGCTGCCACGGCGACCGTGGGCGTGGGAGACATGCACAGTGGAGGCGAGGAAGCTGTTGACCTCCTGCATGCGGGCCAGCAGGAACGGGTTGTCCAGCGGCGCCAGTTTGGCATTGGGGAAGCGCTGCGCCACATAGAGCAGCAGGGCCGGGGTCTCGGTCAGGGTGCCCTGCTCGGTGACAAGGGCAGGCACCCGCCCTTTGGGGTTGATGGCGAGGTATTCGGGCGAACGCTGCTCACCGGCAGCCAGATTGAGCTGGCGGGCAGTAAATGGGGCGCCGGTTTCCAGCAGTGCGATTTGGACCGCCACGGCGCAGGAGCCGGGGGCGAAGAAGAGGGTCAGATCGGACATGAATACTCCTGATTGGCTCAGGCCACCCGCGATATCGGCGAAAGATTGCTTCGCACAGCACCACGGGCAGTCATGAAAAAAGAGAGGGGGCAACGCTTGCCCCCGACCAATCTACACCCCTAAGGGGTGATGAAAAAGTACAGAATTAATCGTTTCTGACCAACTTGTCGTTTGCCCATACCTTAACCTTCTCTTTCAACTTTGTAGAACCCTATGAATAAATCAGGGAAAATTTACGCGATAGATAAATTTTTACTCACTAAGATAGTTATCATTTGATAACCTATTTATCTGGTTTTGATCCTTCCAAAAACTACCGAGGTATACGTGATAGCTATTTCTCTTCTCAAATTGGTTGCCAAGCAGTACGCAGGGGGCTGAAATTTGTGCGATAGCCAATATTATTTGATTGATATCATGTTTTTATATGTCAATGATAAAAATATCACCGAGGAAGTTTTTTAATATGAACGAAACAGAACTTACAAAGTTACGCCAGGTTAGATGGAAATCACCAATATCTCGTAAGATTGAAGATTTTTCAAGATTAATTAGTGATGATAAAGTGTTTAATCAATACTTTGGTGAGAACTATATAAACGAGTTGACGGTTAAGTCAAAAGCGATTGCTCAATTAGTCTTTAGACTCGGATTAATATATTCTTTGTTGATGGTGTCATTATTTGTCGCTCAAAACATCAATGATTCTGAATTTGAGTTTTTGGGTTATGGATTTAAAAATCTGAGCGAGTATAAAGAACTCCTACTGTTACTAGCTGCGATTACTTCACCTATATCTGCTGTCTATAGCGCTTATCAAAATTACTTGAATGCATTGATAAATGAATGTATTAAAAAATTATCCCCAGATGCTATAACACGAAAGTATTACTCTCTTAGATTTGTAGATGGATATTTTGAATGGCTACCAAATCGACCTATGGAAAAACATGTTTATTGGCATGGGTTTACATTGTTTTTGTTGACTTCGTTTGTCGTGGTATTAATGTTGTTATTTTTTAGCTTATTGGCTGGGTCGTTTTTTATTCAAATTAATGTAATTTATGATATAGCGATAAATCCATCTTCTTCGAAGTATTTTAACGCATTCGTGCTATTGGTTTCAATTTCAGCCATACTATTTTCTTGGTTGGTGATAATAATTCAGCTGCCCATGCCTGAAGTTGATAACAACAACCTTTTTAAATTAGAAGAAATAAAGAGAGATGAGCCTGAAAAATACCAGGTTCTCATGGGGAAGATGGTTGATGAAAGTTCAAAAAAAGAAGCCATATCGACGATGGTATCATCCTTATTAATATATATTGTCACATTTACTTCGGTATGCATATTTTGTTTCCCCGAGTCGTTAAGTAATCTAACATCTTTTTTGTCTAAAGCGATGCCAGGAGTTTTTATTGTCCTTTTTCCATCAAAGGTAATAACTGCTTTGGTCAGAAAGAAAATATTAAGTGCTTTCTTTAAAAGATATCCCAGCGAGTCTCCACGTAGATTAGTAGTGTTCGGGTATGTCACCAAAATAATTATATTAAATAGATTGGTAACCCCATTCATTCTATCTTTAATATATTCATTTTATATTTTTAGTTAGAGGCCGCTTTGGCAAATAGAATTTATTATTCAGCAAGTAGATTTTCAGTATTACAGAAGGAACAGTATGATATTCGTGGCTTAGACATTATCGGCACTTATTCTAAATAAATACACCGAGTTTCCCATGCCTCTCGGTGCTGATGGCTAAAAAGAGAAGGGGGCAAATATTGCCCCCTTAATCCATTAAGCCCATAAGGGCCGATTAACCGCCACTTAACCCGCCTTGGCCACCATGGCTTTCAGTTGCAGGAAGTACTGCTCGTAGAGGCGGGAGGCATCCCCTACATCGGACTGGAACTCCCCCTTGCGTTTGATCTCGTCGCTCGGGAAGACCATGGGGTTGTTGCGAAACGCTGGGGTGAGCAGGGGAATGGCATCTTTGACCGGGGTGGGGTAGCCAATCGCCTCGGCCACCTTGGCGGCTACATCGGGGCGCATCAGGAAGTTGATCAGGGCGTGGGCCTCTTTCACATGCTTGGCCTTGGCCGGGATGGCGAGGTTATCCATCCAGAGCACGGCGCCTTCTTCGGGGTAGGTCATCTGGATGGAGGGGTATTCGCGCTGGGCGCCGTAGGCCGAGCCGTTCCACAGCATGCCGATATTGACCTCACCGGCGATAAAGGGGTCGGCCGGGTTGTCGGAGTTGAACGCCTTGACGTTGGGCATCAGCTTTTTCAGGTATTCGAACGCTTCGGCAATTTGCGCCTTGTCCCGGGTGTTGGGGCTGTAGCCCAGCTGCACCAGCGCGATATGGAACACCTCGCGGGCATCGTCCATCAGCAGCAAGCTCTCTTTCCACTCCGGTGCCCAGAGCTGCTTCCAGCTGGTAACCGGTTGCTCGATGATGTCGGTGTTGGTGCCGATCCCGGTTGCGCCCCAGATATAGGGGATGGAGTAGCGGTTGTCCGGGTCGTACTCGTGGTTGAGCAGGGTGGAGTCGAGATGCTTGAAGTTGGGCAGCTGGGCGCGATCCAGCGGCTGCAACATCCCCTCTTTGGCCATTTTCGAGATGAAGTAGGTGCTGGGCACTACTACGTCATAGCCGTCACCATGGGTTTTCAGCTTGGCGTAGAGGGTCTCGTTGGCTTCGTAGGTGGAGTAGATCACCTTGATACCGGTCTCTTGCTGGAACTGCTCCAGCAGGCCGTCCGGCACATATTCCGACCAGTTGTAGAAGTAGACCACCTTGTCGTCGGCCGCGTGAGCGCTCTGGCTCAGCAGCGGGGTGGTGAGGGTGAGGGCGGCTGCCAGCAGGGCGCCGGCCTTGTGTTGGATTGTCATCAACAACTCCTTGGGGTTATGGGGCCTTGCGGCCCACCGTGACAGAGTTCGCCAAAGGTGGCGGGGACGAAACGGGCAGGGTCAACCCTGCCGTTTACGCAGTAACAGTTGCGCCAGCAGCACCATCCCGAGGGAGGCGACCAGCATCAGGGTGGCCAGGGCGTTGACCTCGGGGGAGACCCCCACCTTGACCATGGAGTAGATCTTGAGCGGCAGGATCTCGTACGCCGGGCCGGTAACAAAGGAGCTCACCACCACGTCATCCAGCGACAGGGTAAAGGAGAGCAGCCAGCCCGCCATCACCGCCGGCAGGGCCAGCGGCAGTATGATGCGGCGCAGGATGATCCACTCGCCAGCCCCCAGATCCCGCGCCGCCTCCAGCATCCGCACATCGAAGCCACACAGCCGCGAGTAGACGGTGATCACCACGAACGGCAGGCAGAAGGTGATGTGGGCGATCAGCAGCGACCAGAAGCCCAGCGCAATGCCGGTGGCCACAAACAGGGTCAAGAGCGAAATGGCCATCACGATATCGGGGGACATCATCACCACAAACAGCATGCCGCTGACGTACTGCTTGCCGCGAAAGCGGTAGCGAAACAGCGCCACGGCGGTGAGGGTGCCGATCAGGGTCGCTGCGGTGGCGGTGAGGGCGGCGATGGTCAGGGAGTGCTGGGCCGCCTGCATCAGGCTTGCGCTGGCAAACAGCTTCTCATACCAGCCAAGGGTAAAGCCGCGCCAGTCGATGCCATATTTCGACAGGTTGAAGGAGTTGGCGATCAGCACCCCGATGGGCACATAGAGATAGCCAAACACCAGTAGCAGAAAGAGGGCTTTCAGTGCGCGCATCATGCCAGCTCCCCCTTCTTGCTCAATAGCTTGCCTGCCCGCCAGTAGCAGTAGACCAAGAGCGCCATCAGCACCGTCAGCATCACGCTGATGGCGGCGCCAAAGGGCCAGTCACGGCTGTTGAGGAACTGGGTCTTGATCAGGTTGCCGATCAGCAGGTGCTTGGCGCCCCCCAGCAAGTCGGAGACGTAGAACATCCCCATGGCGGGCAGGAACACCAGCAGACAACCGGCGATGATGCCGGGCAGGGTGAGGGGCAAGATGATCCGCACCAGCCGCTGCCAGCCGTTGGCGCCAAGATCCCGTGCCGCCTCCAGTAAACGGCCATCCAGCTTCTCGATGCTGGAGTAAAGCGGCAGCACCATAAAGGGGAGCAGCACATAGACCAGCCCGATGATGACGGCCACCTCGGTATACATCATCTGCAGCGGCCGCTCGATAAGCCCCAGATCCAGCAGCCAGCCATTGATCAGCCCCCGGGTGCCGAGCAGCACTTTCAGCGCATAGGTGCGGATCAGGGAGTTGGTCCAGAACGGCACCACCACCAGAAACAGCAGCAGCGGGCGGATACGCGCTGGCAGATGGGCCAGCAGCCAGGCAAAGGGGTAACCCACCAGCAAGCAGATGGCGGTGGCGAGCAGCGCCAGCCAGAGGGAGTGGAGCAGCACCTCGAAATAGAGGGGGTCTAGCAGGCGGCCATAGTTGCTCAGGGTAAAGAGCGGCGCGATAAGCTCGGACTCATCGCGCGTGAGGAAGCTGACACCGATGATCATCAGGTTGGGCAGGAAGACAAACAGCGTCAGCCAGCCCAGGATCAGCGCGATGGCCCCGTTGCGAAAGCCATTGTGGGCAAAGCTGTGCGCTACCCGCAGATTAGTGAGGCTCATAGGGCAGCACCACCTCCCAGCTGTCAACCCAGTGGATCGCCACCTCCTGACCCAGACGGTAGTCAAAATCGGGGTCATCCTCGTCGAAGAACTCGGAGATAAGCAGTTGTTTGCCGCTTTCGAGCTCGATCACCGAATCCAGCGTCGCCCCCTTGTAGTTGCGCTCGCGGATATTGCCCCGCAGCGCACTGCTCTGATCGTCATCCTGATCGAGGATGCGCAGATCTTCCGGGCGCAGCAGCACCAGTACCTTGTCGTCTGGCTGGAATGGCAGGGTGGTATGGAGCAGGCATTCGCGCCCCTCCACCTCGGCCTGCCAGATACCGGGTTCGCGCTGGCTGATCAGCTTGCCATCCATCACATTGATCTCGCCGATAAAGCGGGCCACGAACAGGTTGGCTGGCGATTCGTAGATATCGCGCGGGGTGCCGCGCTGGATGATCTTGCCGCCCTCCATCACCAGGATGCGATCAGACATGGTGAGCGCCTCTTCCTGATCATGGGTGACGAAGACAAAGGTGATGCCAAGGCGACGCTGTAGCGCCTTGAGCTCGCTCTGCATCTGCTTGCGCAGCTTGTAGTCGAGCGCCGAGAGGGATTCGTCGAGTAGCAGCAGGCGGGGCTTGTTGACCACGGCGCGGGCGATGGCGACCCGTTGCTGCTGGCCGCCGGAGAGCTGATCCGGGCGGCGGTTGGCCAGCTCGGTGAGCTGCACCATGGCGAGGGTCTCCTCAACCCGCTGGCGGATCTCGCTGGCCGGTACTTTCTGCATCTCGAGGCCAAAGGCGACGTTTTCAAACACCGTCATATGGGGGAAGAGCGCATAGCTCTGGAACACGGTGTTGATGTGCCTGTGTTCGGCGGGGATATGGGTGATCTCGTCACCGGCCAGATGGATGGTGCCACCATCGACCGATTCAAGCCCGGCCAGCAGGCGCAGCAGGGTGGTCTTGCCACAGCCGGAAGGGCCCAGCAGGGTAAGAAATTCACCGTCATAGATTTCAAGGTCAAGGTCACTCAGGATCACCTTGCCATCGTATTTTTTGCTGATCTTGTTCAGCGCGACAATTACCTGTGGATTGTTCATCATCCGCCAGTCTCACCCCAGCCAGTGGCCATCGTGTTGAAAGAGGGCCGCATTCTATGCAGCCGACACATGAAATTAAAGGCTTTTTGGCCCGAATTAGCCGCAAGTGCGCAGGAAAAACGGCTACGAATAGCAGACCAAATCGCTATAATGTGCCACCTGATTTGGTCGTTTTCGATATTGGATAGTCAATTGAGTAATAAAATGCGTATTGGCGGCTCCCTTGAGCAGTCTCTGAACCAGGGCTACCGCCTTGATCTGAAAGGGGTCATCCAGGAGGGATGGCAACAGACCCGCCGTACCGGATTTGGCCTGCTGCTGGCGATTGTCGGGGTGACGGCGATCTGGATCCTGCTTAGCAATGTGCTGCTGTTGCCCTATCTGGGGGATGACAACCAGATGAATGTGGCCATGGTGCTGAGCCTGCTGATGACGGTGGTGATGGCCCCCATGACCAGCTCCCTCGATATGCTGGGGTTGCAACAGTCGGTCGGGGTGTGTGCCCGTGCCAACCAGGTGTTCGACTTCTTCCGCCACTTTGTACGCCTCGGCATGTTGAGCCTGCTTGGCAGTCTGCTCACCAGCCTGTTTGGCCCGCTATTCGATCTGCTGGGTTTGCCCGCCGTGCTCTCTTTCATTCCCTCGGCCCTGATCGGCATGGGGCTGCTCTTTACCGTCCCACTGGTGCTGGAGCGTGGCCTGACGCCGCCCCAGGCCATTCTGGTCTCTCTCAAGCTCTTTGCACGCGGCTGGCCCAGCATTGTGCTGTTCCACGGCGTGATGACCGCGCTCTTCTTCCTGGCTCTGATCCCCATGGGGTTGGGGCTTATCTGGGTGGCACCGCTCTATTTCAACTGCAAGGGGATCCTCTATCGGGATCTCTGCGGGGTGGGGGTAGAGGTTAACGAGGTGACAGAAGGCCCCAACCATTTCAATGCATGATGCAAAAGGACGTTGAATGACCCGTCGATATGGAGTGACCAAGGCTGTGCGCCAGAGTCTGCTGGGCACGCTCTTGCTGCCAGGGCTGGCGCTGGCTGAGCCGGTGCTGGATCTGCAATACAGCACCTTCTACAGCCAGATGAAGACCTTTGCTAAAGGGGAGTTTGGTCACGCCAGACTGGGGTTTTATCTGACCGATCCGCAAAATGGTCAGCGCTGTGGCCTCACCTTTGCCCGGGTTGCAACCGACAGCAAGGAAGTGGCGGGCGAGGTAACGGTCGATAGCGAACTGCGCCTGCCTTTTGATGAGGATCTCAACCTCGACAAGGGGATCGTGACCGTTGGCCTGAAAGAAGAGCACGCCACTTGCGATATGACGGTACAGGTGATGGCCGATGCGCCGAACGGGCCCGAGCTGCCGGTTGCCGAGCTGGCGGCCCGTCAGCTGCAGATGCAGTCGCTGCTCGACAAGATGGCGGGCATGGTCGGCAAGCACTTCCTGCCGAAGATGGAAGGGGTACGCATTACCCTGGTGCAGCAGAGCGGCACTGCTTATCTGATTGATGGTGCCCGTCAGGAGGCGCTGCTCTGGCAGGAAGGCCACCTGCTGCTGAGCAATGAGCAACTGGCCGCGTTCGCGACCGGGCAACTGCGCCTGCAGGGTGACGTGTTGCGGCTGACCCCCTGGCTGCATAAAGGGTGAGATCGGTCGCGCTGTCACCGCAGTGAAAGGCCAATCCAGAAAGCAAAAAGGAGCGATCATCGCTCCTTTTTTATTGCGTGGCGTTTGCCCTGTGAGCGCGGCTTAGCGCACTTCAATCACATCCAGCATGTCCATCTCGTCGATGTCCAGCAGCGGCGCCTTTGGCATCTCGGGCGGATCAAACGCCTTGTCGCCACCATCGATGATGCCGGAGTCGCGGTTGATGCTCTTGAAGTCAAACAGCTTGTGGTCGAGCAGGTGGCTCGGGATCACGTCCTGAATGGCGGTGAACATGGTCTCGATACGACCCGGGAAGCGGCGATCCCAATCCTGCATCATCTGTTTGATGGCCTGACGCTGCAGGTTCTCCTGCGAGCCGCACAGGTTGCACGGAATGATAGGGAAGGCTTTGACGTCGGCGTAGCGGATCAGATCCTTCTCTTTGCAGTAGGCCAGCGGGCGGATCACCACGTTCTTGCCATCGTCGCTCACCAGCTTGGGCGGCATGGACTTGAGCTTGCCACCGTAGAACATGTTGAGGAACAGGGTCTCGAGGATGTCGTCGCGGTGGTGGCCAAGGGCAATCTTGGTGCAACCCAGCTCCTGGGCGGTGCGGTAGAGAATACCGCGGCGCAGCCGTGAGCAGAGAGAGCAGGTGGTTTTGCCTTCCGGTACCTTCTCCTTGACGATGGAGTAGGTATCTTCCTCGACGATCTTGTACTCGATACCGAGAGAATCCAGATACTCGGGCAGCACATGCTCGGGGAAGCCGGGCTGCTTCTGATCCAGGTTGACGGCAACCAGATCGAAATGGATGGGGGCGCTGGCTTTGAGGCTCATCAGTATGTCGAGCATACCGAAGCTGTCCTTGCCGCCGGAGAGGCAGACCATGACCTTGTCGCCCTCTTCAATCATGTTGAAGTCGGCAATGGCCTGACCCACGTTGCGCCGCAGGCGCTTCTGCAGTTTGTTAAAACTGTATTTTTCTTTGGCGTTCAGCTCTTCTAGCATGCTCGTAAAACCCGGGACACAAATAAGCGCGTTATTATAGCCATGTCCCGGGGGAGGGCAAGGTGCCAGGCACCTTATGATTGATTGCGACGACTGTCGACCGGGCAGCTGTAGTCCGCCGGTTTGAGGATCAGGATGTCGCAGGAGAGGCGGTCAATCACATGTTCGGCAGTATTGCCGAGCAGAGCAGCAGAAAGCCCGGTACGGCCGACGCAGCCCATGATCATCAGGGTCGCCTTGAGCTCTTCGGCCATATCCGGCAACACCTCTTCCGGTAGCCCCTCTGCTACCCGAGTCCAGAGATGACCGATCCCGAACTTGTCGGCATGGCTTAGCAGCAGGCTTTCGTGGTGCTTGCGGATCGCTTCGTTGTAGGCGTTGGGATCAAACTCTGGCAGCTCGATGGCCACGTTGACCGGGGTGCCCGGGTAGGTGTTGACCAGATAGAGATTGGAGCCCAGCAGCTCGGCGATGTCGCTTCCCTCCTGGGTGATCCGTTCGTTGAGCACTTTCTGATCCGGATCGTCGCTTGAGCAGTTGATGGCGGCGATGATGTTGCCGCCCCGTTTCCAGTGACCCTCCTTGACCAGCAGCACCGGACAGGGGCATTTGCGCAGCAGGTGCCAGTCGGTGGGGGTAAAGATGAAGGTTTGCAGGAAGCTGTGATGGTGAGTGGCTTTGACCACCAGATCGTGTCGCTGCTCCAGCACTTCCTGAATGACGCACTCGAAAGGACGATTGTGCCAGACCACTTTCACTTCGCATTCGATCCCCTGTGCCCGATAGGGGGTCAGGATTTCGTCCAGCCACTCACGTCGCTGTGAAATGACGCCATCACGCATCTCTTGCCGCTCGTCCACCGAGAGCATGGCGGTCATTTCATACGAGAAGTCATAGATGGTGAGCAGCAGGGTCAGATGGGCGTTTTCGTCCAGCTCGGCGACTTTGACTGCCCGTTCGAGGGCGATTTGACGCTCCTCTTCTGGATTGATAACCACCAGAATATTCTGATATTTGACCATCTTCTCCTCCTTGGAAAAGTCCAATGACAGCAGAATCTTAGCCATTACAGCTTAGCGCAGGAGGAGGGTATGGGGAACGTACCGGATCACATTCCAGAGGAAAGGATCCGGCAGGGAAAGCAGGAGAAAAGCGAGAGGGTAAGCGGAAAAATCAGCCGCAGGGCGGGCGAGTGGCACCGGCCATCATGCCCAGCGCGACCTGATCCAGCACGGTAATGTATTTGCCTTTGACGCTGATGAGACCGGACTTCTGGAAACGGCCGAGCAGACGACTGATGGTCTCGACGGTCAGTCCCAGATAGTTACCAATGTCACCACGGGTCATGGAGAGACGGAACTCCTTGGCGGAGAAGCCGCGCTCGGAGAAGCGTACCGACAGATTGTGCAGGAAGGCGGCGAGGCGCTCTTCGGCATTCTTTTTAGAGAGCAGCAGGATCATCTCCTGATCGCCCATGATTTCGTTGCTCATCAGACGCATGATCTGCTGACGCAGTTTGGGCATCTTGCCGGAGAGATCGTCGAGCACTTCAAAGGGGATCTCGCACACCATGGCGGTTTCCAGCGCTTGGGCGAAGGAGGGGTGGGCCTGTTTGTGGATGGCATCGAAACCAACAAGATCACCCGCGAGGTGGAACGCGGTGATCTGCTCATCCCCTTGCTCGGTGATGGTGTAAGACTTGATGGTCCCGGAACGGATGGCATAGAGCGATTTAAACTCATCGCCAGCCTTGAACAGCTCTTCACCCTTCTGGATCGGCTTCTTGCGCTCGATGATGCTGTCCAGCTGATCAAGCTCGTTGTCGTTCAGAGTGAAGGGAATACAGAGCTGACTGATGCTGCAATCCTGGCAATGAATTGCACAGCCACCGCTCTGGATACGTCTGCCAGGTTTCTTTTCCGGGATCATAGGCTCATACGAATAATTGATTTATATCAAACAAGTTTACCATCAACTCATCCGTTTTGGATAGGGTTTCAAAAGGAAGCAATGCCAATCCAGAAGGTATGCACCCCGAACAAAATGAGCAGCAGGGCACCGCCAAGGCGCAAACTGCGCAGGGTGAGCCAGTATCTCAGGCGATCGGCAAGCCCGCCCAACGCGAACAGGGTGGGCAGGGTGCCGAGACCAAAAAAGAGCATGATCAGCGCCCCGCCACTGGCCGAACCGGCCGCTGCGCTCCAGGTCAGCATGGAGTAGACCAGCCCGCAGGGCAGCCAACCCCACATCATGCCAAAGGGCAGTGCCTGCACAGGTGAGGTGAAGGGGAGAAACTTGCCCGCCAGCGGTTTGATACGGGGCCAAAGTCTTGCGCCGAGCCGCTCCAGCAGCAAGATCCCTTGCCACCAGCCCGCCAGATAGAGACCAAGCGCAATCATCAATAACGCCGCCACCAGGCGTAAGCCGGCAATAGCGTGTTTGCCTGCGCCCAGCTCGCTGGTGGTGGCGAGCAGGCCGCCCACCAGTGCACCTGCAATCACATAGCTCAGGATCCGGCCGAGGTTGTAGTTGAGCAGATAGGCAAGCCGCCCCCAGAAGTGCTGCTTGTTGGCGGGGATCGCCATGGAGAGCGCGGCGGAGACGCCACCGCACATGCCGATACAGTGGGCAGAGCCTGCCAGTCCGACCAGCAGGGCGCCGGCCAGATCAAGGTTGTGGGTCATGGTCAGCAGGCTTTACGGGTTTGTGGGCAGGTTGCTCTTCGTCAAACAGGATGTTGGAACCCTGCCGGTCGAGATCTTCAAACTGTTCGGAGCGAATGGCCCAGAAGAAGACGACCCCGGCGATGATCACAAACAGGATGGCGATGGGGATCAGGACAAAAATTATATTCATGAGAGGTACCTTGGCGTTCATCCTTGGCAAGTGTCCCCTATGGTAACCCTGTTTGGGCAGGGGGCCAGCCGCTATCATTGAGAAATGTGGCCTGCATTGGAGGCAGGCCACATTTTCAGCTATTTTCCGCCACCGGTCTCATCGGTTGAGGCGCATCGAGTTGGTTACCACGATGAGTGAACTGAGCGACATGCCCGCCGCCGCCAGATAGGGGGGCAGCCAGCCGCAGGCCGCCAGCGGCAGCACCAGCAGGTTGTAACCGATGGACCAGGCGAAGTTCTCGATGATGATCTTGCGGGTACGCATTGCCAGCACTCTGGCCTCGAGCAGTCGGCTCAGGTCATCGGCCAGCAGGATGGCATCGGCGCTGTTTTTCGCCAGATCGGTGCCACCAGCCATGGCAAACGAGGCGTGAGCGCCAGCCAGTACCGGGGCGTCGTTGATGCCATCGCCCACCATGATGCTGATATCCCCTTGGGCTTCCCGGGCCTTGAGGTAGGCCAGCTTGCCATCGGGCGAGACCCCCTTGACCAGCTCATCCACTCCTAGCTCGCGGGCAATCTCGTCTGCCTGCAAAGAGCTGTCGCCAGTCAGCACGGTAGTTTGCAGACCGGCCGCCTTGAATGCCGCGATCAGCGCCCTGGCATCGGGGCGCAGGGTATCTTCCAGATTGAAGCGGGCCAAGACCTTCTGCTCGTCGGCTAGATAGATAGCCAGACCGCGGCCGCGTTCTTGCGCCGGATCCAGCCCAAGCCAGCGGGCACTGCCGATGCGGTAGCGTACGCCATTCACCAGCGCCGTGATGCCGTGACCGATGACCGGGGTGATCTCGCGGGCGGATGGCAGAACGGTAATGTTATCGGTAGGCAGCCGGAAGGCGCGGGCAATGGGGTGTTCGGATTGCGCCTCCATGGCCCGGGCGATGGCGAGGCAGTGGGCCACGTCAAGGTCGGCCAACGCTTGAGTCTGCGTCAGACTGATCTCGCCAGTAGTCAGGGTACCGGTCTTGTCCATCACGATCCGGTTGGCTTTGGTCAGCACGTCCAGCACATGACCACGGCGCAGCAGAATGCCGTTGCGGGTCAGATTGGCGGTGGCCGAAGTCAGCGCCGTCGGGGTGGCCAGCGACAGGGCACAGGGGCAGGTGGCCACCAGCACGGCGAGGGTGATCCAGAACGCCTGATCCGGTTGATGGAAATGCCAGAAGGTCCAGACCGCAGCGGCAATGATCAGCAGCACCAGAATAAAGTGGCGTGACAGCTGATCTGCCATCTGGGCGATGGCCGGTTTATCATCGAGGGCGTGATCCTGCAGCCGCATGATCTGGGCGATCCGCGACTCTTCGATACGGTGGCTGACCCGGATCTGCAGCGGCGCATCCGTGTTGATGGTGCCGGCATAGACCTGATCACCGCGCTGTTTGAGCAGGGGCAGCTGTTCACCGGTCAGCATGGATTCGTTGATGCTGGCTTGCCCTTCGACAATGATGCCATCCGCCGGCAAGGTGGCGCCAGCAAGCACCCGTACCCGATCGCCGACCTGCAAGGTCTTGGCCGCTACCTCATGCTCCCCTTCATCATCGATGCGGGTCGCCATGATGGGCACCAGTCGCGCCAGGTTGGAGCTTGATTCCGACGCCTTGCGTCGGGCCCGCAACTCGAGAAAGCGCCCCAGCAGCAGGAAGAAGACGAACATGGTGATGGAGTCGTAATAAACCTCACCGGTATTGAACACGGTGGCCCACATGGAGGCGATAAAAGCCCCGATCAGCGCCAGCGACACCGACACATCCATCGACAGGTGACCCTGTTTAAGGCTGCGCCAGGCACCCACGTAAAAGGGCTGGGCCGAGTAGATCATGATGGGGGTGGAGAGCAGCAGGCTTATCCACTTGAAGTAGACCATGAACTCATCTTCAACGCTGATGAAGAGGTCCATATAGAGAGCCACGGCGCACATCATCACCTGCATCGAGCCAAGCCCTGCCAGTGCCAGCCGGAACATATAGCTGCGCACCTCTTTGGCGTAGAGCGCCTCTTGGCTGTGGGTCTGGAACGGATAGGCGCGATAGCCGATCTGGGCAAATCCCTTGAGGATGTCACTCAGGGAGAGCTGGCCCGGATCCCACTTGATGCGGGCCCGGTGGGTGGTGGTGTTGACGTTGATGTAGCGCAGGCCGCCAAGGGTCATTAGGTGACGTTCGATAAGCCAGGCACAGGCGGCGCAGGTGAGCCCTTCAACTGTCAGCTGGATTTCGCGAAGGGTACCGTTGTCGGTGACAAAATCCTGTTGTACTTCTGCCAGATCGTAGTGGGTGAGGGCGGCCAGCTCCTCGGGCACCAGATCGCCCTTGGTGCCGGGAGCGGTGCGGTGATCGTAGTAACTGGCGAGGCCGCACTCCATGATGGTTTCTGCCACAGCCTGACAGCCGGGGCAGCACATGGGGCGAACAATCCCCTTTATCTCGAGGGAATAGCCACTATTGGCGGGTACCGGCTCGCCACAGTGAAAGCAGGGGGTCATGCGTTATGCCTCCCTGAATGCAGAATGCAAGCAGCAGGCTCGCCACAGTGAGAACAGCCGGTCATGGCTTAGCGTCCTTTCGGGTCGAGTTCGACAGGGGCCAGGGTGGGCAGCTGGACGGTCTCTTGCAATCGCCATTGGTGATCAAAGGCATCGACCCGAATGTGCCACTTGCCGACCAGCGGCTTGTCGAAATGGAGGCGATAGGTACCGCTCGCATCGGCGGTGATCATGTGTTCACTGTCCTGACCGGCCAAGGTCGGGTGGAACAATGAGAGATAGAGAGCTTGCCCGGCAGGAATGTCACCGCTGATGGGTTTGAGGGTCAGCTCGTTGCCGTCAACCTCCAGCCCAAAGCGGATATTGAGCGCTTCGGAGCGGTCAAACTTGCTCAAGTCCTGATTGATCTCTTTCCCTTGTTTGTAATAGTCCTCGGCTACCAGATTGACCCCATCCTTGCTGGCGATGATGGCGGTGGCGATGCTGCCAACAACGGCGGCAGTGGGGAGGGCGATGATAAACCAGGGCCAGAATTGGCGATACCACGGTTTGGATAGAGGTTGGGTCATGATTGCTACTGCCATGAAACGAATGATTAACGTGGAAGATGGTTTTTACGTAACACAAGATAACAAAAAGCCTCGAGGAGTCGAGGCTTTTTGCTGTGTAATCACGTGTTTATCACATGTTACGACTTATGTGAGCGACCTTTATTTAGCAGGCTGATGGGACAGGCTGTAAACGTAGGAGGCCAGCAGGTGAACCTTGTCCTCACCCAGAATATCTTTCCAGGCTGGCATCACGCCGTGACGACCGTGGGTGATGGTTTGTACCACCACTTCGCGGGAGCCACCGTAGAGCCAGGTGTTGTTGGTCAGATCTGGCGCCCCGACGGCAATACCGCCCTTGGCATCGGCACCGTGGCAAGCTGCGCAGATGGCGAAGCGGGCTTCACCTTTCTTCGCTTCCACCAGGTCAACCTTGCGACCGGAGAGGCTCAGCACATAGGAGGCCACTTCCTGAACGCCATCTTTGCCGAGGATTTCACCCCAGGCAGCCATGATCCCCTGACGACCGCCCATGATGGTGGTCTTGATTTGATCAGGCTGGCCGCCCCATTGCCATTCGCTGTCGGTCAGGTTCGGGAAGCCGCGGCCACCACGGGCATCGGAGCCGTGGCACTGGGAGCAGTTCTGCAGGAACAGACGCTGACCCACTTTCAGGGCTTCCGGATCCTTGGCGATTTCGGTAATGGCGCGGTAGGTCTTGCCATCAGCCTCATAGGTCAGTTCACGGAACTTGGCGCCATAGATCTCGTCAGCCTTGGCGACCTCGCGGTCATACTCCACCGCGCGACCTTCGGCTTTTGCCGATTCGGCTGCAGCCTTGGACTCGGCCAGCGAGCGCACGTCCTGGTTGGAACTTTGCCAGCCCAACAGGCCTTTGAAGTTACCAAGGCCCGGGAAGGCGATCAGATAGACCAGACCGGTGACGATGAAGAAGAGGAACATGTAAGTCCACCACTTCGGCAGCGGGTTGTTGATCTCCTCGATGCCATCGAAGGAGTGGCCCATCGATTTGCCTTCTTCAACACCCATCTTGTCCTTGCGGCACCACATCAACAGCAAGAAGCAGCCGAGGATGGTACCCAGACTGATGACAGTTACAAATATGCTAAACAGAGTGCTCATTATTGTTTCGCTCCTGCGTTCTTTTTATCAGCACCGGGTTGCTCATCATCGGCAAAAACCAGATTGGCAGCCTCGTCGAAAGAGGTCTTGCGGCGTTTGCTGTAGGCCCAGACGATGATGCCAATCATGATTGCCATCAACAGCAGGGTGTACAGGCCGCGAAATGTGCCGTAGTCCATCTTCGCCTCCTTATTTCAGGGCATGACCCAGTGATTGCAGATAGGCGATGAGGGCTTCCAGCTCGGTCTTGCCTTTAACTGCTTCCCCTGCACCCTGAATATCCGCATCGGTATATGGCACCCCGAAGTGATCGCGGAACAGTGCCAGTTTTTTGCCAGTCATCTCGCCGGTCAGTACGTTGGTGTCGAGCCAGGGATAGGCAGGCATGTTGGACTCGGGGACCACATCACGCGGGTTGATCAGGTGAGCATGGTGCCATGCATCGGAGTAGCGGCCACCTACGCGAGCCAGATCCGGACCGGTACGCTTGGAGCCCCACAGGAAGGGGTGCTCCCAGACGCTCTCGCCAGCAACCGAGTAGTGACCGTAACGCTCGGTTTCGGCACGGAACGGACGGATCATCTGGCTGTGGCAGTTGGTGCAGCCTTCGCGAATGAAGATATCGCGCCCTTCCATCTGCAGTGCGGTATAAGGCTTGAGGCCCTCCACCGGCTCTGTGGTCTGCTTCTGGAAGAACAGCGGAGTGATTTCAACCAGGCCCCCCAGACTGATGGCGAAGATGATGCCGACCACCAGCATGGGAACGCTTTTTTCAAATATTTCGTGACGGTTATTGTTGCTCATGGGTTGACCTCTTCAATCATGCTGGCTGGGCGACAGGTTCCAGAGAACCTTTGGGCGCAGTGATGGTGCGATAGGCGTTGTAAGCCATCAGCAACATGCCGGTGACGAAGAAGCAACCTCCCAGGAAGCGCACGAAATAGAAGGGATAGGATGCCTGCAGCGCTTCAACGAAGCTGTAGGTCAGGGTGCCGTCTTCGTTGACTGCACGCCACATCAGGCCCTGCATCACGCCGGAAATCCACATGGCAACGATGTAGAGCACGGTGCCAACGGTCGCCAGCCAGAAGTGAACGTTGATCAGCTTGACGCTGTACATCCGGCCCTGGCCGAACAGGTTCGGGATCAGGTGATAGACAGCACCGATGGAGACCATGGCAACCCAGCCCAACGCACCGGAGTGAACGTGACCGACGGTCCAGTCGGTGTAGTGGGAGAGGGCGTTAACGGTTTTGATCGCCATCATCGGGCCTTCGAAGGTCGACATGCCGTAGAACGACAGGGAGACGATCAGGAAGCGCAGGATAGGGTCATAACGCAGTTTGTGCCAGGCACCGGAGAGGGTCATGATGCCGTTAATCATGCCGCCCCAGGAGGGTACGAACAGGATCAGGGACATCACCATGCCCAGCGACTGAGCCCAGTCAGGCAGTGCGGTGTAGTGCAGGTGGTGCGGACCGGCCCAGATATAGAGGGAGATCAGCGCCCAGAAGTGCACGATGGAGAGGCGATAGGAGTAAACCGGACGACCCGCCTGCTTGGGCACGAAGTAGTACATCATCCCGAGGAAGCCGGCGGTCAGCAGGAAGCCTACCGCGTTGTGGCCATACCACCACTGCACCATTGCATCCATGGCGCCGGAGTACATGGAGTAGGACTTCATGCCGGAGAGCGGCACTTCCATGTTGTTGACGATGTGCAGCACCGCAACGGTGATGATGAAGGCGCCGAAGAACCAGTTCGCCACATAGATGTGGGAGGTGGTGCGCTTCATCAGTGTGCCGAAGAAGACGATGGCATAGGCGACCCATACCACAGTGATGGCGATATCAATCGGCCACTCCAGCTCGGCATACTCTTTGGCGGAGGTGTAACCCAGCGGCAGAGAGATGGCGGCAGAGAGAATGATGGCTTGCCAGCCCCAGAAGACGAAGGTTGCCAACGGGCCACCAAACAGTCTGGTTTGACAGGTGCGCTGTACCACGTAGAACGAGGTGGCCATCAGGGCACTGACGCCAAAGGCGAAGATCACTGCGTTGGTGTGGAGGGGCCGCAGACGACTGTAAGTCAGCCAGGGGGTTTCGAAGTTGAGGGCAGGCCAGATCAACTGGGCTGCGATCAGTACGCCAACCGACATGCCGACAATTCCCCAGACAATCGTCATGACGGTAAACTGGCGAACAACGGTGTAGTTGTACTCAGGATGGTTAGTTGTATGGCTCATCGTTATATTCCGCTTCCGATGCTGCTGTTGTTTGATGTTTTATCCGGAAAACCGGACTGGCTCCATCAAGCCACCGCCAACCAGTTGTTAACGCCTGTTAACGAAAGGAAAAGCAAAAGATGGCTAAATGAAAACTGCATGGGAATGATACTGAAGCGACAGGTAAAATAACAGTATAAACAGTGATATATTTGGTTCCGTCCGGTATCGTTCTGGCCGTTTTTTACCTTGTTCGTGATCACAAAAAACATTTTAATTGCATCTTAAACGGACGTTTTTTGATGAAAGAGAGACTTACCGCACGTAAAGTACTGCACCTTGCACTTGTATTGGCGCTGCTATTGGCGCTGGTGGCCTATCGCACCTGGTTTTCGGCCGATAACAGCATGACTGCTGGCCAGACAAAAGATCAGATTTGTGATCTTTCCCACACACCTTGCAGCGCATTGATTGGTAACAAACCACTAACGGTGGCCATCAAGGTGTTACCGCTACGTGCCGAACATGACTTTGCAATAGATATCCAAGGGGGCGACCCGGAAATCAAGCCGTTAAAAGCCTGGCTGGAAGGGCGAGATATGTTTATGGGGACCATTCCGGTGAACTTTGAACAAGTCGCGGGAGGATGGCAGGGTACAACACTGGTAGGAAGCTGTACCTCTCTGGTCATGGTCTGGTTGCTCAATATTGAATGGAGCAATGGCCAACGCCAGCAATTGGCCCTCTCTGTTGCCCGTGAATAATCGTTCAATGGTGGCAGAGTGGAAAAAATATTTGAAATTTCCCTGGCAGGCGTTACCTTCCCCAAACCATCAGGGAGTGAAGTGCATTTAATCATGATTGAAAAACAACCATTTTATCGCACCCTCAACCAGCAGGCCAAGGCACTACTGGAGGGCGAAACCGATCTGATTGCCAATATGGCCAACTTGTCTGCGCTGCTGAATCAGGAGCTGACGGAGATCAACTGGGTCGGTTTTTATCTGTTGCAGGGCGAGACTCTGGTATTGGGGCCGTTTCAGGGCAAACCGGCCTGTGTGCGGATCCCGGTCGGCCGCGGGGTGTGTGGCACAGCAGTGGCTGAGGGGAAAACCCAGCTCATTGATGATGTCCACCAGTTCGACGGTCACATCGCTTGCGATGGCGCGAGCAACTCGGAAATCGTGATCCCGGTGCGCTGCGGTGACGAGATCATCGGGGTACTCGATATCGATAGTCCAGTTTTTAACCGTTTCGACCAGCAAGATCGAATTGGTCTTGAAGAAACAGTGCAAATTTTGGAAAGCATGCTCTAAGTCATTGCTAGATGGTTCGCAAAAGGCCCCAAGCTCTCTATAATGGGGCCTTTGTTGTGCTCGGGACGTGCCCGTGCGTTTATATGAAAGCCAAGGTTATACATGGAAAACACTGAGAAGCTGAAGAACAGTAAAGAGATCGTTGCCTACCTGGTCGAGAAATTCCCGGCCTGCTTCGTTGCTGAAGGAGAGGCCAAGCCGCTCAAGATTGGCATCTTCCAGGATTTGGCCGAGCGTCTTGCTGACGATGCCAGAGTCTCCAAGACCATGCTGCGCTCCGCACTGCGTCAATACACCTCCAGCTGGCGCTACCTGCACGGACTCAAAGCTGGCCAGGCTCGCGTTGATCTGGATGGTAATCCGGGTGAACTGCTGACCGAAGAGCACATCGAGCACGCCAAGCAAGCTCTGAAAGAGAGCAAAGAGCGTGTATTCGCCAGCCGTCGTACCAATACCAAAGAGAAGGATGAGAAGGCCAAGAAGCCTCGTCGCCCTGCTGTGCGCAAAACCGAGAAGGCTGATGTCGCTGCCAAGCCGAAGGCTGCCGCCAAAGTGCCCGCTGCTGAAGCTCCGCTTGTTAAAGTGGATGCCGCTACGCTGAAAGTGGGCCAGGATGTGCGCGTCGTTATGGGTAAATTCCCGGTTCCGGCAACCATCAAGGAAGTGACCAAGGACGATGTACAGGTCCAACTGCAGACCGGCATGATGGTGCGGGTCAAATCAGAGCACTTGGTTCTCTAAGGAGACAAATGTTGAAGCATGGCGTAATTCGTTTTTCCCTCGTTGCCTGTAGCCTGGCGCTTGCCGGGCTTGCACAGGCCATCGAGCCGGTGCTCAAGGAGAGTGATTTGCCTGTGTTGGCTCAAGAGAGCCAACATGCTACGGCCAGCAAGCGAATTACCAATCTGTTTACCCGCTCGCACTACAAACAGTTCAAGCTGGATGATGCCTTTTCCTCCGTGATTTTCGATAAATATCTGGAGAATCTGGACTACAGTCGCAACCTGTTTTTGGCCTCTGATATCAGCCGTTTTGAAAAATACCGTAACGGTTTTGACACCGACCTCGAAAGAGGCCGTCTGGCACCCGCCTACGAGATGTTCAACCTGAGTCAGCAACGGCGTTATGAGCGGTTCGAATACGCCCTCAAACTGCTTGACACTCCCTTTGATTTCACCCAGCCCGACAACTATGTGTTCGATAGAGAAGGTGCGGCTTGGCCCAAAGATGAAGCAGAGCTCAACGAGCTGTGGCGTCAGCGAGTCAAGTTCGATGCCCTGAGCCTCAAACTCAGCGGCAAGGAGTGGCCCGAGATCAAGGAGCTGCTTGGCAAGCGTTACAACAACGCCATCAAGCGAATGTCCCAGACCGAGAGCGAAGATGTCTTCCAGCTCTTCATGAACTCCTTCGCTCGCGCCATCGAACCCCACACCAGTTACCTCTCACCGCGCAGTGCCGATCGTTTCAACACCGAGATGAACCTCTCGCTGGAAGGGATCGGTGCCGTGTTGCAGGCGGAAGATGACTTTACAGTCATCCGCTCCCTGGTACCCGGTGGTCCTGCTGCCAAATCCAACCACCTCAAGCCTGATGACAAGATCACCGGGGTGGGACAGGAAGATGGCAAGATTGTTGATGTGATCGGCTGGCGTCTCGATGACGTTGTCGAGCTCATCAAGGGACCCAAGGGGAGCAAGGTCAAGCTTGAAATTCAGCGCGGCAAGGGCGCTACCGCCAAGACCGAACAGATCGAGCTGACCCGTGACAAGGTGCGCCTTGAAGACCGGGCAGCCAAGTCCAAGGTGATCACCGCCGAAGGCAAGAAGATCGGTGTCATCGAGATTCCAAGTTTCTACGTCAATCTGCACGATGATGTGATCAAGGAGCTCTCCAGCCTCAACAAGCAGAAGATCGATGGTTTGATCATCGATCTGCGCGGAAACGGCGGCGGAGCCCTGACCGAAGCCTCTGCCCTGAGCGGTCTCTTCTTTGGCAGCGGTCCTGTGGTTCAGATCCGGGATCATATGGGTCGTATCACGGTCAACGGTGACGATGATGGCAACGTCTATTACGGCGGTCCCATGTCGGTGCTGATCGACAGATACAGTGCATCTGCCTCCGAGATCTTCGCCGCCGCCATGCAGGATTATGGTCGCGCCCTGATCCTGGGGGAAAACTCGTTCGGCAAGGGGACGGTGCAACAACATCGCAGCCTCGCCAAGGTCTATGACTTCTACGAGCAGCCGCTGGGTCACGTGCAGTACACCATCGCCAAGTTCTACCGGATCAATGGTGGCAGTACCCAGAACAAGGGCGTTGCGCCGGATATCAGCTTCCCGACACCGGTTGCGCCGGAAGAGACGGGCGAAAGCCGCGAGTTTAATGCGTTGCCTTGGGACAAGATAGCCTCAGCCAACTACGAGAAACTCGGCAATTTCACCAGTCTGCTGCCCAAGTTGCAGGCGGCGCACGATGCTCGGATCGCCAAGGATCCCGAGTTTGCCTATGTGATGCAGGACATCGCTGACTACAAGGAGGAGAAAGACAAGAAGTCGGTCTCCCTCAACGAGGCGGAGCGTGTTGCAGAGCAGGCGAAACAGGATGAGAAAGCGCTTAAACGTACCAATGAGCGCTTGGCACGTCTTGGCAAGCCGGCAGTCAAGAGCCTGGACGAACTGCCCGCTGATTTTGAAGCGCCCGATGAGTATCTCATCGAAGCGGCCAATATCACGGCGGATCTGGCTATGGACAGCAAACGCAGCTGACAGGCAACCCATCATGCACAAGGGCGACTGCGGTCGCCCTTTCTTTTTATCTGGCACATCTGATGTCATGCAAATCGTTTGACCCCGCCAGTTGGTTGTGACAGCCTCTTTCTCGCCTTTAACAAGCGTGGAAGCAGACAATAATGACCGATCACTCCCAGGCCATGACGGCCAAATATCGCCAGGATTATCAGGCGCCGCTCTACTGGATCGACACTATCGACCTCGATTTCCAATTGCAGGAACCACTGACCCAGGTCACTGCCATCACCCGCATTCGCCGCAACAGCGAGCACAATGCGCCGCTGGTCCTCGATGGCGAGCAGCTGACCCTCAAGAGCATTGCCATCGATGGCATTCCCTGTGACCACTACGAGCAAGGCGAGAGCAGTCTGACCCTGTTCAACCTGCCTGCCGAATGTGTGCTGACCATTGTCACCCTGCTGGATCCGGCCGCCAACACCGCACTCGAAGGGCTTTACAAGTCTGGCGATGCCTACTGTACCCAGTGTGAAGCTGAGGGCTTTCGTCGCATTACCTATTATCTGGACCGCCCCGACATTCTGGCACGCTACAGCACCCGCATTACCGCCGATAAAGCCAAATATCCTTTCCTGCTCTCCAATGGCAACAAGGTCGACAGCGGTGATCTGGATGGCAGCCGTCACTTCGTGCAGTGGCAGGATCCTTTCCCCAAACCGAGCTACCTGTTTGCGCTGGTGGCCGGTGATTTCGATGTGGAGCGCAGCCACTACACCACCAAGAGCGGCCGCAAAGTGGCCCTCGAGATCTTCGTCGACAAGGGCAACCTCGATCGCGCCGGTTTTGCCATGGAGAGCCTTATCAACTCAATGCGCTGGGACGAGCAGCGTTTCGGCCTCGAGTATGATCTCGACATCTACATGATCGTCGCGGTGGACTTCTTCAACATGGGCGCCATGGAGAACAAGGGGCTCAACATCTTCAACTCCAAGTTCGTACTGGCCAACCCGGCCACCGCCACCGACAGCGACTACCACGGTATCGAACGGGTGATCGGTCACGAATATTTCCACAACTGGACCGGCAACCGCGTCACCTGCCGCGACTGGTTCCAGCTCAGCCTGAAAGAGGGGCTGACGGTATTCCGGGATCAGGAGTTCTCTTCCGATCTGGGCTCCCGCGGCGTCAACCGCATTAACAACGTGCGTACCGTGCGCGGCCCGCAGTTTGCCGAAGATGCCGGCCCCATGGCGCATCCGATCCGCCCGGATGTGGTGATCGAGATGAACAACTTCTACACCCTGACCGTCTATGAGAAGGGGGCGGAAGTGATCCGCATGATGCACACCCTGCTAGGTGAAGAGGCCTTCCAGGCCGGTATGCGCCTCTACTTCGAGCGTCACGACGGCTCGGCCGCCACCTGCGATGATTTCGTGCAGGCGATGGAGGATGCGTCCGGTGTGGATCTCGGCCGTTTCCGCCGCTGGTACAGCCAGTCCGGTACCCCCGAGTTGACCGTCACCGACGAGTACGATGCCGCCAGCGGTATCTATCGCCTCCATGTGAGCCAGCACACCCCGCCGACTCAGGATCAGCCGCAGAAGCTGCCGCTGCATATCCCCTTCGATATCGAGCTCTATGACGAGCAAGGTGCCGTCATCGCGCTGCAATATCAGGGCAAGGCCATCGGCAACGTGCTCGATGTGCTCGAAGCGGAGCAGACCTTCGAATTCGATCAGGTGCCGGTCAAGCCGGTTCCCTCCCTGCTGCGGGACTTCTCCGCGCCGGTCAAGCTGTACTATGACTACAGCGATGAAGCGCTCGCCTTCCTGATGCGCTTTGCTCGCAACGAGTTTGCCCGCTGGGATGCCGCCCAGATGCTGATCAACAAAGCGGTCATCGACGGGGTGGCGCGGGTGCAACACGGGCAGGGGGTTGAGCTCTCCCAAACCCTGCTGGCCGCCTTCGTCGCCGTTTTGGACGACAGCGAGCTGGATTTGGCCCTCAAGGCGGAGATCCTGGCGCTGCCAGGTGAAGCGACCCTGGCCGAGCTGTTCGAGGTGGCCGATATCGATGCCATCCATCAGGTGCGCGACGCGATCCACACCCGTCTTGCCGAGGCCTTTGGCGCGCGCTTGGCGGCTACCTATCAGAGCCTGCGTCTGAGCGGCTATCAGGTGGTGCACGCCGATATGGCCAAGCGGGCCCTCAAAGGGGTGGTGCTCGGCTATCTGGCTGCGCTGGATGCGGAGCATGCCGATGCGCTGGTGCGCGAGCAGTACGCAACCGCCGACAACATGACCGACACCCTGGCGGCGTTGCAGGTGGCCAACGGCTATCTGCTGCCATGCCGCGCTGCGCTGCTGGCCGACTTCGAGGGCAAGTGGGCCAAGGATGGACTGGTGCTGGACAACTGGCTGCGGCTGATTGGCAGCAAGCCGGCTGCCGATGTGCTCGGCGAAGTGAAGCAGGCAATGAATCATCCTACCTTCAGCATTCGCAACCCGAACCGGCTGCGGGCGCTGATCGGCAGCTTCGCCATGAGCAATCAGGTGCAGTTCCATGCGGTGGATGGCAGCGGTTACCGCTTCCTGACTGATCTGCTGATCGAGCTCAACGAAGTCAATCCGCAGGTGGCCTCCCGCCTCATCACGCCGCTTATCCAGTTCAAGCGACTGGATGAGGCGCGCAAGGCGCTGATCCGCGCCGAGCTGGCCCGTCTTGCCAACCTTGAGGGGCTGGCACGGGATCTGTTCGAGAAGGTCAGCAAGGCGCTGCAGCAGTAAGTGTCGATGGGGCAGGAGCGTTACGCTCCTGCCCCATTGTGTGATTTGTCGTGTGATCAGGAGCAAGCGTGAAGCAGTTTACTTTTCGGCTCTCATTGAAGAGCGATGAGGTGATGCTGATGTATCAGGGCCACGTCAGACGGCTGGTGGTGCGTAGCGAACAGGGATTGACCCTGGAACTTGGTATAGAAAAAATACGGCCCTTTGTCGCCATCAATGGTGTGCATGGCTACTTTCGGCTGAAAACCCAGGACGATTACCGCTTTATCAGTCTCGAACGCATAAATTAACAAAAATCGAACAGATTACCGACTGTTTATCTGCTTTGCGTCACTATCTATCCGGTAAACTGGCATAAAGGTAGTGGGAATTTCTGTATTTTTGGTTATTTGCAAAATTTCTCACAGTTTAAGCCGTGATCTGTACCTTGTTTTTAACATCTCGTTATCACCTTTCCTCGCCTTCCCTTATCCAAGCCATTACACTTCGCAACAACTCTGCACCAGCGGGTAACCAGGGTGGTTGCCTCTGCGTCGGTGGTTAATGTCGTCCGATAAGGAATATAAAAATGGCATTGAAAGACGCCCCTACCTCAGTTCTGCTCGAAAACGTTCTCAGCCTGATCCATCAGAAGTTGCCCAAAAACAGTGCCTCTCTGGTCGAGCGCTTCGTTGCCAAGTTCTACGGCAACATGGCGAGCTCCGACCTGCACGATCGTAATGACAGCGATCTCTATGGCGCGGCCCTTAGCTTGTGGAATGCCCTCAATCAGCGCAGCGGTACCGATCCCTACATCCGGGTCTACAATCCCGAGCTGACCCGTCATGGCTGGCAATCGCCCCATACCATCGTCGAGGTGATCCTGCAGGATTCGCCCTTCCTGGTGGACTCCATCCGGATGGCGCTCAAGCGACTCAATATCACCGCCCACATGATGCTGCACCAACCGCTGCACCTCATTCGTGGTGCGGATGGCAAGATTGACGCCATTCTGGAGCTCGACAACACCGACGGGCAGACCTCGGTTGAAACGGCATTCCTTATCGAGATCGATCACCTCACCAGCGAGGAGCAGATGGCCGCGCTGGCTACCGAGCTCAACTCGGTGGCCGGTGAAGTGGCGCTGGCAGTGGGCGACTGGCAGCCGATGCTGGCCAAGCTCAATGAGATCATCGACGAGCTTCCCAAACGCAAGAGTCCGGCCAGCAAGGAGGAGGTGGCCTCCTGCGTTGCCTTCCTCAAATGGGTAGCTGCCCACAACTTCACCCTGATGGGTTATCGTCGCTACGACGTCAAAGCGGTGGAGGGGGATCACGAGATCCTGCCGCAGGCCAGCTCCAGCCTGGGGCTGATGAAGAACTCCATCAAGGAGGTGGGCCAGCGCCTTGGCAACATGCCAGCCAGCGCACGTCACGCCGCTCTGAGTTCTGACCTGCTGATCCTCACCAAATCCAACAGCAAGTCCCGGGTGCACCGTCCGGCTTATGTGGATTACATCGGCATCAAGCGCTTTGACGAGCATGGCAAGGTGATCGGGGAAGATCGCTTCATAGGTCTCTACGCATCTTCCATCTACAACACCAGCGCGACCCAGATCCCGCTCATCAGCCATCGTCTCGAACGCATCATGGCTGCCTCCGGTCACGAGAAGGGCTCCCACGCCTACAAGGCGCTGCTCAACGTGCTGGAAACCTATCCCCGTGACGAGCTGATCCAGGCCCGTGAAGAGGAACTACTGGCTACCGGCCTTGGCGTACTGGAGATGCAGGAACGGGACATGCTTCGGCTATTCGTGCGCCGGGATGTCTATGGTCGTTTCTTCTCTTGCATGGTCTATGTCACCAAGGAGCGCTACAACACGGCGCTGCGCATCAAGACCCAGCAAATTTTGCAGAAATATTTTGGCAGCAATGAAGAGGTGGAGTTCAACGTCTACTTCACCGAAGGCGTGCTGGCGCGGACCCACTACATAGTGCGGGTCAACAACAATAACGTGGATGTGGATGTGAACGAAGTACAGAACAACCTGATTGAAGCGGCCCGCAGCTGGGACGACAGACTCGACTCCGTGCTGCTTTCCCACTATGGCGAGGCCCGTGGCAATGAGTTGCGCCGCCGTTTCAGCACTGCCTTCCCTCGCGCTTACAAGGAAGATGTGCTGCCGGGCTCGGCCGTGGCCGACATCATGGCGCTCGATAACCTGAGCGAAGCCGAGCCACTCGGCATGCTGTTCTACCGCGCGCAGGAGGAGGAGAACGATCGTCGGGTACGGCTCAAGTTGTTCCATCGCACCGAGCCCATTCACCTCTCCGATGTACTGCCGATGCTGGAAAACATGGGACTGCGGGTGATCGGTGAGACCCCGTATCAGGTACGCACTCCGGGTGGCGATCTGTTCTGGATCCTCGACTTCTCCATGTTGCTACACGGCGAGCAGCCCTTTGATCTGGCCCAGAGTCAGCAACGCTTCCAGCAAGCCTTTGCCGCCATCTGGAACAAGCAGCTGGAAGATGACGGCTTCAACCGGCTGGTATTGGGGGCGGGTCTCACCGGCCGCCAGGTGTCGGTGCTGCGCGCCTATGCCAAATACATGCGTCAGACCGGCGTCTCTTTTAGCCAGTCCTATATTGAAGAGACCCTGACCCGTTATCCGGAGATTGCTCAGCTGCTGTTCACCTTGTTTGAACAGCGCCTGGATCCGGCCGGCAAGCAGGACGTCAAGGTACAGGCCAAGTTGCACGAGCAGCTTGCCACCAAGCTGGATCAGGTGGCCAACCTGGACGACGATCGCATTATTCGCCGCTATGTGGAGATGATCGACGCTACCCTGCGTACCAACTACTACCAGCTGGACAAGGCGGGCAACATCAAGCCCTACATCTCCTTCAAACTGGCTCCCTCCACTATCACCGACATGCCGCTGCCGCTGCCGAAATTCGAGATCTTCGTCTACTCGCCGCGAGTGGAAGGGGTACATCTGCGCTGGGGCAAAGTAGCTCGTGGCGGTCTGCGCTGGTCAGATCGCAAAGAGGACTTCCGCACCGAAGTACTGGGTCTGGTGAAAGCCCAGCAGGTCAAGAACACCGTCATTGTGCCGGTGGGGGCCAAGGGCGGTTTCTACTGCAAACAGATGCCGGTGGGGGCAACCCGCGCCGTCATTCAGGAGGAGGGAAAGGCCTGTTATCGCCTGTTTATTCGCGGTCTGCTCGATGTGACTGACAACATCATCGGCGGCGAGGTGATCCCGCCCAAATCCGTGGTGCGTCACGACGAGGATGACTACTACCTGGTGGTGGCCGCCGACAAGGGCACGGCTACCTTCTCCGACATCGCCAACGAAATAAGCCTCGAATATGGCCATTGGCTGGGCGACGCGTTTGCCTCCGGTGGCTCGGTCGGTTACGACCACAAGAAGATGGGCATCACCGCCCGTGGCGCCTGGGAGTCGGTCAAACGGCATTTTCGTGAAATTGGCGTCAACTGCCAGACCACCGATTTTACCTGCGTCGGGATCGGCGACATGGCGGGAGACGTGTTCGGCAACGGCATGCTGCTCTCCGAGCACACCCGGCTGGTGGGCGCGTTCAACCACATGCACATCTTTGTTGACCCCGCTCCGGATGCGGCCAAGAGTTTTGTCGAGCGCCAGCGCCTGTTCGATCTGCCGGGCTCCAGCTGGGATGACTACAACCGCGAGCTGATATCACAGGGGGGCGGCATCTTCCTGCGCTCGGCCAAGTCCATCAAGCTGAGCCCGGAAATACAAACCCTGCTCGGTACCGACAAGGCCAGCATGGCACCGAACGAGTTGATCAAAGCGCTGCTCTGCCTCAACGTCGATCTGCTGTGGAACGGTGGCATCGGCACCTATGTGAAGAGCGCTCGCGAGAGCGATGGGGAAGTTGGGGATCGCAGCAACGACGCACTGCGAGTCAACGGCCGCGATCTGCGGGCCCGTATCGTGGGTGAGGGGGGCAACCTCGGCTTTACCCAGCTCGGTCGGGTGGAGTACGCCAGTCAGGGCGGTCGCATCAACACCGATTTTACCGACAACGTCGGCGGTGTGGATTGCTCCGACAACGAGGTGAACATCAAGATCCTGCTGAACCAGTTGGTTGCGGCAGGGGATCTGACCCTCAAGCAACGTAACCAGATGCTCTACGAGATGACCGACGACGTGGCGCAGATCGTGATCACCAATGCCTATCGCCAGTCCCAGTCCATATCGGTCACCAGCTTCCGCGGTTCTGAACAACTTAAAGAGCAGCAGCGCTTCATTCAGGGGCTGGAGCGGGAAGGCAAGCTCGATCGTGCACTGGAGTTCCTGCCATCCGATGAGGAGCTCTCCGAGCGGATGGCGGCAGGGCAGGGGCTGACCCGCCCCGAACTGGCGGTGTTGGTGGCGTACGGCAAGATGGTACTGAAAGAGCAGCTCAACTGCCCGGAAGTGACCGACGAGCCCTTCCTCGCCAACATGCTGGTCACCAGCTTCCCGGCCAAGGTACAGCAGCAGTTTGGTGCCCAGCTGGCCGATCACCCGCTACGCGGCGAGATCATCGCTACCCGTGTTGCCAACATGCTGGTTAACGACATGGGGCTCAACTTCGCCAGCCGGATGAAGGACGAAACCGGTGCCTCGGTCGCCGAAGTGGCCTGCTGCTTTGCCATGGCCCGCGAAGTGTTTGGCATGAACCAGCTGTGGCGCGATATCGAAGGGTGCGACAACCTGGTGGATGCCCAGACTCAGCTCGAGCTGATGTTCTACAGCCGCCGGATCGTGCGCCGTGCCACCCGCTGGTTCCTGCGCGCCCGCAATCGCAGCTGGAGCATCAGCGAGAACATCGCCTTCTTCCGTCCGGCGTTCGAAACCCTCGGTCAACACCTCTACGAGGTCATGGATGAGAGCGAAGTGGCCGAGCATCGTCAGGCTGTAGCCAAGTGGATGGAGAAACAGGTGCCGGAGGCCATTGCCCGTCAGGTAGCCCATATGAGCAGCCTCTTCTCCAGCCTGGATCTGGCGCAGATTGCCGCGGAGCACAAGACCGATATCCTGCGCGCCGCCAATGTCTACTATCGCCTCGGTGCCAAACTGGATCTGCACTGGTTCCTCGACCAGATCAACCATCAGCCGGTTGGCAACCACTGGCAGGCGATGGCGCGAGCCTCCTTCCGCGAAGATCTGGACTGGCAGCAACGCAGTCTCACTTCTGTGGTACTGGAAGGGTGCAAAGATCAGGGAGAATGCGCTACCATATTGGCCGACTGGATTTCGGAGCATGAGCAACTCTTGTCCCGTTGGACCCATATGTTGGCCGACTTCAAGACCACCAGCACTCACGAGTTCGCCAAGTTCTCGGTGGCCTTGCGAGAGTTGAACCTGCTCCAGTTGAATTGTCGGGCACTTTAATTGCCAGATTAAGGCATGACACCGACATTACACCCAAAGCCCCGGCCAGTTGCCGGGGCTTTCTTTAAGGAGCAAAGATGTTGTACCCCATCGCCAGGCATTTCCTGTTCAAGCTCAATCCGGAACAGGCTCACGATCTCTCCATGAAATATTTGCCCCGCCTTCTCGGTACGCCACTCGATTGTTTCTTCCGCCAGAATTTGCCGAAACGCCCCGTCACTGTCATGGGGCTTTCTTTTGCCAATCCGGTGGGATTGGCGGCCGGTCTGGATAAAGATGGTGAGTGCATTGACGCGCTGGGCGCTATGGGATTTGGTTTTATCGAGGTCGGTACCGTCACCCCCAGACCCCAGAGTGGCAATGACAAGCCCCGCTTGTTCCGGGTTATTCCGGCAGAGGGGATCATCAACCGGATGGGATTCAACAACAAGGGGGTGGATCATCTGGTGGCCAAGGTAAAAGAGGCCAAATATCAGGGGGTCATCGGCATTAATATCGGCAAGAACAAAGACACTCCCATCGAGCAGGGCAAGGATGATTACCTGATCTGTATGGACAAGGTTTATGATCATGCCGGTTATATTGCCGTCAATATCTCTTCCCCCAACACCCCGGGGTTGCGTTCGCTGCAATATGGCGAGGCGCTGGATGAGTTGCTGGCAGCCCTCAAGGTGCGTCAGCAAGAGCTGGCCGCCCAATATAAAAAGTACGTGCCGCTGGCGGTTAAAATTGCCCCGGATTTAAGCCTTGAAGAAATAGATCAGGTGGCCGCTTCGCTGGTACGGAATGGTATTGATGGGGTTATCGCCACCAATACCACCCTCGAGCGTGAAATGATTTATGACATGCCCCACGCCGGTGAAGCGGGTGGCCTGAGTGGTCGTCCGCTACAGCACAAGAGTACCGAGGTGATCCGTCATCTGGCCAAGGCGCTCAATGGTGCTCTGCCAATTATCGGGGTGGGTGGTATTGATAGTGCCATGGCTGCCCGTGAAAAGTTGGCTGCCGGTGCCAGTCTGGTACAAATTTATAGCGGCTTTATTTATAAAGGGCCGGGGCTGGTCAAAGAGATTGTGACCAATATTTAAGAAATAGATGGAGGAGCCCTTTATTTGACGTTGCTGATTTCCTGCATATGGAATAAAGTCAACTGGTAATTATCAAGTAAGGGCTCCAACATGTTTATTCAACCGACCGATAGCTGGCAATGGCACTATGATGCCCAGAATGACCGTCTGATGTTGGACCTGTCTGATAACATGTTATTTGCGACCGAGTATAAAGGGCGACAATTGGTGCCCGGCTCGTTTGCGACCCAACCTTTTTGTGTCGATGATGCAGCCCTCTATTATCAATTGATGGATAAAGCAGCCGAACTCGAGTGGAGTATTCCCCATCAGGTACAGCTGGTGCTTAATGCCATCGCGGTCAGTCGTTTTTATAAACCCCTGATGCCGCAAAGCTGGTTTTTTAGTGAACAGCATCCGCAAGTGATCCCGCAAAACGGTGAGCTGGTCTTGATGAATACACCCCATGGCAACGGTGAATTTATGGTCATTGAGGCTGGGGAGCAGGCCAGCGTCTGTTTGAACCTCACTGCCGATCTGGTATTGACCACCAGTAAAACCTTGCCGCGTTTCGGGGTGATCAAGGTGATGAATAACCGGATGAAACCGCGTATTACCGTGACCGAGCAATACCGTAAGGTCAGTTGATATAATTTCATCAATCGTTTCATCTCTGTTATTACACCGTGTCTCTTTTACTGTTTTCACCTCTGTAGCATCTCGTTTCTGATATCTTATTGAACCGCGAACATCTTGCCTATTCTCATTGATGGTTATGATTCAGCCTCTCCTGAGGCTTGTTACACTCACTTGCACCTTGTGTTTTGACCCACGCAGTGTCTTGGCCTTCCGTGCGGCAAGTATGGAGCCTCCCTCTTGTTTCTTTCCGCTGGCGTAGTGCCTCCACCTCAGTATCAACACATCACTCACTGAAGCGATTTTCTTCATACGACATTTTATGCTTGAAACGAGAGCTATTCTCACTTACATTTTGTTATAACATAACAAAATGGAGTTGCCATGAAGCCTCATATTCACCCGGATTATCGTTTGGTGCTGTTCCATGACACGGCGGCAGATGCCTTTTTCCTGGTTGGTTCAACGATCAAGAGCGAGCGCCGCTATACGTGGCAAGACGGGAAGGAGTATCCCTATGTATCGCTCGATGTTTCCAGCCAGTCGCACTCGTTCTATACCGGCAAGCAGAAGCAGGTATCGAGCGAGGGGAGTGTGGCCCGTTTCAACAAGCGCTTTGGCGCATTTTCAAGTAAGAAGGAGTCCTGAATGCAGGTCGTCAGTTCGCTCAAATCCGCACGGGGGCGTCATCCCGATTGTCAGTTGGTGCGTCGTCGGGGAAAATTGTTCGTGATTTGCAAAAGCAATCCCCGTTTCAAGGCTCGTATGAAGTGACCCGCTAAATGATGTCTGGCCCCATGATCTCGCCATCGGGTAGTCATGGGGTCTTTTACCTTTATTCGCCACCTATCAATCTGTTTCCATCCTGCTGTTTGCGCCGACTTTTGCATGCTCCAGCCCGCCTGATGAGGTATAATGCTGGACTATTTTTATGGGTTCCCCGTGAGCGTGATGAAAGAATTTTTTGCAACCTGCCCCAAGGGGCTGGAAAACCTGTTGGCCGATGAGCTGACCAATCTTGGCGCAGAGCAGGTCCGTGAGACCGTGGCTGGCGTCCACTTCAAAGGCGAACTGGCGATTGGCTATAAAGCCTGCCTATGGAGCCGTTTTGCCTCCCGTATCGTGCTGGTGCTCTCCGAATTCCAGATGAACGACGATCTGGATCTTTATCTCGGTGCCCACACCATTCCCTGGGAAGAGCACTTCTCCGGTACCTCTACCATTGCGGTGGACTTTACCGGCACCAACCCCGCCATTCGCAATACCCAATATGGCGCGCTGAAGATCAAGGATGCCATCGTCGACCGCTTCACCAAGCGCGGTCACGTGCGTCCTGACGTGGACAAAAAGTCGCCGGATATCCGCATCATGGCGCACCTGGGCAAAGGCAAGGCCAATATCACGCTGGACTTGTCAGGCCCGGCGCTGCACCAGCGTTTCTATCGTCAGGGCACAGGTGAGGCGCCGCTCAAAGAGAACCTGGCCTGCGCCATGATTGCCCGTAGCGGCTGGGCCGGTGAGCCCATGATGGACCCCATGTGCGGTTCCGGTACTTTGCTGATTGAAGCGGCCTTTATCGCCGCCGACATGGCGCCGGCGCTGCGCCGCGAGCGCTTCGGTTTCGATCGCTGGCTGCAGCACGATAGTGAGCTGTGGCAGAGTCTGATGATGGAAGCGCAAGTGCGCGCCAAACGAGGCATGCAGCGTTGCGAAGTGAAACTATTTGGCTGTGATGCCGACCAGCGTGTGCTGCTCAAAGCCCGTGATAACGCCAAAGCGGCCGGTGTGGCCCACCTTATCACCTTCAAGCAGGCCGACGTCACCAAGCTGGAAAACCCGCTGCCGATGCCTGCCCCTGTTGAAGGGGAAGAAGGTCAAGGGGAGGCCCGCCAGGTCGGTATGCTCATTTCCAACCCGCCCTATGGCGAGCGTCTTGGCGAGTTCCCGGCACTGCTGGAAGTGCATCAGGCCCTCGGCGATGCCCTGCGTCGCAGCTTCCAGGGTTGGAAAGTCTCCATTCTTTCCGCATCCCCCGAACTGCTCAGCTGTCTGCGTCTGCGTGCCGACAAGCAATATCGCCTGTTCAACGGTGCCCTCGAGTGTCAGCTGCGCAATTATCAAATCGCACTGGACTCCGTGGCTTCTCAAAAAGAGGTTGCACAGGACTTTGCCAACCGTCTGCGCAAGAATCTGAAAACCCTCGAGAAGTGGGCCAACAAAGAGGGCATCGATTGCTATCGTATATACGATGCCGACTTGCCGGAATACAACGCCGCCATCGACCGCTATCAGGACTATCTGGTGGTGCAGGAGTATGCCGCGCCCAAGGACATCCCCGCCCAGAAGACCCGTCAGCGTCTGCTCGACATGGTTCAGGCAGCCATCAAGGTGACCGGGATGGACGGCGAGAAGGTGATCCTGAAGGTGCGCGAGCGTCAGGAAGGTAAACAGCAGTACCAGAAGCTCTCCGAAGAGCAGCACCGGATGGAAGTCCAGGAGTACGGCGCCCGGCTGTGGGTCAACCTCTACGACTATCTGGATACCGGCCTGTTCCTCGACCACCGTCAGACTCGCCGCATGCTGGGTCAGATGGCCAAGGGCAAGCGCTTCCTGAACCTGTTTGCCTACACCGGTAGTGCCACCGTGCACGCAGGTCTTGGCGGTGCCAGCGAGACCACCACAGTGGACATGTCCCATACCTACCTGAACTGGGCACAGGACAACATGCGTCTCAACTCGCTGGTGGGCCGTCAGCACAAGTTTGTCCAGGCAGATTGCCTGAAGTGGTTGTCTGAAGCCGATGATAACTACGACCTCATCTTCATCGATCCGCCCACCTTCTCCAACTCCAAGCGGATGGACGAGAGTTTCGACGTACAGCGTGATCACCTGCTGCTGATGCAGCACCTGAAGCGCCTGCTGGCGGCCGATGGCACCCTGGTCTTCTCCAACAATAAGCGTCACTTCAAGATGGATCTGGCCGGTCTCGAGGCCACAGGTTTCAAGGCCCAGAACATCACCCAGAAGACGCGGCCGAAGGATTTCGAACGTAACCAGCACATCCACAACTGCTGGATCATCACCCATGCGCCGGAGCAAGGCGAGGCGTGATGCTGACCCTGTTTCATACCGACGGTTGCCACCTGTGCGAGCAGGCGTGGGGGCTGGTGGAAGAGGCAGGTCTTGCCGCCGCCACCCGCCAGTGCGACATCATGGATGATGAGCAGTGGCTTGCCGCCTATCGGGTGCGCATTCCGGTGCTGCGTGACGCAGCAGGCCGCGAGCTCGGTTGGCCCTTCACACTGGCCGAACTCAAAAGCTGGGCCGCCCGTCAGGGGTGAGAGTAATTTGACGATAAAACGGGGGCAGACCCAGTCTGCTGCCCGTTTTTTCATATGAAATAAGGAACACACATGGCTCTTTTAACATTGCACGGCGCATGTCTGTCGTTCAGTGATTTCCCGCTGCTCGACAATGCCGAACTGACCATCGAGCGGGGCGAGCGCCTCTGTCTGGTTGGCCGCAACGGGGCGGGCAAGTCCACCCTGATGAAGGTCATTGCAAGTGAATTGCCGCTGGACGACGGCCGCCTGGTGCTGCAACAAGATTTGAAAGTGACCCGCCTTGAGCAGGATCCACCGGCCTCCAGCGAGCTGACGGTGTTTGACTATGCCGCCGAAGGGCTGGCGGGGGTGGGGGAGCTGCTCAAACAGTATCACCATATCTCCATGGAGCTGGCGAGCGATCCGTCAGATGCCAACATTCGCAAGATGAGCGAGTTGCAAGAGCAGCTCGACTATCAGAACGGCTGGCAGTTCGAGACCCGCATCAGTCAGGTGTTGACCCTGCTGGGGCTGGATCCTGACGTGACCCTCGATAGCCTCTCCGGTGGCTGGCTGCGCAAAGTGGCGCTGGCCCGTGCGCTGGCTTGCGATCCCGACTTGTTGCTGCTCGATGAGCCGACCAACCACCTGGATATCGAAGCCATCAACTGGCTGGAAGATTTCCTCAAGGATTTTCGCGGCGCCATCGTCTTTATTTCTCACGATCGGGAGTTCATCCACAAACTGGCGACCCGGATCATCGATCTCGATCGCGGCGCCATCACCTCCTGGCCGGGAAACTACGACGAGTATCTGCAGGGGAAAGAGGAGTGGCTGCGGGTCGAAGAGCTGAAAAATGCCGAGTTCGACCGCAAACTGGCCCAGGAAGAGGTGTGGGTGCGTCAGGGTATCAAGGCTCGCCGTACCCGTAACGAAGGTCGGGTGCGCGCCCTTGAGGCGATGCGGATGGAGCGCTCCCAGCGTCGCGAGTTGCAGGGCAAGGCCAAGCTGCAACTGGACGAGGTTAATCGCTCCGGCAAGCTGGTGTTCGAGACCGAAGGGCTGGGGCTGGATTTTGGCGATCGCACCCTGTTCAAGGGGCTCGATCTGCAGGTACTGCGCGGCGACAAAATAGCGCTGGTCGGCCCCAATGGCTGCGGCAAATCGACCCTGATCAAGCTGTTGCTGGGTCAGCTTGAGCCAACCCGTGGCACCGTCAAGGGGGGCACCAATCTGGAGGTGGCCTACTTCGATCAGTACCGCGAGCAGCTTGATCCCGAGCAGACCGTGGTGGACAACGTCGGGGAGGGCAAGCAGGAGGTGATGGTGCGTGGCCGTTCCCGTCACATTCTTGGGTACCTGCAGGACTTTCTGTTCGAGCCCAAGCGGGCCCGTACGCCGGTCAAGGCGCTCTCCGGTGGCGAGAAGAACCGTCTGCTGCTGGCCAAGCTGTTCCTCAAGCCGAGCAACCTGCTGATCCTCGATGAACCCACCAACGACCTCGACGTCGAGACTCTGGAGCTGCTGGAAGAGCTGCTTTCCGACTACCCCGGCACCCTGCTGCTGGTCAGTCACGATCGTCGCTTCATCGATAACACAGTGACCGGCTGCTGGCTGTTTGAAGGGGATGGCCGCATCAGCGATTACGTGGGTGGTTACGCCGATATGATGGCGACCCGCGAACAGCAGAATGCCCAGCAACAGGCCAGGAGTGCACCGGTCAAGACGCCCGAGCCGGTCGTTGCCACCGCGCCAGAAGCGCCGAAGAAGAGCAAGAAGCTCTCCTACAAGCTGCAGCTTGAACTGGAAGGGTTGCCTGCTCGTCTTGAGCAGCTGGAAGCCGAGCTGGATGCGCTGCAAAGCGAGATCAACCAGCCCGGGTTCTTCTCGCTGCCGGCAGATAAAACCCAGCCGAAACTGGATGCGCTCAATGCCGCTGAAGCCGCGCTGGAGCAGGCATTTGCTCGCTGGGAAGAGCTGGAAGGACTCAAAAATCAGGAGTAAGTTCCCTGTAATTAAAACTTAATCCAGTTCAGTGCCTTGTGTCACATAGCCCGGTTAGGGTGGAAGTTTTTGTTTGACCGAGTGCGCTCGCAGGAGTAAAGATGAAAGCGACCGATGAAGAATTGGTCGCTTTTTTTGTTCCACGAAGAGGGTCGTAGATGATGAAGAGACAGAAACGGGACCGTCTGGAAAGAGCTCGTGCTCGTGGTTATCAGGCTGGCGTGGTCGGCAAACAGAAAGAAGCGTGTCCGTATCAATGTCTGGATGCCCGTGGGCACTGGCTTGGTGGTTGGCGAGATGCCATGGAAGGGCGGGGCTCAGGCCTCTTCATGAAGTAGCAGGTACTTCATCACTCATTACAAAAGGAAAGGGGCCGTTGTGGCCCCTTTGCGTTAGTGCTGTTTTACCACCAATCAGAGAGATCAGAATGCGGTGGTATCTTTGAACAGGCCCACTTTCAGGTCGGTGGCGCTGTAGATCGGACGGCCGTCAACTTCGACCACACCATCAGCAATGCCCATCACCAACTTGCGGTTGATGACGCGCTTGAAGGTGATCTTGTAGGTCACTTTCTTGGCAGTCGGCAGGATCTGGCCGGTGAATTTCACTTCACCTACGCCCAGAGCACGGCCTTTGCCCGGGCCGCCTTTCCAGCCGAGGAAGAAGCCAACCAGCTGCCACATGGCATCCAGACCGAGACAGCCCGGCATTACGGGATCACCCGGGAAGTGGCAATCGAAGAACCAGAGATCGGGGGTAATGTCGAGCTCTGCCAGGATCTCGCCCTTGCCGTGCTCGCCACCGTTGTCATTGATCTTGACGATGCGATCCATCATCAACATGTTGGGGGCGGGCAGCTGACTGTTACCCTCACCAAAGAGTTCGCCACGGCTGCAAGCCAGCAGCTCTTCACGGGTAAAAGAGTTCTTGCCCTGTTCACACAGGGAAAGGCGGGCTTCCAGGGTCGAATTGTCTACGGTCACGCTGAGTTTCCTTCAAATGAGTAAAGCTGCGCCAATTTAGCTTACAGTTGTTCGCTAAACAACTCCGATCACTTCATCAGCGGCCAAACAGGCGCCCCAGCAGGGATTGCAGCAGTCCGACTTTGGCAGTGGAGCCGTTCAACTCGTCCAACCGCTCCTGAATACGGCCAAACAGGGTATCGGGCATATCAGGCTCACCGGCGACACAGCCAGTGAGCAACTCGATGGCCTCTTCCACATGATCCACCGGGTGGATGTGGAACTGGCCTGCTTCAACCGCTGCAATCACCTCGTCAGAGAGGTTCAGCTGCTGGATGTTGGTGCCCGGCAAAATGATCCCTTGCTTACCGGTGATGCCGTGGATTTTGCACACCCGGAAGAAGCCTTCAATCTTCTCGTTCACGCCACCAACGGCCTGCACATTGCCAAACTGATCGACCGCACCGGTCACGGCGAAGTGCTGATAGATAGGCTGGCGGGCGAGGGCAGAGAGCAGGGCACACAAGCCGGTCAGTGAGGCACTGTCGCCATCAATTTCGTGGTAAGACTGCTCGAACACCAGATTCGCCGACAGGGGGGAGGGGTTCTCTGCACCAAATTTGTTGGAGAGATAGCCGTGGATAATCATCATCGCCTTGGCGTGGATATGACCGGCCAGCTCCGCTTTGCGCTCGATATCCGCCACATCGCCATCACCAAGGTGTACGGTCGCGGTGAGGCGCACCGGCTCGCCGAAGTCATAAGGGTGACCGGAGACCTGAATGACAGACAGGCCGTTGATCTGGCCAATCTCTTCGCCATCGGTTTGCAGCAGGATCTGGCCGTCGATAACCCCCTGATCGGACTGCTCAACCAGATAGTTGAGGCGGTAATCCTGCTCTTCCAGTGCGCCGCGAATATGCTCGTCGGTGACCACATCAGATTCCAGCTCCCGGGCCAGACTGTCAGCCATCCGCATGATGGCGGAGAGTTGCACTTCGGAGAGCGACAACCACTCCTGATGGTCACAGAGGCGGCTGGCATGACGACAAAGGGCGGCGAGGGCGGCTGGCGTGAAGTCCAGCAGGCTCCAGCGCTGGCGCAGCCAGGCCAGGTACTGCAGAAATTCCTGCAGATCCTCTTCAATATTGACCTCTGACACCAGATCCGCGCGCAGGAAGATGCGTTCGGACATATCCCGATCCAGCATCTGGAACTCGGCCACGTCCAGTCGGTCACCAACCAGGATCAGCTTGAGCTTGATGGGGGTCGCTTCAGGCGCGAAGAAGGGGGTCAGAGTTTTCCCTTCCTGATAGGCGTTCCAGTCCAGCTCGCCTTTTTGCATGGCATTTTTCAGTTTGAACCAGAGGTGAGGCTGGTCGAGCAGCTCATCCAGTTGCAAGATGAGGTAACCGCCATTGGCTTCCCGCAGCAAGCCGGGCTCCAAAAGGTGCTGGTTAGCATAGACAGAGCCTTGTTCGGTCTGGTAGTTGATGGAGCCAAACAGAGTATCCCAATTGAGATCACGACCGTAAATTACCGGTGCTTCCTGCTCTTCATGATGAATAAGCAGGTTGATGAGCACCGGATGCTGAAACTCCAGTCCCAATGCAACGTGGGCCGCCAGATCCGAGAGAAAGTCATCGATCTTCGGATCATTGTTCTGCTTGCGCATGATCCTGGTCACAATGCGTTCGGCATCGAGATGGCGGCTCAACAGCTTGAGCAGCTCGCCAACCATTTCACAGAACTCAACGCCAGTACCGGGTTGCAGTCTCAGCCAGATAGGTTTGAACGGGTTGTTGAGATTCTCGGTATAGCAGAGGTCGAATAGATCGCCATCCTTGCCATTGGATTCGGCAATCAGAGTGCGGCACACATCTTCATAATCTGCACCCGGGAACCCGTTGAGCAGCATAACCGGGCAATCACCATCAAAACTGGCCAGGCGTTTGATACCGGAGATTGCTCTGGGTTGCAGAGCGGCAAAGGGGATGGGGTCAAGCTCACTTAGCTTAGGGAACTGTTCAATCGCAAAAGCGGGTTTTAATTGTTCTGATGTTAATTCAGCCACTTAAGACGTCCGGTCGAAGATAGGATCAATTGTTGCCATTATACACAGTTCAATAAGAGGTGACAGGAAACAAGATACCAAATTTAACATAATATACATTATGCGCAGTGTTAGTTAAGGGTAAAACAGAGGGGCCGGAAGGCCCCCAATTCAAAATCACGGCAGTCTATAGCGCCACGAGCATTATCACCAAGTTTAAACAATGTTCGGCCATAGCCATATAGTTCCTGATTTTCTTTCAGTTTCAGCAGGATACTTGAGAAGGTCCACTCTACGGGCTTTCCGCCCAGTTCGGGATTGAACCATACGCAGCAGGTATCATTGCTCTCCTCATCATTCAGCGGCTTGACGGTTATCACCGCCTGAAAGTGTCACAACTTGAGAAGTATTGGAATCTTTGCATTACTACGCTTTGTTACGCTAATAGCTCTAGCTTAATCAGTATCAAAATGACAATACAGCAAGCAATGAACCTTTACAGAATGCCATAAGGCTTGCCACTAAGAAGATCAGCGCTGGCCGGAGAAATGCAGCGTGCGAGATGCTATTACCACGAAGTTCTTCCGGAACGCGCTGTAGTTTCTCTTGGGCAGCCCTAAAATTGCTCGCCTGGTTGGATGGCTATGTTAGCCATAGTCTATCGACGCAACCTCGCGATGTGCAGCATGGAGGACATCAGACATTTTTCCAGGGCTGACCCGTCGCACCAGATCGGCCAGACTCAGCACGTCCCCTTGGCCATAAGCTCCTCGAGGGTTGCGACCCGAAATGGTGAACGTTCTCCCATATATTTTTTTCTCTCTTCTGGTGTGGGCCTACTCTGTGAGACATGTTGAAGGTCAATTTTAACCTTGGTTTCACAAATTATGCCGATAACCCCATTTATCGGCATCACCATCCTAGTCCTTATCAACGTTGTTTTGCTCTGAGCTATCTGGAGCGGCTCTCACGAACCTGACCCCATTACGCTTATAAATATGAAAGTCAGGATGTTTTCCTTCGTGTATATCTTCAATAAGCCTTTACGAGGGCCAGTCCCCCGCCCAGGAATGGTGTAGGTTTGGTTTTCGCCGTTCTTCCCATCTTGTTACCACGAATATTCTTTGCCACGTGCATCCCCTGTTTGAGCACCATGCTTCATACGGATATTGATGCGGTTTTGGCGAAAAAAAACTCAATGATAACAACCTTGCCTTGTGAGAGATAATGCCCCTCCCCTTTGGTTTGCGTGAGCATGGTGGGGGTGAGCTGTAGAGATAACAAGATATAGCAATCGCCCCCTCCCATTGGTCGATATTCTGAAACCACAAATGTCGTATTTTGAGACAAGCGTTCACTATTAAAATGCTTGAACAATATGTGTATTGGGCTCCCCTTTTCACAGTGGGCAGCCATTGCACTCACTCCGATTGACAGGGATATGTTGTAAAATGACGTGGTTCAAAGGTGATGCCATTCCATTTCTTCACTCTTCGTTATCTCTCACTGGTGTGCTTTTATCGCAATCTGTCGAGCGGTTTTTGCTGTGCACTCTCATGGCGCTCGCTTTGGCTTGTGTGCAGGTATTTGGAGGTAGTGTCGATACTGTCGTGGCCCGCATCAGCTTGTACGTGGGAAAGTGGTCGGCCGTTGAGGTTGATGTCATGAGTGATCCCGGTGTGGCGAATAGCGTGGGGAGAGAGTTGCCGCATTTCGGCACCATCCTGATAAAAGCCATCCAGCTCGGCAAGCTCGGCACCTTTGGTTATCACCGCTTGTATCAGCTCACGCAGCTGACGTATCCCTAAATTGGCATTAAGTTCTCCCTGCTCCCGGCCGTGGGCTGCCGCTTTATGACGGATAAAAAGCGGAGTCTGCTCGTTGGGTGCCGGCAAGGGCGAGAGTCCCAGAAACGTGCGATAACGTTCGAGTGCTTGAAGCAGCGCCTGTGAAACGGCAACAGTGCGGCGCTTACCCCCCTTGCTACTGGGTATGTAGTAACCCCAGACGCCGGTTTTGCGATCCCGCCTGAACTGCCCCATCACAGGGGTAAAGCCCGGCCGGGCTGCAACCTCAGAGATCCGCAGATAGCAAGCGTACATCAGAATGGTGAGAAAACGGCTGCGCTCGTGCTGCTCCGGATGGTCGTTGGCAAGGGTATCGGCGGCCTGCATCACGTATGACCACTGCAACTCGCTGAAGGCCTGCACCTGATCATCGGCCTCCTGCTGTTGCGGCCGTTTGACCCGCTGCAGTAGCAGAGCGGGATTCCTGTCCATGTACTCCTCCTGGATCAGGAACTGGAAGAAGGCCGACAGGATGGCGAGCTTGGTCTTCATCGCCTGCTCGCTAAGACGGTAGGGCAAGGTGCGGCCCAGTTCCCGCTTGCCCAAAAACGGTCGCCATTGCGGATTGGGCAACCGCTCCCCCCACTCCTTGTCTAGGACAAATTGCGCCACGTTGCGATAGGCGATTAACTCTTCAGGTGGCGACTGACAGTAGTCGAGATAGCGGATCATGATGCGGCGAGTGAGATCTTTCGGGCTGATGGCCGCCTCGCAAAAGCACCAGTGCAAAAAGGTGGTCAGTTCGCTGCGATAGGTTTTGTAGTTGTTTTCGCTGTTGCGCTGCTCCAGCAACCAATCGACCGCCAGCTCGTAAACCAGCCCGGCATCGGGCACATCGTTGAGGCTGAGGTTGGCAAGGTACTGATTGACCTGCGGGTTGCCAGCTTCCAGATAGATAAGACTGTCAAACAGCGGCATGGCCGGCGGCAAGGATAATGGGTGTTGAGTCATGGTGTTGCTTGTTGATGATGAATCGATATGTGCCTGTGAGCCGAGATGATAAAAAAGGGCTCGTGATAGATGAATGCGGCTTCTGCTAGTTTTTGTTCTGTCTCTTGTTATTGCTGATTGAGGTCACCGGGAGCGATCTGGATAACGATCTCTCCAATGTTTGCTCATTATTTCCTCATAGATCTGGCTGGTTTCGCTCAGTTGTGTACGCTATTCAGTTATGCATGGGATATGCATCTTTGTTAAAAAATTCTCGGGATAAATAGCCGTAGAAATGGATTTAAATGCAATTAAAGTGAATGGTGTGAGCTATTTATCCCGAGAAATAGCAGGTCTGTGCAATCAGGCAACCTGTTTGAGTGGCTTCTCCTTGCGCTTGGCTGCTGGAGTCTCTTCCTCTTTCGTGCCAGCCTGAACCTTGCCGCCACGCAGCAGGGTTTGCAGCACATCGCGCTGCTCTGCCAGGTAGAATGCCAGACTCTCTTGCTGCTCTGGCGCCAGCTCGATCGGGGCGCCAGCCAACAGGGTCATCAACTCGTCGGCCGTATCCAGCAGCTTGTCATAGGCATCGGCCTCTTTTTTGCTGGCAAAGGTCATTTTTTCCACTCCCCCACGAACAACCACATATTTGATCTCGACAGCCATGATGGCCTCCTCTTGGTGATGATGGATAGAGTATATGTATGGATATACAGTATTGCAAATAACCTCACCGGAAAAGAGTTCGCCGGGGTTCAGCGACAAAAGCCGCGTTGGATCAAGTTGTCTCAAAGTGCCATTTGACTTCCACGCCAAACTGGTCGGATCATGGCCTTATGACGATCGTACGACACCTGTTTATCCTGCTGATGGTAGAGGTGCTGCTCCTCGGGAGTATCGCCCATTTGGTCGTGGGACTCCCCTGGTTACTGACCCTGCTGTTTGTCGTGTTTGCCCTGCTTGGATTGCGCTGTCTGGTGGTGCTCAGCAGCTGGCTGTTTACCCGTTTCTACCCCTCCCCAGCTATCGGCCCCTGGCGCAGGGTGAAGATGATGGCGCAGGAGATGCTGGCCTACCTTTACACCTTCACCTTGTTGCTACCGTTCGAGCCTTTGCTAATGGCACCCGATCGGCTGCGTCCGTGCCAGCGCCCCGTATTGCTGGTGCATGGTTACGGTTGCAGTCGCGGGATCTGGCGTACCCAGCGCACCCGACTGGAGACCGCAGGCCATGTGGTCGCCACCATTACCTTGATGCCACCATTTGGTCATATCGATGAGATGGTGCCGCTACTGGCCAAGCGAATTGACGATGTGCTCGCGCAAACTGGGGCTGACAAGCTGGTGCTGGTCGGTCACAGTATGGGCGGGCTGGTCTGCCGCGACTATCTGGCTATCCATGGTGGTGACAAGGTAGAGTGCCTGATCACCCTGGCCACCCCCCATCAGGGCAGTCAGCTTGCCGCCCTTGGGCTTGGGGCCAATGCCCGTGAGATGGAGCCCGGTTCCGGCTGGTTGCAGCGTTTCGCCTCGGTTCCTCTCTGCGTACCCGGTATCTCGGTGCGCACCAGTCACGACAATGTGGTGATGCCGCAGGAGCGGCAACGCTTGGCGGGAATGGAAGATATCGAGTTGCCTGCCATTGGCCATCTCTCTCTGCTCTACTCGCGCCGCACGACTGATCTGCTGCTTTATCTGCTGTCCCGAGTCTGACCCTCCTTAACCGTTCTTCAACTGCTATTCCAAATAAAACATGGGCCTGATTGCTCAGGCCCCTGTTGATCTCTTTATCCCATCACCCGGTTAGAAGTGTATCCCCTTGATCAGGGTCGAGACGGCAACCTGATCGGCGGTGGCCTTGGATTTGTCGCCATCCTTGGGATCGGCAAAGGTGCGGAAGCTGGTGTTCATGATGACCTGAGCGACACGCGGAGCCAGAGCGTGAACCACCTGACCAAATACCCCGAGGCGAGTGGCCAGACGAACATGCTTGTTGATGATGGTATCGCACACCAGATCGGCCGCCTCTTCCGGCGTCATCATCGGTACCTGCTCATAGACCTTGGTCGGTGCGACCATCGGCGTTTTCACCAGCGGCATATTGATGATGGAGAAGCTCACCCCTTTATCGGCAAACTCGGAGGCGGCAGTCCGCACCCAGGCATCGAGGGCAGATTTGGAGGCAACATAGGCGGAGAAGCGCGGCGCATTGGTCAACACCCCGATGGAGGAGATGTTGATGATGTGGCCTTTCTTCTTCTCGATCATGGTGGGCAGCACCCCCATGATCACCTTGAGCGCGCCGAAGTAGTTGAGCTGCATGGTGCGCTCCAGATCGTGGAAGCGATCGAAGGAGTCCTCGATGGAGCGGCGGATGGAGCGGCCGGCATTGTTGACCAGAATATCGACGCCGCCGTGATCGGCCACGATGCGAGCGGTGATCTCCTCGGCCTGTGCCAGATTGGAGAGATCCCCCTGATAGATCTCGATGGTCAACCCCAGCTCGGCAAATTCAGCTTTAGTCTCGGCAATCTTCTGCTCGTCGCGAGCGATGGTAACGACGTTGGCCCCCGCTCCCGCCAGCTTGCGTGCGGTTGCTCGGCCAATGCCGGAGGTGGCCCCGGTCACCAGCACCACCTTGCCCTCTACCCGACCACGCAGGGAGCGATCGATGAAGAGCTCCGGGTCGAGGTGACGCTCCCAGTAATCCCACAACCGCCAGGCGTAGCTGTGCAGGGGCGGTACTTCGATGCCAGTCCCTTTCAGTACCCGCTGAGTTTCGCGACTGTCAAAACGGGTGGGATAACTGATAAGGCGGAACACATCCTTGGGCAGACCCAGATCGGCGATGGCAGCATCGCGGATGCGGCGCACCGGCGCCATGGTCATCAGCATGGCAGTCAGGTGGCGGGGAATGAAGTTAAAGAGAGAGGCGTTGATGCGGATCGCAGGCTCTGGCGCATGGGCGGCGCGGGAGAAGGTGCTCAGCATGTCGCCGACCCGCATCGGGTTGGGGTCGGTCAGGTGGAAGGTTTTGTTCTCCTCTCCCTCCTGATGGGCGATATGCACCATGGCATCGACCACGAAGTTGACCGGCACGATATTGATACGGCCCCCTTCCACCCCAATGGCCGGCATCCAGGGCGGCAGCAGACGGCGCAGCTTCTGGATGGTCTTGAAGAAGTAGTAAGGGCCGTCGATCTTGTCCATCTCGCCGGTATTGGAGTCACCGACGACGATCCCCGGTCGATAGACTCGCCACGGAACTGTGCACTCGTTTCGCACAATCCCTTCCGCTTCGTGCTTGGTCTGAAAGTAAGGCATGTCGAGGTGCTCGGCCTCATCGAACATGTCCTCGCGAAACAGACCGTCAAACAGGCCCGCAGCAGCGATGGAGCTGCAGTGGTGGAACTGCCCCGCCCCCAGCCGCTCGGCAAGTTGAACAGCCTGACGGGTCCCTTCGGTGTTGACCTGCTGCTGGATCCCTGCCTTGGCGTTGAGGTCATAGATGGCCGCCAGATGGAAGAAGTGGTCGATCTTGCCGATCAACTGCTCCTGCATCTCGGCCGATACCCCCAGCAGCGGTTGCGTCATGTCGCCAAAAACAGGGACTGCGCGCGATTCATCCATATTCCAGAATGAGAACAACTCTGACAATTTCTCCTGATGAGAGGCGCGCATCAGAAAATAGACGGTACAGTCGGGATGCTGTTGGAATAACTTTTTGATCAATCGACGCCCGATAAAACCACTACCGCCAGTAATGAAATAGTTCATAAAGAGAATCCTGCTACTGATTAGGGTGTTACTAGGTTGTTAGATATATCACGATTCATATGGGAATCCGCAATTTGATTGTCGGTTCGTGAGCAAACCCTAATTTCGGTGGTGTTCCTGTTCCGTTATTAGGTAGAACCCTCTATTTTTTGTCCCTAGACTGAAGTTGAAAAATCAGTAATGCCACAACCCGATTGCAGTTTCGTTGTCGCCATTACATTTAACAGTCGTTATTCAAGGAGAAGATCATGGCTAAGAAATTGAAAGCGCTGGCAGGGTCAGTGACCGACAACCAACTCACCTCCACCATCAAGGAGTCTACCCAGCAGATCTGGTTGGCCGGTCTGGGCGCCTATGCCAAGGCGCAGGAAGAGGGTGGCAAGATCTTTGAAGCCCTGGTGCAGGAAGGTGAAGCGCTGCAAGCAAAAACCCGTCAGAGCGCAGATGAGAAGATTGCAGCTGTGACCGACAAGACCGCCAATACCTGGGGCCGTCTGGAGCAGGTTTTTGAAGATCGCGTGGCCCGCGCTGTGGCCAGCCTCGGCATTCCGACCCGCAAGGATATCGACAAGCTCTCCAAGCGCATGGCCGAGCTGACCGACGTGGTCCAGCAACTGCTGGATGCGCAGGAAGAGGAGGCCCCTGCCGCTGAAGCCAAACCGGCTGCCGCCAAAAAGCCCGTTGCCCGCAAGCCTCCGGTAAAGAAGGCTCCGGTAGCCAAGGCCAAAGAGGCCGTGGTTGAGCAGGCCGCCGATCTCCTTTCCGCCGCTGAAGATGCGGTGAAAGAGGTGAAGGCCAAAGCAGAGAGCGTCCTGCCCTGATCCCTCGCGGTGACGGAAGGTGATTGATACCGGCCTATGCCCTGCGCTGGGCCGGTCTTGTCATGGTGAATGTCATGGATAGAGAGGCGACGCTATGAGTACCATCGCAATTGCCCTTGCTGGCGGCGGGCCGCTCGGCGGCATCTACGAGATCGGTGCCTGCGCAGCCCTCTCTGACAGCATCAACGGCTTGCGCCTTGACCATGCCGATATTTATGTTGGCGTCAGTTCGGGGGCCGTGGTGGCGTCAGCGCTGGCCAACGGCATCTCGCCGGCAAAGCTGGTGCGGATCCTGCTCAGCGATGATTCGGGGGAGATGTTTGACCCGGCCACCTTGCTGCGACCCGCTTTTCGTGAATATGCCGACCGCCTGACCTCGATCCCGCCACTGGCGTGGCAGAGCCTGACCTACTATCTGGCGGCGCCCTGGAAGCGAAGCCTGTTTGAATCGCTGCAGGGACTCTCCAAGGCCATTCCGACCGGACTGTTCGACAATCGCGGGGTGGATCGCACCCTGACCCAGTTTTTTTCTCGCCCCGGCCGCAGCAACGATTTCCGCCAGCTGCGCAGCCGACTGTTTGTGGTCGCTACCGAACTCGATACCGGCCATCCGGTCGCCTTCGGCAGCCCGGGGCTCGATGACGTGCCCATCTCGGCGGCGGTACAGGCGTCGGCCGCCCTGCCCGGCCTCTTTCCCCCTTCATTGATTAACGGGCGTTACTATGTGGACGGGGCGCTGATCAAGACTCTGCACGCTTCGGTAGCGCTGGAAGAGGGGGCGGATCTGGTGTTCTGCATCAATCCGCTGGTGCCCTATGATGCGGACATGGCCGCCGGCGCGCCCACCAATCTGGTGGACAGCGGTCTGCCGGTGGTGCTGGCCCAGACCTTTCGCGCCATCATCCACTCCCGCATGCATGTGGGGATGGATCGCTACAAACACCAATATCCGGAGGCCGACGCCCTGCTGTTTGAGCCCTCTTCTGCCGATGGCGAGATGTTCTTCACCAATGTGTTCAGTTATCGGGATCGCCGCCGCCTCTGCGAGCACGCTTACCAGCATACCCGCCGCGATCTCTGGCAGCGCCGTGACGAGCTGGCGCCGGTGCTGGCCAAGCATGGCCTCGAGCTCAATCTGGCCGCGCTGGCCGATGAAGATCGCACCCTGCTGGCCCCCGGCATTGGCTCGGTCGCCGCCCTCGACAAGTCGCTGGAGCAGTTGCAGCACTGGCTTGCCAAACGCTATCGCCACGGCGTGCGCCGTTCATCACCAAAGGAGTAGCATGGATCGCAAACCCAAACGTCGTACCCGGGAGCGGATCCTGACCACTGCCCTCGCCTGCTTCAATCGACAAGGGGAACCCAGCGTCACCACCTCGGCCATTGCGGCCGAGATGGAGATCAGCCAGGGCAATCTCTACTACCACTTCCACAACAAGGAGGAGATCGTCAACGCCCTGTTCTGCGAATTTGAACAGCAGATGGATCGCCTGCTGGAGGCGGTCAGCACCCCGTCCGATGAGCCCGAAGATATCTGGCTCTTTCTCCACCTGATGTTTGAAGCCGTCTGGCAGTACCGTTTCCTCTACTACGATATCGCGACCCTGATGAGTGGTTATCATCAGGTGGAACAGCGCTTTTCCGCCCTGCTGCGCCGCAAGGAGCAGACCGCCATCGCCATTTGCAACCATCTGCAAACGGTCGGGCTGATGGAGGGCACGACGCAACAGATGCGCACGCTGGCGGCCAATGTGGCGCTGGTGGGCACATTCTGGATCTCTTACCAGCGGGCACTGCACCCCAAGGCGGACGCCGATATCGCCCTCGGCGTCTTTCAGGTGATGCAGCTGGTTGCACCCTATTTGCGGGCCGATGCCCGCGCTCATCTGGGCGCCCTCGCCCATCACTACACCGACAAGGTTTGATTCACATGCTACAGGGAGAACAAGCATGACCACTTCACAACTCGAATTTGTCCCCTTCCCCTACGCGGATGCGGCCTATGACTATGCTGGCCAGAAGCTGGCGGACAACTGGGATCGTCTCCATCAGGGGGATGCCGAACCTTGGCCCGAGGATGAGCAGGTACAGGATGCCTGGCGGGCCTATCATGCCGGGGATTTTGCCCGAGCTGTCGCCCTTGGCGAAGCGGCCGGTGAGGCGGGCCTCAATGTGGCAAACAAGGCGCTGGTGATCCACGCCAGCTACCTGCTGGAGGACAAGTATGCCAAGCGCGCCGCCTTCGAACGGGCGGCCAGCCATGCCGAGCAGCTGCAAAAGCGCCAGCCCAAGAACGCCAACGCCTGGTATTTCCACGCTCTGGCACTCGGGCGATACAGTCAGGTGATCTCCATCTCCAAGGCCCTCTCGCAAGGGATTGGCGACAAGATCAAGGCAAGCCTGGAGAAGGCGCTGGAGCTGGCGCCAGATCACGCTGAGGCCCATATCGCCTTTGGCGCCTGGCACGCCGAGATCGTCGACAAGCTGGGTGCCATGATCGGCGGCCTCACCTATGGTGCCAAGAAGGAGGAGTCCGAGCGTCACTTCAAGGAGGCGCTGGCGCTGATCCCCGAATCGGCTATCGCCCGCATGGAGTACGCCAACGCTCAGGTGATGCTGCACGGCAAGAGCCGCCTGAAAGCGGCCGAAGCCCTCTATGCCGAAGCGGCCGAATGCGAACCCATGGATGCCATGGAGCGCCTCGATGTGGAGGCGGCGCGGGAAGAGCTGGAGGATTAACCGCCACTCTTGCCACGGATAGACAACAAAACAAGAGGCCAACCCGCGGGTTGGCCTCTTTTATGATGGGTGCAGTCCGGTTGGCTACGCCGTCACTGGTCGCTCAAATGCTCGCTCAACCGAGCAGCGCATCCAGTCCGTTGGGGTCAAACAATAGCTCCGGCTCCATCAGCACCAGCAACAGCAGTTGCTCGAACTCCACCGCAAACCGCTCGACCACCCGATCCGGATCCGGTACCAGCTTCTTGTCGGTGATAAGGCCCAGCTGCACCTTGTGATCGTAAGAGAGGATGGAGACGCCGACGCCGATATCCCCCGATTGCGGCACCCAGAACAGCGGCTGACGCAATTTTGCTCCAGCCAGATAGAGGGTCTGCTGCGGGCCAGGCACATTGGTGATCACCGCACTGGCCTTGGCCGTGAGCAGCTCGACGGCCTGCTGTTGCACCGCATTGGGGGCCATGCCAAGGGCATGTAACAGGTTGAGCACTACTACGGGTTGTAGCGAGGTGCGTAGCGCCTGCATCCGGTCACGCACGGTATAGAGCCGCTGTAACGGGTGTTCAACATCCAGTGGCAAGTCCAGGGCCACCAGCCCGAAGCGGTTGCCCAGCGCCCCCTCATCGTCCGGTGCACGCATATTGACTGGCACCAGGGCGCGGATCTTGACCTTGTTGGCATCATCCCCCTTCTCCTGCAGGTAGTGGCGAAACGCCCCTGCGGTGGCGGCGATCAGCAGATCGTTGACCGAGCAGCCCAGCACCTTGCCCACGGCCTTGATATCCGGCAGATCAATTTGTTCCGACCAGGCCACCCGCTTGGTGCTGGTGGTCTTGCCACGCAGGCGGCAGGGTGAATCATCACCGAGGGTGGCGATATTGCACAGCTCACTCGCCACATCCCGCCCGGTCTTGAGGTAATCCACCGCCTTGGTGGGATGGGTGACCACTTCGACATATTTGGACCAGAGGCTACCGGTCAGCTTGAGACCGGCCCGCACCAGACGGCTGCCCTGGTGGCAATCCTCCTCATCCTCGTCATCTCTGTCATCCAGTGGCTCCGGTGACGGTGGTCGCGGCGCCCCTTCCGGGGTGTTATCCATCATGGTCAGCATGGCCCGAACCAGCGAGAAGCCATCGCCCATGGCGTGGTGAATGCGCACCACCAGCGCTTGCCCACCCAGCGACGTGTCGGTCAGGTGCATATCCCACAAGGGGCGCTGGTGGTTGAGCGGCGTCGAGGCGAGATCGGCCACCAGCTTCTCCAGCTCCAGCTTGCCTGCTTCACCTGGCAGGATCACTCGCTTGAGGTGCTGATCGAGATCGAAATCGGGATCATGACGCCAGTAGTAGGAGCCCCCCTCCAGCACGGCCCGCTGGTGGAAGCGGGGTTGCACCGAAATGGTGTGGCGCAATCCGGCCCGCAGACGCGTTTCATCAAGCTCTCCTTCAAACATCAGAACACCGATGATCTGCATCAGGTTGTTGGGTCTGTCCATGCGTAACCAGGCGGTATCGACGCAGGAGATAAATTCACTCAGTGGCATGGTTGTTTCCCTACAAAATGAATTTACCGAGGCGGCAAATTGCTCAAGTCCTCATATCCGGATGAAGGCTTGATGCAATCAGAATGACATTAATGAGTGCCGACTCGAAATATGAAATAAAGATGAAAGATTACTTGAAAAATAGAATCGAGACCTTGCCGGATAATAATCCTGACAAACCATATGGCTTGCCAACTTATTTCAAACAGCCATCGTTTACAGCTGGTTTATTTAAAACCGGTGCAACGAAGAGTTTCAAACACGTTTGGGGCAAGGTAAGCGATTGTCGACATAATCGAGGATCTCCTGCTCCAGTACGCTGCGTACCGGCAACAGCATCAAACCAAGATGCACTTCCAGTTCCAGGGTATCTTCGTCCAGGGTGAGAGTGCCATGTACCCCTGAGCCGCGAAAACGAAGCTCGGTCTCCTCTTCATCTGCCCATTCGCAATCGAGTTGATAGCTCTCGTTCATGTCAGCAGCGATGGCTTCGGCCGCGAGCCGGGCGGCGGCCAATCCCAGTGGATGCTGACGGCTGATCTGAATGATAGAGAGTGCGCTGGTGCCAGCGAGCGAGTTGAAGAACATGGTTGTTACTCTGGGTCAGAAGATATTTATTGATATTAAACACATGTTCACAACAAGTGAAAGGGCCGTTCACATAAATGGGACTCACTTAACAGAGTCGAGAGGCATGAAGGCCATCAGCGGGGCATGGCATTTATTCCCTATCCTTTGCGCGCTACACTTGTCACGTAACATTCAGCAAAAGCTGCTTGTTTTTCATTCACTTGTATCTTCGTATCACCCAATCCCCATCAATGGGCCCCAAGGCCAGAGAGCTGTAGATGACGCATCAAGAACATGCCCACGACGACGATAGTACCCTGGGTCGGCTCTACCGCCAGCTCAAGCGGGTTGCAGCCTTGCGCGAGCAGATGCGTGCTCATCCGGAAGATCAGCAGGATCGGGATCGGCTACGCCAGTGGCAGGCCGACCGGCTGGGGCGCACCCACAGGGATCTGCTGGAGAGTGACCGCTACGGCCCCGCCGCCGAGTTTTTCCTGACCGATCTCTATGGCCCGGGGGATTGTGCCCGCCGCGATGCGGACGTGATGCGGGTGATGCCGACCGCCGAGCGGTTGTTGCCGGAGTCCGGCCTCAAGGTGCTGGCGCAGGCGATCGAGCTCGATGCCCTCTCCGAAGAGCTGGACTACCTGATGGTGGTGGCGCTGCGGCGCATTGATGGTATTGATCCCATCACGCCGGACCACTACACCATCGCCTATCGTGCCGTGGGTGAACAGGCGCGACGGGAACATCAGATTGCGTTGGTGAGTGAGCTTGGCATGACGCTGGACAGACTGGCGAGAAAGCCGCTGCTGGGGGCGACCCTCAAACTGGTGTCAGGGCCCGCCCATCTGGCGGGGCTTGGCGAACTCTTCTCCTTTGTCGAGCGCGGCTATCAGGTGTGTCATCAGATGGGGCGTGCCAACGAGTTTCTCGAGACCATCGCCAGTCGCGAGACGGCCATCATGACGGCGCTCTTTAACGGCGACAGCAGTGCGCTGAGGTAAGGCTTATCGAGGGATCAGCCGCCGGAATAACAAAGCGGGCCGATGGGCCCGCTTTTCGTTTATCGCTGTTTGCCTGTAGATATCGGTCAGATCACCAACAGATCCATAAAGGCATGTACCGGGGTGGCGGCAAGGCGCGGCCCATCCTGACAGAGGGCCAGAATGTCGCTGACCCGTTTGGCCGGGAAGCGGGTGGCCAGATTGTGCTGGAATTTCTCCACCAGCAGCGGGATCCCCTCCTCCCGCCGGCGACGATGACCGACCGGATACTCCACTTCCACCTTGGCGGTGTGAGTGCCGTCCTTGAAGAAGATCTGGATGGCGTTTGCGATGGAACGCTTGTCTGCCTCCAGATACTCGCGGCTGTAACGCTTGTCCTCCTGCACCACCATCTTGCTACGCAGCGCGTCGATGCGGGGATCGGCGGCAACATCGTCCTCATAATCCTCGGCGATCAGGCGACCGAAGATGAGAGGCACCGCCACCATGTACTGCAGGCAGTGATCCCGATCGGCCGGGTTGTTGAGGGCACCGACCTTGCTGATGATACGAATGGCCGACTCATGGGTGGTGAGCTCGATACGGTCGATCTCCTCCAGCCGTCCCTTCACCTGCCCATGCAGCTTCATGGCGCACTCCACAGCAGTCTGGGCGTGGAACTCGGCGGGATAGGAGATCTTGAACAGCACGTTCTCCATCACATAGCTGCCGTATCCCTGATGCAGGGCGAACTGATTGCCCTTGAACAGCACATCGTAGAAACCCCACTTGGGGGCGCTCAGTACGCCTGGATAGCCCATCTCGCCGCTCATGGTGATAAGGGCGAGGCGCACCGCGCGCGAGGTTGCATCCCCCGCTGCCCAGCTCTTGCGCGACCCCGCATTGGGGGCATGACGGTAGGTACGCAGGCTCTGGCCATCGACCCAGGCCTGGGAGACCGCATCAATCACCTGATCGCGGGTGCCACCCAGCATATGAGTCACCACGGCGGTGCTGGCGACCTTGACCAACACCACGTGATCGAGACCCACCCGGTTGAAGGAGTTCTCCAGCGCCAGCACACCCTGAATTTCGTGGGCTTTGACCATGGCCACCAGCACATCGGCCATGGTGAGCGGCGCCTTGCCCTCGGCCACGCGAGTACGGGAGAGCCAGTCGGCGGTGGCGAGAATACCGCCCAGATTGTCGGATGGGTGACCCCACTCGGCGGCCAGCCAGGTGTCGTTGTAATCGAGCCAGCGGATGATGGCGCCGATATCCCAGGCCGCCTTGACCGGATCGAGGCAAAGCTGGGTACCGGGCACCCGGGCACCATGGGGTACCAGTGTACCGGGGACTATGGGGCCAAGGTGTTTGGTGCACTCGGGGAAGCGCAGGGCCAGCAGGCCACAGCCGAGCGTATCCATCAGGCAGTAGCGGGCGGTGTCGAGAGCCGCAGAGCTGGTAATGGGGTGGTTGCAGACATAATCGGCAATATCTACCAGTACCTGATCGGGCTCGGGTCTGTGGTTGACGTCGACGTTGGCGGACATCGTGATTTCCTTATCGTTGTTGTAGAGAGACAAAGTGACGGGGGGCCGGGCCGACATAATCGGCGCTCGGACGGATGATCCGGTTGTGCTCGCGCTGCTCCATCACGTGGGCGCACCAGCCGGTGACCCGTGAGCAGACGAAGATGGGGGTGAACAGCTTGGTCGGGATCCCCATGTAGTGATAGGCGCTGGCGTGGAAGAAGTCGGCGTTGGGAAAGAGCTCTTTCTCCTCCCACATCACCTTCTCCGCCTCGCAGGAGACGCGGTAGAGGCGATCATCACCCACCGCCTCGGCAAGTTTGGCCGACCACTCCTTGATGATGACGTTGCGCGGATCCGAGGTGCGATAGATGGCGTGGCCAAAGCCCATGATCTTCTCCTTGGCCGCCAGCTTGGCCAGCAGTTCGCGTCTTGCCTGCGCTTCATCCTGCCAGTGTTCGATCATCACCATGGCTGCCTCGTTGGCGCCGCCGTGCAGCGGGCCACGCAGGGTGCCGATGGCCGCGGTGATGCAGGAGAACATGTCGGAAAGGGTCGATGCGCAGACTCGCGCCGCAAAGGTGGAGGCGTTGAACTCATGCTCGGCGTAGAGGATAAGGGAGACATGCATCACCCGGCGCTCCAGCTCGCTCGGCGCTTTCTGGTGCAGCAGCGCCAGAAAGTGGCCACCGATACACTCCTCGTCGCTGTCGAGGGCGATGCGAACGCCCTCGTGACTGAACTTGTACCAGTAGATCAGAATGCCCGGGAAGGCGGCCAGCAGCCGATCCGCCACTTCGTGTTCATGCTCGAAACCATCTTCCGGCTCCAGATCGCCGAGCATGGAGCAGCCTGTACGCAGCACATCCATCGGATGAGCATCGGCGGGAATGCGCTCCAGCACTTCGAGCAGCGCCGCCGGCAACGTGCGCAAGCGGCGCAGCTCGCGTTTGTAGTCGGCCAGTTGCTGGTTACTCGGCAATTCACCCTTGAGCAGCAGATAGGCAACCTCCTCGAACTGGGCGCTATCGGCCAGCTCCTTGATGTCGTAACCGCGATAGGTAAGACCGGTGCCACTCTTGCCCACGGTACAGATACTGGTCTCTCCTGCGCTTTGGCCGCGCAGACCAGCCCCGCCCAACGGTTTCTGTTGTCCCATAAGCTGCCTCCTATTCCTTGGCTGAAAACAGACGATCCAGTGTCTGCTCGTAGTGGTGATATCCGAGAAAGTCGTAGAGCGACTCCCGGGTCTGCATGGTCTCCACGACGGCCCGTTGATGGCCATCCTGGCGAATATGGTGATAGACGTTGAGGGCGGCCTGATTGGCGGCGCGGTTGGCACTCAATGGATAGAGCACCATGTCGACACCGTGGGCGGCGAGCAGCTCCTTGTCAAACAGCTCGGTTTTGCCGAACTCGGTCATATTGGCGAGGATCGGCACTTTGGCCGCCTGCTTGAACTGGTCGTACTGGGCAAGCTCGGTCACCGCCTCGGCGAAGATCATGTCGGCACCGGCGGCCACATAGGCGGCAGTGCGTTCAAGAGCCGACTCCATCCCCTCCACCGCCAACGCATCGGTGCGGGCCATGATGACGAACTCGCTATTCTCGCGGGCATCCACTGCTGCTTTTATCCGATCACACATCTCCTCCAGCGACACCACCGCTTTGTTGGGGCGATGACCGCAGCGCTTCTGGGCAACCTGATCTTCCATATGGACAGCGGCAACTCCGGCTCGCTCGAACGCGCGAATGGTGCGGGCGATATTGAATGCCCCGCCCCAGCCGGTATCGATATCGACCAGTAGCGGCACTCGGGTCGCCGCTGTGATCCGCTCGGCATCGATCAGCACGTCGTTGAGGGAGGTCATGCCGAGATCCGGCAAGCCATAGGAGGCATTGGCCACTCCGGCGCCGGAGAGATAGAGGGCTTGAAAACCGCTGCGCTCGGCCATCAGCGCCATATAGGCATTGATGGTGCCGACGATCTGCAGGGGATGTTCATTGGCAAGGGCGGTGCGAAAGCGCAGGCCTGCCGAGGGGGACAAACTGGACATCATGACTCCTTTCACCTGTCTAGTCTGGCTATCTAATATCACGTTTACGTCAACGTCAATTATACTTTCGTAACATTCTGGCCGCAGGCAAGACAGGAAACCGGTTTTAGGGTAAATTTCACCAATTCCTTCAACAGGTTGAATTGTATGATGGAGCCCGGTTCCGTGATTGTCTGTCCGGCGTGCGACTTGCTGATCCAGCGCAAAGCACTGCCGCTGCGTCGCCATGCCCACTGCCCGCGTTGTCACCAACATCTCTATGGCCGTTATGCCTTTCGTCCCTCCCAGTTGATGGCCCTGACCATCACCGGATTTCTGCTGCTGCCCTCCGCCTTTTTTGAACCGCTGATCTATCTGCGCCTGGCTGGGGTCAATACCGACGCCGACCTGCTGCGCGGTATTCTGGTGCTGTTTGGCGAGGGCGAATGGTGGGTGGCCAGCCTGGTGCTCTGGTGCGCCGTGTTGGCGCCAGTGGGATTATTGGCGGGGATCTTTGTGCTGGCTTCGGGTCTGGCCAAACGTTGGCACATTCTTCCCGTCACTTTGAAGCTGGTCGAGGTGTTTCGCCACTGGGCCATGCTGGAGGTCTATATCGTCAGCCTGCTGGTTGCCCTGTTCAAACTGATCGACATCGCCGATGTGCGCCTCGGTGGCGGGTTGCTCAGCCTCGGTATTTTGATGCTGCTCAACATGACCCTGCTGATCCTGTTTGACCCCGCCCCCTACTGGGCGCGGATCCCGTTAAAGGAGCCGGAACATGACCAGCGCCCGTGAGATGGGGCTCTGCCGCTGCCATACCTGCGGTCTGCTGGTGCGTTATCAAGCCGGGGCAGCCTGCCCCCGTTGCAGCAGCAAGTTGCAGGTGCGCATCCCCCGCTCCCTTGCCTGGTCGTGGGGCTTGCTGGCACTTGCCACCTTCATGTTGTTGCCTGCCAATCTGTTGCCTATTACCCATTTCTACAACAAGGGTTTACTGCAGTCAGATACCATCTTCAGCGGTATCATGATGCTCTATCGCAGCAAAATGGGCGGGATTGCCACTATCGTCCTTACCGCCAGCATACTGGTGCCGGTGGGCAAAATATTGGGGCTGGGCTGGATCTGCTGGCAGTTGCAGCGGGCCAAACCGGTACGGCGCAAGCGCCAGCTGGTGATGTATCGGGTGATCGATTTTATCGGTCGCTGGTCAATGCTGGACTTGTTCGTGATTTCGCTGATGGTGGCACTGGTCGATCGGGGTGTTCTGCTGAGTGTCCGCGCAGGCCCGGGGGCCACCGCCTTTGCCGGTGTGGTGGTGCTGACCATGATGTCGGCCCGCATGCTCGATACCCGCTTACTGTGGGACAAGGCGGCTCGTTAATGATTTCTCTGTTTTTGTCTGATGTGCTGTTTAATCCAGCCAATAAGGAGTCACTATGATCGGGGCTGAACCCGTCATTGAAAAGCGTCGCTGGTTATCACCGGTCTGGCTGTTACCCCTGATAGCCCTGCTGCTGGCAGGTGGCTTTCTCTATCAGCAGGTATTGAGCCGTGGCCAGCTTATCCAGATCAACTTCGCCCAGGGCAACGGCATTTTGCCGGGCAAAACCCAGGTACGTTATCAGGGGGTGGCCATCGGCGTGGTGCAAGAGCTGGAGCTGGCTGAAGATGGCCGCAAGATTGCGGTGATGGCCAAGATTGACAGCCGTGCCCGGCCGTTGATCCGCAAAGGCTCCGACTTCTGGCTGGTGAGCCCCAAGGCATCGCTGACCGAGATCTCCGGCCTCGATACTCTGGTCTCCGGCAATTACATCAACCTGCAACCGGGGCGTGAAAGCAATCCGCTGGAGGAGACCTTCGATGCACTGGAAGGCCCTCCCCCCGGCTATCAGGCACAGGGACGCATGCTGCACCTGACTGCCGATTCGCTGGGTTCGGTGGGGATTGGCGCCAAGCTCTATTTCCGCGGCATCGAGGTGGGCAGCGTCATCAATACCCGCCTGGGTCAGGACAACCAGAACGTCATTCTGGACCTGGTGATCGAGCCGCGTTTCGAACATCTGGTCAAAGCTGATACCCGCTTCTGGAATATCAGCGGCATCAAGGGCTCCTTCAGTCTGGCCGGGGTGAGCGTGGAGGCTGGCAGCCTTACCTCCATCCTGAGCGGCGGCATTGCCTTTGACTCGCCCAAAGATTCACCGGAGCCGGAGAAGGGACAGACCTTCGTCCTCTATAAAGGGCTGGCGGAAGCGGCGCGTGGCGAGCGTATCGACATTGCGGCTGGCGATCTTCCGGTCAAGGAGGGGATGCCCATCCTCTATGAGGGGATCGAGATTGGTCGTATCGACCCCATTCGCCTTACCGACAAAGGCCGTGTGGTCACAGCGTTGATCAACCCGGAGCAGGCTTATCGCATTACCGACAAGAGCCAGCTGGTGTGGGAGAGCATCTCCCTTTCCGCGACCGGTGTGCAGCATGCAGATCGCCTGCTCTCCGGCCCGGCCATTCGCCTCGACTATGTGGCGGGCAAACCGGTACAGAAGATGACCCTGACCGATCGCGCCCCCCAGAGCGGTACCAAGGTGACGCTGCAGGCTGACGATCTGGCGGGGCTCAATCAGAATGCACCTGTCTGGTACAAGGGATTGCAGGTGGGCCGTATCAGCCAGCTCACCCTGGATGCGCGCGGCAATGCCAGCATTGAGCTGGTGATGGCGCCGAACTATGGCCATCTGCTCAACCGTGCCCGCTTCTATCGCGCCGCCCCGTTGCAGATCGATGCCGATCTGAGCGGCATCAAAGTAGAAACCAGTCCGGCCAGTGCCTGGTTGGGGGGCGGGATCAAGCTGGTACAAGCCAGCAGTGGCGAGCGGATTAACCGTCTCTACCCCAGTCAGGAGCTGGCACTGCTCGGCACCCGTGATGCCAAGCCGCAGCGCTGGTTGCTCAAGGCAGATCAGGCCGATGGCATTGGCATTGGCTCGCCTGTGCTCTATCTGGGGCTGGAAGCGGGCAAGGTCAAACAGCTGCGCGCCGCCAAAGAGGGGGTCGAGATCGAGCTCGAGATTGATGGGGTGTATGCGCCTCTGCTCGCCCAGCAACCCCAATTCTGGAAAAAACCGGCCATCGACACCAAGGTGCGGGTCGATGGTGTGCAGGTCAAGGTGGGCAACCTCGGTACCCTGCTGCGTGGCGCCATCGAGTTCGATCGGTTGGCTAATGGCCGCAGCAGTCATCAACTGTTCGATTCCAGGGAGCAAGCCAAGGCCAAGGTGCGCCAGCTGTCACTGGTAGCAGAGAGCAATCCGGGGCTCGGGATTGGCAGCCCGATCCGCTATCGTGGGGTCGATATCGGCAAAATTGAAGAGATCGAGCTGGAGCCGTCTCTGGGTCAGGTGATCTTCAAGGCCGAACTCGATGGCCACTATGCCGAGCGTTTCCTGCAGTCCGGCGCCCGCTTTACTCTGGTGCAGGCCAAGCTGGGGCTGGGCGGTGTTGCGCACCTCGATACCCTGATCAAGGGGGCGTTTGTGGAGGCACAACCGGGTAAAGGCGCTGGCAAAGATCGCTTCCCCTTGAGTCAAGTCGGCCCGGTGGGTCTGGCCCTGACCCTCAAGAGCCCATCCGTCAATGGCCTGAGCGTCGGCAGTCCGCTACTGTTTCGCAAGATGGTGGTGGGCAGTGTCACCAAGGTGGCGCTGGCTCGGGATGGCAGCGAGGTGGTGATCGACGTCAACGTGGATCAGGAGTATGCCCATCTGGTGCGGGCCAACTCCCGTTTCTGGAATGTCTCCGGGGTCAAGGCGGATATCGGGCTGACCGGCGGCACTATCGAAGTAGAGACGGTGCAGAGTCTGTTGGCCGGCGGTATTGCTTTCAATACGCCGGAGAGAGAGATGGGGCCAACCGTCAAGGCTGGCCACAGCTATCCGCTCTACGGCAAGGCCGAGAAAGAGTGGCTGGAGTGGAGTCCGCGTATCCAGCCCTGATCTCTTCCCTTTACGTACCTCATCCAAGCCCGGCACAGTGCCGGGCTTTTTTATATTCCGGTACCTGTTGATAGGGTTCAGATTCAGAATATTCTTAGCCTTGTGGTAGGATATCGCCCCTCTTTTTCGGTCAACGAGACGGCACAGTGCACGACAACACCTTCCTTCCCGATTACTTTTTACGCCACATTGCGGCCATCATGCCGGCCCATCTCTCGATGGATGAGTTTGTGGCCAGTTGTCGACGTCCGCTGCGCCGCAGCATTCGGGTCAACACCTTGAAGATCGCCGTCTCGGATTTCGTCGCCCTGATGGAGCCACTGGGTTGGCAGCTTGACCCTGTCCCCTGGTGTGATACCGGCTTCTGGCTCACCCGCAGCGATGAAACTGTCCCACTTGGCAACACCGCCGAGCACTTGAGCGGGCTCTTCTATATTCAGGAAGCGAGCTCCATGCTGCCGGTGACGGCACTCTTTGCCAGCGACAAGATCAAAGCGGATGGCATGTTGCTGGATGCGGCGGCGGCCCCCGGCTCCAAGACCACCCAGATAGCCGCCTTGATGAACAATCAGGGGATGTTGGTTGCCAACGAGTTTTCCAGCAGCAGGTTGAAAGTGCTTAGCGCCAATATCCAGCGCTGCGGCGTGACCAATGTGGGGATGACCCATTTTGATGCCAAGGTATTTGGCCAGTGGTTGCCGGAGACCTTCGATGCCATCCTGCTCGATGCCCCCTGCTCAGGTGAAGGTACGGTGCGCAAGGATGAAGATGCACTGCGCAACTGGAGCATCGAGAGCATCGACGAGATTGCGGCGGTGCAGCAAGGGTTGCTGGAGAGTGCCTTCCATGCCTTGAAACCGGGCGGTGTGCTGGTCTACTCCACCTGTACCTTGAGTGAGCAGGAGAATCAGGCGGTCTGCCAATCCTTGCTGGACAAGTTTGGCGATGCCTTGAGTTTTGATTCGCTGGCTGACCTGTTCCCCCATGCAGAGCAGGCCTGTACATCCGAAGGATACCTGCACGTTTGGCCCCAGATCTTCGACAGTGAAGGCTTTTTCGTCGCCAGATTGCGCAAGCATCACTCGGTGCCCAACACCATGTTCAAGCCGGGCAAGCTGGGTAAATTCCCCTTCCTGCCACTGGCAGCAAAAGAGTCAGAGCCCATGCTGCGCGAGATTGAAGCAAACTTCGGAGTGGCACCGCAGGGTCAGCTGTTTGGCCGCAATGACGAGATCTGGCTTTTCCCCCAGCAGTTTGATCAGGTGCAGGGCAAGCTGCGCTTCGATCGCATCGGCATCAAGTTGGCCGAGACCTTCAAGAAAGGTTATCGCCTCACTCATGAGTGGGCATTGGCCTATGGAGATAAAGCGAGCAAGGGCGTGGTCGAGCTGGATTGCACCAATGCGCGGGAATTCATGATGGGGCGAGATGTCTGGCCAGAGCAGGATGCGGGCACTGGCGAGGTGATCGTCCGCTATCAGGGGTATACCTTGGGCATGGGGAAATGGGTGGGGAGTCGGGTCAAGAATGCCCTCCCCCGCGAGCTGGTGCGTGACAACAATCTGTTCAATGCGTAGTGGATCGTTCGGTGCATCAGCACTTGAACGAGTCTGAAATACCCACACTCTGGTTGAACTTTTCTTCGGTTCTTGAAAAGCCTTGAGCCTTGTCTAAGCTTAAGGCAATCCGAACACCAGTTAGCGCACGGCTCTGCAAGGAGCCAATTCCCCTATGCCAGGTACAAGGAATTCGTACCTGGCTTTTTTTATCTCTTCACGTATCGCTGTTACTTCACTCTTGGCTCTATTCGACGGTCTCTTCGAGCTGTGTGGCGACTCTGTTTTCAAACGGAGGTTCTCTACCCAGCTCATGTTGGTAGAGCAGATCGATCGCCTGCTCGATGAGTGATGCCTGACTGTCTTCGAGATGGATACCCAGAGCGGCCAATCGCTCGGCGTGGCGATTGCTGATCCAGCATTGCAATCGGGTATGGGTCTCCTGCTTGCGTTTTACATGTTGGCGCTGCCGCTCGGCATTGTTTTGGGGGGCCGCTTCTTGCTCTTCACGCCCTGTCATTTCTTGGCTCATATGTCCTTGCGATATTACGTTTCTGAGTTTGTTATCTCTCATCACATGCCATTATCCATTGGAAGATGCCCTTCCCCTTTGGGCTGTTGGCTGCACGGCAAATATATCATCAGATCAACAAGATATCATTTAACATAAAAAACGAAGTGACGCAGTTGTGTCAAAGCAAGCCATCAAGGGCATGATCGGAGAATTTGTGGGCGTCATCGAAGTACTCCTGCAGGGTTCGCATATCCTTGTGGCGCGTCACCTCGATGATCTTGTTCATCGGTTTGCCGGCAGTCACCGCTGAGGTGATAAATCCGCGCCGCAGGCTGTGGCCACTGACGTAAAGATCGTCAATGGCTTGACCGGTTCGCCGCTTGATCATCAGATTGATGCCTTGTGGGCCGAGTGGTTCGGCCATCAGTTGACCCCAGCGGTTCATGCGCCGAAATAGCGGCCCCTCGCTGATCCGGCTTTTGTGTAGCCACTTTTGCAGTGCCGATACGGGGCAATAGTGCTTGCCCGGGATCAGGGCTATCTCGGTTTCATGAAGCTGATGCTTGCTCGGTTTGAGACGAAGGCGGATCCCCTGCCCCACAAAATCGAGATCGCTCACCTCAATTCGGGCCGCTTCCGAGCGGCGCAAAGCGCCACTGAACATCAACAGCAACAGGGTGTGATCACGCAAGCCAGCCAGATCACCGGTGTCGATGCCATCGAGCACCTGGGTCAATGGCTGCAGCGTCAGGGCGCCGGTTTTGCGTTTGCGATTATCCCCCAATCTGACAATACCGCGCATCATCTCCTTGATTTCGGGATGTTCGGTGGGCATGGGATGAATGCCTTTCTGCTTGAAGGCATAACGGATCCCGGCAAGCCGTCTCACCAGGGTTGCCGGTTTACGAGGTTCACCGTTGCGTAGCTCCCCTTTTCCCTCTTCTTTATCCAGCCATACCCAGTCTGCCAATACGCCGTCAGCCTGATCAGCAAGAAAGTTCATGATGTCGTGATGGGTTGTTTGTAGCGGATCCAGTCCGTGCAATTGGCACCAGAAGACAAAAATACGGGTATCTGCCTGATAGGCATTGAGGGTGGAATCCGCTTTTGCACTGCGCAAAAAGCGGCGTGCCCGACTATTTAGCTGTGCATCGAAAACAGTCTGCAGTGACTGATGAGTCGGATTGGACAAGGATGGATATGCCACGGAACCCTATGATTCATATGATGTTTGAGAGGATCTTACAGGATCCTTCCCATACATCAAGTATCGATAATGAATATTATCGATACTTAAAGCCTGATGTTTTTATATCCTTTGGCCACATTAGATAAACGAAACATCGGAATATCATTCAACTCGGGTTTATATGGATGAACAGGTTACATTGGTCGGGTGAAGTGAGAGATAACACGGTACAGTGTTGATATTCAGGTGGGTAATCAGCTTGGCATTTGAAATATAAAAAGCCCCGAGCAACGGGGCTTCTGTGTTATTTTTTCGCCAGTTTGAATAGTTCAAAGAAATTCCGGCTGGTGGCTTCTGCCAATTCATTAAGCGGGATCTGACGCAGATCGGCAATAAACTGCGCAACGTCTCGCACAAAGGCAGGTTCGTTCTCCCTCCCCCGATGCGGAACAGGTGCAAGATAGGGCGAGTCGGTCTCGACCAGCAATCTGTCGAGGGGCAGAGCCTTGGCCACCTCTTGCAGGGCAGACGCATTTTTGAAGGTGGCGATCCCCGAGATGGAGATATAGAACCCCATCGCCATCGCGGCTTGCGCCATCTCGAGAGACTCGGTGAAACAGTGCAGCACACCGCCAACCTGATCAGCGCCCTCTTCACGCATGATCTGCAAGGTATCTTGCTGGGCATCGCGGGTATGGATGATCAGCGGCTTGTTCAACGCGCGGGCAACCCGGATATGTTCGCGGAAAGAGGCTTGCTGAACTTCCTTGTTCTCGGGCGAGTAAAAGTAGTCGAGTCCGGTTTCGCCGATGGCGATCACTCTTTCGTCAGCAGCCTGTGTCAGCAACAAGGCTGCATCCACACTGGGTTCCTGATTGAGCGGATGTACCCCGCAGGAGGCAAACACCTGGGGATAGGGGGCGATCGCCTCGAGCATGGTCGGGAACTGTGCCTGAGTCACACTGACACAGAGAAAATATCCCACGTCCAGTTTCGCGGCCTTGGCAAGTACATCAGCCATGCTGGTCTGCTTGCTGCCATAGCTGAGGCGATCGAGATGACAGTGGGAATCAACGAGTAACATATAAAACCTTTCTGCTTGTCGGTACTTATAACCAGCGACTGAGCCAGTTCATCAGATGGATGGTGGAATTGGAGAGCTGACCCGGCTGACATGCGGCTTTCAGGGCAACCAGATCTTGTTCTGCCTCCAGCAGTTTTTCGCTAGAGTGCTGCTCCGCCAACCGTTGACTCAAGATGGCCAGATCAGGCATGGCCAGCTGATGGTGACCACATCCGGCCTGGGTTTTCAGGGCATCACACAAGAAGAGCTGCAACCAGTGCAACCTGACCTGCGTCTCCTGACCAAGCTGGCTGCACAGTGCCGTCGCCTTGACCGGACTTTGACTCAGGGCGACAAACTGTTCCAGCAATTCACGGCGAGTACCGTCCTGTTGCTGCTCGATATAGTCGAGTACCCGCAGCGGGGCCCCTTGACAGATCCGCACCTGAGCCAACGTGGCCTGATGACCCTGCTCGGCCAACCAGCGTACTGTCTCCCCTTCTGCAGGCAACTGACAGACATGTTTGTGACAGCGACTAAGAATGGTAGGAAGCAGCCGGGAAACCTGGGAGGCAATCAGCAACAGCAAGCTGTCGCCGGCCGGCTCTTCCAGGGTTTTCAACAGGGCATTAGCCGCCGATTCGGTCATCCGCTCCGCATCAGGAATAATCACCACCTTGCCACGGCCAAGCTGGGCAGATCCCTGCAGCCGGGAGCAGATCTCGCGAATAGCCTCAACCCCGATGGTCTTGCTGTCGCGAGTTATGGTGCCGAGATCCGGGTGGTTGCCCTTGTCAAACAGCTGGCAGGAGTGGCACTGACCGCACGGCTCTCCGCGATCCGGTTGCTGGCAAAGGTGCAAACGTGCCAGCCGCTCGGCCAGTTGCTCCTTGCCAAGACCGGGATCGCCCAGCAACAACCAGGCGTGGCCGAGACGACCTGACTGGGCCGTCTGGCTCAGGGCATGCCAGTCAGGGATCAGCCAGGGATACATAGGGGCTCGTTCGACAGATAGTGATCCAATGCACGTTCGATGGCAGCTTTGACCTGTTCCGGCGTTTGCGCCGCATCGATCACCACAATGGAATCATCCTTGGCGGCCAGTTCGAGATAACGAGTTCGGGTACGCTCGAAGAAGCTCAGTTGCTCCAGTTCGATGCGATCCAGCTCGCCGCGATGGCGGGCGCGCTGCAAGCCAAGGGCGGGTTCGATATCGAGATAGAGGGTGAGATCCGGCTTGAAGTTGCCGAGCACCGCCTGCTTGATGGCTCCGATAAGCTGGGCATCGATACCACGGCCGCCACCCTGATAGGCTTGGGAGGAGAGATCGTGGCGATCGCCCACCACCCAAACACCGTCGGCCAGTGCGGGTTTTATGCGGGTCTCCACCAGTTGTACCCGGGAGGCATACATCAGCAGCAGTTCCGCCTCGATGGTGAGGCGCTCGTCGTGCACCTCTTTGACGATGGCCCGCATCCGCTCGGCCAGTGGCGTACCACCCGGCTCGCGGGTGCACTCGATCCGGTTGATGCCGTGGCGCTGCAGATAGTCGGTCACATAACGAACGGCCGAGCTCTTCCCTGCCCCTTCCAATCCTTCGATCACAATAAATTTAGACATTAGGGTTTCTTCAATATGTATTCGCGAACCGCCCGATTGTGTTCATCGAGGGTCTTGGAGAAATAGTGGGCACCGCCCCCCTTGGCGACAAAATAGAGATAATCTGTCGATTTGGGGTTAAGCGCAGCTTCGATGGAGGCCTTGCCCGGCATGGCGATGGGCGTGGGCGGCAGACCGTCGATCACATAAGTGTTGTAGGGATTCTTGTCGGTCAGATCGCTGCGGCGAATGTTGCCGTCGTAGCGATCCTTCACCCCGTAAATGACGGTGGGATCAGTCTGCAACTTCATGCCCAGACGCAGACGGTTGACGAATACGGAGGCGATCTGCGCCCGCTCGTCCGGCTGGCCGGTCTCTTTCTCGATAATGGAGGCCATGATCAACGCCTCGTAGGGGGTCTTGTAAGGCAGGTTGGCCTGACGTTTCTCCCAGCTTTGCTGCAGGAAAGTTTCCATATCCTGATGGGCGCGGCGCAAGATCGAGAGATCGCTGGCATGGGTGGTATAGGCGTAGGTTTCCGGCAGGAACCACCCCTCCAGCTTGCCATTCTCGATGCCTAGTTCCTGCGCCAGGTCAGCTTCGGATTGCTCGACGGTCAACCGCTCAAGGTATGGGGCGCTGGAGAGTTGCTTCTGCCAATCCTCGAAACGGGAACCTTCGACGAAGGTGAGGCTGAAGTGAAACTCCTTGCCCGATGCGAACAGAGAGAGGGTCTCCTTGAGAGGGGCCCCTTCCTTGATTTCGTAGGTACCCGATTTGATGGCCACCAGTTCGGGATGGCTGCGCAGCCAGAGCCGCACCGCCCAGGGGCTGGTTTCACCCTCCCCCAGTTCGGCGATGAGACGCGCCGCATGGGCGCCCTTCTCCACCGTAAAGAGCCGGGTCGGCCCCTTGTTGGTGAGCGTCTCTACCTGTTGCCATTTGTAATGTACATAGCCCCCGGCAGCGGCTACCGTCAGTGCCGCCCCCGCGAGCAGGGTGTAAAGCCGATTAAACTTCAATGACCAAACGCTCCTGTAAACGGCGACTCAATACCGCTGGGGGATAGTGAATATCCTCGATGCCATTGACCGGCACGACCCCCATCAGGGTATTGGTGAGCCACACCTCTTCCGCCTGCCATAGTGACTCCAGCGGAGCCTCTACCACACGCAACTCAATACTCATCTGTTTCAACATCGCCATCACCTGGCGGCGCATGATGCCATCGACACCACCGCGGGCGAGATCGGGCGTAAACACCGTCTTGCCCCGACGCCAAAACAGATTGGCACTGACCCCTTCAATCAGAAAACCGCGACTGTTAAGTACTATCCCTTCGACTGCATTTCGGCTGACAAGTTCGCTTTTCAGCAATACCTGCTCCAGACGATTCAAGGTTTTAAGCCCGGCCAGCATGGGGGCATCGCCGATCCGCTGGCGGCACACCACCATCTCGATCCCCTCCTGTTGCCACTGGCCATAGTGAGTGGGAAATGGCGCCAGAATGACAATCCGGGTTGTGTGCTGACATCCGCTGCCATCATAGCCCCGCCCCCCTTCGCCGCGGGTCAGGATCACCTTGGCCACGCATTGTGGCTGGTCAGCCACCATCTCTTCAACCTCCCGGGTCAAGAGATCCCAGTCCGGTTCAACCAATCCCAGCCGGTTGTTGGCCAGCTGCAACCGTGCCAGATGGACAGGCCACTGCAACACGCGACCCTCCCTGACCGCCATGGTGGTGAAATGACCGTCACCATAGGCCAGCCCCCGATCATGGGCCGAGATGGTATCAAGCTTCATGCCATTGATAAGCAAAGGGATCCCTCCGATAAAAAAGGCCCGATACCGGCAGTATCGGGCCTGTGTCTTTGCCCTGCGGCAAATTATACGCGTTTGAAGATCAGTGAGCCATTGGTGCCGCCAAAACCAAACGAGTTGGAAAGGGCGTACTCAAAGCTACCTGGCTTGGCCACATGGGGTACCAGATCCAGATCGCACTCATCATCCGGGTTGTCCAGGTTGATGGTGGGCGGAGCCACCTGATCACGCAGGGCCAACACAGTGATGATCGCCTCGATGGCACCGGCGGCGCCCAACAGGTGACCGGTCATGGACTTGGTGGAGCTGACCATCAGGGATTTGGCGTGCTCACCAAACACCGACTTCATGCCACGCAGTTCAGCCACATCACCCAGCGGGGTGGAGGTACCGTGCGCGTTGATGTAACCAATCTGCTCGGGGGCAATGCCGGCATCCTTGATGGCATTTTTCATGGCACGAGCGCCACCGTTACCATCTGCGGGAGGCGCAGTCATGTGGTACGCGTCACCGCTCATGCCAAAACCGACCAGCTCGGCGTAGATCTTGGCGCCACGGGCCTTGGCGTGTTCGTACTCTTCCAGCACCAGTACCCCGGCACCGTCACCCAGCACAAAACCGTCGCGATCCTTATCCCACGGACGGCTCGCTTTTTGCGGCTCGTCGTTGCGGTTGGAGAGTGCCTTGGCGGCAGCGAAGCCACCCATCCCCATCGCGGTGGAGGCTTTCTCGGCACCGCCAGCGACCATCACATCGGCATCACCGTAAGCGATCATCCGGCCAGCCATACCGATGGCATGGGTACCCGTGGTACAAGCCGTAGTCACGGCGATGTTCGGCCCTTGCAGACCTTTCATGATGGAAAGATGACCGGACACCATATTGATGATGGTGGACGGAACGAAGAAGGGACTGATCTTGCGCGGGCCGCCGTTGACCAAGCTGTCGTGGTTCTGTTCAATCAGACCCAGACCGCCGATACCGGAGCCAATCGCCACGCCGACACGTTCGGCATTCTCTTCATTGATGGTCAGGCCGGAATCATCCAGCGCCTGCATCCCGGCCGCGATGCCGTATTGAATGAAGAGATCCATCTTGCGAGCGTCTTTACGGTTGATACCGTACTGCTCGGGATCGAAATCCTTGACCAGACCTGCGAAGCGGGTTGCAAACTCGCTGGCATCAAAATGTTCGATAAGGGAAATGCCGCTCTGCCCGTTGAGCAGTGCTTGCCAGCTGGATTCGGCAGTGTTACCCACCGGGGAAAGCATCCCCAAGCCGGTCACCACGACTCTGCGTTTTGACACTGAGGTAGTCTCCGAGAGGTGTTTTGAAAAGGAACAAATACAAAAGAAGCGGCCCTTGGGCCGCTTCTTTCAGAACAGGAACTTATTCCTGATTAGCGGTGATGTAGTCGATAGCCGCTTGAACAGTGGTGATCTTCTCGGCTTCTTCATCAGGAATTTCGGTATCGAATTCTTCTTCCAGCGCCATTACCAGTTCAACGGTATCCAAAGAGTCAGCGCCCAGGTCGTCGACGAAGGAGGCAGCGTTCTTAACGTCTTCCTCTTTAACACCCAGTTGTTCGATGATGATTTTCTTTACGCGTTCTTCGATGTTGCTCATGACCTGAATTTTCCTTTAAAAATACGCTATTTGCGTCTGGTTGGGGTAGTTTATTCAATTGACGTGAGTTTGCAAGTAGCTTGCCGCTGGTCAAACCACGAAATGTGCCAAACTTCGGCGTACTATCGCAAATTTGAACAGATCTTACGACAAATTGATTACACCATGTACATCCCGCCATTAACATGCAGGGTTTCGCCGGTGATATAGGCTGCTTCATCAGAAGCCAAGAATACCACAGCTGCGGCAATTTCTTTTGGATCACCCAAACGGGCGGCAGGCACCTGACTCATGATGCCGGCACGTTGATCGTCATTCAGGGCACGGGTCATGTCGGTTTCGATGAAACCGGGAGCAACCGCGTTCACTGTGATACCACGGGATGCCACTTCCCGCGCCAACGATTTGGTAAAACCAACCAGACCGGCCTTGGCGGCAGCATAGTTGACCTGACCGGCATTGCCCATGGTTCCCACCACGGAGCCAATGCTGATGATGCGACCGTGACGTTTCTTCATCATGGCACGCAACACCGGTTTGCTCAGACGGTAAAGCGAGGTCAGATTGGTATCGATGATCTCGTTCCACTCGTCATCTTTCATCCGCATCAACAGGTTGTCACGGGTGATCCCCGCGTTGTTGATCAGGATGTCGATGTCGCCAAAGCGCGCCTTGATGGCGGCGAAGACGGCTTCGATGGATTCCTGGCTGGTCACGTTCAGTGCCATGCCGCAGCCATTGTCACCCAGATAGGCGCTGATCGCCTCGGCACCGCTCTCGCTGGTCGCCGTACCGACCACTTTCGCGCCACGGGCCACGAATGTTTCGGCAATCGCACGGCCGATGCCACGACTGGCACCGGTCACCAACACAACCTTATCGGTAAAGCTCATCACTTGCTCCTGTTTACTTGATCTGGGCCAGCGCCTGCTCGAAAGAGGCGGCATCGTTGGCGTGAATACCTTCCACGCGCTTGTCGATACGCTTGGCGAGCCCGGTCAACACTTTGCCCGGTCCCATCTCGATCTCGAGGGTAACCCCCTCGTTGGCCATCCGCTCGACAGTCTCGGTCCAACGAACCGGGCTGAACAGCTGACGTACCAGCGCTTGCTTGATGGCGGCCGGATCCTGTTCACAGGATACGTCGACATTATTGATGACAGCGATGGTTGGAACCTTGATCTCGATCCCGTCCAGCGCAGCTGCCAGTTTTTCTGCGGCAGGTTTCATCAACGCGCAGTGAGACGGTACGGAGACTGGCAGCGGCAACGCACGCTTGGCGCCCGACTCTTTCATCAGCACGTTGGCGCGCTCAACGGCCTCTTTGTGACCGGCGATAACCACCTGGCCCGGAGAGTTGAAGTTGACCGGAGAGACCACCTGCCCTTCTGCCGCTTTTTCGCAGTTGGCGACGATGGATTCGTTATCCAGGCCGATGATGGCCGCCATGGCGCCGGTGCCTTCCGGTACCGCTTCCTGCATGGCCAGACCACGCAGCTCGACCAGTTTGACCGCATCGGCAAAATCGAGTGCGCCGCTGCAAACCAGCGCGGAGTACTCACCCAGGCTGTGACCCGCCATCATGGCAGGCGTTGCCCCACCCTGCTGTTGCCACAGGCGCCACAGGGCGACAGAGGCTGTCAGCAGCGCAGGCTGAGTGCGCCAGGTTTTGTTCAGATCTTCAACCGGACCATCCATCACCAGGGCAAACAGGTCATAACCCAGCACCTGGCTCGCCTCGGCGAAGGTCTCCTTGATCACGGCATGTTGTTCGGCCAGCTCGGCCAGCATGCCTACGGACTGGGAACCTTGTCCCGGGAAGGCAATGGCAAATTGGGTCATCATTGATTCCTTTTAGATAAGACAAAAATGAAATCGGTGACGGAATGATGGAGACACCATCCCGCCGAAGATCAAAGGCGAACCAGCGCCGAGCCCCAGGCGAAACCGCCGCCAAAAGCCTCCAGCAGAACCAGCTGACCCGGTTTGATCCGGCCATCCCGCACCCCTTCGTCGAAGGCAACCGGAACAGAAGCGGCAGAGGTATTGCCGTGCTTGTCGAGGGTCAGTACCACTTTATCGAGGCTCATACCCAGCTTCTTGGCGGTGGCACTGATGATGCGGAAGTTGGCTTGATGCGGCACCAGCCAATCCAGCTCGCTCGGCTCGATACCGGCAGCGGCCAAGGTTTCGGTTACGATCTCGCTCAAACGGGTGACCGCGACCTTGAAGACATCGTTGCCCTTCATATACATGTAGGCTTCGAGCTCGGCACCCGGCATGCCGCGACGGGGATGAGGCAGCTTGAGCAGCTCGCCATAACGGCCATCGGCATGGAGATGGGTAGAGAGGATGCCCGGCGTCTCGCTGGCACCGACAATCACAGCCCCTGCCCCATCGCCAAACAGGATGATGGTGCCGCGATCTTGCGGATCGCACATGCGGGAGAGCACATCGGCCCCGACGACCAGCACATGGCGGGCGGCGCCGGATTTGACGAACTGATCGGCAATGGAGAGCGCATAAGTGAAGCCTGCGCAGGCAGCTGCCACGTCAAAGGCAGGGATGCCCGGTACGCCGAGCAGCCCCTGCAGCTCGCAGGCGGCAGCCGGGAAAGCATTTTCAGCACTGGTAGTGGCCAGCACTATCATATCGAGATCGGCAGCGGTCAAACCGGCTGCATCCAGGGCGCGCAGGGCGGCCTGGTAAGAGAGGGTGGCAACGGTCTCGTCAGCCCCGGCAATACGGCGCTCACGGATACCGGTGCGTTCCACGATCCACTCATCACTGGTCTCAACCATCTGCTCGAGATCGGCGTTGGTACGCACTGAACTCGGCAGGTAGCTGCCAGTACCCAGAATTTTGCTATGCATAGAGTTCTTATAGATCCCTGTCAGAGAAGACAGCTTCAAGGCGATCTGCTATTTGCAGTGGAAGTTGATGTTTGGCCTCTTGTGCGGCCAGCAGGATCGCATTACACAGAGCGCGCCGTTCGGCCCGCCCATGACTTTTTACCACAATGCCACGCAATCCTAACAGACTTGCCCCGTTATACTGGTCGGGGTTCAGGTAAGAAAAACGCCGTTTGAACATAAATCCGGCGATCCGGCCAAGAAAAGTGCGTTTCTTGCGGGGATATCCGGCCAGCTGGGCCATCATCCGCACCACCCCTTCTGCCGTCTTGAGGGCGACATTGCCGACAAAACCGTCGCAGACGATCACGTCGCTGTCGCCGCTGAAGATGCGATCCCCTTCGACAAACCCGACATAATTGAGCGCGTGGCACTGACGCAACAATTCGGCACTGTGGCGCACCAGATCGTTGCCCTTGATCTCCTCCTCGCCGATGTTGAGCAAGGCAACACGGGGTGATGCAATGCCTTCTACCTTTTCGGCCACGACAGAGCCCATCACCGCAAACTGCAGCAAGGTATCGGCATCGCAACTGACGTTTGCGCCGAGATCCAGCATCACGGTGCGTTTGCCACTCAATGTTGGCAACGCCTTGATGAGGGCGGGTCTGTCTACCCCGGGTAGGGATTTGAGCACGCACTTGGCCATCGCCATCAACGCACCGGTATTGCCGGCACTGACGCAGGCATCGGCCTCACCGGCTTTCACCAGATTGAGTACCACCCGCATGGAGGAGTCTTTCAGAGTACGCAGCGCCACGATCGGTTTATCGCCCATGCCAACCACTTGGGATGCATGTACGAAACGAACGCGGGGATGATTCAGCAAGCCATGCTGCTGCAGCAGAGAAGAGGTCTGGTGCTGGTCGCCGACCAGGATCAGTTTTAGCTGGGGTAAAAGAGACAGTGCCTGCACGGCGGCAGGCACTGTTTCCGAGGGGCCAATATCTCCCCCCATGATGTCTAGCGCGACAGTTTGCGTAGACAAAGGCAATCCTTAAGCGATTACCTTTTTACCGCGGTAGAAACCATCGGCAGTCACGTGGTGACGACGATGAATTTCGCCACTGGTCTGATCAACAGTCAGGGCAGCGGTGGTCAGCGCATCGTGGGAACGACGCATGCCACGCTTGGCACGGGTTTTACGGTTCTGTTGTACGGCCATTGTAGGCTAACTCCTAAATTCACTTACGTTTAAGCTCTTCAAGAACTGCAAAGGGATTCGGCCGCTCATCAGCAGGTTCGATTTCACCCCAAGTCATCTCCATGTTTCCTCTCGGGCATGCATCCAGAGAATGCATTGCGACTTGAGGCAACGAGAGGATGAGTTCATCCTCCAGGATTTGATGAAGATCTATCTCGCCGTTTTCGTCCAACTCAATGGGCTCATAAGCTTCCGGCAGTTCTTCCTCGTTTGTTCTTTCGAACAGCGGAGTGTAGATAAATTCAGCTTCACAGAGGTGTTCGAATGTCTCTCCGCAACGTTGGCAAACCAGGTCAACCTTGGCATGGGCAGTGCCTTTCATAACGGTCAACTTCTGGACATCTTTGCCAAAGTGCAGTGATACCTCGATATCACTCTGCAAGCCAGCGGTTGATTCCTCCAGCCTGGGCATCTGCGACTTTTCCACTATCCCGATGTAATCGAGCAGCTTCAAGGCACTACGGACTGGATCAACCTTAACGGGCAACTTCACCTTTTGCATAGGGCGCGAATAATATAGGTCCAACAACTGATAGTCAAAGGAAAAAGTCCTTACCGCCGATGATTTTAACGTCACAAGTCCCTAGAATGCCGGTACTCGCTTTCATCGGTACCTGATTATGCCACAGAATCTGATCCTCGCCTCAACTTCTCGCTATCGCAAAGCCTTGCTGGAGAAGCTCGGACTCCCCTTTGAATGTGCCGCCCCCGATGTGGATGAGCGACCAGTGGCTGGCGAATCCGCCGAGGCGCTGGTGGCTAGGCTGGCCCATGCCAAGGCTGATGCCATCGCCGGGCAACGTGATCACGGCTTGATTATCGGCTCTGATCAGGTGTGTGTATGCGATGGTCACATCCTCGGCAAACCGGGCACCATCGACAATGCCATCGCCCAGCTGATGGCGGCCCAGGGGCGCAGTGTCACCTTCTACACAGGCCTGTGCGTAGTGAATGCCGCAACCAATGAGGCTCATCAACTGGTGGAACCCTTCACTGTCCATTTTCGCAACCTCGATGAAGCCGCCATTCGCCGCTATGTAGAGGCAGAATTGCCCCTCGATTGTGCTGGCAGCTTCAAATGTGAAGGTATGGGCATCGTGCTGTTCAAGGGGCTGGAGGGGCGCGATCCTAACGCCTTGATCGGTCTGCCACTGATCGGCCTGATCGAACTGCTGGAGCGCCACGGTATTGCCCTGCCCTGATTGCGGACGAATAGATAAGCTAGATCGAGGATATAAAAAGCCCGATCAATAGACCGGGCTTTTTATATCAATCAGATTGATGTCTCTTAAAGAGAAGCGTCTACAACAGCCCGCGAAGAGCCGTCATGGAGTCCACCACCGCTACAGGTTCGTGACGACTGAGAGCATCACTACTATCTACACCCCAAGTAACGCCAATGCGCGGCATGGCAATTGCCTCGGCCATCGCCATATCGTGAACAGAGTCGCCGATCATTACGGCCTGCCGGGGTGACAGCCCCAGCTCGTCCAGGATCTGCTCAAGCATCAGCGGATCAGGCTTGGAGCGAGCCTCATCGGCCCCACGACTGGTCACAAATAACGGGTGCAGCCCGGTCTCATCCAATACCCGATCCAGCCCACGGCGCGATTTCCCGGTAGCGACAGCAAGTTGCAGTCCCCGTGACTGCCAGTCATGTAGCAACTCCCCTGCCCCGGCAAACAGCGGGCTGGGGGTAGCGTCGTGCAGATAGTGATGACGATAGCGATTGATGAGTGCGGCAATCTGGCGCTCATCTCTGGTAGCGCCACTGTCACTGCATAAGGGGAACAGACGGGACATGGCGACATCGAGGCTCAACCCGATGATCTGCCGGATCTGGGCTGGAGCAGGAACCGCTAGCTCACAATCTCTGGCGGCCCCCTGCACACAGGCCACAATCCGGCCCACCGAATCCATCAGGGTACCATCCCAATCGAAAATGGCGAGCCGGATATCCTGCATCAGCGTGGCAAGCCGTTGAGGAAGTTGTCGAGCTCAGGTGCCAACGGCGCTTCGACCTGCATCTCGCGACCATCGGCCGGATGGGTGAAGCTGAGCTTCCAGGCATGCAAAAAGAGCCGTTTTAGCCCTTGGCTGCGCATTTTCTCGTCAAACGCCGCTTCACCGTACTTATCGTCACAGGCGATCGGGTGACCGGCATGCAGGGTGTGCACGCGGATCTGGTGGGTACGGCCAGTAATGGGGCTGCACTCGACCAGGGTCGCTTCGGCAAATTGACGCACGATACGGAACCTAGTTTCGGAGGGCTTGCCATCGGCACTGACCCGCACTACCCGTTCACCGGATTGCAGATCATTCTTGCGCAGCGGTGCGTTGACCACTTTTACATGGGCCTGCCACTTGCCGCGCACCAGCGCCAGATACTGCTTGCGCATGGTCTTGACGCGCAACTGCTCATGCAGGCTACGCAGGGCGCTGCGCTTTTTGGCGACCAGCAGCACGCCGGAGGTGTCGCGGTCAAGGCGGTGCACCAGCTCGAGGAAACGGGCTTCTGGACGCAGGGCTCGCAGCCCCTCAATAACGCCAAAGCTCAGGCCGCTGCCACCGTGTACGGCCATGCCGGAGGGCTTGTTCAGCACGATCATGGCATCGTCTTCGAACAGGATCTGGCTCTCCAGACGCTGGATAACCCCGAGGTTTGCCGAAGGCAGCTCATTCTTCTCGGCAACTCGCACGGGAGGAACCCGCACCTCGTCACCTGCGCAGAGTTTGTACTCCGGTTTGATGCGCTTTTTGTTTACCCGCACTTCGCCTTTGCGAAGGATGCGATAGATCAGGCTCTTGGGGACGCCCTTTAGCTGAGTCTTGAGAAAATTGTCGATGCGCTGCCCGTCATGCTCAGCTTCGATGGTGAGCAGCTGCACTTGTTGTTGTATCTGTGTCATGGCGCGGATTTTAACACTGCCAGCGCCCCTTGGCTGCATGGTTTGTTGAAAAATGGCGCCTTGCTATAAAAGAGGTTTAAATGGGATAATAAACAAGGTTTTGTCATTGTGTTCAAGCCTTGTACTAAGTGGCCAAAAAGTATGCCACCCAATCCCGAAACACCGTGTATACAAGAACATGACGGTTCCCGGGGGCGAGGTACAACGCATGGAGAACACAAACATCACCGTTTATTTGTCTCCATTTCGGCATCCTTAGTCATTCCTTCTCGAGAAGTGATGACCAGAACGCCCTTAGTTTGCGCCTCATGCATACCCCAACCGGGAGGTTGCCCCAGTATGCTGAAGACCCGAGGCCGGCGCTGGCAGGACCCAGATGGAGGAAATCAAAATGACACAATAATGAGAACTCAATGAAAAGAATGCTTATCAACGCAACTCAAGAAGAGGAGTTGCGCGTAGCGCTGGTTGACGGACAACAGCTCTACGATTTGGATATTGAAAGTCCGGGACACGAGCAGAAGAAAGCGAACATTTACAAGGGTAAGATCACCCGCGTAGAACCCAGCCTTGAAGCTGCTTTTGTTGACTACGGCGCCGAGCGCCACGGTTTCCTGCCGTTGAAGGAGATCGCCCGCAATTACTTCCCCTCCGGTTACTCCTATCAGGGTCGTCCCAACATCAAAGAAGTGGTCCGCGAAGGTCAGGAAGTTATCGTCCAGATCGACAAGGAAGAGCGTGGCACCAAGGGTGCAGCCCTCACCACCTTTATCAGCCTGGCAGGTAGCTACCTGGTACTGATGCCCAACAACCCCCGTGCCGGTGGTATCTCCCGCCGCATCGAGGGTGATGAGCGGACTGAACTGAAAGAAGCCCTGAGTGGATTGACCGTGCCGGAAGGCATGGGTCTGATCGTGCGCACCGCCGGTGTGGGCAAGTCGCCAGAAGAGCTGGAGTGGGATCTGAACGTCCTGCTCAATCACTGGGACTCCATCCACAAGGCTTCCCAGGAGCGCGCGGCACCGGTGCTGATCCACCAGGAAAGCAACGTCATCGTGCGTGCCATCCGTGACTATCTGCGTCGCGATGTGGGCGAGATCCTGATCGACAATCCGGTGATTTTCGAACGTGCCAAGGCCCATATAGAGCTGGTACGTCCCGATTTCCTCAACCGTGTGAAGCTGTACAAGGGTGAAGTAGCCCTGTTCAACCACTTCCAGATTGAAAGCCAGATCGAATCAGCCTTCCAGCGTGAAGTGCGCCTCCCCTCCGGCGGCAGCATCGTTATCGATCCGACCGAAGCCTTGACCTCCATCGATATCAACTCCTCCCGCGCCACCAAGGGCGGCGATATCGAAGAGACTGCGCTGCAAACCAACTTGGAAGCGGCCGATGAAATTGCCCGTCAATTGCGTCTGCGCGACCTGGGTGGCCTGATCGTTATCGACTTCATCGACATGACGCCGGTTCGCCATCAGCGCGAAGTGGAAAACCGTCTGCGTGAAGCGGTTCATCAGGATCGCGCTCGCATCCAGCTGGGCCGGATCTCCCGTTTCGGTCTGCTGGAGATGTCTCGCCAACGTCTGCGCCCCTCCCTCAACGAGTCCAGCAGCCATATCTGCCCCCGTTGCCAGGGTCAAGGCGTGATCCGTGACAACGAGTCCCTCGCCCTGTCCATCCTGCGTCTCATCGAAGAAGAGGCCATGAAGGACAACACCGAGCAGGTTCACGGCCAAGTGCCGGTGGATGTTGCCGCCTATCTGCTTAACGAGAAGCGCGCAGCTATCGCCAGTCTGGAGCAGCGCAATGATGTGCGTGTTTACATCATTCCGAACCAGCATCTGGAAACCCCGCACTACGAAGTGACCCGTATTCGTCAGAACGAGATCCCGGAAGCGGCCAGCTACGAGCTGAAAACCGAGATTGCCAAGCCGGTCTACCAGCCGAAGCAAGCTCAGGTGATCGAGCGTGAACAACCGCTGCTGCAAGGCTTTGCCCAGCCGACTCAACCCGCGCCGGTTGCAGCTCAGCAGCAGACAGCCCCGGCCGTTGCACCTGCACCTGCCGAAGCAGGTTTCTTCAGCAAGCTGATCAAGGGCATTACCGGCCTGTTCAGCAGCGATGCAGCCCCTGCCGAAGTTAAAGCGCACGCCGAGAAACCGGCTGCTCGTGAAGCACGCAAGGAAGAGGGTCAACGTCATCAGCGCGAAGAAGGCCGTGGCCGTGGTCAGCGTCCTCGTCGTGATGACAATCGTGGCAACCGCAACAATGCGGAAGCAGGCGAGAAGCGTGAAGGTGGCAACCGCGAAGCTGGTGAAAACCGCAATCGCCGTCCCCGCAAAGAGCGCGAGCCTCGTCAGGAGCGTGAAGCTCGTGGCGAAGTGCGCAGCGAACATCGCATGGAACGTGAACCCCGTCAGGAGCGCGAACCTCGCGAGCCGCGCCAGGAACGTGCGCCACGTCCAGCCCGTGAACCTCGTGCTCCCCGTGAGCCGCGCGCCGAAGTCGTTGTTGAAGCGGTAGACGCCGTTGATGCAACTGCCGTCCAGCCACGTCAGGAGAAAGAGCAGAAAGTGGCCGAGCGCCGCGAACGTCGCCAACTGCGCAAGCAGATCCGCGTCGATGTCGCCGCCGCTGACACCCCTGCCCTGCCGGTTGACGAAGTACCAACGCAAGCTGACGTGATCGATGCCACCGTGGGTAACGAGCAGGAAGAGCAGAGTGAAGGCCAGCGCCGTTCACGCCGCACTCCGCGCAGCCAGCGTATCGAAGGTCAGCGCCGCAAGCGCATCAACGAAGATGCCCGCAGCCAGCGTGACGAAGAACAGCAAGATACCACCACTCTGACCACCGCAGCCCAGGCAGATATTGCCAAAGCGCAGGTTGAAGAGCCGGTAGTGCCTGTTGTTACCATCCCGAGCGCTGAAGCCGTCGCTGCTGCCCTGCAAGCCTCTGCAGCACTGACCGAGCATGTGGTTGTCGAAGCCGTTGCTGAAGAAGCTGCCGAGCAGGCTGCTGCCCAGGTTGAAGCAACTCAAGCCGATGTAGCCGCTAGCCCGGTTGTTGCAGCTGTCGCAGAAGTCGTGGTTGCAGCAGAGCCGGAAGTTGCCGTTGTCGCCGCTCCGGTTGCCGACATGGCGGCTGCTGAAGTCGTTGAAACTGCTCCGGTTGTTGAAGAAGCTCCTGCTGTCAACACTCCTGTCGTGGAAGCTGTACCGGCTGCAGTCGAAATGCCAGCTGATGTTGTCGAAGCCCCGGCACCTGTCGCTGCCGTTGCGATTGAAGAGACTCCGGTCGTTACAAAACAGGTAGCTCACGGTGCTGGCCTGTTGGCTCGTGCCCGCAAAGCATCCGCGCCGATGGCAACCCCTGCCGAAGCTCCTGCCCTGCCTACTCGTGAGCCGGTTAACTACCCGCCGCTGGTACGCAACGAAGTGAGCACATCAGGTCGTCATGGTGGCAGCACTGCCGCCGTCGACGTGGCCACCTGCCCAGCGGGTCGCCCCTGATATCCACCGGTAACGACTAAATTGAGAGCCACACCATTGTGTGGCTCTTTTTTTATCTCCATGACATCGGTTGATAACGCCTCATCAATAAGGAGTTTGGATTAGGAACCTAATGAAAATATCCCATTAAATGCACTCTGCTCAGTTAGGTAATGCCTCAGATATCCTCCTCTACACCATATTTGGCTTGAGATAGTGATTAACCAGATATGTTTCTCGCCACCAGCCAGGTTAAACCATGCCTCAGAGCTTTATAGCCAACCATATCGGGTAACGATGGTGAAAGTTAGCCTTCGACTCTTGTGGATGCGGGCGAATAGACAAACAAGATACATAGAAGTAACAGCACCACAGATTGGCTCATGACCCGCCCCTCTGCTTGCACTGGCGGACCTGGCGACTGCAAGCAAGGTCAGTATCGCCAAGAATTGGCTCTCTTTTGCCAAGCCCTATCAAGATTTTCTCGTTATCTTCGAATACATTAAAAATTAAATTCAACAATAAGTTTGTTGGCATATAAAGGCCGAATGCGATTCAGCGGATACGCAATACAAACAAGGATTGATCTGTATTACCCCGCGGCAATACTGCTCAAACTCTCAGGAGTTGGGTTAGTCAGCATTTCAATCCCTGTTCATTCTAAAAGGGAGCCTGCTGATGATTGATGACCCGCGGCAAAAACTGATAGATCTACCCATCTTCATGATTTACTTGCTACTGACTCGGCTGCGATATGGATTTTGCCGATAACAGGTATGTGGAGATCACCGCTGTCGTCATACCAAATAAAGATCCTTGTTTCACACAATCTGGTGAGTGTGAGATGTGTGAAAATATTTCAAAAACAAGCCCTGACTATCGCATTCATGATGCGCTCTCATACCATTCAGTGGCCCTTGCCCTGTCCAGCCAGGTATCAAATCGATAATTTACAACCTGATATAGAAGCACAAAAAAAGGGCCCGTAGGCCCTTTATCGAAAATGGTATTGGCATTTAGCCAAACAGATGATTGCTGACGATAAAGAGACCGCCAGAGAGCAACATTGTCAGCGGTAGAGTCAGCACCCAAGCCATCAGGATGGTCTTGATAGTCTGGCTCTGCAGGCCGGATTTGTTGGCAATCATGGTACCCGCCACCGCAGAAGAAAGAATATGGGTGGTAGACACAGGCATACCGGTCAGACTGGCGACACCGATGGAGGTTGCAGCCGTGATCTGGGCCGCAATGCCCTGGCTGTAGGTCATGCCTGTGGTGCCGATCTTCTCGCCCACGGTATGAACGATACGACGCCAGCCCACCATGGTGCCACAACCCAGCGCCAGCGCGATGGAGACAATCACCCAGGTCGGTGCGTATTCAGCGGTCGCGGTCAGATCCTTGCGCCATTTGGCCAGATCGGTCAGCTCCTTGGCTGGCAGTGGCAGCTTGGCTGCCTTGCGGGCGGTGTCATCGATACAGAGCAGCAGACGACGCACTTCACGGCGGTCGGTCAGGCTCATCTGATCATAAGTACGCACGGCCCCCAGACGGGCATCCAGGGTGGCCATCGCCTGCAGCACGCCATCGGCGGAACAGTGGGTCATCAGCTCTTCCTGAGCCGTTACCGGTGCAGAGAAGTTGATGACACCTGAGAGGGCTGACTGGTTTCGCTGGTAGATCTCCATGATGCGCTGGTTGGCATCCTGGGTCCGATCCAGATCATAGGAGCGGCTGTTCATGTCCAGCGCGAAATAGGCGGGCGCCATGCAGATCAGCACCAGCATCACAAGACCGATACCCTTCTGGCCATCGTTGGAGCCGTGCACGAAGCTGACGCCCATGGCCGAGGCCACCAGGGTAAGACGCGCCCAAAACGGCGGGTGCTTCTTGCCATCCACCAGCTGACGCTCTTCCGGTGTTTTGTGGATCTTGTTGCTGGTCCAGATGCGTTTCATTGCCAGCAGCAGCAGTGCCGCGATGATGAAACCTATGGTGGGAGAGATGATGAGGGAAAGCATGATGTCGATCGCTTTGCCCACGTTGATCCCTTCTGTCACCGGTTTATGGGTGATCCAGGCATAGGCGCCGCCTACCCCCAGAATGGAACCGATCAAGGTATGTGAACTGGAGGCCGGGATCCCGAAGAACCAGGTGCCCAGGTTCCACACGATGGCGGAAAACAGCAAGGAGAAGACCATGATCAACCCTTGGGTGGAGTCCATCCCAAGCAGCAGGTCGATGGGCAGCAGATGGACAATGGCATAGGCCACACCCAGACCGCCGAACATGACGCCAAAAAAGTTGAAGATCCCCGATGCAACGACCGCCAGGTGAGCGGGCATCGCCTTGGTATAGATAACCGTTGCTACCGCGTTGGCGGTATCGTGAAAGCCGTTGATGAATTCATAGGCAAGCACAAAAAAAACGGCCAATACTAAACCGATTGACCACCACAAACCCAAACCACTAAACATTTCAAACATAAAAAAAAGCCTGTTTATGAGTTGCGGCGGATTATGCCAGATGGCGGCCAACACCATAGCCACCATTGAAATATTTCAGCCATAAAAAAAAAGAGCTTTTTGGAAAAAAATATCCTAGAGCCAGTCCTCATGCGGCTTGCCATCGATTAATTAAAGCCATCAATGATTGCAGGAAATGGCAAAATTAGCTGACAATTAAACCAATAATTTCATTTTTATGACGCTTTTATGACAGAAAAACGGGAAAAAGTGGTGATAAAACAACCCACCCCTCCCATCTCATCCGACCATTACCATTAACCCCATATCCATTTGATTCCAGATGCAAAAAGGGAGCACCTTGTGCTCCCTTGAATCGTTGCAGTGCCGTCTGTCATCAGTCCTGATTGATGCGGCTGGCAACGGCGCCCTGCTGGCTTTTGTACTTGGCATTTTCCCGCTTGTTGTAGGGGCGGGCCGCAACACCGGAGAGCATCTCGAAGTTCAAGGCGCCAATCTTCATCTTCGGGCGCAGCGCCAGCGGCAGTTTGCCACCATTGTAGAACTCCAGCACGATACGACCGGACCAACCCGGATCGATCCGGTGCGCCGTCACGTGCACCATCAGACCCAGGCGCGCCAATGAAGAGCGGCCATCCAGCCAACCGACGATATCGGCAGGCAGGGTGACGGATTCGTAGGTCACTGCCAGCGCCAGCTGACCCGGGTGCAGATAGAAAGCTTCGCCATCGGGGATGTGGATCTCGTCACTCATCACCCGATCGATGGCATCGGCCATCTCGCTGCTCGGGCCGCTCAGGTCGATATAGGGCGCGGTATGATCGCGAAACACCCGAAACTCGTTACCCAGCAGCACATCGACACTGACACCACTGATCCGCTCTACCCCGGGCCGTGGCTCAATGACAATCTTGCCTTCATCCAGATGGCGTTCAATATCGGTATCACACAGACGCATTGGGCGACTCTCCTGACAAATTGTGCTTTTAAAAAAGCCGGGCATCACCCGGCTTGTTTCATCTTAACCAATCAACATGTGGCGAATACGCGCCTTGAGCATGTCGATGGCGATGCGATTCTTGCCACCACGGGGCACGATCACATCGGCATACTGTTTGGACGGCTCGATAAACTGCAGGAACATCGGACGCACCGTCTTCTGATACTGCTTGAGCACGGAGTCCATGGTACGGCCACGCTCCTGCACGTCACGCACCAGACGGCGCAGCAAGCAGATGTCGAGCGGGGTATCCATAAAGATGGAGGCGTCCATCAGATCCCGCAGACGACTGTCGGTCAGCAGCAGGATCCCTTCCAGAATGATCACCCGGCGCGGGGCAAACGGGGTCACTTCGCTCATCCGGGTGTGTTCGGTGTAGGAGTACTGGGGAATGGCAACCGCGTCACCTTTGACCAGCTGGCTAAGGTGCTGTACCAGCAGGTCGTGATCCAGCGCGTTGGGGTGGTCATAGTTGGTCTTGACCCGCTCTTCCATGGTCAGGTGGGTCTGATCACGGTAGTAGCAATCTTCGGTGATCACACCAATCTGACCTGCGCCCAGTTCGGCCACCAGCTCTTCATAAATGGTCTGGGCTATAAGACTTTTGCCAGACGCAGATGCGCCCGCAATACCGATGATCACACACGAATGTTGAGTATCAGACATGACAAATACCTAAAAGAGAAGAGCAGTGGGGATGGTTTAAACCGATCCATTATATAAAAAAGGGTGGGTCATGCCCACCCTCAATTCCCTTTCAAGTGACCGACCGCCGATTATTCATCCAGCGCCATGGCATAGAGAGGGGTCGCAATCGGTTTTGCCCTGAAAAAGAGTTCAGCCCCTACCCTGCGCGCCAGCTTCAAATAAGCCTGAGCCAAGCTTCCTTCCGGTGCACCGAACACCGTCGGACAGCCATCATCCATGTGTTGGCGGATATCAATGTGCAGCGGTAATTGACCAAGCAGTGCCACTTGATACTGCTCTGCCATCTTCTGGCCGCCACCGGTACCAAACAGCGGCTCATGATGACCACAGGCGCTGCAGACGTGGTAGCTCATGTTCTCGATGATGCCAAGCACCGGCACATTGACCTTGTTGAACATAGCGATCCCCTTGCGCGCATCGGCCAACGCCACATCTTGCGGGGTGGTAACAATGACCGCGGCCGAGGTGGGCACCTGCTGTGCCATGGTGAGCTGGATATCGCCGGTACCCGGCGGCATGTCCACCACCAGATAATCCACCTCGCCCCAGCGGGTCTCATGGAGGATCTGCGCCAACGCCTTGCTCGCCATCGGGCCGCGCCAGATGGTGGCATCCTGCTCGGAGACCAGATAGCCGATGCTGTTGCTCTTGAGGCCACAGGCCATCACCGGCTGCATCAGCTTGCCATCATGGCTGACGGGACGCTCCTTGAGGGTGCCCATCATGGTGGGAATGGAGGGGCCATAGATATCGGCATCGAGAATAGCGACCCGCGCCCCCTCTTTTTGCAGCGCCAGCGCCAGATTGACCGCGGTGGTGGACTTGCCTACCCCCCCCTTGCCGGAAGCAACCACGATGATGTTGCGAATGCCCTGCACGGCATTGAGGCCCTGCGCCCGCGGCATGCTGGCGACGTCAATCTCCAATGCCCAGTCGATACGGGCAGCACCGGTGGCGCTGCGCAGTCTGGCATCGTAGTTCTCTTTAAGCTGATCGAGCAGCGAGAGACCGGCAAACGGCAATACCAGCCGGATAGTAAGCCCCTGACCCTGATTGATGATCTCGCGAACGAATCCGGCATCCACCAGATCCTTGCTCCAGCCTGCCGGCTTAAATTCGGCGAGGATCTGTTTTACTGAATCAATCACCATTAACTCCTCATTATGTTGTCATTATCTTGAGGTGAACGGTTACCGCACACAAATCAGTGGCTTGCCTGCAGTACAGATGGTGTATCCGGCCAAGCCCGGCACAGCCACAACCCTAGGCAGGCTACCCCCAATTCGGGTAACATGCACGGCACTCTATCATCCCAACAAGCACATCAAGAACGTAATATGGCAACTGATCCTCGTAAAATGCTGGTAACCTGCGCCCTCCCCTATGCCAATGGCTCCATTCACCTTGGCCACATGCTGGAACATATCCAGGCCGATATCTGGGTTCGTTATCAGCGAATGCGCGGTCATCAGGTGCACTTTATCTGTGCCGATGATGCCCACGGCACCCCGATCATGCTCAAGGCACAGCAGATGGGGATCACCCCGGAAGAGATGATTGCCGCAGTCTCCAAGGAGCACCAGGCCGACTTCGCCGGGTTCAACATCAGCTTTGACAACTATCACTCCACCCACAGCGACGAAAACCGCGAGCTGGCGGAGTTGATCTACGGCCGCCTGAAAAATGGTGGCTTTATCAAGAGCCGCACCATCTCCCAGCTGTTCGATCCGGAAAAATCGATGTTCCTGCCGGACCGTTTCGTCAAGGGAACCTGCCCCAAGTGCAAATCTCCGGAGCAGTATGGCGACAACTGTGACAGCTGCGGCGCCACCTACAGCCCGACTGAGCTTATCGATCCGAAATCTGCCGTCTCCGGCGCGACTCCGGTAATGAAGGACTCCGAGCACTTCTTCTTCGACCTGCCGCAGTTTGAAAAATGGCTCTCTGAGTGGGTGCGCGGCTCCGGCGCCATTCAGGAAGAGATGGCCAACAAGATGCAGGAGTGGTTCGAAAGCGGCTTGCAGCAGTGGGACATCACCCGTGACGCCCCCTACTTCGGTTTCGAAATTCCCGGCGCCCCGGGCAAGTACTTCTACGTCTGGCTCGATGCCCCCATCGGCTACATGGCTTCCTTCAAGAACCTGTGCAACAAGCGTGGCGATATCGACTTTGACAGCTACTGGAAAGCGGACTCCGACGCCGAGCTCTACCACTTCATCGGCAAGGATATCGCCTACTTCCACTGCCTGTTCTGGCCGTCCATGCTGGAAGGTGCCAACTTCCGCAAGCCGACCAAGGTCAACGTGCACGGTTATGTGACCGTCAACGGCGCCAAGATGTCCAAGTCCAAGGGCACCTTCATCAAGGCATCCACCTACCTGAACCACCTGGATCCGGAGTGCCTGCGTTACTACTACGCCGCCAAGCTCAACAGCCGCATCGACGATCTGGACCTGAACCTCGAAGATTTCGTGCAGCGCGTCAACGCCGACGTGGTCAACAAGCTGGTCAACCTTGCCTCCCGCAACGCCGGCTTTATCGCCAAGCGTTTTGGCGGCAAGCTGGCGGCAACCTGCGCCGAACCCGAGCTCTACGCCGAATTCGCCAATGCTCGTACCGCCATTGCCGAGGCTTATGAGAGCCGCGAATTCAGCCGCGCCATCCGCGAGATCATGGCGCTGGCCGACAAGGCCAACCGCTACGTGGACGACAAGGCGCCCTGGGTTATCGCCAAGCAGGAAGGGGCTGACGCCGAGCTGCAGGCGGTCTGCTCGGTCGGCATCAACCTGTTCCGCGTGCTGATGGCCTACCTCAAGCCCGTCATGCCGCTGCTGGCCGAACGTGCCGAAGCCTTCCTGGCCGAAACCCTCAGCTGGGATGGCATCGAGATGCCGCTGGTCAATCACACCGTTGCGCCGTTCAAGGCCCTCTTCTCCCGCATCGAGCCGGCGAAGATTGAAGCCATGATCGAGGCATCCAAGGAAGACCTGGCCAAGGAGCAGGCACCGAAAGTGACCGGTCCGCTAGCTGATGACCCCATCAGCGAAACCATCACCTATGACGATTTTGCCAAGATTGACCTGCGCGTCGCGCTGATCAAGAAGGCCGAAGCGGTACCGGAAGCCGAGAAGCTGCTCAAGCTGCAACTGGATATCGGCGGCGAAACCCGTCAGGTGTTTGCCGGTATCAAGTCCGCTTACAACCCGGAAGATCTGGAAGGCAAGCTGACCGTGATGGTGGCCAACCTGGCGCCGCGCAAGATGCGTTTCGGCATGTCCGAAGGCATGGTGCTGGCTGCAGGCCCGGGCGGCAAGGATCTCTGGATCCTGGAGCCGCAGGAAGGCGCCCAGCCTGGCATGCGCGTCAAGTAAGCGCATCGAACCGATAAAAAAGAGGCCTCTGGGCCTCTTTTTTTGTCTCTGCACTCTTTTCGTCTCTGCGACTCTGCGGATTGCTCCCATTGACCATCCAGCAGGATGGTTAGAGCGGGCTATTCAGCATCGCCACCTTGAGCCCCACCAGTTCAGCCTGCTGGCAATCGAGGCGGCGTAACTGCGTCACTATCTTGCGCTTGAGTTTGCGCCTTACTCTGCGTTGCTGTTTGTTTCCTTTCAGGGCGCGCCGCCACTGACGCCAATCCTGCAACTGCCCGAGCCGCTCCTGCCAATGACTAAAGGCGCTGACCCACTGTGCCTCCCCCGCCCCCAGCTCCAGCAGTAACTCGGCGCCGTAGCGCGCCTGTTTTATCTCAAGGCGCAGATGATGCCAGCGACGCAGCTGCTGGCGATGGGAGACGTTGCCAACTTGGTTCTCATCAAGTCGGCTCAATGCCCCATCGAGGCGGCGGGCAAGTTGGCGTCGGTAGTGACGAGCCAGCCCTGAGGTATCGGGAATTTGCTCTAATTCATACAGCCAGTGGGCAAGCAGGCCCGAAAAAAGGGGAACCGTCACCTTGGGCAAGACGATTGTGGATGACGCGACAAAGCGCGCGGCGTAAACCTGTGCATCGCGCAGGGCCGAGAGTCGGCCAATGGCCCGCTGCAGCCGTCGTTCCAGTTTTGGATGACAAAGGGCGGGTCGCCACAATGCGAGCAGTGCCTGCATACGGCGCGCAGCGATGCGGTAACCATGGACATGGGGTTCGCTCGCTTCGCGGCACACTGCGCGAGCGGCATGGCGGTAGCTGGCAACCAGTACCCGGGCCTGCACCAGCAAGGGATCAAGCATATTGGCAACCATGATGTCCCCGGCAGCTCAGTTGGTATGAAATCCCTGACCGGTGGGCGGTAGCGCCTCTTCATATTCCATCCGGGTCACCCGAGCGGTGCGCGGGCCATGTTCCAGCCAGCCCAGCATCATCTGTACCCCCTGCGTCGGCCCGCTGATGAGGATCTCCACCGAGCCATCCTCCAGGTTGTAGGCATGGCCGCGCAGCCCCAGCTGCAAGGCTCGCTCACGGGTGAAGTAGCGAAATCCGACCCCTTGCACCTGCCCCCACACCCGAATGACAAACGATTGCTCTCCCATTTCTCACACCTTCTGCTTAAGAAAAAAATTCCCGAGATGATAATGTGCCCGACACTCTATCTCTGCAGGATGCAGCTCCATTATGAAAGAAGTTAAATTCCGGTGGGTTGACCGCTATCTCATTCACCTCACCATCAGTGAAAAATTCCACATCGCCTTCTGGCTTCCCCTGCTGATCATCGCCTTTCTCAGCTGGTATCTGCTGGCAAACAGCCACGAGCAGGAGATAAAACTCAAGGTTGAGCAGTTGCAGCAGCGGGTCGAGACCACGGCACAACTGGTCAACCAGCAGCCAACGCTCACTCTGCCAGCCGATCTGCGCATTCAGCCACAAGGGGTGAGCGGACTCGAACAACAGGGCGATCGCTACCGCTTCACCGCACCAGCGGGTCAGGCTGGCTATGTGACCGGCGAGCTCGACACCAGTACCTCCTCAATGTGGGATGATCAGGGCACCACGCTCACCATGATTGGGGCGCTGGCTGCCCTGATGGCACTGGTGATCCACTACATGATGACCTTTGTCTCCGGCGCCCTGTACTCCACCAACAAGGCGCTGCAAACCGTGGCCGACGGCGATCTCACCTTCCGCCTCAACTTCTTCCCGGTACGGGACGAGTTCTCTACCCTGGCGGGCAGCATCGACCGCTTTACTGACCGCCAGCACCAGATCGTCAAGCTGGTCGAAGAGTCTGCCGAGGCGCTGACCATGGCCGCCGACGAGTTTCGTGACCATGCCCGCGAAGGCGAGACCATGGCGCGTTCCCAGCGCCAGCACATGGATTCACTGGCCACCGCCATGGAGCAGATGTCGGCGGCAATCCGCGAAGTGGCGCGCAATGCCAACGACACCCTGCAGCAGACCCGTCAGTCGAGCGAAGAGGCGGCCAATGGCGCCAACCGGGTAGCACGCACCATAGAGGCGATCCGTACCCTAGCCGACGAGATTGGCAACGCCTCCGGCGCGGTCGAACGGCTCACCCACAACGCCAACCGGATCAACGAAGTAGTTAACGTCATCAACGCCATCTCCCAGCAGACCAACCTGTTGGCGCTCAACGCCGCCATCGAAGCGGCCCGGGCCGGTGAGCAGGGTCGCGGCTTTGCGGTGGTAGCGGACGAGGTGCGCACCCTCGCCAGCCGCACCCAGCAGGCGACGGTGGAGATCCAGCAGATGATCGAAGAGCTGCAAACCGGTACCGGGGCGCTGAACGAGATCATGGAAAAAACCGTGGGCCGCGCGGCTAGTAGCCAGCAGCTCATCAGCGAGGTGGGGCTGGATATCGAAAAACTGAGCAACCACAGCGATGCGGTGCTGGAGATGAGCACCCAGATCGCCACTTCCAGCGAGGAGCAAAGCTCGGTGGCCGCCGAGATCACCCACAATCTCGATCAGGTACGCCATGAAGCGGCGCAGGTGGAAGAGTCTGCCAGCGCCTCGGTAGCCGGTACTCAGGGACTGAAAGCCACCGCCACCGAGCTGACCCAGGCACTCAAGGGGATCACTCTCTGACGCTTGCCACAATAAGTCCGGTAAAAAGCGGCAATGTGAGAAGAGGCCACCCGCTGGGTGGCCTCTTCTCTTTATTGATGGTGCTAATGGATGGCGACCAATTACTATGCTGGCTGGCAGCACCGCTCAGGATTGCAGCAAACTCAGGGCCGCATTGGGGCGACTGTTTGCCTGACTCAAAATCGAAGAGCTCGCCTGCTGCAAGATTTGAGTGCTGACCAAACGCGCCGATTCTACCGCCATGTCGGCATCCCGGATCCTTGAGCGGGCAGCGCTGAGGTTCTCATTGGCATTAGCCAGATTGCGTACCCTTGAATCCAGCGCGTTGGCTTGGGCCCCGAGCCGAGAACGCTGAATACCCAGCTGTTTCATACCCACATCCAGGGTTTTGATGGCCCTGCTGGCGTTGTCGTCACTCAGGACATCAATGTTATCAACGGTGTATTTCTTCTTGTCCTCTTGATAAAAACCAAGCGCATTCAAACTCGATCCCTGCATGTCAATATTGGAATACTTGTCGCCTGATGAACGAAGCTCCATCTGACCGATATATGTCGTCGGTGTGACGTCGGGCAACAGAGAGGTTAGAGAGGAATTGCTGATCACCGGAGGCGCCGGTGGTGCGGGTTGCGCAGGAGGGGTTGTGCCATTGGCCAGTGCAAGGCTGTTTCCCTGAGAGCTATGTATGGTCAGTTCATTGTTGGCGGGATTGCTGTTGTTGGAGGCACTCACATAAAAACCCAGTCCTGCCGATTGCGCAGTATTGTTGATACGCCGAACCACCTCCCTCATCAGATCGCCGTTTTCGGGCGTAGGATTGACCGGATCCCATCCGGTCATATCAATGCCCGTGGTCAAATCCACAGAGTGGCCCGCCACATCGATATAGGAGGGTAATGCGGATAAATCGACTGCGGAGGCGACTGAAAATGGCAGTTGTTGCGCTTTTACCGGCCCCTGATTATTGGGGAAAGTAGTCCCGTTGATATCTGCCACGAACGCTTCCAGGGTGGAATAGTCCTTGTCAAAGGTCACGCCATTGAGGGTGACCGGCTGAGATGACAGCTTGAGATCTGCAATCTCATATGCCCCCGGTTTGCTACCTGCCGGACTGCGCGCTTGCCACTCCATCTCCCCCAGATTTTTGGTCTGGGCATTGAGATCGGTAATGACGGTATTCTGCCCTGCATAGGCACCAACCGAGAAGATGCCTTTGTAACTCCCCGCCAGCAGATCCTGCCCGGCAAACCGGGTGCCTGTGGCAATCCGGTCCATCTCCAACTGCAATTGCTTGAATTCGGCATTAAGAGCAACACGATCCTCTGCCGTATTGGCACCGCTTCCCGACTGCAGCGCCAAGGTGCGCATCCGCTGCATCAGGTTCATCGACTCATCAAGCGCACCATCGGCGACGTTGATCACCGAGATCCCATCGTTGGCGTTGCGAATAGCGGTGTTGACCCCGTTCACTTCACTGGTGAGGCGATTACTGATCTGCAAGCCGGCTGCATCATCGGTGGCACTGTTGATGCGCAAGCCGGATGAGAGTCGTCGATATACCGAATCCAGCGTGTTGGATGATTGACCAAGATGGCGAGAAGCATTAACGGCAGAAATATTGGTAGCGATGGAGAGGGACATGGACAGCTCGATACAGGAAAGATTCAAAATGGTCTTCCCCACTATCGACATCATCAAATGACTCTTTAGCGAAAATCACTATAAAGTAAGGTTAAAACGCTTTAATGACTACATTTTGCGCACATGACAACCACTATTGAACGCAAAACAAGCATAACCAGCTGTAGCATATAAGATAAGCAGCGTGAAACGCCAACATTGAGATTCTGCAAATCCTGCATATGCAACACTCGGTCGTTGTCCAGACGTACAATTCGTCACTCCGCCATATACCAGCAAAGGCTGGCTTAGCCGCCCTATTACACATAGAATGTGGCCCCTTTTCTTTCTACCATCGGCAAACATCCATGAGCGCTTCCATCTATCTCGTCAAAGGCCGCGAAAAATCCCTGCTGCGTCGCCACCCCTGGATCTTCTCCAAGGGGATTGAGCGGGTTCAGGGTAACCCCATTGACGGCGATACCGTCGAGATCTATGCCAACGATGGCAAGTGGCTCGCCCGTGGCGCCTGGTCAGGCAGCTCCCAGATCCGTGCCCGGGTCTGGACCTTCGACAAGGATGAGACCGTCGATCTCGACTTCTTTATCCGTCGTCTCAAATACGCGCAGGAGTCTCGCGATCCGCTGATCAAGCGTCAGGGCCTCACCGGCTATCGCCTCTGCGCCGCCGAATCCGACGGCCTGCCGGGTCTGACCATCGACCGTTATGCCGATTTTCTGGTGTGCCAAATTCTCTCTGCCGGTGCCGAGTTCCAGCGCGAGCTGATAAAGCAGGCACTGCGTACCCTCTACCCCGAGTGCAGCATCTATGAGCGCTCCGACGTGGCGGTACGCAAGAAGGAAGGGCTGAAAGAGCGCACCGGCGTCATCTATGGCGAGACCCCGAACGAGCCGGTGGTCATCGAAGAGAACGGTGGCGTCAAGATCCTGGTGGATATTCGCAACGGCCACAAAACCGGTTTCTATCTGGATCAGCGGGACAACCGTCAGGCTGCCGCCAAGTACACCGAAGGCAAGCGGGTGCTCAACTGCTTCTGCTACACCGGCGGTTTTGGCGTTTATGCCCTCAAGGGCGGCGCCAAAGAAGTGGTCAACGTCGATCTCTCCCAGAATGCGCTGGATATTGCCCGCCAGAATGCCGAGCTGAACGGGCTGGATACCAGCAACACCCAGTTTGTCCGTCACGACGTATTCAAGCTGCTGCGGGAATATCGCGAGAAGGGCGAGAAGTTCGATGTCATCGTGCTGGATCCGCCCAAGTTCGCCGAGAGCAAGGCCCAGCTGCTTGGTGCCTGCCGTGGCTACAAAGACATCAACATGCTGGCGTTCCAGCTGCTGGCGCCGGGTGGCGTGCTGCTGACCTACTCCTGCTCCGGCCTGATGGAGCAGAGCCTGTTCCAGAAGATCGTTGCCGATGCGGCGCTCGATGCCGGTCGCGATGCCCAGATCCTGGAGCTGCTCTCCCAGGCCTCCGATCACCCCATCGGTACCGCCTATCCGGAAGGCTTCTACCTCAAGGGTCTGGTGGTTCGCGCCCGCTGATCGGCAACCACCCTCCCCTTGTGATCAATCAGGCCCCTTGCGGGCCTGATTGTTTTGCTCGCGCCGTATAGGTCTGAGCCTGACATCATCCCGATGACAACCCTCTCTGCTTTATGGGTGTTCTCTCTCCTCCTGCCAACATCCACGTCTTTATCTGTTTAAATTTTTTTGCACAAAAACTGCGCATTTATGATTTAAATCACACCCGAATGACTCTCTTTCCCGTAGTGTGATCCCGCCTGCGGCAGCCAAGCCGGGGCAACCGACCCATCAGGATTGATGGACGGTACAACAACAAAAACCGATGTCAGGCCAAGCTGAACATCACAAGGGATCCCGTTATGAATCAATCATTGCCGCTGTTAACGCCGCTGCGGGGCATCGCTGCCCTGATGGTGGTGCTGTTCCATGCCCGCTTGCTGCTCTTTCCCCAGTGGATGGAGTCGATCGCAGGCCACACCCAGCTCATCGAGAATGGCTACCTCTGGGTCGACCTGTTCTTTATTTTGAGCGGCGTGGTGCTGGCCCATGTCTATGGCGAGGCCTTCACCCGCACGCCCCGCACCGTGAGCTATGGCCGTTTTCTCTGGCTGCGGCTGACCCGTGTCTACCCCCTCTATCTGGTGACCCTGCTGCTGCTGGTCGGCTGGGAGCTTTACAAGGCGCAGCACGGGGTGGGCTTCTACGCCGGCCCCTTGTTCAAGATGTGGGAGTGGGAAGGGATGCTCCCCTTCGGCTCCCCCTTCACCCCGGCCGAGGCGCTGCCGAGCGCCTTCCTGCTGCTGCAGGTGATGACCGATCACGGGCTGACCTGGAACTTCGCCGCCTGGTCGCTCAGCGTGGAGTGGATCAGCTACCTGCTGTTCCCGCTGCTGATTCCCCTCGCAGTCACCCGCAGTCGCTGGAGCCATCTCGCCCCCCTGCTGGCGCTGACGGTGCTGGCCTTTATCGTGCACAGTCGCGGCACCCTGGATGTCACCAGCGGCGCCTTAGCGGTGGGGCGCGGGGTGAGTGAATTTGTGCTCGGCCTCTGGCTGCTGCCGAGGGTCAAGGCCGCGCAAGGCGTGCCCATGATGAAGCGAGATCTGCCGCTGCTGGTCGCCTTTGTGCTGCCCTTCGCGCTGATGCAGTTCACCATGACGCCACCACTGACACTGCTGCTGATCGCCTCCTACGTGCTGCTGATCTGGATTGCCGCCTGCCAAGGCAATCGCCAAAGCACGCTGCTGCGCCTCCTGGATAACCGCTTCACCAACTGGCTGGGGGATCTCTCCTACTCCATCTACCTGCTCCATGCGCTGGTGCTGCTCACCGGCTGCGAGCTCATCCACTATCTGGCACCGGGGCTCACCGAGTGGTGGTATGGCCAGACCAACCCGCTGCTGGGGGTTGTGGCAACCTTACTGATGCTGGCGGTGCTGATCGGGCTCTCGGCGCTGAGCTACAACCTGCTGGAGCGGCCACTGCAACGGCGCCTGCGCCGCTGGGGCAAGGCTCGCCAGCCGGTGCTGGAGCAAGCCGGATAAGCTAATCTCGCCCTGTCTGGATGAGTTGACGGCTTTATGCCAACTCATCCAGTACCAGTTCATCCAGACTGCTCATCACCCAGGCGCTCGGGTGCTGGCTAAATCCGAGCTTGGGGTAGTACGCCACCGCCTGCGGCGCGGCCAGCAGGATCAGCTTGCAGCCGGGCTGCAATTGTAAAAACGTCTCGCGAATAAGGGCTTTGCCAATCCCCTGCCCCTGCCCCTGCCCCTGCACTGACTCAGCTACCGCCAGATCCGAGAGGTAGCAACAAAAATGAAAATCGGTCACCGAGCGAGCCACCCCGACCAGGGTCTCGCCCTGCCAAGCGGTGATCAGCAAATTGGCGTTATCCAGCATGCCCTGCAGGGTGTCCGGATGGTCCAGCGGCCGTCTCGCCCCCAGCGAGGTCTGCGCCAACAACGCCGCAAACTGCGGCGTGGTGATGGGGTGGTTAACCAAAAATGTGGTGGACACTAAGCTCTCCTGTTGTAGATCGGCGGTTGCGTGCTTTTGGTCTCTTTGGCGTTCTTTTTGCTGCATCTGTACTGCAATCAATCAGCCAGCGCCGGATCCAGACCGATGACAGGCAAGTGCGGGCAATTCCCTGCTGTTTATGTGAATTCCTGTTCGAACCCCAAGGGGCAAATGTGGCATAATGCCCCGTCCTGTGGCCCTTGGCGGGGCTGCGCTGGCGTACCTTGTCGCCCATTTCTTCCCCGTCCGGCCTGGCGGTCTTTCATAACTGCCAGTCATCGCTGCCCCTGTTGGCACCGAGGCCACCCATATTTGCGGCTTCTTGTCTTCCTCACTACAAGGCCGCCCATTGACCAAGACGGCTCCACAGAGCCTCTGCTCTGTTTGCAAATAAAAGGGGTAAGTATGTCTTCCATTCGTCTGACCCAATACAGCCACGGCGCTGGCTGCGGCTGCAAAATCTCTCCCAAGGTACTCGACACCATCCTCAAGAGCCAGATCCCGGGCTTCAACGACCCGACCCTGATCGTTGGCAACAGCAGCAAAGATGACGCGGCCGTGGTCGATATCGGCAACGGTCAGGGCATTGTCTCCACCACCGACTTCTTCATGCCCATCGTCGATGACCCCTTCACCTTTGGCCGCATCGCCGCCACTAACGCCATCAGCGATATCTATGCCATGGGCGGCAAGCCCATCGTCGCCATCGCCATCCTCGGCTGGCCCATCAATACCCTGCCCGCCGAAGTGGCCCAGCAGGTGATCGACGGCGGCCGTCAGGTGTGCCATGAAGCGGGAATTTCGCTGGCCGGTGGCCACAGTATCGATGCCCCCGAGCCCATCTTCGGCCTCGCGGTGACCGGTATCGTGCCCCTTGACGCCATCAAGCAGAACGATACCGCCAAGGTGGGTGACACCCTCTATCTGACCAAGCCCCTTGGTATCGGTATCCTCACCACCGCCCAGAAGAAGGGCAAGCTCAAACCTGAACACGAGCAGCTGGCCCCCAACGCCATGTGCACCCTCAACAAGATTGGCCAGCGCTTTGCCGAGCTGCCGGGTGTGCACGCCATGACCGACGTCACCGGTTTTGGTCTGGCTGGCCATCTGCTGGAGATGTGTGAAGGATCCAATGTCAGTGCCCGCCTCGACTTCAAGGCGCTGCCACTGCTGGATGAGGTGGATTACTACCTGAGTGAGGGCTGCGTTCCGGGCGGTACCCTGCGCAACCACGACTCCTACGGCCACAAGCTGGATGCCATGGACGATCGCACCCGCAACATCATGTGCGACCCGCAAACCAGCGGCGGCCTGCTGGTCGCCGTGGGTAAAGAGAGCGAAGCCGAGCTGCTCGCCATCGCGCGCGAAGCAGGCCTTGCGCTCTCCCCCATCGGTCAGATCAAGCCCCTTGAGGGCTCCCGCTTTATCGAGATTGTCCAATGAGTGAATTGCCACTGGCCACGGACTACGCCCAGATTTTTTTAGGCGATGTGCCGTTGATTGATGTGCGCGCCCCCATCGAGTTCAAGGAGGGGGCCTTCCCCTGCTCGACCAACCTGCCCTTGATGACAGACGATGAGCGCGCCCAGGTGGGGACCTGCTTCAAGAAGCAGGGTCAGGCCGCCGCCATTGAGCTTGGACACAAGCTGGTGGGGGGAGCAGTGCGTGCCGAACGACTCGAAGGCTGGCTGGCGCAGTTGCGCCAGCAGCCCGATGCCCTGCTCTACTGCTTTCGCGGCGGCCTACGCTCGCAAACCGTACAACAGTGGCTGGCTGATGCCGGGGTGACTCGCCCCCGCGTCGCCGGTGGCTACAAGGAGCTGCGCCGCTTCCTGATCGACACCCAGGACAAGGCCTCTGCAGAGTGTCACTGGAGTGTGCTGACCGGCATGACCGGCTCCGGCAAGACCCATATGCTGGACCATGTGGCCCAGGCGCTCGATCTGGAAGGACACGCCCATCACAGGGGCTCGTCGTTTGGTCAGCTGCCCGGCGGCCAGCCCAGCAACATCAACTTTGAAAACAACATGGCCATCGAACTGCTCAAGCGCCGCCATCAGGGCGAGCATGCCTTCGTGGTCGAAGATGAGAGTCGCCTGATCGGCCGCTGCTGCCTGCCCCTCTCCCTCCATGAGGCCATGAGTCAGGCACCGCTGGTGGTGGTAGATGTTCCGCAAATCGATCGGGCCGAGCAGATCCGCGAAGATTACGTGCACGATCTCTGGCTGCGCTATCAAGCCATATATGGCCAGGAAGCCGGTTGGCCACTGTTTGCCGCCTACCTCACCGATGCGCTGGCCCGTCTCAAGCGCCGTCTTGGCGATCTGGCCCACCGCGAGCTGGATGCCCTGATGCAGACCGCCCTGACCGAGCAGGAAAAGAGCGGTGATACCGCGCTGCATCTGGCCTGGATCACGTTGCTGCTGACCCGCTACTACGACCCCATGTATCTCTATCAGCTTGGCAACAAGCAGGAGCGCATCGTGTTTCGCGGTGATAAACAGGCCTGTCTCGACTATTTCGCCGAGCAGCATGCCAGCGCGCTGCGCGGCTGACCCATCCCAAGAGAGGAACTCTATGTTGAAATTCGAGGTGATCCCGGTCACCCAGTTCGCTCAGAACTGCTCCCTCATCTGGTGTGACGAAACCCATCAGGCCGCCCTGATCGATCCGGGCGGCGAAGCGGACAAACTGCTGGCGGCCATCGCCAAACGCGGCCTGACCCTGACCCACATCCTGCTGACCCACGGTCATCTGGATCACGTCGGTGCTGCCGCCGAGCTGCGTGAAAAAACCGGCGTCGCCATTACCGGTCCCCATAAGGAGGACGCCTTCTGGCTCGACATGCTACCCCAGCAGAGCCAGATGTTCGGCTTCGCCCATACCTCCGCCTTCACGCCGGATCGCTGGCTTGAGCAGGGTGACAAGGTGCAGCTTGGCCAGTGCGAACTGGAGGTCTACTTCTGCCCCGGCCACACCCCGGGCCATATCGTGCTGCTGAGTCAGGCCGAAAAACTCGCCTGGGTTGGCGATGTGCTGTTTGCCGGCAGCATAGGCCGCACCGACTTCCCCCGTGGCGATCACGGCACGCTGATCAAGTCGATCACCGAGACCCTGCTGCCGCTGGGTGACGAGATCGTCTTTATCCCGGGCCACGGCCCCAGCTCCACCTTCGGCCGCGAGAAGGCAAGCAACCCCTACCTGACCCAGCCTATCTGGTGATCAAAAAAGGCAGCGGTGTTAGTCGCTGCCTTTTTTTCTGAAGTCCTCATTGCTATAGGTACAAGCGAGTCTTTATAATTCACCATGATTTGGCTCGACCATCCAAACTTGGGAACAAAAATGTATCTTGCTTTAGCTATTGCCATATTGTTATTTATTTTTTTCCTGAAGAAATCACGAGCCAGATATAGAATCAGAGATTACAAACGCCCAACAATCATTCATGGGATAATAATACTACTCGTTAATATTGCATTTGAAATAATATATAGAGCTGAGTTTGTCCCCATTCAGGTCAGTTACAGCAGCTTACTAACCTATGTACTGCCTCAAGTTATATACTACCTATTGTTGATCACCATTTTTTTAGTTATGGCATATAGATATGGTTTTTTCATATGGCCAGATGATAGAAATGCAATAAATAGACAGCATACAATCAATATCCCCATGTGCTTCTTGTTGACTATTTTTATAGTATGCCCATCTGCCATGCGAAATGGAATTATTGAAGCATCACCCTATCTGCATGTTTGCAGTCTTATTGGTAGCGGACTTACCTCTATCTATCTTGTAAGAATTTTCACTATCAAGTTCAACAAGACAATTAATAATATATAGCTTTTTATTGCCAACACAGTCACGAAAAATAAGTTCGTTTATTTCGATCTCTTGTTCTTGAGCCACAATTATTTGATAAGCGACCGCAAGAGATTCTGACATTTTAAATCATAAATTCCCCCTGAAAATAAAAATCCCCACCCGAGGGTGAGGATTGATTTATCGGTACAACCATCTGGTGGCTTATTGTGCCAGCAGGTGACCGACCAGCTCATGACGCCACCCTTGCAGCAGCATCGGCTTGTCGCTGCGGGCCCGCTCTTCGTCGTTCATCCGCCAGCTCCAGGTGAAGTACTGGTGAATGATCTTCTTGCTGGCAATCAGCTCGGGCGGAATATTGCTCGCCTTGGCCTTCTCTTCCACCATGGCCTTGATGCGCTTGAGCTCGGCCTTGTACTGGGGGAAGTCGACCAGCCGACGAATGGGCTCGGGCCAGCTGTCAGGATCGCTTTGCTGCGCCTTGGCGACAATATCGAGCATCCGCTTGCCGTGGATCTTGATCTCGATGGGCGAGAGGCCGAGCTCGTTGAGATCCCGCAGGGAGGCAGGACGACGCTCTGCCACCTTGAACAGGTGCAGCTCTTTCACCACAAAGTTAAGGGCCAGATCGCGGCGCACCGCCTCTTGTTGGCGCCAGGCGGCCAGCTCGCGCAGAATGGCGAGCTCGCGGCGACCCAGCTGCCAGGCGTTGACGATGTCAAGATAAGCCTGACGGGGATCACTACCCTGGGTCTTGCGGGCGGAGTGGTTCTGGCACTCCTGCTCGAACCAGGCAAACTTGCCGCTTTCCCGCAGTTTGGCCATCACCTTCTCGTAGAGCGGCATCAGGTAGAAGACATCCGCTGCCGCGTATTCGAGCTGACGCGGTGTAAGCGGGCGGGCCAGCCAGTCGGTTCGCGCCTGATCTTTTTCCAGCTCGACCCCGAGGAATTCATTCACCAGCGCACCAAAGCCGACCGAGACGCCGTAACCGAGAAAGGCGGTAGCCAGCTGGGTATCGTGCATCTGGTTGGGCAGGTGGCCAGCCTGATGCTGGATAAGCTCCAGATCTTCGCCAGAGGCGTGCAGGATGGCGATCTGCCCTTCCCTGCCCAGTCGCTGCCAGAGGGCGGAGAGATCCAGGGTCAGCGGATCCAGCAGCGCCAGATGCTCGCCGTCATAGATCTGGAACAGGCCAAGCTGGGGGTAGTAGGTACGGGTGCGAACGAATTCAGTATCGATAGCCAGGGGAACGTCGGCCAGAGAAGCGAGATACTGCTCAAGTTCGTCTTGCTGAGTGATAAGTTGATAGTGCATCTGTGCCTGCGCGGTTGATCAGGGCCAAAAAGAAAAAACCGTGGGATGACCCACGGTTTTGCATAACGACGGTGCTGGTTTGCAGAGGCTTCTGCAGCCGCAGTCCGGTTATTCCTTGGCAATCTCCTCGTCGCGCAGTACGCGGCGCAGGATCTTGCCCACATTGGTCTTGGGAAGTTCGTCACGAAATTCTACCAGTTTCGGCACCTTATAGGCAGTCAGATGTTTGCGGCAGTGGGCAATAATCTCGTCCTCATGCAATTTTGCATCTTTCTTGACCACAAAGATCTTCACCAGCTCACCGGAGACCTTGTGCGGCACACCCACGGCGGCCACTTCCAGCACTTTCGGGTGCAGGGCAACGACATCTTCGATCTCGTTCGGATAGACGTTGAAACCGGAGACCAGGATCATGTCCTTCTTGCGGTCAACGATCTTGAAGAAGCCCTGCTCGTCGCACACCGCGATATCACCGGTACAGAGCCAGCCATCCTGCATCACTTCGGCAGTGGCCTCTGGGCGCTGCCAGTAGCCCACCATCACCTGCGGGCCACGAACCTGCATTTCGCCGGGGGTGCCGAGGGCGTGGATCACCTGACCGTTGTCATCTACCAGACGGATCTCGGTAGAGCAGACCGGCAGACCGATGGAACCGTTGTAATCGGTCAGATCGTAGGGGCAGACGCTCACCAGTGGCGAACACTCAGTCAGGCCATAGCCTTCCAGCAGCGGGGTATCGGTCAGCGTCTTCCACTTCTCCGCGACCGCTCGCTGCACCGCCATGCCGCCGCCGATGGTGAGCTTGAGCTTGTCAAAGGCGATCCCCTGAAACTCTTCGTTGTTGACCAGCGCATTGAACAGGGTGTTAACCCCGGTAATGCAGGTGAAGGGATACTTCTTGATCTCTTTGACAAAACCCGGGATATCGCGCGGGTTGCTGATCAGCAGGTTGTAACCGCCGATACGCATAAAGAGCAGGCAGTTCACGGTCAGGGCGAAGACGTGATAGAGGGGCAATGCGGTGACCACGAACTCCTTGCCGCGTTCCAGCATGGGGCCATAGACGCCGAGGCACTGCTCGACGTTGGCAATCATGTTGCGATGAGTCAGCATGGCCCCCTTGGAGAGACCGGTAGTACCGCCGGTGTACTGCAGGAAGGCGAGATCGTCGTTGGTGATCTCCGGCTTGATGTACTGCAGGAAACGCCCCTTGGAGAGGGCCTGACGCATGGTGGTGGCGTGCGGCAGGTTGTATTTGGGTACCAGCTTCTTGACGTATTTCACCACGAAGTTGACCAGGGTGCCCTTGGCCAGCCCCAGGTTGTCCCCCATCCGGGTCAGGATAACGTGCTTGATCGGGGTGTCGTAGACCACCTTTTCCAGGGTATGGGCGAAGTTGGAGACGATGACGATGGCCTTGGCACCGGAGTCTTTGAGCTGATGCTCCAGCTCGCGCGGGGTATAGAGCGGGTTTACGTTGACCACGATCATGCCGGCGCGCAGGATGCCGAATACGGCGATGGGGTATTGCAGCAGGTTCGGCATCATCACCGCAACCCGATCCCCTTTCTCCAGCTTCAGCTCGTTTTGCAGGTAGGCAGCAAAGGCGCGGGACTGCTCTTCCAGCCGGCGGTAGGTGATGGTTTGGCCCATGTTGACGAAGGCAGGCTGATCGGCAAACTGGGTTACCGAGGATTCGAACATCTCGACCAGGGAGCTGTATTGGTCTGGATTGATCTCGGCGGGGACCCCTTCCGGATAACGTTTCAGCCAGACTTTTTCCACAAACTTCTCCTGCATAACTAGCACCTGTGCGCTCACTCTGTTGCCTCCGTCCCGGTTCACATCCATTTTAATCGGTTGTTTTAAGCTGATGCTCTAATGCCGCACATATTTACACAGCGCAACATCAATTAACAGCAAATTAACAACAGAAAAATGTGAGGGAGAAAACAAACCTGGAATTATTGAAAGCTGGCGATTCTACCGAACTTGACAAAACTTTACGATACAAACGGCCGTATCAACCGAATTTTCCATATGAAAATGGTGGTTCCCACCCAATATGACCCGCTCGATCTGCTGGAAGGCATCCTGACGGGCCTGCCATTGGGCTTCAAGTGCAGCAAAGCCCTGCTCCCCCTGAATCAACAGCACAGGACAACGGATAGCCGCCATCAATGCCCGGGCCTGCCCTTCGCTCATTCTCAGGGGTGAAAGATCCCGCAAGCGGGGGTCGCTGCGCCAGTGCCAGCGCCCTGCCCTCATCTCAAGCTGCCGCTCACAGATAAGACGCGCCGCCTGCGGCGTGATATCCGCCACTTTGCAACGGGCGGCGACAGCCTCATCGATGGAGGCAAAGCCGTTGGCACTGCGCTCCCGGGTGCGACTGCGGTTTAAAATCGCACGTCGCAGCTGGGCAGCTACCTCCTCATCGGGCTGGCTCAGCGGCCCCAGCCCCTCCAGCATGATCAACCGCTCCACCTGTTCGGGAAACACCCCGGCATAGGTCGAGGCGATCAACGCCCCGAGGGAGTGACCGAGCAAAGTGAAGCGCGACCACCCTGCCGCCTGCACGATCTGGTAGAGATCGTCTAGCCAGTCGACAAAAACATAAGGGGTGGTCTTGTGATCGGAGTGACCGTGCCCCGGCAGATCGACACAGATGAGGTGAAAATCTCCCAGATGCGGCGCCAGCGGCAAGAAGCTGGCACTGTTGTCGAGCCAGCCGTGCAGGGCAATCAGCAGGGGTTTGCCCTGCTGATCATGCTCCGCAGACTGGTTATCCAGCAGGGCTACCCGCCGCCCATCTGCCAAGGTGAGCAGACGTTCGTGCAGAGTGCTTTTGATGCTGTTGATCATGGCAAGCCTTAGCGACGCAACGGCCGTCTCGGCCAGAAGGGATCATAGAAGGGATCGTAGAAGTAGGGGTCCATATAGCGCACCTCCACCTCCTTGACTGGCGGCCACAGCTTGCTGCCCGTCACATTGAGCACCGAGAAGCGGTACTTGTGCTCGCCAATCTGGCTATCCACCGGTTTGCCTATGGTGCCAAGCACTGTCAGGCTGCGCCCCTTGGCGTAGAGAGTCGGATCGACAAAACCCTTCATGATGGCCAGAAAACGGCCCGGGCTCTGCTCGGTCTGCTCCGGCACACCGTTGGACTTGAGCGGCAGATAGACCACTTCAATAACGCTCTGATCTGCCTTGTTGTGCACCGCCGAGATAACGCCGCTCCAGCGGGCCGGTTTGCCCTCCATCCCGCCAAGGGCGGGCTGATAGGCCACCAGCTGGTTTTCTGGCTCATAGGCCAGCTCCTTGGGAACCGAGCTACAGGCCCCAAGCAGCAGGGCTAGCGCCCCGACCACCATCCCGCGTTTCATCATATCGCTTCTGTTATTACGCATCATGTCACTCTCCTGTTGCCAGCGTGGCCCGTCGGGCCATCCGCTTGTGTTGCAGCTGATGAGCGGCAAGAGCGACATGACGTCAGCGCTCCTGCCCTTATTCGCGACCCGGCAGTTTTTTCCAGGTCACCTTGTCACGCAAATAGACCGGCGTCGCCTGCTCCACAGGCACCGCCTCCCCCGCCAGCCAGGCGGCGCGTGCCAGCGGCAGCATGTCCTCTGCCGCCGGGAAACGCACCTGGCTCACCGCCAGCTCATCAGCCAAACCACTCAGGGTCTCGCCATAGGTTTCAAAGCCGGTGCCGACGCAGGTCACAGGGCCCGCCAGCTTGCCACGGACGTCAACCAGTGCCGCGGGCTCGCTCACCACCTCGTCCCCCACCAGCTGCATGCGGCCATCAATGAGCTCATAGCGGCCGAAATAGACCTCGTTCATCCGAGCATCGATGGCGGTCAGCACCTGCTGGGCGCCATCCAGTCGATAGGCGCCTTGCGCCATGGCGGCCAGAGTCGAGATGCCAATCAGAGGCACACCCGCACCAAACGCCAGACCTTGCGCCACACTGATGCCGATCCGAACCCCGGTAAAGGAGCCCGGGCCGCGGCCGAACGCGATGGCATCGAGGTCACTCAAACTTATCCCGGCATCCTCTAACACAGCCTGAACCATGGGCAGGATTTTTCGGGTGTGATCCCGTGGCGCCTCCTCCCAGCGGGAGAACAGCTTGTCACCCACCAGCAAGGCGGCGGAGCAGGCTTCGGTGGCGGTATCAACGGCCAGGATCTTCAACTCGTTCATGCTTTCCAATCTCTATAAAATCAGTCAATTACATAACCGGCAAGCGAGATATGCTCACCCGTTGTTCAAATCTGTTAGCTGGCGGCAAACTTATTCACCGCGATCGAAAAAGCTCCCCAGCGTCCCCAACTCCCGGGTGCGAGGAATGGCGGGCAGACTCTTGATAAAGGTGGCGCCGTAAGGTTTGTTGACCATCCGTGGATCACAGATCACCAGCACCCCGTGATCACTGCGATCACGAATAAGCCGCCCCACCCCCTGTTTGAGGGCGATCACCGCCTTGGGCAACTGCAGCTCAGCGAAGGGATCCCCCCCCTTGAGCTTGCAATCATCCACCCGCGCCTTGAGCAGCGGATCATCGGGGCTGGCAAACGGCAGCTTGTCGATGATAACACACGACAACGCCGCCCCTCGCACGTCGATCCCCTCCCAGAAACTGCTGGTCGCCACCAGCACGGCACGGCCATTCTCGACAAACTCCTTGAGCAACCGTTGCTTGTTGTCCTCCCCCTGCAACAAGACGGTGCGGCCAATCTCCCGGCGCAGCACCTCAGCCACCTGACGCATCACCTGATGGCTGGTGCAGAGGAAGAAACAGCCCCCCGGCGTCTTGTTTATGAGCGGGATCATCAGATTGGCCAGCTGCTCGCCACGGCCAAAGGCGTTGGGCTCCGGCAGATAACGGGGCACACAGAGCCGCGCCTGCTCGCCATAGTCGAACGGACTGTCGAGGATCAGCTCGGCGCTGCCCGCCAGCCCTAGCTCGGCCTTGAAGTGATCAAAGCGCATATCCACCGTCAGGGTGGCGGAGGTGAAGACCCAGGCCACTTCCGGTCTTTGCACCTCGGCACTGAATCGCTCGGCCACCGATAGCGGCGTCAGATTGAGGGTGAAATGAAGCCGTGAGCAGTCGTACCAGTAGGAGAAACCGGTCTGGTTGACCGCCAGCACTTCACCCAGGCGGGTGCGCAGTTCACTGATACGCTCGAAGACGTGATCCAGCTGCTCGCCACGGCCGAGAGCCAGTTTCAGCACTTCGTAGCAAAGCCCGATGGCATCGCTGAGACGAGCCAAGGCCTGCCCCCAGAGCGGCTGGCGCAACATGTCGCGGGTATTGCCGCGACCGCCATCCACCCCGAAGGCCAGACGCAGATCCTGACTGGCGATAGCGAGCCGGTCCGCCGCCTTGCCGAGCTGGGCCATGTCATGCGCCTCTGCCCGATAGGCCAGCTGGATATCCTGCGCCAGATCCTGAATGGTTCGGCTACCCACCGACTTGCCGAAGTAGTTGGTGGCGATCTCCGGCAACTGATGGGCTTCATCAAACACATAGACTTGTGCTTCCGGCACCAACTCGCCAAATCCGGTGTCTTTCACCGCCATATCGGCGAAGAAGAGGTGATGGTTGATCACCACCACTTGGGCATCCATGGCACGGCGTCGAGCCACCACCAGATGGCAGTCGTCGTAATAGGGGCAGTCTCGACCGAGGCAGTTGTCGTTGGTGCTGGTGACGTGGGCGAGGATCTCGGCGTTCTCCTGCAATCCCGGAATATCCCCCACATCGCCGTTATCGGTAGCAGTGGACCAGGATTTGACCTTCACCAGATCGTTCAGGATTTCAGGCTTTTGCAGATGAGATTCGCTCAAGAGCCGGTTCATCCGCTCGATGCAGAGATAGTTGCTGCGCCCCTTGAGCAGGGCCACCGGCGGGGTGTAGGAGAGCGCCCCTGTGATGGTCGGGAGATCCCGATAGAAGAGCTGCTCCTGCAGGTTCTTGGAGCCGGTGCTGATCACCACCCGCTTGCCGGACTCCAGCGCTGGCACCAGATAGGCGTAGGTCTTGCCGGTACCGGTCCCCGCCTCCACCAGCAGACGGCCACCACTTTTGATGGCGCGCGCGACCGCTTCGGCCATCTCCAGTTGGGGAGCGCGGGCTTTGAAACCGTCGATATGGCTGGCCAGAGGGCCATCTGGCTTGAACAGGGTCTGGATGGTCAAAAGGGCGTCCCGCAGCAAAAGCGGCCATTATGCCAAAAGCGCGGCAAAAGCGGGACAGATAATCTGCCTAGACGAACAGATCGATCTGATGCTCGGGGTCCGGCTTGTGATCACCTTCCTCCGCCTTGGGCTGATCACGCTTGGCTGGCGTGCTATACGCCTGCTGGCGCTGCTGGGAGTCACTGTTGTCAGTGCTGGTCTTGCGCAGCTGGTGCTTTTTGCTGATCTGGTTCACTTCCCGCTTGATCTCTTCGCTGCCGGGCGCAGCGGGCGCCCGGGGCAAAATGGGGAACAACAGGTCCTGGCTGGGCATGATGGCGACTCCTGCAGGGGTTATTGTCTAGTTATCGACCAGAAAACCGTTTTCGCCACTTTAATCGATCAAATCACAATTTCGGGTTGCATTTTCTGTCAAGGCAGGTAGTTTAAATCAGGCGTCAATTACGACATCTTATTTTGTAAAGGATTGATTACATGAAGTTCACCACCCTGAAGACTCATCACCACCATCATCATCCCGACTAGTCTTTCAGGAGGTTGACTGCTGGAGGACACTTAACTGGTGACTTCCAAAAGGACCGCAAGATTCATAAACCCTCGGAAGCACCCACTTCCGAGGGTTTTTTCGTTTTTGACTAGAAGGAAATCGAGCAATGGAAACACAACGTCTACGTATCGCCATGCAAAAGTCCGGTCGTCTGAGCCAGGACTCCCAAGCCCTGTTCAAGAGCTGTGGCCTCAAGATCAACCTGCGCGAGCAGCGCCTTATCGCCCATGTCGAGAACATGCCCATCGATATCCTGCGGGTGCGTGATGACGACATCCCGGGGCTGGTAATGGAAGGGGTGGTTGACCTTGGCATCATCGGCGAGAACGTGCTGGAAGAGGTGCAGCTTATTCGCGCCTCACAGGGACTGCCTTTCGAGGTCAAAACCCTCAAGCAGCTGGACTTTGGTGGCTGCCGCCTCTCGCTGGCGGTGCCGGAAGATGTGAACTATACAGGGCCAGCTAGCCTTGCCGGCAAACGCATCGCGACCTCCTATCCCGGGCTGCTCAAGCGCTTCTTTGACGAAAAAGGGCTCAATTTCAAGAGCGTGATGCTGGGCGGTTCGGTGGAAGTGGCGCCCCGCGCGGGTCTCGCCGATGCCATCTGCGATCTGGTCTCCACCGGTGCAACCCTGGAAGCCAATGGCCTCAAAGAAGTAGAGGTGATCTACCGCTCCAAAGCGGTACTGGTACAGTCCCCCAACCCCTTGTCCGATGCCAAGCAGCAACTCATCGACAAACTGCTGCCCCGTATTCAGGGGATGCAGCAGGCGCGCGAGAGCAAATACATCATGCTGCACGCCCCCAAAGACAAGCTCGATGCCATCACCGATCTGCTGCCGGGTGCCGAGCGCCCCACCATCATGCAGCTGGCCGGTGACACCAATCAGGTGGCCCTGCACGTCGTCTCCAGCGAGACCCTGTTCTGGGAGACCATGGAGCAGCTCAAGGCTCTGGGTGCCAGCTCCATTCTGGTGCTGCCCATCGAAAAGATGATGGAATAAGGAAGGGAAATCATGCAGACCCTGATCTGGAAGACCCTCTCCCCCGCCCAGCAAGCCGATGTGCTGACCCGCCCTGCCCTCAATGACGAGGCCGATATCGGCCTCGTGGTACGGGACATCATCGCTGCAGTGCGTAGCCGTGGCGATGAGGCCCTGCGCGAGCTGAGCCAGCGCTTCGAGCGCGCCCCCCGTGAGCAGTTGCGCGTTAGCGAGGCAGAGATTGAAGCCGCCTGCGCGCGGCTGGATGACGACATCAAAAATGCCATCGAAGCGGCGATTGCCAATATTCGCACCTTCCACGCCGCCCAAGTGCAGCCTGTGGTACGGGTGGAAACCCAGCCCGGGGTGGTGTGCGAGCTGCGTACCCAGCCCATCAGCCGGGTCGGCCTCTATGTGCCGGGTGGCAGCGCGCCGCTCCCCTCCACCGTGATGATGCTGGCCATTCCAGCGGCGATCGCCGGTTGCCGTGAAGTGGTGCTCTGCACCCCGTCTCCGGCCAGCGACGAGATCCTGTTTACCGCCCGCGCCTGCGGCGTCGAGAAGGTGTTCGCCATCGGCGGCGCCCAGGCCATCGCCGCCATGGCTTACGGCACCGAGAGCATTCCCAAGGTGGACAAGATCTTCGGCCCGGGCAACACCTATGTGACCGAAGCCAAGGGGCAGGTATCCCGCGACTGGCGCGGCGCCGCCATCGATATGCCCGCCGGCCCCTCCGAGGTGCTGGTGATTGCCGACGAGAGCGCCAACCCCGCCTTCGTGGCGGCGGACCTGCTCTCCCAGGCCGAGCATGGCCCCGACAGTCAGGTGGTGCTGGTCACCACCTCGCCGCTGCTGGCCGATGCCATCGCAGGGGAGATCAAGAGCCAGCTGGCCAAGTTGAGCCGCCGCGATATCGCCGCCCAAGCGCTCGGCAGCAGTCTGGTGATCCTCTGTGACGATCTGGCCGAGGCGTGTGCCATCTCCAACGCCTACGCGCCGGAACACCTGATCGTGCAGACCCGCGCCCCCCGCGATCTGCTGGATAAACTCGAGAACGCCGGTTCCATCTTTCTGGGAGCATGGACACCGGAATCGGTCGGCGATTACGCCAGCGGCACCAACCACACTCTGCCTACCTATGGCTATGCCCGCACCTGCTCCAGCCTTGGCCTCGCCGATTATCAGCGCCGCTACACGGTGCAGGAGCTGAGCGCGCGCGGCATTCAGGGCCTTGGCCCCATCGTCGAGCGCATCGCAGAGGCCGAAGGGCTTGATGGCCACAAGAACGCCGTCACCCTCAGGTTGAACGCCCTGGCCGCCGCGCCCCAACCAACAGCACAGCAGAAGGATTTGTCATGAGCATTGCCAATCTGGCGCGCCGCGTGGTGCGGGCCCTCACCCCTTATCAATCCGCTCGCCGCATCGGCGGCAAGGGCCACGTCTGGCTCAACGCCAACGAGGCGCCACAGGCCTATCCCTTCACCATCGAGGGAAGCCGCCTCAACCGCTACCCCGAGTGCCAACCGGCCGAGGTGGTGAACGGCTATGCCGCCTACGCTGGAGTCAATCCCGATCAGGTGCTGGTGAGCCGTGGCGCCGACGAGGCCATCGAGCTGCTTATTCGCACCTTCTGCGAAGCGGGTGAAGATCAGATCCTCATCTGCCCGCCCACCTACGGCATGTACGCCATCAGCGCCGAGACCTGTGGCGTTGGCATCGTCGAACAGCCGCTGACCGCCAGCCGCCAGCCGGACTGGCCCGCCATCGCGGATCGCCTCTCCGATGTGAAACTGGTGTTTCTCTGCTCCCCCAACAACCCCACCGGGGATCTGGTGGGTCGCGACGGCCTTATCGCTCTGCTGGAAAAAGCCCGGGATCGCGCCATCGTGGTGGTGGACGAGGCCTATATCGAGTTCTGCCCCGAGGCATCCGTGGTAGACCTGCTGACCCGCTTCCCCAATCTGGTGGTGACCCGCACCCTCTCCAAGGCTTTTGCCCTGGCGGGGATCCGCTGCGGCTTTACGCTGGCAAGCCCAGAGGTGATCGCCATGCTGGCCAAGGTGATCGCCCCCTATCCCATCCCCGAGCCCATCGCCCAGATCGCGGCGCAGGCCCTCTCCCCCATGGGACTGGAGCTGATGCGCGAGCGAGTGGTAGAGCTTAACAAGCAAAAAGCCGCCTTCAAGGCAGAGCTGACAAAGCTTGCCTGCGTGAAGGAAGTATTCGAGGACAAGGGCAACTTCGTGCTGGTGCGCTTTGTGGATGGCGCCGCCGTCTTTGACGCCATGAAGGCCGCCGGCATCATACTGCGGGATTTCTCGACCAAACCCGGACTTGATAACAGCATTCGCGTCACCATCGGCTATCAGGGCGAGATGGATGCCGTGCTGGCGGTATTGCGTGACCTGCCCTCTCCCTCTTTTTAAGACAAGGATGTAGCGATGAAGACCCCGTTTTTGTTTATCGACCGCGACGGCACCCTGATTGAAGAGCCGGTGACCGACAAGCAGGTGGATAGCCTCGCCAAGCTGCGCTTCGAGCCCATGGTCATTCCGGTGCTGCGCGAGTTGCAGGCCGCCGGCTACGTGCTGGTGATGGTGACCAACCAGGACGGGCTGGGCACCGCCAGCCTGCCGCTGGAGAACTTCCAGCCCCCCCACGATCTGATGATGCATCTGTTTGAATCGCAAGGGTTGAAGTGGGAGCAGGTGCTGATCTGCCCGCACTTCCCCACCGACGGCTGCAGCTGCCGCAAGCCCCACCTCGGGCTGGTGAAGGAGTACCTCGCCTCCGGTCGCATCGACTTTGCCAACTCCTTCGTGATTGGCGATCGCCAGACCGATCTGCAGCTTGCCGAGAATATGGGCATTGGCGGTATTCGCTACCACCCGCAAGATCACGACTGGCTCGCCATCCGTGATCAGCTGCTCTCCAAGGGCCGCGTAGCCTCGGTTGAGCGCAACACCAAGGAGACCCGCATTCAGGTAGCAGTTGACTTGGATAAGAGCGGCGGCAACCAGATCGCCACCGGTATCGGCTTCTTTGATCACATGCTGGATCAGATAGCGACCCACGCCGGTTTCCAGCTCAAGCTGAACGTGAGCGGCGATCTGCACATCGACGATCACCACACGGTAGAAGATGTAGGGCTGGCGCTGGGTCAGGCGCTGCGTCAGGCCCTTGGCAACAAGCGCGGCATCGGCCGCTTCGGCTTTGTGCTGGCGATGGACGAGGTGCAGGCGGTGATCGATGGCCGCCCGCGTGCGGATGAAGAGACCCCGCTGACAGAGCAGGAGGTGAGCACAGCGCTGGATTTGAGCGGTCGTCCCTACTTCGTGTTTGACTGCCCAAGCGGCTTTGGTCGCGACAACGTGGGCGAGATGGCCACCGAGATGGTGCCCCACTTCTTCCGCTCTTTGTCGGACGCCATGGCCATCACCTTGCAGATGAAGGTGGGCAGCGGCAACACCCACCATCAGGTGGAAGCGCTGTTCAAAGGCTTTGGCCGCGCCCTGCGTCAGGCCATTCGGGTGGAAGGGAGCGAGCTCCCCTCCAGCAAAGGAGTGCTGTGATGGATGTGAGCAAGCAGAAGCTGGTCATTATCGATACCGGCTGTGCAAATCTGGCCTCGGTCAGAATGGCGTTCGAACGCCTCGGCGTGCAGCCGCTGGTCTCCAGCCTGGCAGCCGATATCGAGCAGGCCGACAAGCTGATCCTGCCCGGTGTCGGCACCGCGGTGGCCGCCATGAAAAACCTCAACGAGCGCGGGCTGGTGCCCCTTATTCGCGCCGCCAAACAGCCGCTGCTGGGCTTTTGCCTCGGCATGCAGATGCTGGCAGAGGCCTCCGAAGAGAGCATGGGTACGGATGACTCGTCAGAGCGGCTTATCGACTGCCTTGGCATAGTGCCGGGCAAGATCCGGCTGATGGAGGTGGGTAATCTGCGCCTGCCCCATATGGGTTGGAACCAGATTGAGCATGACGAGACCCATCCTCTGCTCAAGGGGATCCCGAGCGGCAGCTACTTCTACTTCGTGCACTCCTATGCGCTAGAGGTGACCGAGGCGACGCTGGCGACCTGCGACTACGGCAAGCCGTTTACCGCCATCGTCGGTGGGGTTGCAGAGCACAGCAACTTCTTCGGTGCCCAATTCCACCCGGAGCGCTCAGGCGCAGCCGGTGCCCGTTTGCTGCAAAATTTTCTGGAGCTGTGACTAGCATGATCATTCCCGCAATTGACCTTATCAACGGTCAGGTAGTTCGCCTCTATCAGGGGGATTACGAGCAGAAGACCGAATACAGCAGCAGCCCGCAGGCCCGCTTCGATGAATATGTCTCTCAGGGAGCGGTGCAGCTCCATCTGGTGGATCTGGACGGTGCCAAGGATGCCAAGGCACGCCAGTTGCCCCTGCTGACCCAACTGCTGTCGGCCACCGAAGCGCCGGTTCAAGTCGGCGGCGGCGTTCGCACGGAGCAGGATGTGGCAGATCTGCTGGCCGCCGGTGCCAGCCGGGTGGTGATTGGCTCCACCGCCGTCAAATCCCCGGATCTGGTAGCGAGCTGGATGGAGAAATATGGCCCCGAGCAGATCGTGCTGGCGCTGGACGTCAACATCGATGAGCAGGGCAATCGCCATATCGCGGTGGCAGGCTGGCAGGAGAACAGCGGTGTGACCATTGAAGCGCTGATCGAGCGTTTCCTCCCCGCCGGGCTCAAGCATGTGCTCTGTACCGACATCAGCCGTGACGGCACCCTGGCTGGCACCAACGTCGAGCTCTATCGGGATCTCTGCGCCCGCTACCCGAGCGTCGCCTTTCAGGCCTCCGGCGGCATTGGCGGCATCACGGATATCGAGGCGCTCAAGGGCTCCGGCGTCAAGGGGATCATCCTTGGCCGCGCCCTGCTGGAGGGCAAGTTCTCGGTGGGTGACGCCATCGCCTGCTGGCAAGCCCCCGCGGCCGTTACCACAGGAGGCAACTGATGCTGGCAAGACGCATTATCCCCTGCCTCGACGTGAAAGATGGCGTGGTGGTCAAGGGGGTGCAGTTTCGCAACCACGAGGTGATGGGCGGCATTGTCGAACTGGCACGCCGCTACGCCGAAGAGGGCGCTGACGAGCTGGTGTTCTATGACATCACCGCCTCCAGCGATGCCCGGGTGGTAGACAAGAGCTGGGTGAGCCGGGTGGCGGAGGTGATCGATATCCCCTTCTGCGTCGCCGGTGGCATCAAAAGCGTGGAGGATGCCCGCCAGATCCTCGAATTTGGCGCCGACAAGGTCTCCATCAACTCTCCGGCGCTGGCCGATCCGACTCTGATCAGCCGACTGGCCGAGCGCTTTGGCGTGCAGTGCGTGGTGGTGGGCATTGACTCCTACTTCGACGCCGCGACGGGCCACTATCAGGTCAAACAGTTTACCGGTGACGAGAGTCGCACCCGCACCACCGCCTGGCACACACTCGACTGGGTGCAGGAGGTGCAAAAGCGCGGCGCGGGCGAAATCGTGCTGAACGTGATGAATCAGGACGGCATGCGTCAGGGTTATGATCTCGACCAGCTCAAGCTGGTGCGCAGCGTCTGCAAGGTGCCGCTGATCGCCTCCGGCGGCGCCGGTGCCATGACGCACTTTCGCGATGCCTTTACCCTCGCCGATGTGGATGGGGCGCTGGCCGCATCTGTGTTCCACAAGGGCCTTATCCCCATTCCCGAATTGAAACGCTGGCTGAAAACCGAAGGAGTCGCCATCCGTGAATAACTTCTCTGAAAATGCACAAACAACCGCCAACTCGCGCCCCCTCGCCGAGCAGCTCGATTGGGAAAAGTGTGACGGCATGATACCCGCCATCGTCCAGCACGCCGCCAGCGGCGAGGTGCTGATGCAGGGCTTTATGACCCGTGAAGCGCTGGAAAAGACCCAGACTACCGGTCAGGTCACCTTCTTTAGCCGCAGCAAACAGCGGCTCTGGACCAAGGGTGAAAGCTCGGGCAATGTGCTCCAACTCGTGGCTATCAGCACCGACTGCGATCAGGATTCTCTGCTGATCGCCGCCAACCCCGTCGGCCCCACCTGCCACAAGGGCACAACCTCCTGCTTTAACGGCCACCCAGTGCCACCCCTCGGTTTTCTGGCAGAGCTGGAGCAGGTGCTGGCCGCCCGCAAAGGGGCCGATCCGGCCACCAGCTATACCGCCAGCCTCTACGGCAAAGGGACCAAGCGTATCGCCCAGAAGGTCGGTGAGGAAGGTGTCGAAGTGGCACTGGCCGCCATGGCCAAGGATCGGGAGGAGCTCATCAACGAATCCGCCGATCTGCTCTACCACCTGACCGTACTGCTGCAAAATGAAGGGCTGGGATTACAGGATGTCGTTCAGCGGCTTTATGAGCGGCATCAAAAATAATATTCATGTTTAGAAATGGGCTTATGCCCATTTCTATTTTAAATTGCATGCTAGCTCAACAAGATCTTGATAATCATTAATGTTGACATTTTGATTTGCCAAATAATATGCCAGTAGCGCTTCTTCATGTCTAGCCTCGGAAAACGAATCTATTGAATATTTACCCAATACTCCCCCTATCGAAATGGCTTCCTTTGCGGCAACTAATTGAGCTTTGTTTTTGATGGAGAAAAAGAAACAACCTATGTATTTTGATATACATACTTCAGCTTTTAAAAGCTCTGAGCTATTGTTCTCCCAAGGCAAATAAAAACCTAATTCTTTATTAGATTTAAATCGCTCGTAGAACCCAATATTGGAGACTGATTTTTTACTATCATTTCTAAGTGATAATTCTAAACTAACTATTTGTCTATATAGCTCAGGCTCACGTTCTTTGGCTAAAAGAAGTATGGAGAAAATTACTAAATCAAAACCATCACTAAAGTTTGATATTGCAGCCTTTACTTTGTCTATGTATTGTTCAATATCTCTAAGCTGAAGACTAAAGGCATCTGCGAGCACAGATAGCAACAATGAAAATTCGCCTATTGTTTTAAATCTTGGAAAAAGGTACTCAAATAATGCATCATCATGATTCATGTAGCTTTCAATAAATGACGCTTTTGATATTTCCTTTAAGGCAAATTGCCGCCTGAAAAAACGTCTTAGATAAGCAGATGCATGAAATCCTTCACCATAAATGACCTTGATAGAATGCTGTAACTGCTCGGTATCCGTGGCCAGTACAAATACCACTTCGGGAATATCGAAAATATGCTTGATGGTCTCAAGCATCTCTACTGCATAAGAGGGGAGGCAACGATCCAGCTCATCAATCAAAATAAAGGCGGGATAGTCCAGTTCTCCTTCACTTAAACCAACAGCTCCCTCAACCCATTGCCGTATCTCTTGTTTAAGATACTGGATAGATTCATAACGCTCTTTCTGATTGCTACACAAAGCATCGACCAGCTGATTGGCCTCCTCACCTTCCAGAGAGAAATCATCTTCTTCCAATCCAGCCTTCTTGATTGCCGCTTTCAGCGCCAGTTTGCCGCCGACCTTAAATAATCCAAGCAGCCGCTGACGCATTCCTTCTGGAATCGGGTTTTCTTTTCCCGCAATCATTTTTAACTGGTCGATAATCGACGAAATTACCGTCAATAAAGGATCATCGGAAAAGTCCTGCTGCCAGGCATCGATATAGACGGTGGGATAGTGCGCTTTCAGCTCCATATACCAGCGCTTGATAAACCAGGTTTTACCCGCCCCCCATTCGGCATTGAGGTTAAGCACATAGTTGCGCTGCTTGCCTTCGGCGGCCAAGTAGTTGGTCAGAAATTCGGCATAGCGGGCACGATCAAGCCGATCGGCACTCAAGATCTCTTCGCTACCCGCAATGGCCCCCGGCCCGTCCCACTGAACTGCGTCATCCCAATTAAACGGTGCCACTGCCATCTCGTATCTCTCCATATTGCGTTGCTGAGGATGATATCAGGGGCATAGTGAAAATAGTTTGATTAAAGACCTGTTTGTTGCCCTTTCTACCGCTCGGAGTGGCGCATTTGATTGCCGGGTAATTTCTCTGCTGCTGGCCCACGATGCCGGGCCGATATGAGTGGGACGGTTATCTGAATAGCAACGGACTCAGTTGATTTCCTTTGACCACACCAACGATGACAATCGTGTGACATGGCGCAGAACCTGCGGAAATAAACGCGAAATATGGCCTGTGAAGTGCTTAATTTAAACAGTTGGTACATATATTAGCGCTGTATACAACGACGCCCTTAACCAAGGATGGTTAACTCCATGAAGGATGAACCCTTCTCTGTCCAGTTACAGCATGAGCTGGATCACCTCAAAGCCATCTTCAACGAGACGGACGCCTACATGTTCACCAAGGATCTGGCGGGCCGTTACACCTATGCCAATCAGGCGGTGCTGGATCTCTTTGGCTGCACCCTCGCCGAGTTGCAGGGACAGGATGATCGGGCTTTTTTTGATCTCGAATTCTCGGATGCGATTCAGCGCAACGATCAACTGGTACTGGAGCAGCAGCTTGCCCTCGCCCAAGAGGAGGTCAACTACCTCAAAACCACCGGGGAAAAGCGCTACTACTGGACTGTCAAAAAGCCCATGTATGACAGGGATGGCAACCTGATCGGCCTATGCGGCATCTCCACCGATATCACCGAACACAAGCTGATCGAGGCGCGGCTGGCGGAGCAGCATCAGCTGCTGGAAATCATCCTCGCCAACGTGGATGCCCATATCTATATGAAGGACAGCCTGCACCGCTTTCTCTACGTCAACCAAAAGGTCGCCGATCTGCTGGGCCTTCCTGCCGAGCAGATCATCAATCGGCGCGATGATGAGGTGATCCCGGCTGCCAGCGCCTGCCAGCTGTGGCGACTGGACAACCGGGTATTCGAAACCGGCGAGCTGCAAGCCGGGGAAGAGATGCTGACCGATCCCGAAGGAAATCAGCACTACTACTGGTCGGTCAAGGTGCCCTTTCTGCTGGGGGATGGCACCCCCACCCTGATCGGTATATCCTCCGACATTACCGAACTGCACCAGCTCAAGGAGCAGCTGCACCAACAGTCGGTGCGCGATGGCCTCACCGGTCTCTACAACCGCCGTTTCTTTTTCGAGATGTGCGAGAAGAACCTCAGTCTGGACATGCGCCACCACCTCACCTCGGTGCTGATGGTGCTGGATGTGGATCAGTTCAAGTGCATCAACGATCGCTTCGGCCATCCCCTGGGGGACAGGGCGCTGGTTCATCTGGGCAGGGTGATGCAATCGGTGCTGCGCAGCGAAGATGTGCTGGCTCGTATCGGCGGCGACGAATTCGCCATTTTACTGCCCAACACCTCCCTCCAGGCCGCCGCATCACTGGCCGAACGGCTGCGCCTGCAGGTGATGCAAAGCACGCTGCCCCTGCCCGATGGGGATGAGCTGGTCATCACCATCAGTGCCGGACTGGTGGAAAATGGCGAGGGGGAGCTGATGGAGAGCCTCTACGCCCGCGCTGATCAGATGCTCTATCAGGCCAAACAGACCGGCCGCAACTGCGTCGCGTGCAAGGTGCGATAGCTGGCTGACCAGTCAGGCTCTCCCACCGCCTTTGTTTGCACTTATCCCATATTGCACACGCTGCTTTCACTCACGCCCGATTAGCGCCTAGCCCAGCTGTTTGCGCAGCACAAACTTTTGCACCTTGCCGGTGGAGGTCTTCGGCAACGGGGTGAAGATGATGCGCTTGGGCGCCTTGAAGTGGGCCATCTGCTCGCGACAAAAGGCGATCAGCTCCGCCTGGGTGGTCTCTCGCCCCTCTTTCAATTTCACGAAGGCGCAGGGCACCTCCCCCCACTTCTCATCGGGCATGGCGATCACTGCCGCTTCGTCCACATCGGGATGGCGATAGAGCACATCTTCCACCTCCAGACTGGAGATGTTCTCCCCGCCGGAGATGATGATGTCCTTGGATCTGTCCTTGATCTCCACATAACCGTCCGGGTGCCACACCGCCAGATCGCCACTGCGAAACCACCCCTCGGCCATCGCCTCGGCGCTGGCAGAAGGGTTCTTGAGATACCCCTTCATCACTACATTACCGCGCAGCACGATTTCGCCCATGGTTTTGCCATCTTTGGCCACCGGCTCGCCGCTGACCGGGTTGATGACCCGCATCTCCCCCTGCAGGGGTGACGCGACACCCTGCCGTGCCTTTAGGCGCGACAGCGTGGTGGCATCCTGCCCTTGCCAGCTCTGCTGCGGTTCGCACAACACGCAGGGGCCATAGGTTTCGGTGAGGCCGTAAACGTGGGTCACGTTTATCCCCATCACCTCCATGCCAGCGATCACGGTGGCGGGCGGCGCAGCGCCAGCGGTCATCACCTTGATGGGGTGATCCAGCCCGCGCTTGAGGGCCGGATCGGCGTTGTTGAGCATGTTGAGTACGATGGGCGCTGCGCAAAAATGGCTCACCTTGTGCTCATGCAGCGCCTCATAAATGGCGGACGCCTGCACATGACGCAGACAGACGCTCACCCCGGCGGTGGCAGCCAGCGTCCAGGGGAAACACCAGCCGTTGCAGTGAAACATCGGCAAGGTCCAGAGATAGACGGTGTGTTTGGGTAGCTCCCAGGAGAGCACATTGTTGATGGCGTTGAGGTGGGCGCCACGATGGTGATAGACCACCCCCTTGGGATTGCCGGTAGTGCCGGAGGTGTAGTTAAGGGAGATGGCCTGCCACTCATCTTGCGGCAACCAGCCAGGCTCATCCCTATTCCCCTCTGCAAGAAACGCCTCATAGTCGAGCTCACTGATCAGCGCCCCCTCCCGGTAGAGGAGATCGTCGATGGCGATGACCAGCGGTTGGTTCTCCAGCAGATCCAATGCCTTGCGCACCACAGGGCCAAACTCCCTGTCCACCAGCACCACCTTGCTCTGGGCATGCTGGAAGATAAAGGCCATCGACTCGGCATCGAGCCGGGTATTGATGGTGTTGAGCACGGCGCCGCTCATCGGCACCCCGAAGTGAGCCTCAAACATCGCCGGGATATTGGGCGCGACGATGGAGACGGTATCCCCCTCCCCGATACCGTGAAGCCGCAGGGCCGAGGCCAGCTGGCGGCAACGGCGGGCTGTCTGAGCCCAGCTCTGGCGCAGCGGGCCGTGGATCAGCGCCGGATAGTCGGGGTAGACCCGCTCAGCCCGTCCCAGAAAGCTGATGGGGGTCAGCGCCTCGTAATTGGCGGGATTTTTTTCCAGATCGCGCTGATAGATGTTCTGCTCTGTCATCGGGTTCCTTCCTCACAAGTGGCACAAAACGGGCAGTTTCGGGATGATTCAGAGATCAGCAAGCGACATGGGCATCCTTCCCGTCACTGGTCTCTTATGGGGATGACAGCCTAACAGTGAGCCTGTGGCGGCAGGTATTAGCAAAACGTCTTAGACAGGGACAGCCTGCTGCCAACAGGGGTCCCCTGTTTTCGTTTCAAAAAATATTTTGTTACGGAAAAGCGTGCCATTTTTTTCACAGGCTGTTTTTGGCGAATAACGAAAAATGACGATAGTGGAATATTATCCCGCCAAAGCTGCTCTATATGTCATTCCATTCATTTCGGTGCGCACTATTTTCATGTCTTTTATTAAAGACAAGCCACGTTAAGCGAAAACTGAAATAGTTATTGCATAATAACTTTTATTTCATATCAGCTGTTAAATCCATGACAAATAAATTCTGTGAGCCATCCCATAAAGCGAGCATGGCGCCATGTTCATCCAGCCACGCACGGGTTACGGTTACAACGTGAAACAATCTACCGGATGTTCAATATCAGGCCAGATTTCTCGCCAATCACTACGCAATCCACAGTGGGTTTGCGTACCTTAGATGTATGACGCAGAAACCCTATCGACCCGATATTCCGCCGAGCCCAAACCTGCTTTATCAAGGAGCATTTTATGTGTGCCGTGCCGAATACCACACCACGCAGACAATTCCCTACTGCATTTACCATTCTGTTTCTTATTATGTTGCTGGCCATTGCGCTGACCTGGATAATTCCAGCTGGCGCCTATGCCAAACTCTCTTATAATCCAGCCAGTGAGAGTCTGATGGTCAATAGCCCACAGGGGGAAATAAGCCGACTTCCCGCAACCCAGGATGCCTTGGCAAAACTCAATATCAATATTGCGGTAGAGCAATTTACCAACGGCACCATCCGCAAGCCCATCGCCATTCCCGGCACCTATGCACGGCTGGAGCAAGCGCCCAAGGGGCTCGGTGACGTGGCAGTCAGCATGGTCAAGGGCACCATCGAGGGGGCGGATATCATCGTCTTTATTCTGGTGCTCGGGGGGCTGATCGGCGTCATCAACAAGACAGGCGCATTCAGTGCGGGGCTGGTCGCCCTCTCACACAAGACCCGGGGCAACGAGTTCCTGTTTGTGGCGCTGGTCTGCTTCGTGATGGCGCTGGGAGGCACCACCTGCGGACTGGAGGAAGAAGCGGTCGCCTTCTACCCCATACTGGTACCCATCTTTCTGGCGCTCGGCTATGACTCCATCGTCTGCGTAGGGGCCATCTTCCTCGCCGCCTCCATGGGAACCACCTTCTCCACCATCAATCCCTTCTCGGTGGTGATCGCCTCCAATGCCGCCGGCATTCCCTTTACCGAGGGGCTGATCTTTCGCGCCATTGGCTGTCTGGTGGGCACCCTGGTGGTGATCGGTTATCTCTACTGGTACTGCAAGAAGATCAAGGCCAATCCAGCCTTCTCCTACACCTATGAGGACAGAGAGAGTTTTCGCGCCCGTTTTCTCAAAGAGGGCTCTATGGACGAAGGGGTGCCCTTCACCCTGCGCCGCAAGATCATTCTGACCCTGTTTATCCTCGCCTTCCCGCTGATGGTGTGGGGCGTCTCCATGGCGGGTTGGTGGTTCCCGCAGATGGCGGCCTCCTTCCTGACCATCGCCATCATCATCATTTTTATCTCGGGCCTCAAAGAGAAAGAGGCGGTCGAAGCCTTCACCCAGGGCGCATCGGAGCTGGTGGCGGTCTCCCTCATCATCGGGCTGGCACGAGGGGTCAATCTGGTGCTGGATCAGGGGATGATCTCGGACACTATTCTGGCCTACGCCTCCGATCTGGTCTCCGGCATGCATGGCGCCGTGTTCGCGGTGGCGCAGATGCTGGTGTTCACCCTGCTGGGGCTGGTGGTGCCCTCCTCCTCCGGGCTCGCGGTGCTCTCCATGCCCATCATGGCGCCGCTGGCAGATACCGTGATGATCCCCCGTTATATCGTGGTATCGGCCTACAACTGGGGCCAATACGCCATGTTGTTTCTGGCCCCCACCGGACTGGTGCTGGTCACCCTGCAGATGCTCGGCATCCAATTCAACAAGTGGGTCAAGTTCGTGCTGCCCATGGTGGGCTTTGTGCTGGGATTTGGCGCCCTGATGCTGGTGGCGCAAGTGATGTTGGCCTGATAGGCCTGTGATACATGAGTGACAACACCCCGAGCCTGGCACGGGGTGTTCTTTTGTCAGCCTTAGTGACGCACCCGCCCCTGCTGGCGGAAGCAGTAGAGTTTAAGGCTGATGTCGGCGATATCGGCGGGAAGCTCCTCTCCCTGCTCGGCCAGGGGCCGGTAGAGGGATGAGAGCAGACGTTCGGCCTGCTGCACCGTAATGATGTTGGCCTGGATGGCCGGGGTGATCCAGCTGGGTAACATTGACATATCTCCCCCTCGTTGATCCGGTGATCTCGGGTGAAGTCTTCATTTCAGGTCTTACGCGGTTGTCTGCCGACCCGTTCACCCTCTGCTTCACCCAATCAAAGCAAAATGCTTGCCGTGATCTCTTATCGGCCAACATCCGATGGGGCTGGAGCCATTTATCAACCACTTGCGTGGCCATCTCAAAGAACAGCACGCCGTTCAAAACCTCTCCCTTGACCTGCCCCCGTCAGCACTTTGCCACTCTGGCATTCTGCTCACCGCCCGCCTTGCAAATCGCGACTCGAATTGCTCCTTATTACACTGGCACAGTCCACCATGCGCCGGAAACCGGTCACTTTTAGTCCGTTGTCGCCAAAGTCAGACACTTTTTCATGGTGGCTATTTTTTGACCTCGCCAGCGCCTGTCGCAGACCCATCCCCCTCGCCTTGTCCGGCCAGCCGGTTGTGACAAGATGGCGCCAGATTGGAACAGCCCGTATGGGTATGCAGGAGAAGAACAAGATGAACAGATCCATGATGGCAGGTATCGGTATTGGCATCGCCTCGGCCCTGGCACTCTCGGCGGCGGCCAGTGGCTCCCTCTTTACACCCCAGCCCACCTTTGCCGAGGTGATCGCCAGCAAGCCGATCACCGAGAGCATCAAGACTCCCCGACAGGAGTGTCGCAACGTCACCGTGACCCATCGCAAGCCGGTACAGGATGAGCACAAGATCCTCGGCACCGTGGTGGGCGCAGCGCTGGGTGGCGTGGTCGGCCACCAGTTTGGCGGTGGCAGCGGCAAGAAGGTGGCCACCGCAGCCGGGGCAGTCGCGGGGGGCTATGCCGGTAATCAGGTGCAGGGCAATATGCAGGCGGGCGATACCTACACCACCACCGAGCAGCGCTGCAAAACCGTGCAGGATACGAGCGTCAACACCATTGGTTATGACGTGACCTATCGCCTCGCAGGTCAGGAGGGGGTGATCCGCATGAAGCAAGCCCCCGGCGCCACCATTCCGGTCAAGGATGGCAAACTGGTGATCGATCAGCCAAAAGTGTGATCTCTCCTGGCCCCACTCAGCAGCAGGCCCGTCTCTTTCGAGACGGGCCTGTGTTTTTGGGCGGCTTGTTTCCTTTTTCAAACAACAGCACTCAGGGTAATTACGCCCAGTCAGTTACCCCTTGCAGCACTTTTTCACCGCCCGCACCACGTTCTGATAGCCGGTGCAGCGGCAGAGGTTGCCCGACAGCCCGCGGCGGATCTCCGCATCGGTCAGCGGACGGCGTTCGGTCTTGTCGAGCAATGCTGCGCTCGCCATCACGAGGCCCGGGGTACAAAAACCGCACTGCACCGCCCCCTCGTCGATAAAGGCCTGCTGCACGTCGGAGAGCTCGTTACCTTTGCGTTCCCCCTCCACGGTACGAATGGATTTGCCATCGGCCCACACCGCCAGATAGAGGCAACTGTCGATAGCGGTGCCATTCACCCGCACGGTACAGGCGCCGCACTCACCGACACAGCACCCCTCTTTCACACTGATCAGCCCCTGCCCACGCAGGAAGTGGAGCAGCGACATGGTGGGCGGCACTGCATAGGAGTAAGACTTGCCGTTGATCTCGCACTGGATCTCCACGGCGGGACAGCTTTGCGGTTGCATCATAGGATCTTCCCTCCGGCACGTTCGACTGCGCAGGCGACCACCCGCTGCGCCAGGGTTTTGATAAGGTGCAGGCGAAACTCCTTCTCTGCCCGCCAGGAGGATCGTGGCGCCACATCGGCCACCACCGCCTCGGCAATGGCGGCCAGTGTGGCGCGAGTCAGCGGTTGCCCTTCGGCTGCCGCTTCCGCGTGAGGCGTGCGCACCGGGGTCGGGGCCGCTACCCCGTAGGCCAGCCGCAGACGCTTGAAGTGACCATCCTCAATCTGACAGTAGGCGGCGCAGCCGATGGTGGCGATATCCATGGCATCGCGCATGGCGTATTTGAAGTAGTGGGAGCCCACCTGGGGGTGAGTATCCGGGGCGAAATGAAACGCCACCAGGATCTCCGCAGGTTGCAGCGCCACCTTGCCAGGGCCGGTATGAAAACCGGCGATGGGGATGCGGCGTGTGCCGTTAGGACCAGCAATCGCAAGCTCGGCCTCCAGCGCGACGGTAGGCGCCGCCGAGTCGGCACTGGTGGCGCCGTTGCAGATGTTGCCGCCATAGGTGGCGACGTTGCGGATCTGCGGGCCGGCGATGGTAGCGGCCGCCTCGGCCAGCATCGGCAGGCGGCGCTGCACCAGTTCGTTCTCGATGAGCTCGGTAAAGGTGGTGCCGGAGCCGATGCGGATAGAACCGTCAGCCAGCTCGCTCACCCCTTTGAGTTCGGGCAAGTCGTGAATATCGACGATATGACGATAGGCGGCGTTGAGGTGATGCAGCTGGATCATCACATCGGTGCCACCAGCCAGCAGGCGCGCCTCGGGGTCGGCCTGACGCAGGGCGACCGCCTCGGCCACGCTGTGCGCCTTGTAGTAACGGGCAATATCAAACATGGTGTTGCTCCTCCCCTGATCCCTCGCCAATCAAACCCGCCGCGACAAACTCCCGGAACAGGGTTTTGGGGGTGATGGGCAACTCGTTGATGGCCACCCCGGTCGCCATTCTAATGGCGTTACGGATGGCGGGGCCCGGCGAGATGATGGGCGGTTCCCCCAGTGATTTGTGGCCATAGACCGACTGGGGCTCATAGGTCTGCACGAAGTCGCATTCGAGCTCGGGCAAATCCAGCATGGTGGGGAACTTGTAGTCGAGCAGGTTGGGGTTGCGCACCACGCCGGTCTTGGCGTCGATGATCATCTCCTCGAACAGGGACCAGCCGATCCCCATCCCCATGCCGCCATGCACCTGCCCCTCCGCCAGCTGCGGATTGAGGATCTTGCCCGCATCGTGCAGGTTTATGATGCGATTGATGGTCACCTTGCAGAGATCGATATCGACGCTGAGATCGACAAAGGTACAGCCGAAACTGGGCGGGTTGGTGGTAGTTTTGTGGGAGACCTCGGAGGTGATCTGGCCGCCGATAGTGAGGTGGTAATAGGCGTTGACCGACACCTCGGCCACGCTGATCAGCACCTTGTCCGGCGCACCGGCCAGCACCACGTAGCCATCGATCAGGGTCAGCGATCCCACATCCTGATGGCAGAGCTGGGCTGCCAGCGACAAAATGCGGGCCCGCAACTGCAGCGCCGCCTGATGGATGGCAGGGGCTGCCACATAGCTCTGGCGCGAGGCGAACGAGCCCGGATCGTAGGCGGTAATGTCGGTATCCTGGGTCGAAATGACCCGGATCTGCTCAAACGGGATGCCTAACGTCTGGGCCGCCATCTGGGCAAAGACGGTATCCGACCCCTGCCCTATCTCGGTGGCACCGATCTGCAGATTGACAGTGCCATCCTGATTGAGCAGCATGCGGGCGCCGGCAATTTCGACCCCCACCGGGTAGGTGTTGGAGCCGTAGCTAAAACACGCCACCCCGATGCCACGGCGCACCCGACTCGCCGGATCCTGCGCCAGACACTCGGCCTTGAGCCGTTCCCACTGGAACTGCTCGCCGCCCCGGCGCAGGCACTCAGGGAGCCCTGCGCTGTAGATGGTCTTCTGGTTGACCTGATTGACATCCCCTTCCCGCGCCACGTTGGCGATACGCACATCGAGCGGATCCAGACCCAACTCGGCGCAGGCATCATCCAGCATGCATTCGAGGGCAAACACCACCTGCGGTGCGCCGTAACCGCGCATGGCACCGGCGGTGGGCAGGTTGCTGTAGAAGGTTTTGGCGTCGTAGCCAAAGGCGCTGCGCGGATAGAGGTAGCTGATCTTGTTGGCCCCTGCGCTGGCGATTGAGTGGCCGTGAGAGGCATAGCCGCCGGTGTTGGAGAGCACGTCGAGCTGATACCCCTTGAGGGTGCCATCGCGGTTGAGGCCCATCTTGCCATCGATGGCAAAGCCGTGGCGGGTGCGGGAGGCAAAAAAGCACTCCTCCCGGCTCAAGGTAACCTTGACCGGCACACCGCCAAGCTTGTAGCTCAGAAACGCCGCCATCGGCTCTTCCAGCACATCCTGCTTGTTGCCAAAACCGCCGCCCATGTAGGGCTTGATCACCCGCACGCTGGACCAGGGTAGACCGAGGGATTTGGCTACCCGGCTGCGCACAATCTGGGGGATCTGGGTACTGCTGACCACTATGATGTGGTCCGGCTGATCCATATAGGCGTAGCAGGTCACCGTCTCCAGATGGCAATGCTGTACCACCGGCGTCTGATAGTGCGCCTTGAACTGCAGATCCGCTGCTGCGATTGCCTGTTCCGGCTCACCCGCCCGGATCTGGCTTTGCCGCAGCAGGTTGCCATTCGGATGGATGGGATAAGCATCCTCGGCCAGCGCACTGTGGGCATCCGTCATCACCGGCAGCGGCTCGTAGGTCACCTTGACCAGGGCGGCAGCCTTCTCGGCGACCAGCGGATCGCGCGCCACCACGATGGCGACGCCATCGCCGAAGTGGCGCACATGGTCGGTGAGCAGACGGCGGTCTTTTACATCCCGCTTGGCTTCATCGAGGGACCAGGCGTGGCCGGCAGTGCGAAAACAGGTGGTGGGCACATCCTCGTGGGTAAACACGGCTTCGACCCCGTGCAGCGCCAGCGCCTCGCTGGCGTCGATGGCAAGCACTTTGCCGTGGGCGATGGAGCTTCGCACATACTTGGCGTGGCGCATGCCGAGCATGATGTTGTCATCGGTATAACGGGCACTGCCGGTCACCTTGGCCTCGGCATCCACCCGCTTGAGCGGTAATCCTATGGACATGATCAAGTCCTTTTTCAGGGAAGAAAAATCCAGAACCGGGATAAAAAACAGCAAGATATGCGCCTGTTTCCCCCTCTCTCCCCGGCGATGGGAAGAAGTGTGAAGAGGATCCCATCTGTCTCCCTTTTTCTGGCCGGCAAGGTGCCTGCCGAAGACGAATCTGCAGCCCCCGATGCAACCAGAGCCCGCTGCGCTATCAATCTGGTAAGGGGATTTATCAAAATGGTACGGGGTGAAAATCAAAGAAACATGCAGGTTTGGCAAAGAAAAGCGGGGCTGCCGATGGCAGCCCCGAAACGGGCGGGTTATCCCTAAATAGCCCACCCCCCAGCATAGAAAATCACCAGCGCCAGGGCGATGATGACGGTGCCCGTGTTGAGCTTGTGCCACTCCTTGGAGCAGATGCGGCCAATCACCAGCGCACTGAAGCCCAGCATGATACCGGTGACGATGTTGCAGGTGAGCACGATAAAGACGGCGCACAGCAGACCGGACATGGCCCCGACGAAGTCACTGAAATCGAGTTTGGTGACGTTGCTCAGCATCAGGAGACCCACATACATCAGTGCCGGAGCGGTGGCATAGGCCGGCACCAGATAGGAGAGCGGCGCCAGGAACAGCATCAGCAGGAAGAGGCCGCCAACCACGGTGGCAGTGAGGCCAGTCTTGCCCCCCGCCGCCGTGCCCGCCGCCGATTCGATATAGACGGCGGCCGGAGATGCCCCCACCAGACCGGAGAAGATGCTGCTCACCGAGTCGGCACTCAGCGCCTTGCCGCTGTTGATGATATGGCCATCCTTATCCAGCAGATTGGCCTGCCCCGCCACGGCGCGAATGGTACCGGTGGCATCGAATACCGCAGTCATCACCAGCGCAAGCACGCTCGGCAGCACCAGCGGCGAGAGCGCCCCCATGATGTCCAGGCTGAAGATGAGAGACTTGCCCTGATCGTCGGAGAGACTCGGCAGAGCGAACAATCCCTGATACTTCACCGCCGGGTCAAAAATGAGACCGAAGATGGAGATGGCGATGATCACCAGCAGGATCCCGCCCGGGACTTTGAGCTTCTCCAGACCGAAGATCACTGCAAGACCGAGCAGGGTCATGATGACCGGCATTGAGGTAAAGGCCCCCAGCGCGACCGGCAGTCCCTCCAGCGGGTTCTTGATGACCAGCCCTACCCCGTTGGCCGCGATCAGCAACAGGAAGAGGCCGATCCCGATGCCGGTGCCATGGGCAATCCCCATCGGCAGGTTGTCGAGGATCCAGCTACGCACCCCGGTCACCGAGATGGCGGTAAACAGCACCCCCATCAGGAAGACGGCACCGAGCGCGACCGGAATGGGGATCTGCTGCCCCAGCACCAGGCTGAAAGCGGTAAAGGCGGTGAGCGAGATAGCGCAGCCGATAGCCATCGGCAGCTTGGCCCAGAGCCCCATCAACAATGAACCACATCCCGCCACCAGACAGGTGGCAACAAAGACGGCGCCCGGTGGAAAACCGGCCTTGCCGAGCAGGCCGGGCACCACGATCACTGAATAGACCATGGCGAGAAAGGTGGTGAGCCCGGCCAGCACCTCCTGTCTGACGTTGCTACCCCGCTCGCTGATCATGAAATAGCGATCGAGAGCGGTGAGCGGTTGCTGTTGTGATGCGGTCTTGCCGGCATCACTATTGGCCAGCCCTTCCACGCTGTTTGTCCTGCTGTTTGTTTGGGTCATACCCAACTCCTTCACAAGCGCCTGAGTGTTTCATCACGAAATGGCAACAGGATCTTCAAGTCTCACGCCAACACACTATGTGCTGGTGTAAAGAGACCGACTGACCAAGGAGGCAGCAATTGACTCAAACGTTTGCCTGACTGATCAAAAAACCGGGCCATTTCAGGTTGGTCATCAGGGGGTCGCCCTGATGTATCGCGGCGCTGGCGCCCCGAGCGGGCACGCCAGCTTCCGTATTCGTGGCAGAGCAGCGCTCTTGCTGCCCTGCCCGGTTTATTCTCCCTAACCCCGTTCGTGGACCAGCTGACCATCTACATAGGTACGGTAGATGGCTCTGTCATCCCCCAACGTCAGCAGCACAAAGAGCTTGTCGCGCAAGGTGGTGGAGTTGTCATAACGCAGTTGCTGCAGCGGGGTGGCGACCGGGTCGAGCACCACGAAATCCGCCTCCTTGCCTACCGCAAAGCTGCCGATCTTCTCATCAAGCCCGAGCGAATGGGCACCGCCCAGGGTCGCCAGATAGAAGGCCTGATAGGCAGAAAGACGCTCGCCCTGCAGTTGCATCACCTTGTAGGCCTCGTTGAGGGTCTGCAGCATGTTGAAGGTGGTACCGGCGCCGATGTCGGTGCCCATCCCCACTTTCACCTGCTTGCGCCACGCCTTGTGCAACTTGAACAGGCCACTACCGAGATAAAGGTTGGAGGTGGGACAAAACGCAATGGTGGAATTGGTCTCTTTCAGGCAATCCCACTCCTGCTCTTCCAGATGGACGCAGTGGGCAAACACGCAGTTGTGACCGGTCAGCCCATGCTGGTGATAGACGTCGAGATAACCCTTGTGCTCCGGGAAGAGGGATTTCACCCAAGCGATCTCGTCCTTGTTCTCGCACAGATGGGTGTGCAGATAGGTGGTGGGAAACTCTTCGCGCAGTCGCCGCGCCATCGACAGCTGCTCGGATGTCGAAGTGGGTGCAAATCGTGGTGTGATGGCATAGAGCAGTCGACCGTTGCCGTGCCAGCGCTCGATAAGCTGCTTGCTCTGCACATAGCTGCTCTCGGCGGTATCGAGCAGATAATCGGGTGCATTGCGATCCATCATCACCTTGCCGGCGATCATCCGCATATTGATGCGGCTGGCCGCCTCGAACAGGGCATCCACCGACTCGGGGTGAACGGTGCCAAACACCAGCGCCGTGGTGGTGCCGTTTCGCAGCAGCTGTTTGATAAAGAAGGTGGACATCTCGCGGGCATATTCGAGATCGTTGTAACGCCGCTCGGCCGGGAAGGTGTGGCGGTTGAGCCACTCCAGCAGCTGCTCGCCATAGGCCCCCACCATCTCGCTCTGGGGATAGTGAATGTGGGTGTCGACAAAGCCCGGCACTATCATCTTGCCGCGGTAATCCCGCACCCGCACTTCGGCCGGAATGCGATCTTTCCCCTCTTCCCACTCACCGAACCAGTCGATGCAACCGTTGCGAATGATCAGCAGGCCATCCTCGATAAGGCGCGCGTTGGACTCAATCTCCTCGGGCTGCTCCACCACCCGGGTGATATCGAAGAAGCTGCCGCGTACCGCTTTGACAGAGTTGTCGTTTTTCATAACCGTTTCCCTGTTTTTCTTGTTCTGTTGACGTTTTTTGCCGGTTTAACCGTCAGATCCGTTCCACTTGTGGCGCCACCGCCTGCCCGGGCACTGGCTCTGGTGAACCCTCCCCCTTGCTGGCCGATGACAGGCCCGCGCTGCGGGCGGTAAAAATCACATCCGGCTTGTCGCTCAGCTGGATCACCTCCACCGCCTCGGCATCCCTGACGGCCGCCTTGCGTTTGCGGCTTTGCGGCAGCACCAGATTCATGATGATGGCGGTGATGCCGCCGGCGCAGATGGGATTCTCCACCAGCATGTAGATACCCGCAGGCAGCACCTTGAAGACGTTCGGGTCATAGGAAACACCGAGCCCAAGGCCAAGCGAGGTGGCGACAATCAGAGTCTCCCGCCGATCGAAGCCGTGGCTGATGATGATGCGACCACCGGCGATGGCGATCATCGAGAACATGATGACCATGGCGCCCCCCATCACAGGTGACGGTATGGTGGTAAAGAAGCGCCCTACTACGGGGAAAAGCCCCAGCAGCACCAGGATGACGGCGATAAACTTGCCCACATGGCGTGAGGCCACCCCGGTCATCTGGATGACGCCGTTGTTCTGGGCAAAGGTGGTGAGCGGCAAAGAGCCGAGTGCCGAGGCAATGACCGAGACCAGACCATCAGCCAGCACGCCGCCGGAGAGCCGTTTTTGAAATTCAGGCCCCTGAATATCCCGGTGGGAGACCATGGCGGTGGCGGTGATGTCCCCCACCGCCTCCAGCACGCTCAACAGATAGATGGTGCCCGCCAACATAAAGGCGTGCAGATCGAAGGAGAAACCGTACTTGAACGGGATAGGCACCGTAATAAGCGGCAGGTTCTCAAGGGCGGAGAAATCCACCATACCGAGCATCAGGGCCACCGCATAACCCACCATCAGGCCGATGGCAATGCCGCTCATCCGCAGCAGCGGGCTTCGGCTGCAGTTGAAGGCGATGATGACGCAGAGCACCAAGAGCCCCAGCCCGATGTTCTCGTATTTGCCGAAGGTGCCGCTGCTCATGGCGGAGAAGCCGCCGCCAAAGTCGATGATCCCCACCTTGATAAGGCTCAGGCCAATCATCAGCACCACTACCCCGCTCACGGTCGGGGTGATCACCCGCTTGAGGTAGGGCAGCACAAAGGAGGAGCCCATCACCAGAAAGGCACCGACAAAGGAGACCCCGAGCAGGGTCGAGACGATCAGCTCCTCATGGATGCCATCTTTTTTCATGGCGCCGCCGAGCGCGATCATCACGGTGACGAAGGAGAAGTTGACCGACTGGATGGAGAGCAGCCCAGACCCGATGGGGCCATAACGGTTCACCTGCAGCCAGGTGCCGATACCGGAGGCGATCATCGCCATGGAGACCAGATAGGCGGTGATCTCGGTGGAGAGACCCAGGGCGCCGCCGACGATCAGCGCCGGGGTAACCATGGGGACAAAAATGGCCAGCAGATGGGTCACTGCACCCATCAGGGTTTGATAAAACGGGGGTTTGTCTTCCAGCTCGTAAATGAGATCCGAGTGCTTGCGTGTTGTTTTAGACATCGTGTTTGTCCCATCACACAGAATGTAGGCGGAATACTCATTCCGCCGTCAGGCGCTGGGGGCGAGCTTGCGCCCGCCCCTCACCTTTTATTTTGTTATGCCGACACTTTTTGCTCCAGCTTGCCCAGCTCGCGCAGGATCTGCTCCGGCGTGAAGTGCCACTTGCGCAGCCAGACACCACAGGCGTCATGGATGGCGGTGGCGATGGCGGGCGCCGCGCCGTTAACCCCGATCTCCGAGATGGACTTGGCGCCGTAAGGGCCGACCTTGTCGTCACTCGGTACCAGGAAGGCCCGGAAGTCGCGCGGAATGTCGCCAATCTTGGGCGCGCCATAGCTCTTCAGATCCCGGGTGAGCGGAATGCCCTTGCCGTCGTAGCAGATCTCCTCGGTCAATGAGTGGCCGATGGCCCGCATGGTCGCCCCGTAGATCTGGCCGAACGCCAGTTCCGGGTTGATGGGGGTGCCGCAGTCGAGCAGGGCGTAGAACTTGTCGAGCCGGATCTCGCCGGTTCTGACGTTGACCGCCACCTCGGCGAAGTTGGCCCCGTACGGGAAGGCAAGCTCAGAGGTGATGTAGCTGGCAGTGCCCACGAGGATACCGAAGCCGGTACCTGTCTCGGCCTTGTGGGCCAGCTTGGCGAGGCTCACCTCCCCCAGCTTGCCGCGCACCACGCCCGGGAACGCCAGCTCAACATCGGCTACCGGCTCGCCCAGCATGGCGGCGCCGTGGAACAGGATCTTCTCCTTGAGGTTCTCGGCCGCCTTCTTGGCCGCGTTGCCGGAGAAGCAGGTACCTGACGAGGCGTAGGCCCCCTTGTCGAACAGGGCATGGTCGGTGTCGCCGGAGATGACATGCACATCCCCGAGCGGGCAATGCAGCACTTCAGCAGTCAGCTTGGCCACCACGGTATCGAGGCCGGTGCCGATATCGGCGCCACCGGAGTGAACGATAAAGGTGCCGTCCGATTCCAGCTTGACCATGCAGTTGGCCTGATCGATATCCGGGATCCCCGATTTCTGCATGATGATGGCGACGCCACGACCGATGCGCCAATCCCCGTCGGCGGGTTTGGGGCTATCCCAGGCGATCAGTTCGCGGCCCTGCTTGAGGATGGGTTCGAGGGCGCAGCTGGCCGCGTGGGGCACCGAGGTAGGCATCTTGCCCTCGCCGATGGCACCCAGCACCTTGAGGATGTCCCCTTCATGCACCCGGTTGTGCTCCACCATGTCGAGCTGATCGATGCCCAGTTTCTCGGCAAGTTCGGCAATGGCCATGGTCAGGGCAAAGTTGCCCTTGGGCGCACCGTAGCCCTGATAGGCGCCGGTCGGACAGATGTTGCTGTAGTAGGTGTTGACGGTAAAGCGCACGTTGTCGCACGGATAGAGCGGCAGGGAGAGCGCAGGGCCGTTGCTCGGCACCGTCAGGGAGTGGTTGCCGTAAGGACCGGTGTTGGCACGAAAATCCATCTCGATGGCGGTGATGGTGCCATCTTTCTTGGCCCCCACTTTCACCTTCACCTTAGCCACATGGCGGGAGGTGTTGCTGATGAACTCCTCTTCACGGGTGTAGCGGAAGGTAACCGGACGGCCTGTGACCTTGGTCGCCCAGGCGCACACCTCTTCCAGCAGGATATCCTGCTTGGAGCCAAAGCCGCCCCCTACCCGCTCCTTGATCACATGCACCTGGTGCTGCTTCATGCCGACGATGCGCGCCACCTGACGGCGCACGTGCCACGGCACCTGAGTGGAGGCGTGGATCACCAGACGATCGCCATCCATGTAGGTGAAGCAGATGTGTGGCTCGGTCGGGCACTGCTGGGCCTGGGTCGATTCGTAGGTGCGCTCGACAATCTCGTCCGCCTCGGCAAAGCCTTTGGCCACATCGCCGATCTGGCCATGGACGCTGGCGGCCAGGTTCTCGTGCGGGCGGGAACCGATGGGGAAGTTGATGATCATGTGCTCGTCGCCGCGGCGCACCGAGCAGGCGTTCTGCTGCTCCAGATCCGCCGGTGCCCCGGCCATGTAGACGATGGGCTCGTCGTGCACCAGCGGTGCATTGGGGGCCATCGCCTCGTCAATGCTCATGACCGCCGGCAGCACTTGATACTCGACCTCGATGAGCTTGAGCGCGGCCAATGCGATGGCTTCGCTCTCGGCCACCACGGCGGCCACCCGGTCACCTACGTGACGCAGCTTGCGGCCAAACATGCGGCGATCCAGCGGTGACGGCTCGGGCGCACTCTGGCCACCCGGGGTGTAGTAAATATCCGGGCAGTTGAGGTGGGTGATCACATGCACGACGCCCGGCATGGCTTCGGCGCGGCTCACGTCGAGTTTGGTGATCACCGCATGAGGATGGGGGCTGCGCAGCATCTTGATGACCAGCGCATCCTCGGTGACCCGATCCTCCACGTAGCAGGGTTTGGCCTGCACCATCTTGGCGGCGTCCACTTTTGGGCAGCTCTTACCGATATGGCGCAGATCGTCGCGAAACTCCGGGGCGATCTGGCACAGATAATCGGGATCCTTCATCCGTGAACTGGCAAGCTCGATGGCCTGATAGAACTGCTGGTAGCCGCCGTCCCGGTGAAACAGGCCCGAGAGCGCGTCGTCGATTTGATCACGGTTGGGGCTGGGATGGCGATCAAGCAGGTCAGTGACGATGAGCGCCGCAGCCGGATCGTTGTAGCCGGACTGCACCACGCCCACATCTACCATCGCCTGCTGTACCAGACTGAGCTGGTTCCAGCTGCCCAGCGACTCGGCGGTGCGCACCTCTGATCCATCCAGTTGTGCGGCGATCAGCAGGGAGGCGTTGATCACCTTGCCGTTGAAGAGAATGGCATCTGAGCCGGCAAAGCCAAAGCCGTCGTCGCTGTTGCGCACCGAGTGCATCCGGCACTGGTTGAACAGCACCCGCTGGGCATTCTCGCCAGCCGGGGTAATGACGGTGCGCAGGGCACCGTTCAGTGTGAAGTTGAGTTCCATCATGCCTGTACCTCCTGCTGCTGGCACTCGACCAGCAGATCCGCCACCACTACCCCGCTGATATAGCGCTTGTAGGTCACGCTGCCGCCGAGATCCTCGCGCGGTGCAACCAGCTCGCTCACGGCCGCCTCCAGCGCGGCATCGTGCAGATCGCGGCGCTCCACATCACGCAGGCGCATCGGCTGCGGCGTAACGCCAGCAACGGCGACCCGCATCTCGCCAAGGGCGTCGAGGGCCACTGCGGCAGTCATCACCGCCAGACCATCGGCGTTACGGCTGATGCGACGGGTGGCGCAGCGCAGCGCGGGCTCCGGCAGCACCACCCCCAGCACCAGCTCCTTGCGCTGGCCCGCCAGATAGGCATCGATGGGTTGCAACTGATTGTTCTCCAGCACCACCACGGCTTCGAGTACCAGCAGTACCGGCAACAGCGGGGAGTCCTGCTGCTGGCAGGCAATTTCGCCGCCAATGGTGGCCTGATTGCGCAGATGGCGGGAGTAGACAAACCCCAGCGCCTCGCACAGGGCGGCCGGAGTACGGGGGTCATCTTTGAGGGCTTGCAGGGTGACGGTGGCGCCGATGTGGAGTTGACCGTGCTGTTGCTCAATCTGGCCAAGTCCGAGCTTGTCCAGCGAGATGGCGACCTTCTTGTCGGTGCGGGTCGGGGCTGCGTTGAGCTTGCTGCCGCCCCCCATGTAGACGGCGTCGTTGCCAAAGCGGGCCTTGAGTTCCAAAGCCTGACCCAGTTGTTCGGGTCGGAAGAATTGCTCAATCATGTGTCGTCCTTACTCTTGCAGCCCGCCGCCGGGGAGATCCACAGGGCGGGCAATCCGGTCCAAAACTGTGGAGGGTGGCCCTAGGCCAGCTGATCCATCCGTTGCCACAGGCGGCTCGCCACCTTGCTGGCCTGCTGATAAATGGGCTCGACGTCAAAGGCGAACTCGCGATCCTGATAGACCATGCGTCCCTCGACCATCACGCTGTTGACCGAGGATGAGCCCATACCGAAGGCGAGATGGCCGCCGAGGTTGCGCGGCGCCAGCGGGGTCGGTGCGGCGTAGTCGCAGATGGTGAGGTCGGCCTTGTAACCCGGCTCCAGGCGGCCAAATTTGGCGCCGAAGTTGCGCTCCAGCAGGGTGTTGCCGTTCCAGAGGAACCGGGCAAAGCTGTCGGGCCAGAGCGCTCCGCCGGCATCCTTGTGTTTGAAGTAGGCGAACTTGAGCTCTTCGAGCATGTCGGAGCCGATACCATCGGTGCCCAGCGCCAGATTGCGATACTCCGGCAGGTGCATGTTGTAGCCCACGTGGTTGTTCATGTTGGAGCGGGCGTTATGCACCAGGAAGGCATCGCGGCTGTTGAGCAGCTCGATGTCGGCCGGGCTCAGGTAGATGCCGTGGGCGATCAGGGTCTTGCTGTCGACAAGGCCAAACTCGTCCAGCCGGGCGATGGGCTCCTTGCCATAGTGGTGGTGGCCGTGGGCCATGTCGTAACGGTCTTCCGCCACATGGATATGCAGCCCGCGACCGGTGACCTGCACCGCTTCGCGCAGCATGGCCAGCCCCTCGTCGGGCACGGTGAAGGGGGCATGGGCGCCGATATGAGCCTCCACCAGATAGGGTTCGTTCCCCTTGGCCTTGGCGGCATCAATGGCCTGCGCGAACAGGATGTTCTCCTCCACCCCGGCCTGCAGCTCGGCAAGGCCGCCGTTGCGGTCCGTGGTCTCGAAGCAGGTCATGCCGCGCAGGCCCGCCTCCATAAACCCTTTGCGCAACACATTCAGGGAGCCCTTGATGAAGTTGGGCGAAGCGTGGTGGTCGATCACCGCGCTGCAGCCGCTCTTGATCGCTTCCAGCGAGCAGATGAGACCGCTGTAGTAGAGGGACTCCTCATCGAGCGCCCGATCGAGCCGCCACCAGAGATTTTTCAGGGTGGAGATAAAATCCGGGCAAGGGGCGATATTGGCCATGATCCCCCGCGACAGGCCGGAGTAGAAGTGGTTGTGGGCACAGACGATGCCCGGCATCACCAGCTTGCCCCCCATCTCCCGATAGTTGGCCTCCGGGTAGAGGGCCCGCAGATTGGGCCCCACCGCTTTGATAAGCGATCCTTCGATGGCGATATCCACCCCTTCCAGCACCCGGGTCGGCTCCAACTGGACAGCGGTGACGTTTTTCAGAATAAACATGGTTTGCTCCTTCGCTTATTCGTGGTTCGCTCAGGCCTCGACGGCCCCCAGCAGGTAGTGGTGATGAGCATGGACATGGCTGATGATCCGGCACATGTCGCCAAGGGCCGCTGGCGCATCCTTGATCCGGCTCTGGGCATCTATGGTCAGGCGATAGGTCTCGCCATCCTGACGCACCCGCAGTTCGCCACCGTCAGCCAGATAGAAACCGGGGTTGCGGCTGTTGTCGAAGTCCTCGGGCAGGCTGAAGATGGTGACCTTGTCCTGATAGGGCTTGCCCTGCCACGGGCAGAACTGGGCGCAGTTGCCACATTCGTTGCAGTAGGCATCCAGGTGCAGGGTCTGGAACTGGTCTTTGAAGCCCGGCACCGCGATGGCGACGTTGGCCCGGTTGGGGCAGACATCCACGCACTTGCTGCAGAGGTAGTTGCACTCGAGGCAACGGTGCGCCTCTTGCGCCACGAAGGCATCGCGCTCGCTCTTGTCAACCATGGTGACGGCGATGCTCCCCTTGCGGCGGTAGATCTCATCCTTGCCCGACGGCTGGATGGTCACTTCACTCTGCTGGCTGGCGATATGCTCACGAGAGAGCACCAGATCCGCGGCGCGGCGGGCACCACCGATGGCACCGACGATGGAGGACGGGCCGCTCTGCACGTCACCGATAAGGAAGACGTTGCGACGGCTGGTTTCGCCGGTCTGGCTGTCCACCTCGGGCCAGCCATCGCTGCCCAAGGGAATGCCCATCGCTTTCAAAACGTCGCAATCAGGCTGCTCGCCGATGGCGGTGATCAGGGCATCCATCTGCATCACTTCGGTCTGCTCGGTGGGCACCGGACGGCGGCGGCCCTGCTCGTCAGGTTCCCCCAGCGCCATCATCCGCACCGTGAGCTTGCCATCTTTGTCAAAGCGCTCCGGATTGGTGAGGAAGCAGAAACGCACCCCATCCTCCACCGCTTCCAGATACTCCTCGCGATAGGCGGGCATCTCTTTTTCGCTGCGACGGTAGATCACGGTTACATCGCTGACACCGGGCACCTTGAGGGCGGCCCGGGCACAGTCCATGGCGGTGTTGCCGGCACCGATCACCGCCACATGGCGGCCCAGCGGCAGCGGTTTGCCCTGATTGAAGCTGCGCAGGAAGTGGAAGGATTTGTAAATCCGCTCGTGACCCCCCTCGAGGCGCATGCCGCCATTCTTGTCGGCACCGATGCCGACGAAAACATAGCTAAAGCCCTGGGCATGCAGCTTGTCGACGGTGAGCGCCGGATCGCAGCCAAACTCGAACTTGACCCCGTGGGCGGCGACAAAGTCGATGTCATGCTGGATAAGTTCGGCCGGAATGCGGAACTCGGGGATGATGTGTTTAACCACGCCACCGGCATCCGCTTCGCGCTCAAACACGGTGACCGGATGGCCGGCACGGGCCAGGAAGTAACCGGCGGAGAGACCGGCCGGGCCTGCGCCAATCACCGCCACCGGATGCTTGTCTCCACTGCCTGCCGGTTTGTGCCAGCGGGCCTTGTACCCTTCCCAGCCGCGCTCCAGCGCCACTTTTTTCAGTTCGCGGATATTGAGCGCGCTGTCGTAGTCGAGACGGGTGCAGTTGTACTGGCACTGGTGATCGCAGATATGGCTGGTGATGGCAGGCAAGGCGTTGCGCTGATAAATCAGCTCAAGGGCTGCCACATACTCTCCCTCGCCCATCAGACGAATGTACTCGGGGATATCCTGATGCACGGCGCAGGCAGTGACACAGGGCGCCACGTAGCAATCGGTCAGCGGCAGGCCGCCACCCACTTCGATGCGATCCTCGGACTTCCACTCCTTCTGGGTGTAATCCATGGTGAGCGCCTTGGCGGCAAGCGCTTCCAGCTTGGCCACATCTACCTGACTCATGCCCCAGCTGTCAGAGGCGTCGATCTCTTTGAGGCACTCAATCTGGCGCAGGTAGCCACCCGGCTTGAGCAGGTCGGTGGCCATGGTGATGGGACGGATACCGGTCTCGAAGATCTCGGCGATGTTGAACTTGCTGGCACCGCCCGAGTAGGAGATGGGCAGCTTGCCATCGAAGGCGCGGGACAGCACGGCCGCCACGTTGATGGAGAGCGGGAACAGCGCACGGCCGGACATATACATCTCATCACCCGGCAGCGCCCCCTTACGGTTGATGGTGCCCAGGGTGTTGGTCAGCTTGACCCCGAAGGTGAGCCCCTTCTCGGCCCCCAGCGCCATCAAGCGGGTCAGCATCGCCTTGGCCTGATCCAGCTTGAGGTCGTGATCGAACGACGCTTCGCTCAGACCAATGTAATCAAAGCCGCAGGTATCGAGGATCTCGCGCACCCGCGGGTAGCCCAGCAGGGTCGGGTTCAGTTTGACGAAGGTGTTGAGCCCCTTCTCTTCCAGCATGTAGCGGCAGATGGCCTCGATCTCGTTCGGCGGGCAGCCGTGCATGGTGGAGAGGGTGACACCGTGCACCAGATTGGCCGGGATGCGATCCACCAGCTGTTGCAGACGATCACGCCGCGCCCCCAGCCCCAGCTCGGCGATAAACTGCTCGTCGACCACCAGCTCGCGCAGCACCTGCTGGTACTCGGCAAACTTCGGACTTTGGCTTGCATCCATCAGGCTGTGGATAAACTGCTGCATCGGCGGCTGTTTGATGCCATCGAGGTTGTAACCCACGCTCATGTTGAAGATGAAGGACTTGGCCTCTCCGTCGAGCCGCGGGTCGAACACCTCTTCTAACAGGTAGAGGGCAAACCAGGCTTTAAGATACTCGTCAAATGCCTTGGGCAGAGTGAACTCGGTGGACCACTCGGTGTTGAAGCACTCATCCTCGGCATCGATACAGGGCTTTTCCAGTTCGAGACGGTCCAGGATCTGCACCGTCTTGAGCTCGATAAAGCGCCCGCCGGTCAGCCAGGAGGTGACGATGTTCTGGGCCAATTGGGTATGGGGGCCGGCTGCCGGGCCAATGGGAGTCTCGCAGGTTTCACCGAACACCTTGATCTTGCGCTCGTCCTGCTTGCGATAAAATTGTGCGGCGGGAATACCGAAAATGCTCTGACTCTCTTTATATTCCGCAAAAATACGGGTCAGAAGGTTCTTGAAGGGAACGGGTCGCATAATATCGCCCATGGCTATCTCCTTGCAGCTGTTCTGCGCATTGGCAGCATGAATAAATGGGGTATCCCGCACGGGCATTACCCCTTGGCAAGGAGAGGAGCAACTATCAGGCCACTCCATCGGCAAAACTATTTTTTAGGGTAAAAGCGTGAGATGGCTCGAATTAATGAAGGCTGTTTGGCATGTCGCCATTATGATTGATGAGAGTGGTTCTCACTCACTTGAAAATTTATTCAAGGCAATGCAAGAGAAAAAAAGAGAAGTATCAAATCGGCAGCGATAAATATCACTTTGATAGGGTTAAAAATCATCCAGCATTATCGCAAGCCAGCCCCGGCCAATATGGTCGGGGCTGGCTTAAAAGTCACTGCCATATAAAAGGCAGTCGTCGCTATTTCGGTTTATCCAAAGGCTGCGAGATGGCTCGGCGTTACCGCCCCTCTGCCTGCCATTACACACAGAGGGGCTTGGGCCCCAACGATACGACTCAGCCCTGCTCGGTCGTAAGCGCGTCGGCAGAACGCAGATCCTGCTCGCCGCGGATCAGCGCCTGATAGCGCTCGGGGGTATCGATATCAAAGAGGATGGCAGGACTCTCGACCGGTATGCTTCGGTGTGCGCGTTGCAGCAACCAGCGGCGCACCGAACCCTGTGCCGGCGCGGCAGCCAGCGCCCTTGCGAGGGATTTTGGCAGCAAGACCGGATGACCCGCCTCCCCCTCAAAGCTCGGGAACAGGGCGAGCTCTCCGCGCGCCTGCCACAACTGCTGATAGACCTCGCACGGGATACAGGGCAGATCCCCGTGGCTGATAAAGAGGTAGTCAGCATTGCTGGCCGCCAGAGCGCAGCGGATGGAACTGCCCAGCCCCAACTCATAGTCAGGGTTATGGACGATGAGAATGTCGGGGCGATTCCCATAACAGGCAGCGAGTTCGGCCCCGCGATGACCCACGACCAAAATAATCCGGGAGCAGAAGGCCAGGGCATTTTTGAGACTTGCATCAAGAATTGTCCCCGAGCCATAAGGTAGCATCATTTTCCATGCCCCCATGCGGGATGACAAACCTGCTGCGGTAATTATACAGTCACACTGTTCACGCCCCCGAGCCTGCACCTTTTCATTCACCTCGCTATTTATTTCGGTCATTGCCATGTCCTTGCCACACTCTGTTATTCACGCGTTTCCGGATATTGGTTCGCTTTTAAATCCACTGCTTGAAAATAGTGACAACCATACCACGCTAATTAGCCTTTGTGGTGCCGGCGGAAAAACCAGCACCCTGTTCTGGCTGGCGGAATATTTTTATAAGCAGGGTAAAAGGGTGCTAATTACCACCACCACCCGGATGTTTCTGCCAGCCCCGTCACACTATCGGGAATTGATTATCGAGACGGATCCCGTTCGTCAACTTACCCGCTGTCAGGCGCTGCCGGATGGCCCGACTCTGGTTGCCCTGTTCAGCCATCTCGATGAGCGCACCGGCAAGGTTGCAGGGCCGGATCTGCGCCAAATCGACCTGCTCAAAGGACAGCAGCGCTTCGATCTTATCCTGGTCGAAGCGGATGGCGCTCATCACAAGTTATTGAAAGTGCCCGCTTTGCACGAACCTTGCATTCCTCAGCACAGTGATTGGGTGATCGCCCTGACGGGCGGCGCCATGGTGGGGACCAAGGCCGACCCGCAGCAGATCCACCGCTGGGCCGAATTCCAAGCCCTGTGCGGGATAGAGGCCGGTGACCCCCTCGACTGGGCGCTGTTTCACAAGCTGCTCTCCCACCCCGAGGGGCTGTTCAAAGGCACTCCGCCCGGGGCGCGCCGGATCTGGTTTATCAATGGGGATTATCAAAATGAGGCGTCGTGGCTCGATGAATTGATAAAGCTGCATAGCCGCCACCCCGAGATCAACGCCATCTGGCAGGGGGCGGTTCGCGAACCACAGCCCATTCGCCACGCACTCGGTTACTTCGCTCAGGATGAGGCTCAGCCGCCTCGCCCATGATGGTTTAAGGATAAGAAGAGGTACCTTATGAATCTGTTTGCACACGCTGCCCGACTGGAACAGGAGAACATTCCCTTTGCCATGGCCCAGATCATCGAGAGCCGTGGCTCCACCCCCCGCCATCAGGCCCAGATGCTGGTAATGGCCGATGGCCAGATCCTCGGCACCATCGGCGGCGGCATGATCGAGCGGCTGGTGATCGAAGAGGCCATGGCCGCCATTGCCGTGCGCAAGCCGCGTATCTTCCACGGCCGGATGGCCCGCAACGGCGAACATGCGGTCGGGTCGGACTGTGGCGGCGCCATGTCGGTCTATATCGATGTCTATGGTCTGCGACCACGGCTGGTACTGATCGGTGCCGGTCACGTCAACCGGGCGCTGGCCCATGCCGCCGCACCGCTGGGTTTTGATATCCATGTGGGCGACTGTTTTGAAGGGAGCCTCAATCCCGATCACTTCCCCACCGGCACTCACCTCAAACAGGCCGATACCATCAGCGCGGTGATCGAAAAACTGGCCATCGAGCCCGCCAACTTCGTCATCATCGCCACCAACCATCAGGACAAGGAGGCGCTGGATCGGCTCATCAGTCGTCCCCTCGCCTATCTGGGGCTACTCGCCAGCAAGCGCAAGGTGCAGACCTTCACCCAGGCGCTGCGCCAGCAAGGGGTGAGTCAGGAGCAGTTGCAGCGGCTGCACGCCCCCATCGGCTACAACATAGGTGCCGAGACCCCCGAGGAGATCGCCATCAGCATCCTCGCCGAACTGCTGCAGGTGAAAAACGGCAAATCGGGTGGGCTAATGCAGGATGACGTGCGCCTCAAGCGGGATCAACTGGTGGTGATGCGCGGCTCCGGCGATATCGCCACCGGAGTGGCGTTGCGCCTGCACAATGCCGGCTTCAAGGTGGTGATGCTGGATCTCGACAAGCCCACGGTGATCCGTCGCACCGTCGCCTTCGCGCAAGGGATGTTTGACGGCGAAACCAGTGTCGAGGGTGTGCGCGCCAAGCGGGTCGAGAGCGTTGAGCAAGCGTTCGAGCAGCTGGATCGGGGCGTCATTCCGCTGCTGGTCGACCCCGACTGTGCCACCCTCGCCGAGCTCAAGCCCCGCTATCTGGTGGATGCCATCCTCGCCAAGCAGAATCTCGGCACCCACAAGGAGATGGCCCCCATTACGGTGGCCCTTGGCCCGGGATTTGAGGCGGGGCGCGACTGCGATGCGGTCATTGAGACCAACCGCGGTCATCATCTGGGCCGGGTCATCTATCAGGGCCCTGCCCAGCCCAATACCGGCATTCCCGGGGTCATCGAGGGGCACTCCGCCCGCCGGGTGGTGCGCGCCCCTGTCGCCGGGGTGATGAAGAGCATTATCAAGCTCGGTGATCTGGTGCAGGAGGGGGATGTGATCGCCCATGTGGGGGACGCTCCCATTATCGCGCCGCTCTCCGGCATGGTGCGAGGTCTGCTCAGCGATGGCATCGAGGTGACCGTCGGCTTCAAGATCGGTGACATCGACCCCAGAGGCGAGCGGGCCGATGCCACTACGGTATCGGACAAGGCTCGCGCCATCGGCGGCGCCGTGCTGGAAGCCATGATGCATCTGGCCCAGCGCAGATAACGGCCCTTCGCGTCCCTCTTCAGCACCAAGTTCAGCACCAAGCAAAAGCCCCACCATGATGGTGGGGCTTTTTTCGTCCTGTCGGTTGATGCAGCTCCTTTACATCAGGGGAACCTGCATCACGACCGGGTTCGTTGCAATCGCCAGGCTCGCACCGCCAGCACAACCAGAGTGATGGCGGTGAGCGGCAATACAAAACCGGTTAGTGCTGCGCTGAACTGACTTTGCAGCGGACTGGATGTAGCGTGGAGGATCAGCCAGCAGGTGTAGCCGATGTAGTAGGCCAGAAACAGCGCCCCTTCCCAGCGGGCGATGGTGTAACCGGTAAAGAAGATGGGCAGGCAGGCAAGCGCCACCGCAATCATTACCGGAATATCGAACTGAAGGGCGGTGGCCGACACTTCAAGCCCACCGGGAGTGACGATGGAGGTGAGCCCCAGCACGCAGAGGATATTGAAGATATTGCTGCCCACCACGTTCCCCACAGCGATATCCCGCTCCCCGCGCAGGGCTGCGACGATGGAGGTCACCACTTCGGGCAAGGAGGTACCGGCCGCCACTATGGTCAAGCCGATGATCAGATCGCTCACCCCGAAGTAGTGGGCAATCTCCACTGCACTGCCAACCAGCAGGCGGGAGCCGAGGATCAGCAGACCCAGACCTGCGGCAATAAAGAGCAGATTGCGCAACCAGTTGCCCGCCGTACTCGCTTCACGGGTACCAAACTCCTGCTCGTACTCCGCCTGCACCGCTTTGTTTTCCCGTCGACTCTGGACAAAGAGAAACCCGGTGTAGGCGATGATGCCGGCAAACAGCAGCGCCCCTTCCAGTGGCGCAATACGGCCATCGTAGCCCAGCAACAACACCAGAAAAGAGACCACTATCATCAAGGGAACGTCGAGACGTACCAGTTGCTGGGAGACGGTCAACGGTACGATCAGTGCCGAAATACCTAAAATAAACAGCACGTTGAAAATATTGCTGCCGACCACGTTCCCCACCGCTATCCCTGCCTGCCCCTCGAGGCCAGACTGGATGCTCACCGCCAGCTCGGGAGCACTGGTCCCAAAGGCCACTATGGTCAATCCCACCACCAGTGGCGATATCCCCATCATGGTGGCGAGGCGAGATGCGCCCCGCACCAGAGATTCGGCCCCCACCACCAGACACACCAGGCCTACAGCCAACCACACCAGCGTCATCATACGGTCTCATCCTTGCCGTTAGGTTCGTTGAAATAATCACAATAAATCAGATACCTGTGCTCCAGCACAGTCAGACCACGCCATTGTAACGAGGGGCTGGTCCCCTGTCGCGGGCTCTTTTGAGTGCTGTTTATCGTGCCACTGGCAGCCCAGTCACCACTCAACCGTGCTTGATACGGGTTTCCCCCGCCACCGACACCACAGAGCGCTTGCCCTTGCGGCTGATGACGATAAGCGCCAGCACGATAAGGGCGATGCCGCTCCCCTCCACCGGCCCCGGATTTTCACCAAGCAGCCACCATGAGAGCAGCACGCCGCTCACCGGCACCGCCAGGGTACTGAGGCTGGCGATCCCGGCAGGCAGCTTTTTCAGCACGAACAGCCAGAGGCTCCAGGCCAGTGCCGTGGCGAAGATGGCGCTGTAGGCGAGCGCGCCAAACACATAGGGCTGCCAGTCGATGGGTCGCTCCGGCACCAGCGCCGCCACCACGGCCATCACCATGGTGGCGTAGATCATCTGCCAGGTGGTGAGGGACATCAGATCCACCGCGGGGTGGCGGGCATACATCCGCTTGGCGATGATGGCACTGATCCCCCAGCAGATGCCGGAGGCAATCCCCAGCAGCGCACTCTTCATGGAATCGAGATGCAGCTGCCAGGGCTGGATCACCAGCAGCAGGCCGCAGGCGGCCACCCCGACCGCCAGATAGTGGAGCTTGCGCATCCGCTCGCCGAGAAAGAGCGCCGCGAAAATCACCACCCAGAACGGCATGGTGTAGCTCAGAATAGCCACCTTGCCCGCCCCGCCGCTGATCAGCGCCCACTGAGCCAACCCCACCATGCCGCAGGTCTGGAACAGGGCGATGGCGAGGGTATAGCGAAACGGGGTGGGTTTGAGATAACGGCGCCCGCGCAGGGCCAATACCAGCAGCAGAACCAGAGATCCGCACAGGCAGCGCAGGGCGGTGAACTCGAACGCCCCCGCGTAGAGCATCACCTGCTTCATCACGATCCAGCTGTAACTCCAGATGGCGGTGAGCAGGATCAATCCCACCAGCGCCGCCATATTGATCTTTCCGCTCATTTGTTTGCTACTCACCTCTTGTCACTCATTGCGCCTGGTCTGCTCTCGGCGTCTTGCCCGCGCTTGAAGGCGGCCATCTTACGCCGCTCATCGTCCGCTGACCATGACTGCCCCAAAATGAACAAGGGGGCCGACGGCCCCCGCAATCACACTCAACCCGAGCTGGAACGCCTAGCGGCTGATAAGGGTTCCCGTCTTGCCGGCAATGCCGTCGGCGGCCTTCTCCAGCAAGGTGATCAGGGATTTGCGCCCCGGCATAGAGGTCGCGAACGAGAGCGCCGCCTCCACCTTGGGCAGCATGGAACCCTTGGCAAACTGCCCCTGTGCAATAAAGCTGTTGGCATCGGCCACGCTCAGCTGATCGAGCCACTGCACATCCGGCTTGCCAAAGTTGATGGCGACCTTCTCTACTGCGGTAAGGATGATCAGCATGTCGGCATCGATAAGCTCCGCCAGCTTGGCACTGGCCCAATCCTTGTCGATCACCGCGCTGGCACCGCGTAGGTGATTGCCCTCCCGCAGCACCGGGATGCCGCCGCCACCGACGGTGATCACCACCTGACCGGCAGCCAGCATGGCAGAGACGGTCTCTTTCTCGATGATATCGACGGGTTTGGGGGATGCCACTACCCGGCGATAGCCACGGCCGGCATCCTCTTTTAGCCGCTCGCCCTTGGCCATCAACGCCTCGGCCTCCTCCTTGCTGAAAAAACCGCCGATGGGTTTGCTCGGGTCGAGGAAGGCGGGATCGTTTTTATCCACCTCCACCTGGGTCACCAAAGTGGCAACCGGCTTGTGAATACCACGCGCCAGTAAGGCCTCGCGCAGGGCGTTTTGCAGGTCATAACCGATATAACCCTGACTCAGGGCCACGCAGACCGACATGGGCAGATGGGGCGCCTTGGGGTCGTGGCGGGCCGCCACCTCGAACGCCTGCTGGATCATCCCTACCTGCGGGCCGTTGCCGTGGGTCACCACCACCTCATGCCCCTGGGCGATCAGGTCGGCAATGGTGCCCGCCGTGCTCTGCACCGCCTTCATCTGCTCGGGCAGGTTGTTGCCCAGCGCATTGCCACCAAGGGCCAGTACGATTCTCTTTTTCATCTTGTTATCTCCAGTGATGGGACAAGCCGGCGCAATACCGGCCCACCTTTCGTTGTTCACATAACCTTGCTGATTTGCGTATTTCGAACGAATTGTCAGCCTGCCACTGTGGGGCAAGGCGAGTGCAGCTCCGGCGCCAACGCCGGATCAAAGGGCGCTCTGGCCAAAAACCGGCCATGACCACGCCGCCCCAGAAACTCGCCATCGCGAGCGACTATCTCGCCACGGCTCAGGGTCATTCTGATCCTGCCGGGGCAGCGCATCCCCTCGTAGGGGCTGTAGTCGCCGTTGTCGTGCAACTGTTGATGGGAAATGAGGGTGTCACCACGGGGATCCATCAGCACCAGATCAGCGTCAGACCCCGGTTGCAAGTTGCCCTTGCGCGGCCAGAGGCCAAACAGGCGCGCCGGGTTGGCGCTGGTGAGGGCCACGAAGCGGGACGGCGAGATGCGTCCGCCCAATACCCCGTGGGCAAACAGCAGCAGCATCCGGTTTTCGACCCCGGGCAAGCCGTTGGGACAGCGGCTGAAATCGCCGCCCGAGAGGGTCATGCGCTGGGCGTGGGAGAAGTTGCAGTGATCGGTCGCTACCGTATCGATGTCACCCGCAGCGATACCGACCCACAGCTTGTCCTGCTCGCGGCGTGAGCGCAGCGGCGGACTGAGCAGGAAGTCGACCCCGTTCTCCCGGTAGTAGCAGGAATCATCGAGCAGCAGATATTGCGGGCAGGTCTCCACCCAGACCGGTTGCCCCTGACGGCGCGCCAGTTTCAGATACTCCAGCCCCAAGCCGTTGGAGAGGTGGACGATATAGAGCGGCGCATTGCCAGCGAGCCCCGCCAGATTGATCATCCGGGCGATCGCCTCCGCCTCGCACTCCAGTGGGCGGCTTTGCGGGTGATACCAGGGTTCATGGTGACCGGCGGCCAATAGGGCAGCCCGGCGCGCCGCGATGGCGGCATCGTTCTCGGGATGAACGGTGGCGAGCGCCCCCACCTCTTTGAGGCGGGCCAGGGCGCGCAGCACGTCGTGATCACCCAGCTTGTACTGGTAGGTGAGATAGAGCTTGAAGCTGCTGATCCCCTCCTCCTGCACCATGGCGGCCATCTCGTGGAGGATGGCGTCATCCACATGCTGGACAACGCCGTGAAAGCTGTAGTCGATAACCGCCTGATCGGCGGCATAGTCGTGATAGCGGGCCAGCTGGTGATGCAGATTGCACCCCGCCGGGCCAAATCCCATGTGATCGACGATGGTGGTGGTGCCACCACAGGCGGCAGCACGGGTACCGCTGAAAAAGTCATCGCAACTGCGGGCAATGCCGACATCGATGTTGAAGTGGGTATGGACGTCGATGCCACCCGGCATCACATAACAGCCGCTGGCATCGATCACGTCGGTCTCGCCATCGGGCTGGATAGCGGTGGCCCGCGCGCGGATCACCCCGTTATCGATCAGCAGATCCTGACGATATTCCCCCTGTGCATCGACCAGCACACCGTTTTTGAGCAGCCGTTTCATCCCCACCACCTCGAACATCACTTCAAACAGCAAAGCCCCGCCTCAATGGAGACGGGGCACTTGCCACACTTGCAACAGCCGGGCGGCGATGGCAGCCACCACCCGGCGGCCCCCTTACTTGTCCAGCTCGGCCAGATAGAGCATGGGGATCACGGCGTACATGGCGGCGCACTTGACCAGATGCTCTTTCCAGGTCTTCTCGTTCGGGGCGTGGGCCTCCGGCTCTTTACCCGGGCCAAAACCGATGACCGGAATACCGTGGCGACCCATGATGGAGACCCCGTTGGTCGAGAAGGTCCACTTGTCCACCACCGGCTCCTTGTTGAACAGCTCACGATAAGCCTTGGAGAGGGTTTTGACGGTGATGTGATCCTCTTCCACCTTCCAGGTCGGGAAGTAGCACTCGGTCGGATAGACCAGACCGGTATAGGCCGGACGGTCGTACTGGTACATGGAGACCTCGGCACCGGCGGCTTGCACCGCAGGCAGGGCGCGGATCTCGTCGAGCGCCCCTTGCCAGGTTTCGCCCCATGTGAGGCGGCGGTCGATGGAGACGGCGCAGCTGTCTGCCACGGCGCAGCGGCTTGGAGAGGTGAAGAAGATCTCGGAGACGGTCAGGGTGCCCTTGCCGAGGAAGTCGTCATTGCCGAGGTTGTGGCTCAGCTCCTGCAGCTCGCCAAGGATCGGGCCCATTTTGAAGATGGCGTTGTCACCGCGCTCCGGTGCGGAGCCGTGGCAGCTGACCCCCTGCACATCGATGCGGATCTCCATGCGGCCACGCTGGCCACGGTAGATCTGGCAGTCGGTGGGTTCGGTACTGACCACAAACTCGGGGCGGATCTTGCTCTGCTCGATGATGTACTGCCAGCAGAGGCCATCGCAATCCTCCTCCTGTACGGTACCGGTCACCAGCAGGGTGTACTGATCTTCCAGCCCCAGATCCTTGATGATCTTGCCCGCATAGACCATGGAGGCCATACCACCTTCTTGGTCAGATGCGCCACGGCCGCCGATGATTTCGTGATCTTCCATCCCCTCATAGGGGTCGAACTTCCAGTTGGCCATGTTGCCGACGCCCACGGTATCGATGTGGGCATCCATGGCTATCAGGTGCGGGCCGTGGCCGATATAGCCCAGCACGTTGCCCATGGGGTCGATCTCGACCTTGTCAAAGCCAACCTTCTCCATCTCCTGCTTGATGCGCAGCACGACGCGCTCTTCATCGCAGCTCTCGCTCGGGATGGCGATCATGTCACGCAGGAACTGACTCATCTCGGCCTTGTACTGGTAGGCCTTCTCCAACACCATTTCAAACGGAATTTGCTTGCTCATTGTGATTCTCCATAACAACTGAGAGTGCGCAGCCTGTTCGTCGGCAGCGCCCTGTGCCCGTTACCGCGCCCCGTTGGCGAGGCGCGATCAGTTCTTCAATTCGTCTCTCCGCTCTCGCAGGGAGTGGCCCGCTGCCGGAATTACTCGCAGGCAGGATGCTTGCCTTCCCACACAACTTCCCGGTAGTGCTTCACATCGGTATCCCCTTCGGTGTTGATGATGAGTACCACCGAGTTGCTATCCAGCCCGAGGCGAGCCATCAGCGCCGCGCGATCCGGGTGGTGACGCACCGCCGCCAGTACACCGGTACCGACCGAGCCGGATTCACCAGAGATGATGCGAGGGTCATTGCCAAGGGGGTTGCCGAGCACCCGCATACCCAGTGCCGACACCTTGTCGTGGCAGGAGATGAACTGGGTAGTGCAGCCCCTGAGCAGCGGCCAGCCAAGCGGATTGGGTTCGCCGCAGGCAAGACCGGCCATGATGGTGCGCATATCGCCCCCCACGTTGACCATCTCCCCCGCCACGCCGGAGCGGTAGATGCAGTCGGCCTGATCCGGCTCGACCACGATACTGTGCAGGTTTTTCGCCCCGAAGCAGTCCACCAGATAGCCGAGCACACCGCCCGCCAGCGCCCCTACCCCGGCCTGCAGCAGCACGTGGGTCGGCTGCTTGATGCCCATATCCTGCATCTGCTCGACCGCTTCGTCGGCCAGGGTGGAGTAACCCTGCATGATCCAGGTCGGGATCTTGGTGTAACCCTCCCAGGCGGTGTCCTGCACTATGTGCCAGCCGCGCTCTTCGGCCATCTTCATGGTCAGGCGCACGGTGTCGTCGTAGTTCATATCGGTGACGATGCACTCGGCACCGAGATTGAGAATGTGATCAACTCGCTCCTGGGCAGAGCCCTTGGGCATGTAGACCACCGCATGCTGACCCACCTGCTTGGCGGCCCAGGCGACGCCACGACCGTGGTTGCCATCTGTGGTGGTGGCGAAGGTCATCGGCTCCTTGATGGTGCGCTTGATGAGATCGAAGGAGAAATCCTCGACGGCCACCCCGTATTTTTCACAGAGCAGGTTGGCAATGGCGTAAACGCCACCCAGCATCTTGAAAGCATTAAGGCCAAAGCGTTTTGACTCATCCTTGACCAGAATATTTTTTACCCCGATATAGGCGGCCAGATCTTTCAGGTCGCACAGGGGAGTCGGTTCATAACCGGCCAGTTTTTTATGAAAAGCGCGAGCCTTTTGTGCTTCGGCGCGAGAAAACAGCGGTGATGGCTCGGCGGTAAAAAAGCGGTTATCGGCAATATCCATCTTCAAAGAAAATTGGGACATGCTTACCTCACTAGGCGTTACCTGACAAAGAGCTGCCTCGCCGGGAGATCCGTTATTCAGATGCCGCGGGGAGAAAACTCGAAATAATGGGTTCGACAGTGTGGGCAGGATGAATATTCACCCTGCCCTGCCGTTATTTATTTCACCCGCTTTTGTGCCTCTTTGATCAGATTTTCCAAGGTTTCTGCCGGGGCGGAGAATTTACGGGCCATGATCATGGCGGCGATAATATAGGGCTTCCAGCTCGCCTCTTTGTAAGTGGCGATACGATATTTCTCGAATACCCCTTCGGTCACTTCACCCTCTTTGCAGGAGACGCCGGAAATATCGGCCGGCAGGCAGTGCATATAGAGCGCCTCGCCCCCCTTGGTGAGCTTCATCATCTCCTCGGTGCAGTGCCAATCCTTGTGCTTGGCGTTCTGCTCAAGGCAATGTTTCTCCAGCTCTTTGAGACCGGCGTGGTCATTGGCACGCAACAGCTCGGTACGCTGCTCCATCACCTTGTAGGGAGCCCAGGACTTGGGATAGACGATATCTGCATCCTTGAAAGCCTCTTCCATGGAGGTGACCTGACGGAAGCTGCCGCCGGAGGCCTTGGCATTCTCTTTGGCCACTTCGATCACGTCCGGGATCAGGTCATACCCCTCCGGATGGGCCAGGGTCACATCCATACCGAAGCGTGTCATCAGACCTATGATGCCCTGCGGCACGGAGAGCGGCTTGCCGTAGCTCGGGGAGTAGGCCCAGGTCATGGCAATCTTCTTGCCCTTGAGGCTCTCCAGGCTGCCAAAGTGCTCCTGCAACCAGGCGAGATCAGCCATGGACTGGGTCGGGTGATCAATGTCGCACTGCAGGTTGACCAGCGCCGGACGCTGGGGCAGCACCCCCTTCTCGAACCCTTCATCCAGTGCCGCGCCCACTTCACGCATATAGGCGTTACCGGCACCGAGGAACATGTCGTCACGGATCCCGATGGCATCGGCGCAGAAGGAGATCATGTTGGCCGTTTCACGGACGGTCTCGCCGTGGGCGATCTGGGATTTACCCTCGTCCAGATCCTGCTGGGCCAGACCGAGCAGGTTCAGGGCAGAGGCGTAAGAGAAGCGGGTTCGGGTGGAGTTATCGCGGAAAACCGAGATACCGAGCCCGCTATTAAACAGTTTGGTAGCAATATTTTCGGCACGCAGGGTCTTGAGGGATTCAGCCAGTTTCAATACCAGCTCCAGCTCCTGAGGAGTTTGCTCCCAGGTCAGCAGAAAATCTTTTTCATGCAGGTTGGATTTGAGTGCTCTGATCTCTTTGATTAATTCGTTAACTGCTTTCATCGTTCGCCCCAATCATTGGATGAGATATGGATAGCTCCCCTTTCACTCACGATGTCACCAGCATCCCGGTTGTGGGTGAGCTCATCGGTTAGCGTCGATATGAGGCAATCAATAAGCGTGCCAAACCAATAAAATGCAGGCAGATATTAATAAATGGCGAAAGTATGTGATGCAGAGCACAAAAGCGGCGGCTATTTCAGCGATTTATTCCATAAAAAGGCGAACGAATCAGCCAAGCCATAAAATAGCCGATTGATAATAACTAGAGGCAATATCCCTACGTCGGTGAGAATTATCATCAAAGGTCAGTTTCAGGGGCTGAAATGATATCACTGCGGCTGCCGTTATCATTATGATAATGCCGTACAGCACCTTTTCTCTTGATGGGATCTCTCCTGCGGTGACACTGCAGCCATCTTGCCTCCCCTGCACTCCCCACCGCATCACCTGGCGCGAAGTGACATCTCTGGGCGAGGTTGGCCCGAAGTGCTAACGTGAATACGCCAGCTGCGCATCTGTATCGGATGCTCAGAAGAGGCCGACGTTCACGACCGCAACTGCGCGGATGAACCTGCATGACTTACATCTTTGAGGGATTATCTATGTCCAGGAATGCTGCTCTGCTCATCACCCTGACCCTGCTCGGGATCGCCCCTGCCCACGCCATCAGCGCCAAATATGCCGAGCAGCTGGAGCGCTCCGGCTGCACCCAGGTCACCGAGGCGCAGGGCTGTGACATTCACAAAACCAAAGCGGAAAATGCCAAGGCGGGATTTAGCGCGGCCGCCCCAGCCGCGGAGGGCGGTCTGAATCTCAGCTATGAGCAGAAGCTGGAGCGCTCGGGCTGCACTCAGGTGAGCGAGCTTAATGGCTGCGATATCAACAAAACCAAGGCTGAGAACGCAGCTGCCGGTGTTGGCAATGCTCCGGCCGCGGCAACCAGCGCCAGCCCCTATGCGGGCAACTGGATCGCCACCTTCCCCCAAACCGGCGCCACCGTGGCTAATATCCGCATCGATGGCAAGGATCAGGTGTGGGTCAACGACAAGAAGGTCAATGCCAAGAAATCCGATGGTGCGCTGGTGTTCAAGGATGGCATGGTCATCTACACCATTCAGGGGGATCGCCGCATCAAGGGTGAAGATGGCTGGGTCGATAATGATGCCGGCACCAAGGGGCCCATCAACGCCAAGTAAACAGCTGACCACAAAATGACGGGGAGCGCGGGCTCCCCGTTTCACACCTGATTGCCCATCGCTTCCAATGACCAGCTCCACCAGCGAGGCGCCAGAATCAATACCTCCTGCTCCAGCCAAGTCCCGTCTGTGATCAGTTTATCGAGCCAGGGAACGCCTGCCAACGCGCCATGACTATCGACCTGATCAGCCTGCTTAGTCACACGCCAGAGCACCTTGCCACTGTCCGTCGCAAAGGTGCGTACCGGACGGGCATAGTGATCCAGATAAGGTTGCAGCTCACAGGGAAGCCAGAGCATGGCCGGTCGATTTAGCTCGCGCGCCAGCTCGATGGCAATATCGATACCCCGTTGATCGAGATCGCCAAAATGGGCCCACTGCACGCCCGCAGGCAGCAGCGGGATCAGCTGTTTGGCCAGGGAGGTATTGCGACCGGGGGCAAAAAGCAGCAGTTGCCCGGGTTGCAGCGGGTAGTCGACAAAGGCCCCCTTGTTCTCCACCGTAATGACCCGCTCCCCTTGCCAACCGATGGCAGCCAGCATGCCCAGAGTCCGCTCCGGCAACGCCAACTCTCCCAACAACGCCATCATTGCAGTCATATCGTGCTGCTGACCCTGCAGATCGACCAGTGAGAGCGGTTCGAGGGTACGGATGCGGATCACCTCATCCTGCGTGAGCGACAATTCCGCAAGCAGTGGCGCGGCAAGGGATGCTGACCGCGGATGCTTGCTGTCCCCATGCCAGAGCGCGCGGCAACGTCCCGCCAAGAAGCGCCAGTTGCTCACGCTTGTTCGGTTCCGGTGGCACCACCTGCGCCAACTGGCTGGCAAGATACGTCCGACCATCATCGGTCAAGACATAGAGTGCGCCACGTCCAACCGGCCTGATCCCACCCACCGCCTGCAACAGCTCCTTCAACTCGCGACCATGTCTGCTCTCAAGAGAACAGCCCTTTTCGTTCCGGCTATCGAGCAACCTTGCACACAGCTCCTGCACCCGGATCTCATCAAACAACGACATCTCACCTCTCCCTGACAGCGTCATATGAGGAAGTAGATGTGATTTTCCTTGCTGTTACCGTGACCAGCTTCGCAAGAGAACTTTTCAACGCCTGTGCGCCCGCCAATGCATTTGATGAAACTGGTAAACACAGGCCAAAGGGCGCAAGCTGGTTTGGCCTGCAGACCATTCGCAGCATGGCTCCGGCCACTTTATCCACCACAGCAAGGAGTGCTTATGCCCGATGCCGCCGATAAGTCGCCCTCCTCCTGGCAGCTTTCGGATATCCGCGAGCTGGCGCACCTGCTGACTCTGGCGCTGCCCGCCGCGGTAGAGATCACCGAAGCGGTACATCAGGCGGTACTGAGCGGTATGGGGCTCAAGGGACGGGATGAGGGAAAAACAGCCGGGATCACCGGGCTGGTCTACAAGGGGGTACACGGCACCGCCAACACCCTGGGCAGCGGTATCAACCATCTGCTCAGCCGCCTGCCAGCCACTCCGCCGCCCCACCAGATCCCCGAAACCCCGAAACGTGCAGCCCTGATCGCCACCCTCAACGGCGTATTGGGGGACAAGCTGGTCGAGCACCACAATGCCCTCGCCACCCCCATGACCCTGCGCTATCAGGGCAAGCCCCTCGATTGGCAGGCGATGCCAAAGGATCTACCCCGCGAGGGACGGGTGCTGCTGATGATCCATGGCCTCTGCATGAACGATCGGCAGTGGCAGACCGAGCATCAAGGCAAGCCGGTCAATCACGGGGAGCAACTTGCCAACGCGCTTGGCTATCAGCCTCTTTACCTGCGCTACAACTCGGGCCTGCCCATCGTACAAAACGGGCAGCAACTTGCCCTGTTGCTGGAGCAGTTGCTCGCCCACTGGCCGGGAGAGCTCAAAGAGATAACGATAATGGGCTACAGCATGGGCGGACTGGTTGCCCGCAGCGCCTGCCACCATGCCAGCCAGGCCGGGCTCACCTGGCCTGCGCACCTTGCCAACCTGATATTTCTCGGCACACCACACCACGGCGCGCCGCTCGAACATGTCGGTCACTGGCTGGAGCAGTTGCTGCCCGCCACCGCCTACAGCGAGCCCTTCGTCAGGCTGGCACGGCTGCGCAGTGCAGGCATCAGGGATCTGCGCCACGGCAAGGTGATCGATGAGGTAGCCATACCCGATCCCGCCGCGCCCTTGCGCGATCCCCGCATCCCACTCCCCTTGCCCGGTGGCGTCAACTGCTATGCCATTGCCGCGACCACTGCCGCCAAGCGCAGCCTGCTGGCCGACCGGCTGATAGGCGATGGACTGGTGCCCCTTCGCAGCGCCCTCGGCCAGCACAGCGAGGCGCGCCATCAGCTGACTTTTCTTCCTGCCCATACCTTGATAGTCTATCACACCAGTCATATGGCCCTGCTCGGCAGCCCGCAGGTTGGCCAGCAACTGCTGCGCTGGCTCAGCCCCTTGCAACTATAACGCGCTGGCTATTAAAGCAACAGAGTGCTGGTTCACAAGGTATCCCTGTGGCACTCTGAGACGTCAAAGGGAAGACCCACACTGATACCTCATGTGTCCCCACTGCAAAGGAGCGCCACGATGGCCAAAGCAAGCAAGAAAGAGATCAAGAAGAAGATCGCCGCTCGTCTTGAGAAAATTGCCAAGCATGAAGGCAAGATCAAGAAGCTGAAGAAGGCCCTGAAGTAGGGCCCACCGCATATGAAAAACCGCCAGCTGGCGGTTTTTTCATCCCGATTTTCGCCCCTTTACCATCGTTTTGATACCAATGGCCTTGATGTAAACGCCTCAAGCGCACATCAGCAAAACAACCCGGCTGAAACCACGCACGTTCTCATCACCGCTATTTGGTCTAACAGCGCCAATCGGGCGCCGCGCCCATCCTTACCAGCAACTACCTTCAACTGAGTGTTTGATATGAGCCAGCAGTGGAGCGCCATATGTACTCTTACACCCTCACCTTCAGGGAAGATGTCGATCGCCTGACCGCCCCCGAGCAAGAGATTACCTTGCAGAGCCCCGCTCAGGCGGGGGATTTTATTATCCTCTCCGACGGCAGCCGCCATCAGGTGATGTTTGTCACCCACCGCGCCCACTACAGCAGCCTCTATCTCGATAAAGGGGTCAGGGTACCGCAGAGTTAGTGGCTATCGCCTTTAATTGATGGGGCTGGGTGAAATATTCACGCCGTTGACGTAATAATCATCGCATCATGTCAACGTTCCTTTATCTCTATCACGATATATCTGAGGAAGCGCGATGAAAAAATCCAACATTGTCTTATATCAAATTAAATTTATTTAGCCACGAAAAAACAAATCATACCTCACAAAAACAAATCACCATCACTCAATATCATTGACCACACCCTTGGTGCGTTATAACAATTACTTTGTTGAACATATTTATTCGCAAGTCATTATTAGTGATGGAGTTATCACAATGAATAAAGTTATCTTACCCATAGCATTAATTACCTGTGCCACGCTCGCTCACGCAGAGTCCAGTACTATTATCAACGGTCTGGATTTTGGTCCATTAGCTCAGTTGGCTGGCACATGGAAAAGCACCGATGCTGGTGGTGTAGATGTAGCACCCGGCCAGGAGGGCAGCAAAGTAGGAAAAGGGGGACCAGCAGTGGAACCCTTTTACGAAATCATCACCTTTGAACCGGCGGCCGATGCAAAAAATGCCAGCGAACAATATCTGGTAGCCATGTATTACAAGCAGGAAGTATTCAGAAAAAGCGATAATGGGAAATTTCATGACCAACGCGGTTATCTGATTTATGACAAGACCAATCAGCTTGTTTACAACTCATACTGTATACCTCGTGCAGTCTGTGTGGTCACTGAAGGCAAAGCGGGTAACAAAATCGAGTTCAAGACGGGCAAGCGCGGTATTGCGGAAAGCAATTATATGACCATTAATGATTCCACCGCGGATTTCTCGATGACTCTGGACTTCTCAGAGAAAAATCTCCTCAAATACAGTCAAACCACCAACCTGATGGTGTATGGCAAGCCATTCGCACACTCCGATAGTGCATCCCTGACCAGAACCAATTGATGTTTCATGGCCAAGGTATTCATTATCTTGGCTTTTTTATATTCGTCGATAGTCTATCCTGATGGCATCCTTATCCCACTCGGGATTGAGTACACCGGCATACCAGAGTGTCAGAATGACATCCATCTGATTGTTATGCTTCACAACCTTGCCGCTCTTACAGGCCGAGAGCACCTCCAGCCATAACTGCTCGGGATTGATCGGTTTGGTAATATCCTTGTGTGACAATAAATCAATGGCAGCCAACACATATGCTCTGGTTTTGGTCGCAGCTACATAATGAACTGGCATGATGCAACTGATACAACCAAGACTGCAAAGAGTCAGAAAAGTGACCTTTGGATTATTTTTAAATTTACCTGTACTGATATCATCACCAAATGCTTCAGCAATAGCCATATCCCAGGCTGTGACATGACCGTAATTATTCTGTACCATCAGATGAACAGCTCTCAGCGCTGCTCCACCGTATTTACCATAGATAATCATCACTAATCCCTCCGTTTGCCACATAGTAAGGCCAAACAGGCGAGATAGGCTAAAATAAATATCAATCACGACCATCGAGTTTTTCCATTGATAACAAATCCATTTTTAGCTGAATTAAATATTGATCCATATCAATGTTATATCTTTATCTACCGAAAGGCTGACTGGTCGATGTCAGCCTCCCAATATCATTCATCAACATCCATTTTCGTGTATAAACAGGTCCCCCCAGCCTAGAGCACCTCTATTTTTACATTGATAATCCCGTCACGAATATTGCCGATGGTGCTAAACGCAGATTTGGAGAGATCGATAATACGCCCCCTTTTAAAGGCGCCGCGATCATTGACCTTGACCACTACGCTCTTGCCGTTGGCGAGGTTGGTGACCCGCACCATAGCGCCGAAGGGCAATTCCATATGGGCGGCGCTGTTGAGGTTGTTGCGATAGATCTCGCCGCTGGCGGTCTTTTTGCCGTGATAACGGTCGGCATAATAGCTGGCGTAACCGGTCTCGCTATAACCGCGCCAGCTGCCACCGTGGCTCTCGTCATAACGGCTGCTACAGGCCGCCAGCAGCAGGCAAAGAGATAACAGCAGCCCTTTCTGGATATATTGCACCATTCCCCTCTCCTCTCTTCTTTTCGCTATGCGCAATTTTTCTTCTTCGATACGGCCGGTGACGCTGGCGACACGGGCGGGAGACCTCACCTTGCCATAGCTCCAAGGCACTCATCATGTTACTCGCCTTGTTGTCAGGCAACAGCGACCGCGCGGCTACTTTGCCATATCTTCCATGCAAAAAGGGAGGCAAATGCCTCCCTTTCAACTAGTTACCGGTCATCCCTTGTCGGGATGGGCCAGAGACTTCTCAGGCAATCAGCTTGTCATCGCTAAAGCCAAAGCCACGCAGACCCACCACATGCACATGCTCGTGCTTGCCCTGCACCTTGCGGATGAGCTTGTAGGTAGTTCCCTTCTCGGGGCTGATGTTCTCGGGTGCCGCGATAAGCAGTTGCATATCCTGCCGCTCGCACAGCTCGAACAGGGTGGCGATAGATTTGCCATCCAGACGGGCCGCTTCGTCGAGGAACAACAGACGGCAGGGGGCGATATCCTTGCCGCGCAGACGGCGGGACTCCTCCTCCCAGCTGATCAGCACCATCAGCAGGATAGCCTGACCGGTACCGATCGCCTCACCGGTGGAGAGCGCGCCGCTCTCGGCACGCAGCCAGCCATCGGCCCCGCGCTGCACCTCGATCTCCAGCTCCAGATAGTTGCGATAGTCGAGCAGCACGTCGCCCATCACCTGATAGCTACGATCCCCCTGCTCGATCTGCGGATTGAGGCGCTGGAACAGCTTGGCCATCGCCTCGGAGAAGCTGAGCTCCTTGTCGGCGAACAGATCGTTGTGCATGGCGGTTTGATCGGCCAGCGCCGTCAGCAGACGGGTGTGGGCCTCGCGGATATTGACGTTGAGGCGCACCCCGCGCACCAGACCGAAGGCGATGTTCTGCAAGCCCTGATTGAGCACCCGGATGCGGTTCTGCTCGCGGCGGATGATGTTGGTGATCTTGGCCGCCACCTCGTGGGAGGAGAGCGACAGATGGGTTTCCCGCTGCTTGAGCTCATCAGCCAGACGGGCCAGCTCGATCTCCATCTCCTCGATCGCCTCGACAGGATCATCGGAGCGGATGATGTCGTTGCGAATGCGATCCTTGAGGTAACGGTAGACCTGCACGTAGAAGGCGACCTTCTGCTCGGTGCTGCGGTTGCCCTCGGAGAGACGCAGCGCATCGCGCAGGGCCTCGTCGTGGGCCACCGCCACCCGCAGGGCGCCGAGGGCCTTGTCCGACATGGAGCGCAGCTCGTCGCTGTCAAGATACGCCAACTCACGCTTGTTGAGGCGCTTCTCGACGTCGGTCTCCCGCGCCAGACGCACCACCCGCGACCAGCTCGCCTTGTGACCCACCAGAGATTTACGGGCGCTGTAGTAATCCTTGCCTTCCAGCTTGAGACGGCCGCCAAGGGATTCGATCTCTCGCTTGGTGACCTGCAACTGGGCCTCGGCGCTGGTGCGACGGGAACGGGTGCGGATCAGCAGCTCTTCAATCTCTTTCTTGTGGGCGCGCGCCTTCTCTTCCATATCGTCAGAGAGGGTCAGCCCCATGGCCGCCAGCTCCTGCTCGAACTCGGTCAGGGTCTGGCGCTTGGCCTCGACGCTGGAGTTGAGCGCAGTGCGCAGCTGCAACGCCTCGGTGTGCCGCTGGGCAATCTGCTTGTGCTGCTCACCGGCGGTGCGGGCCGCCAGCTCGGCCGCTTTCAGCTTCTCTTTGAGTCGCTCGCTCATTTCAGACGCCTTGCCCAGCAGATCTTGCGCATCCTGATAGGCAAAGTGCGGCAGACGGGCCACCAGCTGATCGAGGGCGTAGCAACGGCGCTTCTGCTCGGCCAGCAGGTCGCTCACCTCATCATAGGCAGCCTGCAGCGCGGCCAGATCCTGCGGATCCTGACGCAGCACCTGCACCATGGTTTCCAGTTTTTCCAGCGACTTGCCGTGCTTGGCGATAAAGGCTTCGGCCTGTTTCAGGGCGTCCACATCGGCATGAGCCGCCTCGAGGCGGGCCGCTAGGTCTGTCTCGGCAAACAGGTGGGCAAAGGGCAGCATCCCCTGCACCAGCTGGATATGGCGAGTCAGCTGGGCGGCCGCCGCTTTGGCATCACTCAGCTGCTTGTCACACTCGCCGATGGCTCCTTGCAGCGTGCGCAGTTCGGCCTGTTTGGCTTGCACTTCGGCTTCGGGGTCGGGGCGGAAGGCGATATCCAGATGCTGACCGATAAAGTCGCGGAAGTGACCGTAGAGACGGTGGTACTTCTGCTGCTCGAAGGCGGCCTTGGCGTAGCCCTCGATCAGCCCTTCTCGCTCAAGGTCGAGCTGCTCAATCCGTTTCTCCCGGGCGGCGCGGCCAAACAGCGGCAGCTCGGGGTAGCGGGAGAAGCGCACCTGACGCTTGCTGGTGCGCACCAGCACGGCGTCTCCCAGCTCGTCCGCTTCCACCAGATCCTCGTCAAAGGAGTCGGGGTTACCCTGAATCAGGTAGATATCTTCCGGGCAATCTTCCAGCTTTTTCAGCCGCTCGATGGCGCCTTCGAGGTCGAGCACCACCAGGGCGCTGCGAGCCGGGCCGTAGAGCGCGGAGTAGTAAGGGGCATCGTCGATGGAGATATCGTCATAGACATCGGAGAGCAGCACGCCCCCCACCTGCTCGGCGATGCGGGCAAGACGGGGATCCGCCTCGCCAGCCCCCAGCTGCAGGTTGCGAATTTGCAGCTCCAGCGCCTGTTTCTGCGCCGCGATGCGGTTGCTCTCCTGCTCGAACTCGCGCTCCTTGTCGAGCACTGTCTGCATACCGGCCGAAAGCTCTTCGGCGGTAGTCAGCGGCAAACCGCTCTGCTCACGCAGTTGCTCGAGTTTTTCAAAGGATTTGAGCCAGCGCGGCGCCAGCTTGGTGAGATCGCTGATATCGCGACCGAGCTGGGCGCCCTGATGCTCAAGGCTGGCGCGGCGCTGGTTCACCTCCGCCTGCTGCTCGGAGAGCTCCTCCTGACGGGTACGTTGGGCTTCGAGGAAGATCTCCAGCTCATCGCTGCTGGCGATAAGCTGGCCAGAGGCCTGCTGCAGCTCGTCACGCAGCTTGAAGAGACTCTTCTGGCTTTCGCTCTCTTTCTCGAGGCGAGCCAGCGCGGCGCGCAGCCCCTGCCCTTGGGCAATGCGGGCCTTGTCTTCGATGTGACGCTTGAGCAGCGCTTGGGCGGTAGGCCAGGCGGCCTCGCGCACTGTCTCGGGGGCGATGCTCAAAAGCAGCGCCAGCGCCGCTTCGTGCTCGGCCACTGCCGCCTTGGCCAGCGCCAATTGCTGTTCGGCCCCCAGCACCCGGCTGGTGAGACTCTGCTCGGCTGCGCGGAACTGGTGCAGGGTGTCACTCGCCTGCTCGGCGGTGAGCCCCGGCAGCTCGCACTGCTCGCGGGCAGCCTCCAGCGCCTGCACCGCCTGACGGTACTGGATGGCGCGGGTCTGCTGAATATCGAGCGCCTGCTGGTAGTCGGCCAGCTGGGTCTTGAGGCTGTCGACTTCTGCCTGTGCCAGCTCCTTGCGCTCTTCCACTTCCAGCAGTTGGCCGTGGATCTCCTCCACTACTGCCTGCTGCTGTTCGAATTTGTCAGAGAGATCCGCCAGATCGGCGCGGTACATCTCGATCTTCTTCTGCAAGCTGACAGCCGCCATCACTTTGGCCAGATGCTCGGAGGCAGACTCCAGCTCGTCGGTCAGCAGTTTCTCACGGTTGGTGAGCTGCTCCACCTCGTCGGCCAGATAGATGGCGCGCTGCTTCTCTTCGGCCAGAATGCGGCGCTTGTCCGCCAGCTCCTGGCGCGCCTTGAGGGCCAGCTCGGAGAGACGGCTCTTCTCGGCGGCGTTGCGCACATAGTCGGCGGCCACATAATGAGTGGTCTCGGTGATCAGGTTCTTGAACAGATCCCGCTGACCCTGGGTCTCCTTGATCGCTTCCAGCGTGCGGCGGTTTTCATAGATGGCCGCCTCCATGTCTGCAAACGCCTTGCGCACCCCGGAGTTCTCCGGCAGCAGGTATTCGCGCAGGGAACGGCTGATGGACGAGGAGATGCCGCCGTAGAGGGAGGCTTCGATCAGGCGATAGAACTTGCCGCGATCTTTTTGATCACGCAGCTTCTTCGGGGTGATGCCGAACTCGAACATGAAGTTGTGATAGTCGGTCACCGTATTGAATTTGGCGACTTTCAGCGCCCCCAGCTCAGCGGCCGCCCCTTTCAGATCGGTAAAGGCGCGTACCCGCCCCTTGCCGCCATCGAGCTTCTCCAGCAGCAGGTCGGTCGGCGCCAGATTCTCCGGCACATCCACCAGCGCAAACGGGGTGATGTTGACCTTGTTGTCACGGTTGGCCACCTGCTCGAGGTGCACGCCGACCCAGATCCGCTGTTCGCGGCTGTTCATCACTTCCAGCAGGGAATAGCAGTGGCCACGCTGCAGCTTGCCGTAGAGCCCCTTGTCACGGGAGGCGCTGCTCGATCCCGCTTCCGTGGTGTTGCGGAAGTGGAGCAGTGACTGGTCGGGGATGAGCGCCGCGATAAAGGCCGCCATGGTGGTGGACTTGCCCGCGCCGTTGCCGCCGGAAAGAGTAGTGACCAGTTGGTCGAGATCGAAGGTCCGGGCAAAGAAGCCGTTCCAGTTGACCATGGTCAGGGATTTGAACTTGCCTCGCACCGGTTATACCTCCAGATCCAGTTGTTCTTCATCGAGATCCGCCTCGATGTCATCAAAGAGCGAGTCGCTGCTCGGCATTTCGTCGTCGTGGAAGATGGCTTCACCCTCCTGGATCATCCGCAGCTGGACGGCGCGCGGATCTTCATCGGAGCGCACATCCGCGGCGAAACGGAACACCGATTCGTTGACCCGGAATTTATCTCCGTTGCCAAGGGCGGTGATCATGCCAAGGCGGCGCAGACGGCGCATGGAGGTGCGGATCTTTTCGAGCAGCTTCTTCTTGTCGAGATCGGTACCGCCGGAGCGGCTGTTGACCATCCGCAGCAGCTGCTTCTCGTCGGCGAGGCTCAGCACCTCTTCTTGCAGCTCGGCCATGGCGAATACCCCTTCGGAAGCCAGACGATCCGGACTCAGGTAGAGGTAGCAGAGCACCTTGCCCACCAGCATATCGAGCTCGGAGAGCACAGTGGTGCCGATGTCGGAGCTCGGGCGCGGACGCAGGTAGAAGAAGCCTTCCGGCGCCTTGATCAGCTCCACCTGATAGCGGCCGTAGAAGATCTCCAGCTCGCTGTGATATTCGACCAATGCCGAATGCTGCTCGAACTCGTCGGCACTTATGTGGCGACCGGAGCGCAAGGCGGTGTCGATGCGCGGAAACAAGGGGTTGGCAATCGCCTCTGCAAGGCGCAGCGGCAAGGGAAACTCAGTATTGATCAATGACATAGGCCTGAACCTTGGATCCAGCTTGGTTAATGGGTTTCCATGCGGGTTGGCGATGCTGTTCGCGCTCGCCGCTGGCATGGCCCAGGCGCACGGCCTGGTCGATCAGAAGACGCGCCACATCGAAGTGGGCATGAGCCGGGTAGTCCAGCAGGTATTCCCGCAGCACATCGGCCAGATCCAGCTGCTGCCCCTGCTCGGGGTAGCGGGCCAGATAGCGCTCGATGCGCTCGGCCAGCTCCTGGTTGATGTCCACCATCTCGACGTACTCCATCTCGAGGGGCACCTCACCGGTCACCTCCTCGTCGTGGATGGCGATGGTTTCGTCGCGCAGCTCCAGCAGACGGGGCTCTTCGGCCACCCGCAGCTGCCAGTTGTGCTGCTCGAAATTGCGGATGGACTCGCGCAGCCGCTGGCTGAAGGCGCGGTTCTTGTCCATGTCGATGGCGTTGCGGATAAATTTGTGGACGTGTCTGTCGTAGCGGGACCAGAGCTCGATGCACTGCTGACCCCAGCTGGTGATGACGTCGAGCCGCCCCTGCAAGGCGTGAGTCAGCTCCTCGACGTGAAACAGGTCATCGCGCCCCTGTGCCGCTTCCTGAATATTGAGCAGACCCGCCTGCAGGCGGTGGCCGGCAGCGTCAAGGGTATCCTGCAGCTCGCGCAGGGTCTGGCCGGTCTCGTGCAGCAGCTTTTCGCAGCTGTGAATGGCATCGACCCAGTTCTGGGTCAGCAGGGCCGCGATTTCGCTTTTGACCTGATTCTGCTGCTCATCCATGGCGCGCTGGGTGAGATCGATCCGCCCCAGCGTCTCTTCCAGCGAGAAGGTGAGGCGCGGCAGCACCTCGGCATCCCACTGCTCGCGGGTGTTGGTTTCCAGCGCCGCCTTGCGGGCGGTGTCGAGCTCGGAAGCCAGGTGTTCGAGCAGAATGGAGAGCTTGATGGAGTCAACCTGACGCTGATCCATAAAGAAGTCGACGATGCTCACACCCAGGCGCGACAGACGGTAGAGGCTCTCCCCCGCCACCATGTCGGTGTTGAAGCGCGACAGCAGCTGCTGGCGAATAAGATCGTTGATGGCGTTGTTGGCGCGACCGGTGAGGGTCTCGTCCATCTGGCCGAAGGCGCTGCTGACATAGCCAAAGGCATCGTGCAGCGCCGCTTCCGACAGGTCCGACTCATCTTCGGACAGGGTCTTGATTGCAATCAGAAAGGCCAGCCGGTCGGTCGGCAGGCTCAGCGCCAACCCCTCCTGCCTGACCCACCCTACTAGCTCCGGCAAAGAACGCTCTGGCAGGGTACGGGATGTACTCATCATGATGTTGTCATCTCGTTGTTGTATTGGGCGCAAAATCATGCGCGCGGCTACATCCGGTAGCATCGAAAACATGGTTCACATCGACGTGAACAGCGAGCAATCAGCTGGCCGGCTTCTGGGCCATCACATGGATATAGCGACCGAGGGAGACAAAAGGCTCCTGACGGCAATATTGCTGCTCCATGGCCAGCAGATCGTCGAACTTCTCCACCTGATCCTGCTTGTGACGCATATAGTCGTGGATGACCCGCACCCCGGTCTTGCCGATGATGCGCAGCCCCCCGCGACCAATCCAGTCATAGACCAGCTCCGGCAATTGGGGATTGGTGGGCGTAAGCGCTGTCTGCCGCTTCTTGCGAAGGCCAAGGCGCACATAGTCAAAATTGCCCACCACCAAGCTCTGGAACAGCAAGCCATGACGGTTGTAGAAAAGCAGCGACAGTATGCCCCCGGCATTGACGAAAGGGAACAGACCCAGCAAGGTCTGGCGCGGCTCGGCGAGCCACTCCAGCACCGCATGGCAGAGCACCAGATCAAAGGTACCGGTCACGTGTTGCTTCAGATCCTGAATGGGGCAATGGATGAGATGGATTTTGTCTTCCAGCCCCTTCTCGGCGATCTGGCTGCGGGCCAGTTCCAGCATTTCTGCTGACAGATCGCACAGCTCCACCTGATGGCCCATGGCCGCCAGCTTCTGGGCGAAATAACCAAACCCGCCCCCCGCATCGAGGATGCGCAGCGGTCGGTTGCCAAGGCGGGCCAGGCAGGCTTCGATGTCGCTCCAGACAATGGTGGTGCGGATGCGCCCCTTGGTGGAGTCGTAAATGTTGCGGGCGAACTTGTCGGCGCGCCCGTCAAAACTCTGATCGTGCTTCAAGGAGAAACTCAACATTAGCGCCACAGGGTTGTGGCCATCCCAAAAAAGAGAGGTATTCTGTCACATCCCGAATTTGCTGAAAACTCAAGGAAGTGTCTGTCGTGTTTGTGCTCAAAAAGTGGCTTGGTCAGCTGTTGATGCCGCTCCCCTTCTCCCTCTCCCTGCTGCTGGTTGCCCTGTTGCTGCTCTGGTTCACCCGTTTTCAGAAAACCGGCAAGCTGCTGGCGACTCTGTCGCTGCTGCTGGTCGCCCTGCTGGGAATGCGGCCGGTGAGCTACGAACTGGCCCGCGGGCTGGAGCAGACCTTCCCGCCGTTCGAGGTGAGCCAGCATCCCAACATCGACGCCATCGTGGTGCTCGGCAATGGCCATGTCAGCGATCCGGCGGTACCGATGCGCAGTTGGCAGAACAATATCTCGCTGGCACGGACTCTCGAAGGGGTTCGCCTCGCCCAGGCCTATCCCGAAGCCGAGCTGATTTTCTCCGGCTATGTATCGGGGGATACCCTCTCCAATGCCGAGGTCAATGCCCGGATGGCCGAGAGCCTCGGCATATCCCGTTCGCGGATGACGTTGTTTGAAAACAACAAAGACACTCATGATGAGGCGGTCAGTATCAGTCGTCACCTCAAGGGAAAAGAGGTGGCGCTGGTCAGTTCGGCCACCCATTTACCCCGGGCCATGGCCCTCTATCAGGGTCAGGGACTCAATGCCGTGCCGGCCCCCACCGACTACACCGCCAAGCAGAGCCAGGTACCCCAGCCCCTCTACAGTTATTTACCCAAAGGGCGTTATCTGATGTATTCCGAAGCTGCCATCCACGAATGGATTGGGGTATGGTGGGCTCGCTTGCGGGGGCAGGTTAACGAATGAGCGATCAAGCGTTTCATTCCTGATTTGGATCAGGAAAGCGAAAAAAAATTACGTCATTTGCCGCCGGGTCAGCTATCTTGGGCTCGGTTCAATTCATATAATGTCGCGCAATCAAATGCCTAGGAGATATACAAGATGAGACAGCACCTGGTAATGGGTAACTGGAAACTGAACGGCACCAAAGCTTCTGTAGAAGCTCTGATCAAAGGACTGACCCCGGCTGCTGCCGCTCATCCTTCTGTGCAAGTCGCCGTCTGCCCGCCGGTTATCTTTTTGGGTCTGGTTGAGCAACTGACCGCTGGCAGCAAGATTGCCTACGGTGCCCAGAACGCTGACGTTCACGAGTCTGGTGCCTTCACCGGCGAAAACGCCCCCTCCATGCTGAAAGCCTTTGGTTGCACCTACTCTCTGGTCGGCCACAGCGAGCGTCGTACCCTGCACGCAGAGAGTGACGACGTGGTTGCTGCCAAGTACGAAGCGATCCAGAAAGGCGGCCTGATCCCGGTTCTGTGCATCGGTGAAACTCTGGAGCAATTCGAAGCCGGCGTGACCAAGAACGTGGTTGAGACCCAGCTGAAAGCCGTTATCGACCGTTGCGGTATCGCCTCCTTCAACAACGCCGTTATCGCTTACGAGCCGGTATGGGCCATCGGTACTGGCAAGACTGCCACTCCGGAGATCGCTCAGTCCGTTCACGCTCACATCCGTCAGTACCTGGCCGGTTTTGATGCCGCTGTTGCTGCCAAAGTACAGATCCTGTACGGCGGTTCCGTCACTGGCGCCACTGCAGCCGACCTATTCGGTCAGCCGGACATCGACGGTGGCCTGGTCGGTGGTGCGTCCCTGAAAGTGGACGACTTCTCCCAGATCATCGCTGGCGCTGCCAAGTAATCGTTGATTACGGCAAAGAGAGGGGCTCGTCCCCTCTCTTGTATCGCTTTTCCTATGGTGGCCCCCGCATCCCATATGAAAGCCGATATAGTAAAAGTGGCTTGTCTATTTAAACATTCGTATTTGACAACTCAGATCCAGAGGCACTCATGACCAAACAAATCAAACGTATTGGTGTTTTGACCAGTGGTGGCGACGCACCGGGTATGAACGCAGCCATTCGCGCCGTGGTTCGCGCCGGTTTGCATCATGGCCTGGAAGTTTACGGTATTTATGATGGCTACCTCGGTCTGCACCAGGATCGCATCGTCAAGCTAGAGCGTCACAGCGTCTCCGACGTGGTGAACCGTGGTGGTACTTTCCTCGGCTCCGCCCGTTTCCCTGCCTTCAAAGACCCCGCAGTGCGCGCCGAAGCGATCGAAAACCTGAAAAAGCACGGTATCGACGCGTTGGTCGTCATCGGTGGTGACGGCTCCTACATGGGTGCCAAGAAGCTGACCGAAGAGGGTTTCCCCTGCATCGGCCTGCCGGGCACCATCGACAACGACATCGCCGGTACCGACTTCACCATCGGCTTTGATACTGCCCTGAACGTGGTGGTTGACGCCATCGACCGCCTGCGCGACACCTGCAGCTCCCACCACCGTATCTCCGTGGTCGAGATCATGGGTCGCCACTGTGGCGATCTGGCCATGTCTGCCGCCGTTGCCGGTGGTGCCGAGTATGTGATCGTGCCGGAAGTAGCCTTCGACAAAGAGAAGCTGCTCAAGCAGATCAAGGAAGGCGAAGCCAAGGGCAAGAAGCACGCCATCATCACCATCTGCGAGCACGTTACCGACGTGAACGCGCTGGCCAAGGACATCGAAGCCCTGACCGGTCGTGAAACTCGCGCCACCATCCTGGGCCACATCCAGCGTGGCGGAGCCCCGACTGCTCGTGACCGCATTATGTCCAGCCGTATGGGTGCTTACGCCGTTGAGCAGTTGCTGGCCGGCCACGGTGGCCGCTGCGTCGGTATCCAGCGCAACGAGCTGGTACACCACGACATCATCGACTGCATCGAGAACATGAAGCGTCCGTTCGATCAGGAGCTTTACAACCTCTCCACCACCCTGTTCTAAGCCTCGCGGCTTTTAACCGGCTGTTGATGACAAAAACCCTCCATCGGAGGGTTTTTTAATATCTTACAACAACGGGTGCATCGGCACGCTGTGTGCCCCTCACCATACGGGTTGCCTGATTCCAACCCTTGCGCCATCTGACTGATCACTAGCCTTCCTCTCCTCACAGCAACCGGCTTCAGCCTACGAACAGAGTTCCGGTATTGTCGTGGATGTTTTATCACTGCAAACCGGATTGCGTTGACCTGTGCTCTGTCGACCCTGAAACTAGCTTGTTCAGCCTCCTCGTCATACGCCGCTTTTTATATCTCAATCTTGTAGAAGGAATTCAGATATCTTCCCCAGCCATGCTCCGGCGCTGCGCTCGTATTGCACTCACATGACTCACACATATGCACCGGCTACGCAAATCGCTACTCGCGCCCAGCCAGAGAGTGCGCCTCTGGCCTATTGCGCACCTCACTCTTGCTGCGGCCATGTCTACTCCGAGGCCGACGGGGAAATTGGTGGTGATAAAACAGCCAGCTGCCACTCTGTATCCCCCCGATGCACGGCTCTCCTCCCTATACCCCCATGTATTGCTGTAAAAATGCGGAGACTCCGGACTGATAAAGTGATGGTGCGACAAGGGCTGGCAACCAGATTGTCTCCATAGACTTCTTTTGGATGAGCTATCTACGTCAGAAATCGTCAAACTATGGCCTTACACACTTTTTATGGCCTCAATGGCACTATTGCAAGGGTGAAAACTTATAAAACGCCACTAAGGCTCCATACAAAACCCACCACCAAGCCAACCAGCATCTCAACAACCAATTGAATTTAAATGAAATAATCATAAAAACAGAATCTTGAATGCCTACCATGCCAGAACAGGTGATAAAATCAGCTCAATATGACAAAAACAGCCATTTCAACCAACCAAAAACATAAAGTGGCTATTTTATCAATTTACACCTTGTTTTACCCCCTTGTTATGGTATCTTGACAACATCAACCAACAACTTAGGGAGAGAAAAATGAAAGAGTTTGTCGTTACTGCCGTTTTCACGGTGTTTTTCACCCTGGTTGCTGTCTCTCTGCCCTCACTGTCACAGTTCTGAGCCGGATAGAGAGGCATCAATCCGGACTGACCCTCTTTGCCATGTCTGTTTAATCGCCACCAACTGGCGCTTTTCAGTGACAATGCCGAGATGGTCAACATAGATATGATTTCATCACGTTGACGCTGTTTCTTTCGCCACAAGGGTGTAACCAGGATGGTTTAACCATATGGCCTGATGGAGTAGAACCAGCAGCAGATCATATCCGAGGGGAGCAAGGCTCCCCTTTTTGTTACCCGCCGTTTGACAATCCCCTACCCCGCCATCTACAACAGGCCGGTTTACGCCATACGGCCCATGCCCACAACTGATGTTTTCCCCTACTGTACTCTCCATTCAACACAGCTAAATCCGTCAGCAATCTCTTGTGCACACCTTTGCTCTGATACTTGTCCGGCAGATATAAAAAAGCCCCCGCCATCATGGCAGGGGCTCGCGTTACGCAGTGTCAGCTTAAGGCTGTTATATCTCAGCCCAGCTCAAAGCAGTTATGTCTTGTTCCAGCGCTCTGGGTCATATTCCGGGCTGAAGCGGTCAACAATGACAGCACAGGCCGCATCGCCGGTGATATTGAGGGAGGTGCGGATCATGTCGAACAGACGGTCCAGCGCGAACAGCAGCGGCAAACCTTCGATGGGGATCCCGGCCGCCAGCAGCACGGCAACCACCAGGAAGCTTGGGCCCGGCACACCGGCCTGACCGATCGCGCCCAGAGTGGAGGTCACAATGATGGCTGCCCAGGCACCGACGCTCAGATCGATGTTGTAAACCTGCGCGAAGAAGATGGCGACCAGACCGTAATAGATGGCGTTGCCGCTCATATTGATAGTGGCACCCAACGGCAACACGAAGGAGGCGGTCGCGTTGGTCACTTTCAGATCATGCTCGCAGGTCTCCATATTGACCGGCAGGGTCGCCATGGAAGAGGCGGTGGAGAAGGCCACGATCTGCGGCTTCTTCATGGCAGAGAGGTACTTCATCACCGGCGTGTTGGAGAACATCATCACCAGCAGCGGATAGACCACGAAGCCGAAGATGAGGATGGCAGCCACATAGACCACGAATAGCTTGAGTACCAGGGTCAGCACATCGAAGCCATAGGTACCGATGGCTTCCGCCATCAGACCGAACACCCCGAGCGGCGCGATGATCATCACCTTGTTGATCATCCAGACGAAGGCATCCACCAGGGTATTGAGCCCATCGACCAGTGGCTTGGCCCGCTCGCGCGGCTGTTTGGCCAGCGCAATGCCGAGGAACATGCAGAACACCAGGATCTGCAGGATGTTCGCTTCGTTGAGGGAGTTGAAGACGTTGGAGGGGATCATGCCAAGCAAGGTGGCGACTGCATCCGGCAACGCCCCTTTATCGGCATAGTCACCGCCAAACATGGAAGCGACGGAAGCGAAATCGACCCCGACACCCGGTTTGAAGATCTGCCCCATCACCAGTGCCAGCAACACGGCCAACGCTGAGGTCACGAGGAAGAAGGCCAGCGTAGCCGCGCCGATCTTGCCCGCAGCGGGGCTGGCGCCCAGATTGGCGGCGCCGGAGAGGATGGCTACCGCCACCAGCGGGATCACCAGCATCTTGATCAGCTGGATAAACAGGGTACCGAGCGGTGCAAACACGGTGGCTTGTTCACCCATGAACGCGCCGACCACTGCGCCCAGTACCATGGCGACCACAACCTGGAAGCCGATGTTTTTAATGAGTCCTTTAGTTAACACAATATGTTCCTTTATGTAGCAAAATTCACACTTTTCCCAGTGCAATTAACCAAACAGGGGAATGAGCGGCTGCCCATTCCCCTGTTTGCGCGTGTTATCTCACATTTAATTGCTGTTTTAAATCAGCAAATCATTAACCTTGGCTATTAATAAGTTTGCGAAAAAGTGAAGATTCAAAGCGGTCTCGGCGATTTTTACCTCATCCCCCATGACAACTGGCAAAAGATTGTGCTAGTTTGGCTGCACAAACGTACACACAGGGATGTAAAGATGCTGAAAGTTAACGAGTATTTCGACGGAAATGTAAAATCCATCGGTTTCGAACAAAAAGGCGAGAAATCAACCGTCGGGGTGATGAACGTCGGTGACTACCTGTTCAACACCGCCGCCCCCGAACGGATGACAGTGATCAAGGGCGCCCTCACCATCCAGCTGGCTGATGAAGATGAGTGGCACACCTACAGCCAGGGTGAATCCTTCCTGGTGGCCGGTCACTCCTCCTTCAAACTGGAAGTGAAAACCCCCACAGCTTATCTGTGCGAATTTCTCGACTGATCAGGCCGGTTGAAGGGGATCAGCCCCTTCAACCTTATTGCCCCCCCAGCCCCATTATCTGTGTCCATGTCACAGCACCGCACATCCCCGCTTCCTATCCATGGCAAAAATCCTAGAATAAACAGACATAAACCATCACCGGATTGATGTCATGATCAGCGTGTTTGACCTGTTCTCCATCGGAATTGGCCCCTCCTCTTCCCATACCGTCGGCCCCATGCGTGCCTCCTATGCCTTCGTTCAGCAGCTCAAGCTGCAAGGCCATCTGCCGCAGATCACTCGGGTCGAAGTGGAGTGTTACGGCTCGCTGGGCCAGACCGGCAAAGGACACGGCACTGGCAAGGCGATCATTCTGGGGTTGTCGGGCTTTGAACCGGAATCGGTCGATATCGATGCCATCCCCGCCATTCTGGCTCGAGTGGAAAAGGAACAGAGCCTGCCGCTGGCAGGCGAACAACCAAGCCATTTTCCCCGCACCGGTGCCATCATCTTCAACCGCCGCAAGACCCTGCCGGCCCACACCAATGGCATGACTCTGCGCGCCTTTGATAAAGAGAAAAACCTGCGCTTCAGCCAGACCTACTACTCCATCGGGGGCGGCTTCATCATTGAAGAGAGCCACTTTGCCACCGCCAAGGAAGAGGCCGCCAAGTCCGATGCCGAACACCCTGTCCCCTACCCGTTCGACAGCGGCGCCCAACTGCTGGCCCACTGTCAGGAGAGCGGCCTCTCCATCTCGGGGCTGATCCTGGCCAATGAGCGGATATTTCGCAGCGATGAGCAGATAAAAGCGGGGCTGCGCAAGATCTGGCAGGCGATGCAAGGCTGCGTCGAGCGTGGCTGCAAGAGCGAAGGGGTGCTGCCGGGCGGCCTCAAGGTTCGGCGCCGCGCCCCGGGGCTGTTCCGCCAGTTAAGCTGCGAGACTAACTTCAACAAGGATCCGCTGATGGTGATGGAGTGGGTCGATCTCTTTGCGCTGGCGGTCAACGAAGAGAATGCGGCAGGCGGACGAGTGGTGACCGCACCCACCAATGGCGCCGCGGGCATCATCCCCGCCGTGCTGCACTACTACGATCGCTTCGTTCACAAGGTGGATGACGAGACGCTGATCCGCTACTTCCTCACCGCAGCCGCCATCGGCATCTTATATAAGAAGAACGCCTCCCTCTCCGGGGCCGAAGTGGGCTGTCAGGGTGAGGTTGGGGTTGCCTGCTCCATGGCGGCCGGCGCGCTGACCGAACTGCTGGGGGGCAGTCCAGCCATGGTGGAAAACGCTGCCGAGATCGGCATGGAGCACAATCTCGGCCTCACCTGCGATCCCATCGGGGGACTGGTGCAGGTGCCCTGCATCGAGCGCAACGCCATGGGCGCAGTGAAAGCGATCAATGCCGCCCGCCTCGCCCTGCGCGGCACCGGCGAGCACAAGGTGTCACTGGACAAGGTGATCAAAACCATGTGGGAGACCGGCAATGATATGAAGACCAAATACAAGGAGACGGCCCGCGGCGGCCTTGCCGTTAACATTACCGAATGTTAAAAAACGGCAATTGACTCCATTTGGTTCCGAAATGCCCGGCATCGCCGGGTATTTTTATGGGCAAACGCTTAACAAAATGGATAAGCACCAAAATAAATTTTATACTCGCGCCTCAAACTCAACAAAAATAGATCTGTTTCAACTTTTTTTAGGTCGTGAGCCGTTACACTACGGTTATCTGGTTCAGTGACCTGCGCAAACCAGCGCGTTCCATGGATCTCCCAAATTTCTGTGAGTGGGCATGCCGCCCCCTTCTACCCTGAGGTAATAGTGACATGATCAGCGTTTTTGATATCTTCAAAATCGGTGTAGGCCCCTCTTCTTCCCACACTGTTGGCCCGATGAAAGCGGCCAAACAGTTTGTTGACGAGCTGCGCGCGGGCGGCAAGATCCGCGATGTAACCCGGATCAATGTCGATGTCTACGGCTCCCTCTCCTGGACTGGCAAAGGCCACCATACCGACACCGCCATCATCATGGGCCTGGCTGGCAACCTGCCGGAAAACGTCGATATCGATGCCATCCCCGAGTTTATCTCCCGTGTTGAACAGACCGAGCGCCTGCCGATCGGCCTGCACTGCCACACCGTCAGCTTCCCGCGCGACGCCATGGTATTCCACGATGAAGCCCTGCCGCTGCACGAAAACGGCATGAAGCTGACTGCCCTGATCGAAGATGAAGTGGTTTACAGCAAGACCTACTACTCCATCGGTGGTGGTTTCATCGTTGACGAAGAGAACTTCGGCAAGGCTGACAGCGGCGACATGTCCGTACGCTATCCGTTCAAGAGCGCCGCCGAGCTGGTTGCTCACTGCAGCCAGACCGGTCTCTCCATCTCTGCCCTGATGATGGAAAACGAGAAGTGCTTCAACACTCCGGAAGAGATCTACAAGAAGTTCGGCAAGATCTGGAACACCATGCGCGAAGGTATCGAGCGCGGCTGCCGTACCGAAGGCGTTCTCTCCGGCCCGCTGCGCGTACCCCGTCGTGCCGCACCGCTCTACCGTCAGCTCAACACCAACGAGAACCTCTCGAGCGACCCGATGAACATCGTTGACTGGGTCAACATGTTCGCTCTGGCCGTGAGTGAAGAGAATGCTGCCGGTGGCCGCGTGGTCACTGCCCCGACCAACGGCGCAGCCGGTATCATCCCGGCCGTACTGGCTTACTACGACAAGTTCATCCAGCCGGTTGGCCGTGACGAGTACACCCGTTTCTATCTGGCTGCCGGTGCCGTCGGCATCCTCTACAAGATGAACGCCTCCATCTCCGGCGCCGAAGTGGGCTGTCAGGGTGAAGTGGGTGTCTCCTGCTCCATGGCCGCTGCCGGTCTAACCGAGCTGATGGGCGGTAGCCCGGAGCACGTCTGCGAAGCTGCCGAGATCGGCATGGAACACAACCTGGGTCTGACCTGTGATCCGGTTGCCGGTCAGGTACAGGTGCCTTGCATCGAACGTAACGCCATCGCAGCCATGAAAGCGGTCAACGCCTCCCGTATGGCCCTGCGTCGTACCTCCAAGCCGCGCGTCTCCCTGGACAAGGTGATCGAGACCATGTACATCACCGGCAAGGACATGGACTCCAAGTACCGTGAAACCTCCCGTGGCGGTCTGGCCATCAAGGTGATGCAGGTTGCCTGCGAATAAATAGGGTTTGCGACCCTCATTTGAACAAAGGCGGGATATCCCGCCTTTTTTATTGCCCGAATGGGATGCTGGGTACTGATACCGGCATACCGACCATTTCACTGTAGGGCGTCGCTGATATACCCCTGCTACGCCACCGCAATGCGGATTGCCTTGTCTGCATACCTCTCTAATTACATACCTTGATTAACTCTTCTCAATGCATTGAGAGAGACATTACGCCCCTACATGAAACCTGTACCTGCTATCTTGCCCCAGCCACGATTTCACAACTAATCGATATCGAGATGGCCCCTCATCTCAATATCCCCCTTTGGTCATACCCTTGTTTGACAAGACGCGGTTACCGCTCACCCTGCGGATTATCACGCCGCCACATTGATTGCCTCCTATTCGGCACTTTCGTGATCAGGGCAAACAATCAAGTACACAAACAGGGGGTTAGCTCATCATTTTGGCCGCAGTGCATCGCACAAACTGCTTTTAGCGCAGTGATCCCCCCCTCTTTACAACCCCATTCGATGGATAACCCATTGCGCAGTGGAGGCCAAAAGATATCCCAAGTAAGAGGCAGAAAATAATCGATGAATGAGCCAATAGCCGCTGCAATGGAGGATATGAGTGCGCGCTGCTCGCTATTTTTGTGAGCGCCAGCAAAGGTTGACGATATGGTGTTGAGGGCAGATTGACTTTCTATTTAAACAGCGAAAAGTGAATATCACCAAAGGGGGGATTTAATTTGGCCAGTTTCTGTCACAGGATTATCGCGCACCACCTCACTGGGGCCGGAATGCGTCATGCAGAGTCACAAAGAATTAGCCCCGCTCGGCAGAATGCACAACGGGGCTGGATATTCAGGATGGTTTTTTCAGGCTGGCCTTGTGCTGCTCCAGCAAATTCTCGGGGGGCGGTGGCACCTGCAGATAGAACCCCTGGTTGGTCAGCGCGGCCATCACCTTGCCGACATCAGCCAGCCCCAAGGGCTTGGCCGGATCCAGCTTGGTCATCAGCACCAGCTCGGGACGCCCGAATGCGCTCAGCAATGGCTCGGGAACGCGGGAGAAATCCTCTCTTTTTTCAACAAAAAGGTAGGTCTCGGCTTTTTTGCGACTTTTATAGACTGCACACAACATGGAAATTGATATAATCCGACGAGTTTATTGCCTCTGATGGGGGCAAACTATAACATCAGGAATTGAATAACAATAACGGATTAGCATCTCTGCCTCGGGGAAGATTCATGGTTGAGCGCGATAACGAATTGAAAGGGACCACCTTCACTATTTCTGTGTTGCATATCAGCGATGGCGAGCCTGAGCGGATACGTCAGTTGTTGGCCGAAAAAGTGGCCCAGGCCCCCTACTTTTTTAATTGTGCGCCGCTGGTGATCAATGTTTCCCGACTGGAACATATTCCCGATTTCGAACAGCTCAAGGAGCTGGTGGAGTCCGAAGAATTTGTGCTGGTCGGCATCACGGGTGCGCGCAGCGAAGAGATGAAGACAGCCGCCAAGGCGGTGGGATTGGCCGTGATGGCCTCGGGCAAGAGTCGCAAGAGCGAACCGGAACCCGAGCCAGCCCCCGCGCCAGCCGCCCCTGAGGTAGTTCGTGAGCCCGAACCCGCCCCCTTGATTCCGAGCAAGGTACATGTGGGGCCAGTACGCTCCGGCCAGCAGATTTATGCCGCCGGCACCTCGTTGGTAGTGCTGGGATCCGTCAGTCCGGGGGCCGAAGTGCTCGCCGATGACAGCATTCATATTTATGGCACCCTGCGTGGCAGAGCCATAGCCGGCGCCAAGGGCAACACCCAAGCCCGGATCTATTGCCAGCAATTACAGGCCGAACTGCTCTCCATCGCGGGCACCTTCCAGCTGAGCGATGCGTTGCCGGCAGGCCTGATCCAGCAACCGGTTCATATCCGGCTGGATAATGAACAACTCCGTATAGACCGTATCAAATAGAGTTACAAGGAAGCGAGAATGGCGCGAATCATAGTCGTTACATCGGGTAAAGGTGGCGTTGGCAAGACCACAACCAGCGCAGCCCTGAGTACCGGTTTAGCCCAGCGTGGCCACAAAACAGTGGTCATCGATTTTGACATCGGTCTGCGAAATCTGGACCTCATTATGGGTTGTGAGCGACGCGTGGTGTATGACTTCGTCAACGTCATCAACGGTGAAGCCAACCTCAATCAGGCGCTCATCAAGGACAAACGTTGCGAGAACCTGTTTATCCTGCCCGCCTCCCAGACCCGGGATAAAGATGCCCTGACCAAAGAGGGTGTCGAGAAGGTGCTGGATCAGCTGGCCGAAATGAAGTTTGACTACATTGTCTGCGACTCCCCGGCCGGGATCGAGGCGGGCGCGCTGATGGCGCTCTATTTTGCCGACGAAGCGATCGTCACCACCAACCCGGAAGTCTCTTCCGTACGTGACTCCGACCGCATCCTCGGCATCCTGGCCTCCAAATCCCGCCGTGCCGAGCGTGGCGAAGACCCCATCAAGGAGCACCTGCTGCTGACCCGCTACTGCCCGACCCGGGTCAACCGTGGCGACATGCTGAGCGTGCAGGATGTGCAGGAGATCCTGGCCATTCCGCTGCTCGGGGTGATCCCTGAGTCCCAGGCAGTGCTGCGCGCCTCCAACTCCGGCGAACCGGTCATTCTGGACAAGGAGTCCGATGCCGGTCAGGCCTATGACGATGCGGTTTCCCGTTTGCTCGGTGACACCAAGGAATTTCGTTTTCTGGAAGAAGAGAAGAAGGGCTTCTTTAGCCGACTGTTCGGGAGTTAAACATGTCATTATTGGATTATTTTCGTTCCAACAAGAAACAGAACACCGCACAACTGGCCAAAGAGCGGTTGCAGATCATCGTTGCTCACGAGCGTTCATCCAGAGGGGGGCCGGATTACCTGCCCCAGCTCAAGCAGGATATCCTCGATGTGATCCGCAAATACGTCAACATTGATCCGGAGAAGATAACCGTTCAACTGGATCAGAAGAGTGATGAGCTGTCAGTGCTGGAGCTCAACATCACCTTCGCCGATGACAACAAGAAGGGATGAGCTGACGCCCTATGCGTGACCCCTTCCCCCAATGAAACCGGATCCCCTGGCAGGATCCGGTTTTTTATTGGCACAAAAACAGGTCACAGCGGCTCGCCTCATCTCGCCAAGGGGTCTGCCGACAGCTAGAATAGCGCCGCCCCGCAGACAGTGTCTGTGCTGGTACCTTTTTCTCTTTTCTGGAACAGACCGCTTATGTCTATGAATGACGAAATGCACAGCGTCGAGGAACTGCTCGATACCGCCCTCGAACTCTTTATGGAGCTGGCCTCTGACAACCTGCCGGAGCAGGAGATCGCCCGTTTCAATCAGGAGTTCAACGACCGCGGCCTGCTGGCCGAAACCGACCCGGCCGATGACTGGGAAGCGGACGTGGGTTTTGCGGTGAGCGACACCGACTATGCCGAGATCTGGGTAGGCCTTGGCAATGAAGAACAAGAGTATGAGCACCTGTTTGCCCGCATGCTGCTCTCCCGCCGTGTTGACGAGAAGTTCTGCCACATCGAATGGCTGCCCCAATAATTCCGGATCCCGATGATCCCAGCCACTATCAGTGGGAGTCAGCCCCTGCTGCCGTGGCCCCCGTGCGCCCATCTGCATCCCTTGGGCGCCGGGTGTTGAGGTGGGCAGGCAAGATCGCGCTGGCCGGGCTGCTCTGCTCGGTCGGCTCGGTCGCCTTGCTGCGTTTTATCGATCCGCCGATGTGGAGCTGGCGTATCGAGCGGGCCCTCTTTCCGCCCGCCAAGATCACCCAAGTACGCCATCAATGGGTAGATCTGGAGTCCATCTCCAAGGAGCTGCAACTGGCGGTGATCGCCGCCGAGGATCAGCGCTTTGCCGATCACAACGGCTTTGACATGGATGCCATCAACGCCGCACTCAAGCACAACCAGCACAGCGAACGGGTGCGCGGTGCCAGCACCCTCAGCCAGCAGACCGCCAAGAACCTCTTTATGTGGAGTGATCGCAGCTTCCTGCGCAAGGGGCTGGAGGCCTGGTTTACCCTGCTGATGGAGCTGGGTTGGGACAAGGCCCGCATTCTCGAGGTCTATCTCAATATCGTGGAGTTCGGCCCCGGCATCTATGGCGCCGAAGCCGCGGCCCGCACCTACTTTGGCAAACCGGCCAGCCGCTTGACCCGCTACGAGTCATCCCTGCTGGCCGCCGCCCTGCCCAACCCGTGGCGCTATCGGGTCAAGCCCCCTTCACCCTATGTGCAGAAGCGCTCGGTCTGGATCCGCCGTCAGATGGGGCAACTTGGCCAGATCACCCTCAATCGGGTGCATCAGGCCGACTGATCCTCAGGGCTCATCGGGTTTCTCCGGTGGGCCCAAATGGCCGCCTACCGTTTCGCGGTGAAGCGGCAGATAGTGCCACCACCAGGCCTCGCGCCGTCGCTTGATCTGTTGCCGCCGTCCCCGCTGTTTCATCCCCTCACTCCCTGCCAGCTGATCCGCGCCTTAACCATACTCCCCCAAGGGCAACTTGGACAGGCCAGGCGTCCCAGGCGCACTGGTCTGGCCGCCACAGCCAATAATTGTTACAGTAGCGAACCTTGATGTATCTGGAGTGATTTCATGGAACAGCGTACCCCGGATCAGCTGGTCGAATGGGCCTATGATCAGTTTCTTGAGCAGGCCGCCGATATGCTGGCCCCCGAACAAATAGTCGACATCACCCTGGAGTTTGAGCAGCGTGGCGCCGTGGAGGCGACACTGCCCAATGCCGACTGGTCGACCGAGCTGGGTGAGCCGGTCGATATGGAGCGCTGGGTCGAAGTGTGGGTCGGTTTGCTGGATCATCAGGATGAGTTTGAGGTGATCTTCGCCACCTTCCTGCTGCCCCGTCTGCTGACCGAAGATCAAGTGCATGTGCGCTGGCATCGCCAGCAGCAGGCATAAGAAAGGCGCCATCGGCGCCTTTCTTATTTCTATGCTCTTTTATTTCTGTTCTCTGCTAATCCTGCGCCGCGATAGCCTTGGCCAGACAGCGGCGGCACCAGCAAGCACTGGCCTCCTGCATTGGCAGAACCGGCAACTGGCTGCACCAGCACTGCGCAATGGTCTGACCGGCAGAGACGGCGCAATAGGCCGGTTCGCCACAACCCGGACAGAGGTGAGTACTTTTCGAGCCATTCAGCTCGGCCATCACCGCCAGCTGGGCCTTGCTATCCATCGCCGACCAGTGGCCGATCTCGCTCAGGGTGCGGCCACAACCAAGGCAAAGCCCGTCTTTCGCCTTGCAGAGGCCAACACAGGGGCTCGGCATCTTATTCGCTATCCTGCGCCTGCTCACCTGCTTGTACCTGCGCGGCACCGGCGTCGGTCAGGGTAATGGCGTTATCTTCGATGACAATCTTGCCCTGCTTGTAGAGGCCGCCGATCGCCTTCTTGAAGGTGCCCTTGCTCATGCTGAACAGCTTGTAGATGAGCTCGGGTTCGCTCTTGTCACCCACCGCCAGACTGCCGCCCTGCTTTTTCATCCGGCTCAGAATGCGCTCACCGGCATCATCGACCCGCGCCAGACCCGGCTTTTGCAGGGTCAGATCGAGCTTGCCATCTTCGCGCACCTGCTTGACCCAGGCGGTTTGCGGCCGACCGGTCATCACTCGGCCAAACACTTCGTTCTTGAACAGCATGCCGGGATACTGACCGTTGACGATCACCTTGATACCTAGAGGAGAATGCTCCCCCGGCAGCGCGGTCACTTCGTCACCGACCTTGAAGTTGCTGCCGGCCGGTGTCAGGAAACGCTCGATGCGGCTGGTGCCGACCATGCGTCCTTCGTTATCCAGTTGCAGACGCACCAGATAGACGTGGCCCACCTGCATCGGCTTGTTCTGCTCGCGGCTGGGCACAAACAGATCCTTTTTCATGCCCCAGTCGAGGAAAGCACCAATCTTGTTGGCATTGACCACTTTCAGACCGGCAAATTCGTCCACCATGGCAAACGGCTTGTCGGTGGTGATCACCGGCTCGCAATCGGCATCCAGATAGAGGAAGACCTGCACGCTATCCCCCTCTTTCACCCCTTCCGGCAGTTGACGCTTGGGCAGCAGCAGTTCACCGTACTCATCGGCCGCAAGCCAGGCGCCGCGATCTTCGAGTTCAACAACGGTGAGGGTGTTCATCTTGCCAATCTGTATCATGGTGCTCTCTTTTCTCATTACCCGGATGGGCCAATTGATCATGGCCCCTATGGGCGCGCATGTTACCTCAAGAGCGGTGATCCGGCCTAGTCCCCAAGCCACCACTGGCCGCCATTTCGCCCTTATCTTATCCGCCAATGGTGATTAAATCGCCAAACAGGCGGCCATTTGCTGCAAATAACCCCACTTTTAGGTAGACTTCGCGGCTGTTCAAATCCAGAGGAACTGTCGATGAACCCATCCACTCGTACCCGCCATCTTAATCAATGGATCCAGAGCCACAGCCAGCAAGACATGACCTACCCGGCCCTGCACGGTTTTCTCTGTGCCCGTCTGGTAGGGCCAGAGACCCCTGACTGGCAACGCCCGCTGGCTGGATTGCTGGAACAGGATGCCGAGTTGGATGAAAAAAGCGCAGAAGCCCTCAACCATCTGATCGCCGAGCTGGAAGCCCAGGCCGACGACGCCCAGCTGGCACTGCCGAGCCAATGCCGCCTGCCCAGCGATAACCCGGAGCAGGTGTTCGAGCAGAGCCATCCCCTCGGTCAGTGGTGCTACGGTTTCAGCCAGGGCTTTGCCACCTGGCCCAAGCCGAAGGATTTGAACGACCCGACCACCCAGTACCGCTTCAGTCTGGCCGCCGAGCTGAGCCTGTTTCGCGACAAGCAGATGGCCCAGATGCTCTATAGCGCCGCCGCCAGCGAACTCCCCTTTGTCGAGTTCTGCAAACGACAGCGCCAGAATATGAAAACCGCCCTCAACCAGTTGCTCAACCTCGACCAGTATCAGGCAGCTCCCAGCGCTGATGTCTCCCTCAATGGCGAACAGGCCCAACAGTGGCAGACCTGGTTCGAACTGGCCGACAGCTGCCGCGATCATCAGGCCCGCCTCGGCTGGTTCGAGAAGATCATCGCCGATGCCACTCCGCTCTTTGATGAAGCCTTTTGGCAGCAAATCGCTGGCCACGGCTGGAGTGCCCCCGAACTGCGCCCCCTGCTGGCCGCCAGAGCCGGGCGCGCCGACTGCCTGTTGCGGCTTGGCAAGCTGGGTGAAGCCAAAGCGGAGTATCTGGATCTGCTGACGATCTGCGTGGCCGATGAGCTGGGTTGCCGCTACAACCTCTCCACTCTCTATGCACTGCAAGGGGATTGGCAGGCGCTGGCCGCCCTGCTGGTGCGCTTTGATGAAGCTTCCAGCTGGTTGCTATACAACAAGGCGCTGATGGTCTTTGCCACCGAGGGTGCCGAGGCAGCCAAGCCCCATCTGCTGGTCGCCATCGAGGCCAACCCGCACATTCCTGCCTGCCTGCTGGGTCAGCGCAAGCTGCCCAAACAGGAGCCGCAAAGCTGGCAAGCGGGCAGCCGTGACGAGGCGGCGCTCTACGCCATCCACACTCGCGAGGCTTGGCTCAAGCAGAACGCCCTCATCTGGTTGCGTAAAGGCTGAACAGCGTTGGCTTAAAATCCCGTCGGTCAGACCCGGTTTTTCCTTGAGGGCGTGCGCCACCGCACATTTCATCGCAACCGGGTCAGACAAATCAGCTTGAGTTTCGTATCATCAATGTCAAAGTATCAAAAGAAACTGCATCTGATGCAGCCGTCACAGCAGGGTGTAATATGTCAAAAATCATAGCGTTACTCGCTCACTACCCGCCCTATCAGTTGGTACATGCCGCCGAGATGCTACGGGATACCTTCGAACAGTTTTATGAACAGCGTTACCAGCTGACCGTGCCGCAATGGCGCCTGATGATGGTGCTCGGCCCCAACTACCCCATCAGCCAGAAAGAGCTGGTCGAGGCGAGCGGCATGGACAAGGTGCGCATCTCCCGCGAGATCCGCCGTCTGGTCGAAAAAGGGATCATCTTCACCGAGAGCAGCGAGCAGGACAAACGCATCAGCCTGGTCTCCCTCACCAATGCCGGCCAGGCACTCTTCCTGCAGCTCAAGAGCGAAGCTGGCAGCTGGCAACATACCCTGACCGACTATCTGCCGAGCGAATCCCGCGAGGCGATCCGCCAGCATCTGCACAGCGTCAGCGCCGCCATCGAGCAGCTGCAATCACTGGATCGGGAGAAATAATCATGGATTTGAAAAAGTTCGCCACCATGGATATCAACATGCTGTTGAGCGTCGTCAATATGCAGCTGCGTGATCACTATGACGACCTGGATGATCTCTGCAAGGCGCAGGAGATCGATCAAGCAGCACTGAAAGCGCGGCTCGCCAGCGGCGATTTTCACTACCAGCCGGCGCAGAAACAGTTCAGATAAAGAGAGCTAGCGGGATCGGGATCACAGCGCCAGTGATGGCGCTGGCTCTGCGGTAAAAACCTGATATGGTCTGAAGAGCCCCAACAGGGTGATGCACGGATACATCACCCTGTCACAAGAGGGCATTAAAATCGTTTCAGGTGAGCAAACCAAGGATGACCCCATGATACTGATGACCCGACAGAGCCTGTTGATCACGCTCTGCACCCTGTTGATGATCAGCCTCTTCACGCCCCACTTGCCGCAAAGTACCGAACAGTGGCTGACCACCCTCTTGCTTGGCCTGCTGGTCGCGGTGGCACTGCTGCTGGTGCGCGGTTGTCGCCGCTTTATGATGGAGTAGTGACTCCGCCAGAGCGTCCATACCGACCGCTTGCCGCGATACTCTCTGTAGCAGCAACGTCTGTCACAATCATATCGAGCCAAAAAACAAACGCAGCCTGATGGCTGCGTTCTTGTATCTGGTGGGGCAACCCCTTGAAGAGATAACCCCTGACGGGATAGAGAGCCCTTAAATAGCCAGAGCCTCAAGCTGCGCTTTAGCCGCTTCCATCCCCTTGCTCTGGGCATCCGGGCCCATCCCCATCCCTTCGGCGTAGATGAAATCCACCTCTTTGATACCGATGAAACCTAGCACGGTACGCATGTAGGGAGTGACCAGATCGGTGGCGCTACCAACGTGCATGCCGCCGCGAGGGCTGATCACCAGCGCACGGGTATTTTCAACCAGACCGACCGGACCGGTCTCGGTATAGCGGAAGGTGACGCCGGCACGGGCAACCAGATCGATCCAGTTCTTCAGCTGGGTCGGGATGTTGAAGTTGTACATGGGGGCCGCAATCACCACCAAGTCGCTCGCTTTGAGTTCGGCGATCAGCTCGTCGGACTGGGCGATCACCGCCAGTTGACGCTCATTGAGGTTGTCACCACCGCGCAGGCCGGAGGCCAGCTCGCCATCCAGCACCGGCAGGTTGAGGGCAGCCAAATCACGCACGGTGACGGCATCATCCTGATGATCAGCCAGGAAGCCGTCGATCAGGGCGTTGGATTGGGAATATTGACCCAGGATGCTGGATTTGAGTACGAGGATATTGGCCATGGTGAAACTCCATTTGGTTGTCGGTTGAACAGCTGCGCTGTCGATAGAGGTCACTCTAAACATTGTGCTTATTTGCTGATAGCGAAAATAGATGCTCAACTTGTTCAAATTTTTTGATGAAAGGCCACTTCCTCGCCAGCCAGCCCTGCGGCCGTGCTTCAACCCTTGGCAGAACAAACGATTGCCGTTATGATCCGCCGCACTTTTTCCAGCGACCAGGATCCCATGATACCCTCGCGCAGGCACTCTCCTTTGGCCGGTGCAGTCTGGATGATGGTGGCAGGACTCTGCTTCGCCGCCGTCAACAGCCTAAGCCAGTATGTCAGCTTCAAACTCGGCCTCCCATCGACCCAGGTCGCTTTCCATCAATACCTGATCGCCCTGATCTGCCTGCTGCCCTGGCTAGTTCGTCATGGCCTGCGCCAATCCCTGATGACCAATCAGTTCCGGTTGCACCTGTTGCGGGTATTGTTGGCAGTGATCGGCATCCAGCTCTGGCTCTGGGCACTGGCGTACCCCGTCCCCATCTGGCAGGGGATCGCCCTGCTGATGACCTCACCGCTGTTTGCCACCCTGGGCTCCGCCCTGCTGCTCAAGGAGCAGGTGAGCCACGCCCGCATTCTGGCCACCCTGGCGGGCTTTGCCGGCGCCATGCTGATCCTCGCCCCCTGGACTGACGAATTCAACTGGGCCTCCCTGCTGCCGGTGGCAGCGGCGCTGTTCTGGGCCGGCTACTCCCTGATGGTGCGCTATCAGGCGGCCAACGAATCATCCCACACCATAGTGGTGTATCTGCTTATTTTCAGTACCCCGTTCAACGTCATGCTGGCCCTGCCGGAGTGGCAGTGGCCAAGCGAGAGCCAGTGGCTGCTGGTAGCCGCCTCCGGCGTGCTGACGGCACTGGCCCAGATGTCCATCGCCCGCGCTTACAGCGTGGCGGAGGCCTCCTTCGTACAACCTTTCGATTTTGCCAAGCTGCCGATGAACGTGCTGGCGGGCTGGCTGGTATTTGGCTGGGCGCCCCCCGGCCGTCTGTGGCTTGGCGCCGCCATCATCATTGGCGCCATTACCTTGCTGACCCATCTGGAGCAGCGCGCTCACAAACCCGTTTCCTGAGGTACGCCATGCGTGCCTCTTTTTTTGTCCGCTATTCGTGCGATAGCGATCATCAACAATGACCATCGACATCAGGAGAGATCGTATGTTTGGAACCGCAACCCGCCCCGGCGCCACCCGTGCCCTGCTGCTGGGCTCCGGCGAACTTGGCAAGGAGGTCGCCATCGAGTTGCAACGCTTCGGGATCGAAGTGATCGCCGCCGACCGCTACCCCAATGCCCCCGCCATGCAGGTGGCCCACGCAGCCCACGTGCTGGATATGCTCGATGGCAACGCCCTGCGTGCCCTGGTTGCCGAGGTTAAACCCGACCTCATCATCCCCGAGATTGAAGCGATTGCCACCGATACCCTGGCTGCCCTTGAGCAAGAAGGGGTCAAGGTAGTGCCCAACGCCCGCGCTACCCAGCTCACCATGAACCGGGAAGGGATCCGCCGCCTCGCCGCCGAGACCCTGGGTCTGCCCACCTCACCCTACCGCTTTGCCCAAAGCAAAGAGGAGTTTGTCGCCGCCGTCGAGGCTATCGGCCTGCCCTGCGTGGTGAAACCTGTGATGAGCTCGTCCGGCAAGGGACAGAGCGTACTGCGCGATCTCGCCAAGATCGATGAGAGCTGGACCTACGCCCAGGAGGGTGGCCGCGCCGGCCGTGGCAAGGTGATCGTCGAGGGCTTCGTTCCCTTCGAGTACGAAATCACCCTGCTCACGGTACGCGCCGTCGATGGCATTCACTTCTGCGACCCTATCGGCCACCGTCAGGAAGATGGCGACTACCGCGAATCCTGGCAGCCACAGGCGATGAGTGAACTGGCGCTGGCCCGCTCCAAAGCCGTGGCGGCCAAGGTGGTCGAGGCCCTCGGTGGTTACGGCCTATTCGGGGTCGAACTCTTCATCAAGGGGGATGAGGTGTGGTTCAGCGAAGTCTCGCCGCGTCCTCACGATACCGGCATGGTGACCCTGATCTCGCAGGATCTCTCCGAGTTCGCCCTGCACGTGCGCGCCATTCTGGGGCTGCCGGTCGGCACCATCACCCAGTATGGGCCGAGCGCTTCCGCCGTGGTACTGCGCGAAGGGCACAGCCCGGACATCCGCTATCAGGGAATTGGTGAGGCATTGGCGCTGGTGCCGGGCGCCCAGCTGCGGCTGTTTGGCAAGCCGGAGATCGCCGGTCGTCGCCGTCTTGGCGTGGCGCTGGCCCGCGCAGCGGATTGCCAGGATGCGGTGGAAAAAGCCAAAGCCGTGGCCGCCAAGGTCGAAGTACTGTTCTAAGGGCTTTTTTGCCACAGCAAAACAAACGTTTGCCGATGTGATCGGGCGCAAGGGGCATGGCAATGCCCCTTTTGCATTTCCCCGTCAGGCTTATAATCCCCTCTTCAAATTTGTCAGGAGTACAAGATGTTAGCTGCCGTGATCTTCGATATGGATGGTGTTCTGATTGACTCGGAACCCTTTTGGCAACGGGCCCAGATCGCCGTTTTCTCCGAACTGGGTCACCCCCACACCGTCGAGGATTGTGAATCGACCATCGGCGTGCGCATCGATCAGCTGGTCGCCCACTGGTATCGCCTGCGCCCGTGGAGCGGCCCAACTCAGGAAGAGGTAGTACAGCGCATTCTGGATCGGGTCAACGCCCTGATCCTCTCCGAAGGTCAGGCCAAAGCCGGTGTGCTGGAGGCGCTCGACCTTATCGAAGCCCGCGGCCTGAAAGTGGGTCTGGCCACCTCTTCCCCCTTTGCGATGGTAGAAGCGGTGCTCGGCAAACTCGGCATTCGCGATCGCTTTATGGCGGTTCACTCCGCTGAAGTAGAGCGTTTCGGCAAACCGCACCCGGATGTCTACATCCACGCCGCCGAAAAGCTGGGGGTGGAACCGGTACACTGTCTGGCCATCGAAGATAGCTTTACCGGTCTGCTGGCAGCCAAGGCGGCCTCCATGACCGCGCTGATCGTGCCGGATCCGGCTTTAGTGGGTGACCCACGTTTGGCCATCGCCAACTACCAGCTAAGCTCGCTGGCCGAGCTCAATGCCGACATGTTGGCCAGCTGGGTCAAGTAGCGCCTATCGGCGCCTTGTTGCGCTCGCGTCCTCATACCCGCAGGGGGCTTCAGCCCCCTGTTATTGCCAGACAAAACCGTTGGCAATCCCTCCTCTTTTCACTCGTCATTCACAACCAGATTGTTCCTCTCGCACACGACCAGTCCAACCGGTTGCACCTTGCCATCCCTCAGGCTTGATCTCTGTCATAAACGTGCGTTTGCTCGCGGTTAACCCCCTGCAGCCCGACTAGAATCAGGGTAGATAGGCGGCCCCAGGGCCCGAGGAGGTTATCATGATCGAGTACACCAGCAAGCGCATCGTCTGCCCCCACTGCGGCCACCATACCCGGGTCGAGCTGGATGCCAGCCAGGGTGATCAGGAGTTTTACGAAGATTGCATGGCCTGTTGCAATCCGATCCACCTGCGGCTTCACCGCGACGAAGCCCGCGACTGTTTGCAGTTGTTTGTGGATGCAGACGACGAGCAACTGTTTTGATTGCGAGTCACAAAAGGCCGAGCAGCTGTTTTGCCTGCAAGTCGCAAAGAGTTGAGCAGATGTTGTGACTGCGAGTAATGGAAAGTTGAGTGGATATTTTCACCATGTAAATAACAAGGGCCTGCACACTGCAGGCTCTTGCTTATGAGGCGATTGAAACCGAGCCGTTTCCTTTCAGTGACCCCCGCGCGCCGCCAGCCCCCGCTCCACGGTATCGACGATGGCCTGAGTCTGGGGATCGATCTCGATATTAGTCTGCCAGCCAGCCTTGACCCAACCCAGGTTGGTGCGGGCCAGGGTCTCGGGGATCAAGTGAACGCAAAACTCCCGCTCCCGCTCGCGCACCTCACCTATGGTCAGGCTGATGCCGTCGATGCCGATGTATCCCTTGGTCAGCACATATTTCATCAGCTCGGGAGCAAGGCGATACCACACCTGACGGTTGTTGGGTGTGTCGATCACCGAGGTAACCTCTGCCATGCCAATGATGTGGCCAGACATGGCATGACCGCCGATCTCGTCACCAAAGCGGGCGGCCCGCTCCACATTGACCTTGTCCCCCACCTGCAACAAGCCGAGATTGGTGAGACGCAGGGTCTCCTGCATCAGATCAAAGCTGACCAGCTCACCCTCGACCCGGGTGACGGTCAAACAGCAGCCGTTGTGGGCGACCGAAGCGCCAAGGACCAGCCCTTCCCCCCACGCCGGGCTTGGCATGCGGATAACATGGGTACGGAAGTTGGGTTGCTCCTCGATGGCCACCAGTTCGGCGGTCCCCTGCACTATGCCAGTGAACATCTCTCGTCTCCTGCTACGGCAAAAAGGGCAGGTTAACCTCGGGCAGAGGGTGAGACAAGGGTACAGGCTGACAAGCTTGCGCCCGATCGCTATAGTGACGCCGTTCACATCCGGGTAAACAAGGAAAAAAGAAATGCAGGTATATCAATGTTGTGAAGCGATCCGCATCGCCTATAACCAGATTGGCTCCGGCGAGCAGGGCTATGTGCCAAACGCCATCGCCGCTACTATCCGCGCCCTCAACGCGGTCGCCGCTGATGAGCGGGTACCCGCCGAGCTGCGCGAGCAGGCTGCCTATGCCGCTGCCAACCTGCTGATCAGCGATCACGAAGACGCCTGATCCTGCCCCTTGGGGTGGCAACTATTTCGTCCTGGCTGAATTTCAGGCTAGAATGCCTCCCCCACCCTTTGCACTTTCGTCCGAAAGTGCAAAGGCTCTTCCCGATTTCCGCTCTTTTTTACTCTTATCTGATCCACTCGGAGGTGTCAGTGCAACGTTATTGGTCCGAGGCGAAGCAGCTCGTCCGTCTAGCCAGCCCCATTCTGGTCGCCCAGGTGGCTCAGGTCGCCATGAACTTCGTCGATACCGTGATGGCGGGTCAGGTGAGTGCGGTCGATCTGGCCGCCGTGTCGGTGGCGTCCAGCTTCTGGCTACCGGTGATCCTGCTGGTGCAGGGGATCATCATGGCGCTCACCCCCATCGTCTCCCAGCTCAATGGCGCCCGTAAACGCGAAGCCATTCGCCCGGCCGTTCATCAGGGTTTCTGGCTGGCACTGATCGTCACCCCGCTGGCGATGATTGCGCTCTATTACAGCCCGCTGGCGTTGCAGTTCATGGATGTGGAGCCTGTGATGGCCGCCAAGACCACTGGTTACCTGCACGCCATCCTGTGGGGCCTGCCCGCCTTCGTGCTGTTCCAGGTGCTGCGCAACTTCAGTGAGGGGCTCTCCCACACCATGCCCACCATGGTGATCGGCTTTGTCGGGCTGGCGGTCAATATTCCCGCCAACTACATCTTCATCCACGGTCACTTCGGCATGCCCAAGCTTGGCGGGGTGGGTTGTGGCGTGGCCACGGCAATCGTGCTGTGGGCCATGCTGCTGGCGATGATCCTCTATGTGAAGCTCTCCCGTCACTTCACCGAGATCCGGCTCTTCTCCCAGCTGGCTCGCCCCAACGGCAGCCGGATCTGGCGCTTGTTCCGCTTAGGGTTCCCCATCGCCATGGCGATCTTCTGCGAGGTGACCCTGTTTACCGTGGTGGCCCTGATGCTGGCCCCCTTCGGCGCCGAGACGGTGGCGAGCCACCAGATTGCGCTGAACTTCTCCAGCCTGGTCTTTATGCTGCCCCTCTCCATCGGGGTGGGTGTCACCATCCGGGTCGGTCACAGCATCGGCGAAGGGCAGCCCCATCATGCTCGGGTGGCGGCTCGCACCGGCTTGATGCTGGGGATGGCCATTGCCGCTGCCACTGCCGCCATGACGGTGTTACTGCGCGAGCAGATCGCCTCCATCTATACCGATGATCAGCAGGTGATCGTTCTGGCGGCCATTTTGCTGTTCTTCGCCGCCATCTATCAGATCTCCGACTCGGTACAGGTGGTCGCGGCCGCCGCACTGCGCGGTTACAAGGATACCCAGGCGATTTTCTACGTCACCATCGTCGCCTACTGGGGACTGGGGCTGCCCACCGGCATGATCCTGGGTCTGACCGACTGGCTGGTGCCACGGATGGGGCCGCAGGGTTTCTGGATCGGCTTTATCGTCGGCCTCACCAGTGCGGCCCTGATGCTGGGGGCAAGATTGCGCTACATCTACGGCCGTTTTGCCACTCCGGAGGCCTGCACTACCCTGTCGCGATCTCAGTAACAGGGCTTGGCAAGCGACAACTCGCCTGCAAAATCAACAGGCTGCGCAAGAACTGGGCAAACAGTCTCCTTTGTGCATATGGCCTGTTGACAGCCTTGGGGGGCATGGGTAGTATGCCGACCACGTCAGCAGCGCTGGCGTAGTGAAGTAAGAGAAAGTGGGTTTATAGCTCAGTTGGTTAGAGCACTACCTTGACATGGTAGGGGTCGTTGGTTCGAATCCAATTAAACCCACCACTTTTCTGTGATGCGTCCTTAGCTCAGCTGGTTAGAGCACCACCTTGACATGGTGGGGGTCGGTGGTTCGAATCCACTAGGACGCACCATTACAGAATACTGATTATGCGTCCTTAGCTCAGCTGGTTAGAGCATCACCTTGACATGGTGGGGGTCGGTGGTTCGAATCCACTAGGACGCACCATTCAGCATTGAAAGAAATGCAGATGTGGGTTTATAGCTCAGTTGGTTAGAGCACTACCTTGACATGGTAGGGGTCGTTGGTTCGAATCCAATTAAACCCACCACTTCTGCATAAAGAAATAAAAGTCGCATTGCGCACCCTGCGTCCTTAGCTCAGCTGGTTAGAGCATCACCTTGACATGGTGGGGGTCGGTGGTTCGAATCCACTAGGACGCACCAGATTATAAAAAGCCCGCTCATCGAGCGGGCTTTTTGCATTCTGCAATGCAGCCACTCCCCTGCCCCGCCAATCCGTTCAGCACTGTTCGGCAATGGCGCAAAGCCTTGTTCCCATAAAAAAACCGTGTCATCCGATGAACGACACGGGCCGGATAGATGCCGCCAGCGCCTCAGCTCTGCACGGCAATCTCGTACTTCTTTATCTTGCGATAGAGGGTGGCAATCCCAATCCCCAGCGCCTGTGCGGCCAGTTTCTTGTTGCCGAGCCGCTGCAGGGTCTCTTCAATCATCTGTTTCTCCATGCTCTCAAGGCCGCTCTCACCCGGAGCGGGTTCAGGCAGTTTCTCCGGCATTGCGGCGAGCGGAGCGGTGGCAGGCACATTGAACGCCGCATCCAGATTGGTCACCGGGATCGACTGGGCGGTGACGCGATGGGGCTCCTGATTGCGGATGATGTTGGGGGGCAGCAGGCTGGCGTCAATCACCTCGCCCGCCTGGCTGACGTTGACCAGATATTCGATGAGGTTGCTGAGCTCGCGCACGTTTCCAGGCCAGCGATACCCCTTGAGCAGCGCCATCACCTCGGGCGCCAGACCGGGATAGACAATGCCAATGCGGCTGGTGTGCAGGTTAAGGAAGTAGTGGGTCAGCAGCTCCACGTCCCCTTCCCGCTCCCGCAGTGGCGGCAGGTTGAGGGGGATGACGTTGATGCGGTAGTAGAGATCCTCGCGAAACTTCCCCTCGGCTATGTATTGATCGAGATGCTGGTGGGTGGCGGCGATGATGCGAATATCCACCGGCACCGGTCGGCTGGCCCCGATGGGGGTCACCTCCCGCAGCTCCAGCACCCGCAGCAGCTTGGCCTGCATGGTGAGCGGCATGTCGCCAATCTCGTCAAGGAACAGGGTGCCCTGATGGGCTGCCTGGATCAGGCCCTGCTTGCCACCGCTGGAGGCACCGGTAAAGGAGCCCTTCACATAGCCAAACAGCTCGCTCTCCAGCAGTTGTTCGGGAATGGCGGCACAGTTGATGGCAATAAAAGGCTTGTCCTGCCGCGGACTCAGGCGATGGACAGCGCGGGCCACCACCTCTTTACCGGTACCGCTCTCGCCACAAATCAGCACGCTGGAAGGACTCTGGGCGATGCGGTGCAGCAGTCGTTTGAGGGTGCGCATCGGCTTGCTCTCGCCGATCAGCTGATCGATCCGCACATCCGGATCCGGCTCCTGAACCTGACCGGAGTGGGACTGGTGAAACGCCATCAGAAAGAGCTGCTGGCCCTGCACATGATGTAGCTGGCCGATGATCAGCTCCTGACGACCTTCAAAAGTGATGATGTGCTGAAGATGACCACTCAGCCCCTGCTGGGAGAAGGTGAGCGGGCGGATCCCCACTTCGCGCCCCTGCAGCTGTTCCTGCTGGCAACCCAGATGATGGAGTGCCGCCTCGTTGGCGTAGAGCAGTTGACTCTTGTCATCGAGCAGCAGGCAACCCTGATCCATATTGGTCATCAGATTGAGGAACACCTTGTTGACCCCGTCCGACAGCCCGCGTGAATCGAGCAACTTGGCCACAAAGATGGTGGAGATGTGGCGCACATAGTCGCACACATCCTGCAGATTGTTGTTGAGGCGCGCCTGCTGCTCGTCGCTGAAGGCCACCAGACTGATCACCCCTATGCAGCGCTCGTCCACCATGATGGGCACCCCGAGGAAGGCGCGCTCACGGCAGCTCTCCTTGCAGGTACAGCCGTCACACACGGGATCATCGCTGGTGTGGGTAACGATCTTCTCCCGCTGATTATCAATCACATAGCGCAGCAGGCGGGAATCCCCCTCCAGCTGACGTCCGAAGAACTTGCCATAGGGCCCGGTGCCAGCCACCCGAACCATATCGGCATCCACAATCTCGACCTCAAGCTGCAGCACACTCGCCAGCATCTTGGCAAAGCGCAAGATGGTCGGCTGGATCTGCATCAACAGACACTGGTTGCTCACGGATCTCATCCATCATTCCTTTTTGTTCTTGTTATCTTCCCCCTAAAGGGAGTCATGCTGGCCAGATACTAAGGGATATCAGGGGGAACTACTTCGGGGGGGATCACGAAAAGGGAAAATGATCCGTATCCTCCACGACTTCAGAGGTACAGATAAAATTCAATAAAAACATAAAGATGAAAACACATGCAGCAAGATAAACCACTCGGAACAGCCAAGCCTGCTGATCTGCGGACGCCATCGATGGATCATGCTGAATGTGGGGAAAACAACCTCTGATATGGCATTTGGTTCACGCGCCGCGTACCTGTTTCAGGACTTGGCACTCATGGTCGAAATCCGCTTTATCTTGCGGCTGAATGTAACTTTGCCAGCGGGCAAACAGCTCGGCCGTCGGATAACGATGCAGACGAATACCGGTGCGATAGAGTTTGGGAAAGAGTGGGTCTGGCTGGGATCTCACGACCAGACCTCGCAGCATCTCGCCAGAGGGACTGGCAATCACCAGCTCATCCCCCTCTTTCAACCGCATGGCCCCCAGAATGCCGATGCCGCCGATGGCTATATCACGCACCACCACATAGGGTATCGGATTAAGCAGCTCCAGAAACCAGTTGCGACGGCGACATTCCGCCTTGTAACCGCCTCCACTGAGGATAAAACGGCGGTGTCTACGCCAGTCATAACCGGTAGGCAATGTCGGGTCATAGCGCGATTTTGTCTGCCCCACAGGATCAGATTGCTCACTTGTACTCATCCGGTTTCCCTCACTGGCATTGGTTAAACAGTGTCAGTCAGCTCTTTTTCAACTATAGCTGTCGCCGTTAGGCTCAGGGTCGGATACGGGGACGACAGATATATTACGGAGGCAATGATGGACAGAGATGGCATGGATGAGATACGAACGACTGCGGCTCGGTTCGATCAAGCAATAGACCAGTGAGTCGCACCGCCGCAGCGATGCAATCTAACTTAGCCGGGCAGATGAAGTGCCAGCCAAACCGCCAGCGGGATCACCAGCACAGAGAGGGCATTGCCGCCGAGCACGATACTGGCCACCTTGTCCGGCTGGCAGTGATACTGTTCGCAGAGCATGTAATTCAAGACCGCAGGGGGCAAGGAAACCGACAACATCAACAGCGGGATCCACTCCGTCTTGAGCGGCAACAGCCAGATCGCCAGCAGCAGCGACAATCCCCCCGCCAGCAGATAGAGCAGGTTGCACTTGAGCGCGAGGCCAAGGTGATCGAGCTCCCCCTCCATCAGGCGAATACCCAGCGCAAAGAGCATCAGGGGCACCGAGATCTGGCCGAGCAGCGAGGCCGTGGTCACCACATATTCCGGCAGCGTGATATGCAGGTTGGCCACTAGCAAACCGGCCAGCGCGGCCCACAACACCGGGCTGCGCAGCCACAGCCAGCGGGAGGTATTGGCCGAGAGGATAAACATGCCGACCGAGAAGTGCAGCAGATTGGAGAGCACAAAGAGGATCACGATGGCCCCCAGTTGCTGCTCGCCAAATGCCAGCACCATCAAGGGGATACCGAGATTGCCGGTATTTCGGAACATGGCGGGCAAGATCAGGGCTGCCCGCTCAATTCCTTTGAGTTTGAGCAGCGCGAGCAGCAGACCGGGTAACAGAATAACCAGCGCCCCCGCCGCAATCAGCGGCATATGCTCCGCCAGCGCCAGCGGATACTTGACCAGCGCGGAGAAGACCAGCGCCGGGGTAAACAGCTCGATATTGGCCCGATTGACGTAACCGAGCGCGGCCCCCGGTCGCAATCGCCCGTAGAGGGCGCCGAGCCCGACCACACCGAACACCGGAATGACGATATTGAGCAAGGCGCTGAACATGGGCGGCGTCCGTTACAGTTCGCGGGCCGGTTTGCCCATCAGCACCACCGGATCCAGCGTCACTTCCAGTGCGCCGTTACTGACCCAGAGCTGACCATCGGAGATAGTGCAGGTGAGCTGCATGGTGCGCTCGACCATGGCGGTGAGCGGCAGAGTCTGGCTGTCGGAGAGTTCGATGATGCTGAGGTTGTCATGCTGGCTCAGCTTGCCCTGGTTCTGCTTCCACCAGACGCTGGTGCCACGACCGCCGTAGAGGTAGAGCACCACCTGACGGGCGCGGTTGCAGGCTTTTTTGAGCCGTTTTTCATCGGGTTGGCCCAGCTCGATCCAGAGCTCTATTTCGTCCGAGTAGTTCTTGCACCAGAGCTCGGGTTCATCATCGGCGCTCAATCCCTTGGTGAATTCCAGTCGCTCGGCGGCGTGCCAGGCAAAGGCCGCCAGCCGGATCATCATCCGCTCATCGGTTTCGGAGGGGTGGCGCGCCAGCGTGAGGGAGAAGTCCTGATACAGATTGCGATCCATATCAGACAAACTGATCTGGGCCTTGAATACGGTTGCCTTGAGAGCCATAGAAAACCTTGAACACCTGATAAGAGAAGGGTGAGTGGGAAATACGGGCGCCAGTGTAATCAAAATCGGCGGCAGGTTCGACCATCCGGACCAAAGATTTCCCCTTCCCTGCCGGGATAAGTGCTTTAAAAAACACAAAAAACAAATGCCAGTCCGAAGACTGGCATTTGGCGGCATGGAGAAGCGACTCACTTCTCGGCGGACTGTACCCCGAACGCATTCAGCAGCATGCAACAGGTCACTGCCACCGCCACGAATCCGCTCAGAAAGATAAAGGGCATGGCCCCGTATCCCAGTACTGTCCAGATGGTGTGTTCAAGAAGACTCATTGTTGTGTCCTTCATCCGGTGAAAGGTGTGTTCCTTCTGGCGGATATTGGCTCCGCTCTTGATGCCTCCATTTGACCTCAATCAGCGGTTGGGTCCTATGCCACCAAAGTGATAAATGCAGGGTTCATTTGCGCTGGATCAAGCTTTTTGGCCAAATATCCATGCAGTTCAAGCAATTACCACCAGCAATCAAGGATAGACACGAACACGGCAGAATAAAAAAACGCGCCGGATGGCGCGTTTCTTGGACAGCACAGGCAAGGGATCAGTTGTCGCACAGATCGCTTGGCATGTCCTGACGCAGACGTGTCCACAGCTTGCCGGACTCGATACCGTACTGACGCACTGTCATAAAGACGGCTTCGTGGTTCTTGGTCTCCGCCAGATTGAGCAGGGTCTTGTAATAGGCATCTGCGGTCTCGCGGGCCTGCTTGTCGGAGAAGTAGTAGCTGCCGACTCTGCTATACAACCCTTTGAAACCGTTCAGGATCAAAGCGTAGATCGGATTGCCGGAAGCAAACGCCAGCTGGTGGTGCAGGCGATAATCGAACTCGGCATAAGCCTGGGCGTTGTTCTCGACCCCATCGGCACCACGCAGGATCTCGGCGGCCTGCTCCGGATTGTGACGGATCGCCCCGCGGATAAAGATGGTGCAGATGTGGGTACGGGCTGAGAGCAGCTGAGCTATCAGATCAGGTACCTTGTCCTGATCCAGACGAGCCAACGTCTCCAGAATATTGAGGCCGGAGGTTTCCCAGAAATTGTTCACCTTGGTCGGCTTGCCATGCTGTATGGTCAACCAGCCATCACGGGCCAGTCGCTGCAGCACTTCGCGCAAGGTCGTCCGCGTCACACCGATCAACTCGGATAATTCACGCTCGGCGGGCAGAATAGATCCGGGAGGAAAGCGATTGTTCCAGATGGACTCGATGATGTATTCCTCGGCAAACCCAGCTGGGCTCTGCGCTTTTATAACCATGAATTGACTCTGTTGTAATGCGTAAAAAGGCTGACGAATGATATCAAAGCGATGATGGCTGGCAAGCATAAGGTCAGTCCTCTGCTCACATATGGCAAATATAGTGTTGGGAATATATATCTAATCGCCACGAGGGAGCCAGCCAACCCCGACAAGGTGGTTATAAAACAGACACATGGGCAAAGATCCATCGGCTATCATTTATAATCGTCACGCTTTTTGATTAAAATCACGAGGAATCAGACAGATAAAGGCCAACATCCGGAGGCACAGGTCGAATCATCCTTGACTGCATAGAAGCAGATCCTAACAACAAAGTTGAGACCCATTATCATGCCAATAAGCCTAGGGCAGGCATTCGCCAAGAACTTCTTGGGCAATGCACCACAGTGGTACAAAAACGCCATCTTGCTATTTCTGGTGATCAATCCGATCGCCTTCCACCTTGATCCTTTCATTGCGGGCTGGTTACTGGTCGTTGAATTTATCTTCACCCTGGCCATGGCCCTCAAGTGCTACCCCCTGCAACCGGGTGGTCTGCTCGCGATCGAAGCCGTGTTGATCGGCATGACCTCCGCCGATCAGGTCAAACACGAGCTGGTCGCCAATATCGAAGTGCTGCTGCTGCTGGTGTTTATGGTGGCAGGTATCTATTTCATGAAGCAGTTGCTGCTCTATGTCTTCACCAAGCTGCTAATCGGCGTACGCTCCAAGATCCTGCTCTCCCTCTCCTTCTGTCTGGTCTCCGCCTTCCTGTCAGCTTTTCTCGATGCACTGACGGTCATTGCCGTGGTGATCAGCGTTGCCACCGGTTTCTATGCCATCTATCACAAGGTCTCTTCCGGCAAGGGATTTGGGCATACACATGACCACACCCATGATCAGGAAGTAAAGGAAGACCACTATCAGGCTCTCGAGCAGTTCCGCGCCTTCCTGCGCAGCCTGATGATGCATGCCGCCATCGGTACCGCGCTGGGTGGTGTCTGCACCTTGGTGGGCGAGCCGCAAAACCTCATCATCGGCGAGCAGGCTGGCTGGCACTTTGGCGAGTTTGCCATTCGTATGTCCCCCGTCTCGCTCCCCGTCTTTATTTGCGGTTTGCTGACTTGTGTGCTGGTCGAGAAGATGGGATGGTTCGGTTATGGCGCCAAATTGCCGGAGTCGGTGCGCGCCATCATGGAGGAGTACAACCTGCATGAGAATGCCAAACGCACCCAGCAGGACAAGGCCAAGCTGATGGTACAGGCTCTGATCGCCATCTGGTTGATCGTCGGCCTGGCTCTGCATCTTGCAGCGGTAGGATTGATTGGCCTCTCGGTTATCGTGCTGGCAACCTCGTTCACCGGTATTACCGAAGAGCATGCTCTGGGCAAGGCCTTTGAAGAGGCGCTGCCCTTTACCGCCCTGCTGGCTGTGTTTTTCAGCGTGGTCGCCGTCATCATCGATCAGCAGTTGTTCAAGCCGGTGATCCAGTGGGTTCTTTCGGCGGAACAAGAGCAACAATTGGCGCTTTTCTATGTAGCCAACGGTCTACTCTCCATGGTCAGTGACAACGTCTTTGTCGGGACCGTCTACATCAACGAAGTCAAGACTGCCCTGCTCAATGGAGCCATCGACCGCGCCCAGTTCGATCTGCTGGCGGTAGCCATCAACACAGGTACCAACCTGCCGTCGGTCGCTACCCCCAATGGTCAGGCCGCATTCCTGTTTATGCTCACTTCGGCATTGGCTCCGCTGCTGCGCCTCTCCTATGGCCGCATGGTCTGGATGGCGCTGCCCTACACCCTGGTGCTGGGGCTGGTCGGCTTTTTCTCTGTCGAATTACTGCTTGGCCCTGCCACAGAGTGGTTCTATCAGCACGGATGGCTGGTGATGGAGAGTGCGCTGCCAGCGGTACAGCCAGCGCTGCATTAATCCATTGCGACGGTTTCCGAGGGCCCTTTCAGGGCCCTTTTCTTTTCTGCCCCGCTCTGCTCTAATTCAGCCACTGTTTTTTCTGAGAGATCAATGAGATGATCGAGTTTCTCCGCCGTATCGCCGCCCATCGGCTGGCTTGGGGCCTGTTGGCAGCATCAGCCCTGTTCCTCGAGTTGTGCGCCCTCTTCTTCCAGCATGTGCTGGGCCTCTCCCCGTGCGTGATGTGTGTTTACGAACGGTTGGCGACCCTGGGTGTGCTGGCCGCCGGTTTGCTCGGCATGGTGGCGCCGGATAAGTGGTATGTTCGCTGGAGTGCCATGTTGCTGTGGGGCTACAGTGCCTTCCGCGGCTTCCAACTGGCCCTCAAGCATGTGGACTATCAGGTCAATCCCTCCCCGTTCAACGTCTGCAGCCCGTTTGCAGACTTCCCGAGCTGGGCTCCGCTCGATCAGTGGCTCCCCTGGCTCTTTATGCCGGAAGGGGATTGTGCCCAGATCACCTGGCAGTTCTTCGGTTACTCCATGCCCCAGTGGCTGGTTGTCATCTTCGCCGCTTACCTGCTGGTCTTCACCGTGGTGGCCATCGGCAATCTGGTGAAAGGGCGTTGCTGCAACTGAGTATCATGCCCGTGTGGAGATAAAAAGGGGGGAGCCATGATGGCTCCCCCCTTTCTCGTTCTGGCTGACCGTATTTCTGGTTACGCCCTGGCAGTGCTCATCTTGGCCTTGACCGCGCCAATTACCATGGGCAACAGGGAGATACCGATGATGCCGAAGATCAGCAGGGTAAAGTTGTGACGCACCACCGGCAGATTGCCAAAGAAGTGGCCGGCATAGACGAAGGAGAGTACCCACAGCAGACCGCCAACCAGGTTGAACGCCAGGAAGCGCGGATAGGTCATGGCCCCCATCCCTGCCACGAACGGCGCAAAGGTACGCACAATAGGCAGGAAGCGGGTGATGATGATGGTCTTGCCGCCATGCTTGGCATAGAAGGCGTGGGTCTTCTCCAGATAATCCCGGCGGAAGATTTTGGAGTCCGGGTTGCGGAACAGCTGCTCGCCGAAGAAGTGACCAATGGTGTAGTTGACCACGTTGCCCAGCACGGCAGCGATGATCAGCACGGCCGCCAGGGTATGAACGTCCAGCACGCTGCCCACGGTAAGCGCACCGGCGGCAAACAGCAGGGAGTCACCCGGCAGGAACGGCGTCACTACCAACCCGGTTTCACAGAAGATGATCAGAAACAGGATGGCGTAAACCCAGACGCCATAGTTCTCGAACAGCTCTTTCAAATGCACGTCAACGTGCAGGATAAAGTCGATTGCAAAGAGGATCAGATCCATTTTTTCCATACCCATAAAGTGAACGGCGTGGAGTCTACGCCAATGCTATTCGGGCGACAATCACCGGCCAGCCTCTTTTTCATCCTGCAGAGCCCACCTTCAAATGAAACCGTTTTTCTGCTTCCTTCGAGGGTGGGAGTACAAGGAGATATGCCGAGCGCCGTGTTGAAAAGGTGAACTAGGAGGCCTGTTCCAGATCGCTGCGCACTGCGGGGGGCAAACAACGCTCCCAGCACCATAGCAACACCAGCAGCAGGGTCACATCATCGAACCAGCCCAGCAAGGGCACCACGTCGGGAACAAGATCCACCGGACTGATGCCATAGAGCAGGATAAGGATCACCAGGCCCCTTGCCCACCAGGGGGTAGCGGGATGGCGAAAGCCATGATAGAGACGACACAGTCGTTGCCAGACAACCCAGCGTTTGCGGCTCATGACTCGATCAGCTCGCCGCGCAACCGCTGGATCTGATCCCGCAGTGCCGCCGCCTGCTCGAATTCCAGATCTCGCGCATGCTGGAACATCTGCTCCTCCATCCGCTTGATCTCTTTGGCAATCTCGCTGGCAGAGCGGACATGGTACTCCCCTTGCGGTTCGGCGGCTTTGCGACTCCCCTTGCCCACTTTGCCTGCAGTGCGGCTGCCCCCCATGTCCATCACATCCCCCACCGACTTGTTGAGCCCTTTGGGAGTAATGCCGTGCTTGAGGTTGTGGGCATGCTGCAAGGCGCGGCGCCGCTCGGTCTCCTCGATTGCCACCTTCATGGAGTTGGTGATGGTATCGCCGTAGAGGATGACCTTGCCGTTGAGGTTGCGCGCCGCCCGGCCGATGGTCTGGATCAGCGAGCGGGTCGAACGCAGGAAGCCCTCTTTATCCGCATCCAGAATGGCCACCAGCGACACCTCCGGCATATCGAGACCTTCCCGCAACAGGTTGATGCCCACCAGCACATCGAACTTGCCGAGACGCAGATCGCGGATGATCTCCACCCGCTCTACGGTATCGATGTCGGAGTGGAGATAGCGCACCTTGACCCCGTGCTCCGCCAGATATTCGGTCAGATCCTCCGCCATCCGCTTGGTCAACGTAGTGACCAGCACCCGCTCCTCGATGGCAACCCGCTTGCGGATCTCGGAGAGCAGATCGTCCACCTGAGTAGTCACCGGACGCACCTCGATCTCCGGATCGAGCAGGCCGGTGGGGCGCACCACCTGCTGTACCACATCGCCGCCGGACTTCTCCAGCTCGTAGGGGCCGGGAGTCGCCGAGACAAACACTGTCTGCGGCATCAGCGCTTCAAATTCGTCAAACTTGAGTGGCCGGTTGTCGAGCGCCGAGGGGAGCCGAAAGCCGTATTCCACCAGGGTCTCCTTGCGGGAGCGGTCCCCTTTGAACATGGCGCCGATCTGCGGCACCGTGACGTGGGACTCGTCGATGATGAGCAGGCCGTCCCCCGGCAGGTAGTCAAACAGGGTGGGTGGCGGTTCCCCCGGCGCACGGCCGGAAAGGTAGCGGCTGTAGTTCTCGATGCCGGAGCAGTAGCCCAGCTCCTGCATCATCTCCATATCGAACTGGGTACGCTGGCTGATCCGCTGCTCCTCCACCAGTTTGTTGAGGGACAACAGCTGCTCGCGGCGGCTGCGCAGCTCTTCCTTGATATGTTCGATAGCTCCCAGGATAGTCTCTCGCGGGGTGGCATAGTGAGTCTTGGGGTAGATGGTGTAGCGCACCACCGTCTGCTCAATGGCGCCGGTCAGCGGGTCGAACAGGGAGAGCCGCTCCACCTCCTCATCAAACAGCTCTACCCGCAGCGCCAGCTTGTCCGATTCGGCGGGGTAGATGTCGATCACCTCGCCGCGTACCCGGAAGGTACCGCGCTGGAAGGCCATGTCGTTGCGGGTGTACTGCAATTCGGCAAGACGGCGCAGGATATCCCGCTGGTTGATCACATCCCCCACTTTGAGATGCAGCATCATGCTCAGATAAGCTTGGGGATCCCCCAGACCATAGATAGCCGATACCGAGGCGACAATCACCACGTCGCGCCGCTCCAGCAGTGCCTTGGTGGCCGACAATCGCATCTGCTCGATGTGATCGTTGATGGAGGCATCCTTCTCGATGAAGGTGTCGGTGGTCGGCACATAGGCTTCGGGCTGATAGTAGTCGTAGTAGGAGACGAAATACTCCACTGCATTATCTGGGAAGAACTCCTTCATCTCGCCGTAGAGCTGGGCGGCCAGGGTCTTGTTGGGCGCCAGAATCATGGTGGGGCGGTTGAGGGTCGCGATGACATTAGCCATGGTGAAGGTCTTGCCCGAGCCTGTCACCCCGAGCAGGGTCTGGTGGGCCAGTCCTGACTCGATGCCGTCGAGCAGTTGGGCAATCGCCGCAGGCTGATCCCCGGCGGGTTTAAACTGGCTGGCTAACTTGAACAATTTGCTCATGAACACTCCCGACACAAAACAGCAGAGGAGCAGTGTAACCGAGGGTTTGGCAGCGGTATACCCGCGCCATCATCCCGCGAATGGCTTGACCACCTCGGACACCTTCTGTATGATGCCCCTCCTTGCATGATGTTCCCCCGTAGTTCAGTCGGTAGAACGGCGGACTGTTAATCCGTATGTCACTGGTTCAAGTCCAGTCGGGGGAGCCAATTCCTCACCATCTCGGTGCAAGTTATCCACTTTAGTGCCCTCTCCTGCCAAATTTAATGCACAAGCTCCTTCTTGCTGCCGATGCTCCCTTTTGTTACCAGTTCCGGCTCGACAGAGTTTTCTCCTGTCACACCTAACTATTTGATTTTTATGCAAACATTTTTCTTCCGGTATTTTTTGAACAGCCCTTGCATCCCAGTACTGGCGCGGCTTTGAGGGCGATGAACAAGATTCATAAACAGGGTTATCCACAGATTCTGTGGGTAAGTACAGCAAACCCTGTCAGGACGCGGGATTGCCCGTGATAGCCCCCGACGAAGAGTCATTTTGCTGGCCAACCTGATTTTATGCTGTTTTTTTGCCCCCTCAGGAACAGCGGGGTGACAGGCTCTATTGGCACTTTTCGGAGGTATCTTTTTGCCAACCCTTTCCCCGAGGGCGGGTGAGTAGATATCAACCTGATTTGGCCCTCTGCCAGCAATGACTGCTATCGGTTGAATCTGCTGAAACTGATCCCTGTCGACCGGCTGGACAGCAGAATCTAAAATATCTGCCTGCGCCAAAGAGCTTCGGTAGCGGGCAGCATATTTCACTAATTGACATCGGCAATGGCAGTAAAAATCCCCTGATTTCATTCGCGTGTCTCCCTATCACGCCACCAGCGTCATAAATAGCGCCCAATAACAACCGATTAATCGTCCCTTTGCGCTTCTTTATTGGGGATAGATCCGGCACAATATCGGCCCCACTTTTTTCCTCGGTTTTTCCGGGCATGACCATAGATTTTGTGACACTGCTACATCAAAGCGACTCCCTGCTGCTCTTCGTGGTACTGGCTTTTGGCCTGCTGCTTGGCAAGGTGCGAATTGGCAACTTTCAGATTGGCAACACCATAGGTGTGCTGTTTACCGCCCTGCTGTTTGGTCAGATGGGCTTCGAGTTCACCGCCACGACCGAGAACGTCGGCTTCATGCTCTTCATCTTCTGCGTGGGGATCGAAGCCGGGCCCCACTTCTTCAGCGTCTTCCTGCGCGATGGCATCCACTACATCACCCTGACTCTGGTGATCCTGCTGACCGCCCTCTTTCTGACGGTAGGGCTGGCCAAGTTCTTTAATCTGGGGCCCGGGATGGCGGCCGGCATTCTGGCGGGATCGCTCACCTCGACTCCTGCGCTGGTCGGTGCCCAGGATGCCCTGCGCAGCGGTCTGCTCAACCTGCCCCATCAAACCGACATGCAGGCGGTGCTCGACAACATGGGTATCGGCTACGCCCTGACCTATCTGGTGGGTCTGGTTGGCCTGATGCTGGTCGTGCGATACCTCCCTTCGCTGGCACGGCTCGATCTCAACACCGAGGCGCAAAAAATTGCCCGTGAGCGGGGTCTCTCCGACAGCGACAGTCGCAAGACCTACCTGCCCATCATCCGCGCCTATCGGGTTGGCCCCGAATTGGCAGCCTGGATCGGTGGCCGCACCCTGCGCGAGACCGGCATCTACCCCCACACCGGCTGTTATGTGGAGCGGATCCGCCGCAACGGCATTCTCGCCAGTCCCGATGGCGATGCCGTCATTCAGGAAGGGGATGAGATCGCTCTGGTGGGCTATCCCGAGAGCCACGAGAAGCTGGACGTTAACTACCGCAACGGTAAAGAGGTGTTTGATCGCAACCTGCTCGACCTGCAGATCGTCACCGAAGAGATCGTGGTAAAGAACGACTCCGTGGTCGGCCGTCATCTGGTGGAACTCAACCTGACCGAGAAGGGGTGCTTCCTCAACCGGGTGGTGCGTTCCCAAATCGAGATGCCGTTCGATCGCAACATCATGCTGCAAAAAGGCGACGTGTTGCAGATCAGCGGCGAAAAACAGCGGGTCAAACTGCTGGCCAACAAGATCGGCTTTATCAGCATCCACAGCCAGACCACGGATCTGGTGGCGTTCACCACCTTCTTTGTGCTGGGGCTGCTGATCGGTTCCGTCTCGCTGGTGTTCGGCCAGATTGAATTTGGCCTCGGCAACGCGGTCGGTCTGCTGCTGGCAGGCATTCTGATGGGGTATCTGCGGGCCAACCACCCGACGGTCGGCTACGTGCCTCCGGGCGCCCTGCGACTGGCCAAGGATCTTGGTCTGGCGGTCTTTATGGTGAGCACCGGTCTCAAGGCGGGTGGCGGCATTCTGGACCACCTGAGCGAAGTGGGTGCCGTGGTGCTCTTCTCCGGCATGCTGGTCACCACCCTGCCGGTACTGGTCGGCTACCTGTTCGGGGTCTGGGTATTGAAGATGAACCCGGCCCTGCTGCTCGGCGCCATCACAGGTGCCCGTACCTGCGCCCCCGCCATGGATGTGGTCAACGAGGCCGCCAACAGCTCCATTCCGGCGCTTGGCTACGCTGGTACCTATGCGGTGGCCAACGTGATGCTGACGCTGGCAGGCTCCTTTATCATCGGCTTCTGGTTCTAACCAACTGCCATCAAGTTACCGCTAACAAAGAAGGGAGCCTCAAGCTCCCTTCTTGCTATCTGCCTTTCTCCCAAGATGCGGAGCTGGCTCATTGGTGTGATCTCACCTGACACCAACCATCTGCGCTGTCTGCCCCCTACCCACAATGGTTGATGCTCTGCTCTGCTCTGCTCTGCTCTGCTCTGCTCTGCTCTGCTCTGCTCTGCTCTGCTCTGCTCTGCTCTGCTCTGCAATGAGTGATGGCAGATCACGGAAACAAAAAAAGCGCCCTGAGGCGCTTTTTTCATATCAACCGGATGATCAGCCTTTGAACTTGCTGAACACCAGAGAAGCGTTGGTACCGCCAAAGCCGAAGCTGTTGGACATGACGGTGTTGAGCTCGGCCTCTTCGTACTCGCGCACGATGGGCAGACCTTCCGCTTTCTCGTCCAGAGTCTCGATGTTGATGCTGGGGGCGATAAAGCCGTGCTCCATCATCAGCAGGGAGTAGACAGCCTCGTGCACGCCGGCAGCGCCCAGCGCATGACCGGTCATCGCCTTGGTGGCGGAGATCTTGGGACCGTTGGCGCCAAACAGAGTCTGGATAGCTTCCAGCTCCTTGGTATCGCCAACCGGGGTGGAGGTACCGTGGGTGTTGATGTAATCAACCTTGCCGACACCCTGCATTGCCATCTTCATGCAACGCACAGCACCTTCACCACTCGGGGCAACCATGTCGTAGCCATCAGAAGTAGCACCGTAACCTGTCAGCTCGGCATAGATGTGAGCACCACGGGCCAGAGCATGTTCCAGCTCCTCAACCACCAGGATGCCGCCGCCACCGGAGATAACGAAACCATCGCGGTTCGCATCATAGGTACGGGAGGCTTTTTCCGGCGTGTCGTTGTACTTGGTAGAGAGCGCGCCCATGGCATCAAACTGGATGGTAGAGGACCAGTCCAGCTCCTCGCCGCCACCAGCGAAGACCACATCCTGTTTGCCAAGCTGGATCAGCTCCAGCGCGTGACCGATGCAGTGGGCAGAGGTTGCGCAAGCTGAGCTGATGGAGTAGTTAACCCCCTTGATCTGGAACGGGGTGGCCAGACAGGCAGAGGTGGTGGAAGACATGGTGCGCGGCACCATGTAAGGGCCCACACGCTTGACCCCTTTCTCACGGGCGATGTCCACTGATTCGGAGGTATTCTTGCCGGAGGCACCACCAGAACCGACCACCAGGCCGGTACGCTCGTTGGATACCTGATCTTCCGCCAGACCGGCATCTTCAATGGCCTGCTGCATGGAGAGATAGGCGTAGGCCGCAGCGTCGCCCATGAAACGCATGACTTTACGGTCGATCAGTTCAGACGGATCGAGTTTGATGTTACCCCAGACACGGCTGCGCAGGTTGTGCTGCTCGAACTGCTCGGAATAGGTGATGCCGGATTTACCTGCTTTCAGGGAGGCCAGCACTTCTTCCTTGTTGTTGCCGATACTGGAGATGACGCCGATACCGGTGATCACTGCTCTTCTCATTAATTCATCTCGTCTGGAAAAACTGGCGCCAAGTCTACCCGCTTTCGGCTGCCAAACTGGTCTGCTTTCACGTAGAATGCCCGCGATTTTGTGACGCGAGCCGAGGAAAACGTGAGTCAAACATCCTTACATCATGCCCGATTGGACTGGAATGAAGCGGGAACTCCTGTCTCCAGTGACTTCGGGGATGTGTACTTTTCCAATGATAACGGTCTAAGTGAAACCCGCTACGTCTTTTTGCAGCAAAACCGGCTACCTGCGCGATTTTCGCACCACGATAGTGACAGTTTCGTGATAGGTGAAACAGGTTTCGGCACAGGCCTTAACTTTCTGGCGACAATGCAAGCCTTCCTGGAACAGGCGCCTCAATCCGGCAACGGCTCCCGTCTGCACTTCATCAGTTTCGAGAAATTCCCCCTGACCCGGGACGATCTGCGCAAGGCGTTGGCCGCCTGGCCTGAACTTGGCCACTTGAGTCAGGATCTTGTCGCCCAGTGGCCGCTGCCGGTCTCCGGTTGCCACCGCCTGCATTTTGCGGATGGCCGCATTCGCCTCGATCTCTGGTTTGGCGACATCAAGGATATGCTGCCGCAAGTGCCTCACTGGGCAGAGGGGCTGGTGGATGCCTGGTATCTGGATGGTTTCTCCCCGGCCAAGAACCCGGAGATGTGGACACAGGAGCTGTTTGATGGTCTCGCTCGCCTCGCCCGTCCCGATTGCTCCATCGCCACCTTTACCTGTGCCGGTTTTGTCCGTCGCGGCCTGATTGCCGCCGGTTTTGCCATGAAGAAGGTGAAGGGCCACGGTAGCAAGCGGGAGATGCTGGTGGGGGATCGCACCGACAAGCAGCCGCAGCAGACCATAGTCCCTTGGTATGCCCGTCCTGCCGGACGCGCTGGCGAGGTGGTGATCATCGGCGGCGGCATCGCCTCGGCCATGACGGCGCTCTCTCTGGTGGAGCGGGGTCGCAAGGTGACGTTGCTGTGTGCAGATGGCGAACAGGCCACCGGCGCCTCCGGCAACCGCCAGGGGGCGCTTTATCCGCTGCTCAACGGCGAGCACGATGCCCTGTCACGCTTCTATTCCCTCGCCTTTGGCTATGCCCGCCAACGGCTGCTGGCGTTGGCCGAACGCCATCCTATCGCTTTCGAATTATGCGGAGTGACCCAGCTCGGTTATGACGACAAATCGGCAGCCAAGTTGGTGAAAATGAGCCAGGGCCCCTTCCCGTCCGAACTGATGCATCCCCTCTCTACAGCAGAGGTAGAGCAGGTGGTTGGCCTGCCCTGTGGCCACAGCGGCGTCAGCTATCCGCTGGGAGGCTGGCTCTGTCCGGCCGATCTCACCCGAGCCGCTATTAAAGAAGCACAAGCCAGCGGCCTGCTTGAGGTGGTGTTCAACACCGAGGTGGTTGCCATTGCCGAGCAGACAGATGCTTGGCACATAGAGAGCCAGGATGGCCGCCACTGGCAGGCCCCCAATCTGGTGGTCGCTGCCGGTCATAAGTTGCCAGCACTGCTCCCCTTTGCCGAGCTGCCGCTCTATCCGGTGCGCGGTCAGGTGAGCCATGTGCCGACCTCGGCCAGCTTGCGTCAGCTCGAGACCGTGCTCTGCTACGATGGCTACCTCACACCTATGCACAACGATCAACACTGTATTGGTGCCAGCTATGGCCGCAACCAGAGCAGCCTTGAGTTTCGTGCCGAGGAGCAAATCCAGAATCAGGTGCGGTTGCAAGCCTGCCTGCCGGAGCAAACCTGGCCCGCCGAAGTGGATGTGAGCGGCAACGAGGCGCGCGTAGGGGTGCGTTGTGCCAGTCGGGATCACCTTCCGGTGGTGGGGCCAGTGGCCAGATTGCAAGGTCTGGCGGATCACTATGCGCAGCTGCAGCATGATCAGCACAATGCCCAGCCACTCCCCCTTCACCCCGGCCTCTATGTGCTGGGGGCGCTCGGCTCGCGGGGCCTCTGCTCGGCGCCGCTTTGTGGCGAGCTGCTCGCCAGCGAGATTTGCGGCGCTCCGCTGCCGCTGGCCGCCGATCTGCTGGAAGCGCTCCACCCAGCCCGTTACTGGGTACGCAAGCTGCTCAAGGGCAAAGCGCTGGTCTAAACCGGACTCTGTAAACAAACAGAATGGCCGCCCATCGGGCGGCCATTCTATTTATCAAATCGTGCGATGCTGGATATTGCGTCTTGAGATAGCGCTCACTTGGGCCAGTGCACACCCAGCTGCTCGCCGTAACCAGTCTGACGCTGGAAATCGTCTACCCTTGCCTTAACCTTGTTCAATTCGCCACTGCCCGCAGCCCAGGCGGCATAGCGCAATGCCTGGCAATCTGCATGGCCTGGTAGTGCCGCAATCGCCCCGCCCACCTGATTTCCGCCTTGCAGCACCATCTCTTTGAAACGGGATTCATAGTCAAACATGCTGGAGAGCAGCCGCCCCCAGCGTTGGCGAGCAGGGTCACTCCCCTCCGAACTCTGACGCCAGCGGGGCAACAATACGGTGGCATGAGTCGTTACCGTAACCCGTTTGAGCTGGCAGCGTCCCGGCAACTGGTCGGTTTCCAACTGCCACTCCATCTGATAACTCGCCTTGCCGAGAACAGGCTTGCCATTCACCTTGGGGGCACTCTGGGCAATCGCTCGGGCCAGTTGATCTGACTGGGCAGCGCTTATCTCATAAAAACGGACATTGATGCGGGACTCTGGCACCACTTGCGGCCGGCTCGGCTGAGCCTGACTCATCAGGGGTAACAGCAACAGCACGCTCCCCACTACTCCATAAACCTTGCTGACCATGCCAGACTACCTTCCTTGATTGCACGGGCGGAGTACCAACCTTGGTGAAACCCACCGCCACACAGATGACGGGTATAGCCTATGTGTGACCAAGAGGCGGCGCAATACAATGATGAGCCCAGAAATCAGAGCAAGCTCACAGGTTGCGTGAGCAAAGTATGGCACAAGGATGAAACTGTATTTTTATTGAGCAGCAGGACTGATGCGCTGCCAGTTGAGGTGATAGTTTTTCACATTGATGTCATGACCATCTATCTGAATAAAATGATCATTTTTAAGACGATTGGCAAAAAAGTCCTGATCTGCCCCCTCATTGAGCCACAGTTCGCAAAGTCCCCGTTTTTCCTCTTTGGCATAGAATCTCGGGGTGACCAGCAGCGCGACCCCATCTACCCGAATGGCATGACGGGCCAGGCAGTTTGCTTCGGTGGTTTTGGATGCCAGCGCGGCAAAACGGGGTTTCTTCCCCTCGGCAACCACCAGTACGCCGTAAGAGTGAGGAGCCATGAGACGCCGCATGGCGACCGCCTGATGAGGACCGGTTTGATGAAAACCGTCATTGGTTACTGCAAACACGCAAGTAGGTGAAAATAGCATCGCGAGCAGGAAAAGAGAGCGTTTAATGCCTGAAAAATCACCAACCACCATATAAAAGCCTCAAAAGACAACCAAGGCTGGCAAGGGTAGGTAGCCAAACCCGCTGGGTAAAGTACCTTTACCTTTCTTTAATTCTGTTCATGGGGTTAAACGTTGATTTAGTTCACACAACATCCTGTTTCCAGTCGCCACTCTACCCCTATCGGAATAGACTCCCTCCACTCTCATCCAATCAGAAGGCAACATATGCTGGAACTCATCGTTGGCACCCTGGTCACCCTGGTGGTGGGCCGTGCCATTTTCAAAGGATACTCCGCGACCGGGGTGCTGCTGAGCGGCGGCTTGCTGCTGCTGGTCATCACCGCCATGATGGGCAAGCCGGTGCTGCCGAGCAAGGTAGTCAGCACCGGTTATATCGCAACCGATATCTTCGAATACGTCCGCTTCCTGCTCAATGACCGTGGCGGTGGACTGGGGATGCTGATCATGGTGCTGTGCGGCTTTGCCGGCTACATGAGCCATATCGGCGCCAACACCATTCTGGTCAAGCTGGCCAGCAAACCGCTTGGCATCATCAAGTCCCCCTATATCCTGCTGGTGGCTGCCTATCTGGTGGCCTGCGCCATGTCGCTGGCGGTGAGCTCCGCCACCGGCCTCGGCGTGCTGTTGATGGCTACCCTGTTCCCGCTGATGGTCAACATGGGGATCTCCCGTGGCGCGGCAGCCGCCGTGTGCGCCTCGCCAGCCGCCATCATTCTGGCACCGACCTCCGGTGACGTGGTGATGGCCGCCCAGGCCGCCAACATGCCGCTGCTGGATTTTGCCTTCAAGCTGACCCTGCCCATCTCGCTGGTGGCGATCGCCTGCATGGCGGTGACCCACTTCTTCTGGCAGCGCTACCTTGATCAAAAATCCGGTGAGCACAACGAGCCGGTCGCCCCGGGTGATCTGGTGACGACTGCGCCCGCTTTCTACGCCATCCTGCCGTTCACCCCCATCATCGGGGTACTGGTGTTTGACGGTAAATGGGGTCCACAGCTGGACATCGTCACCATCATCGTGATGTGCATGGTGCTGGCCAGCCTGCTGGAACTTGTCCGCATCCGCAATGGCAAGGAGCTGCTGGACGGTCTGCAGGTCTGCTGGCGCAACATGGCTGACGCCTTTGCCGGTGTGGTCATGTTGCTGGTCGGTGCCGGCGTATTTGCCCAGGGTCTGATGACCATCGGCTTTATCGACACCCTGCTGGCTCACGCTCAGGATCTCGGCTCCGGCGGCCTGATCATGATGCTGTCGCTGGTGGTGATCACCACCCTGGCAGCCTTTACCACCGGCTCGGGTAATGCCCCCTTCTACGCTTTCGTGGAGCTGATCCCCAACCTGGCCAGCAGCCTTGGCATCAACCCGGCCTATCTGGTGATCCCGATGCTGCAAGCCTCCAACCTGGGTCGCACTATTTCTCCGGTCTCCGGGGTGGTGGTCGCCTGTGCGGGGATGGGCAAACTCTCGCCGTTCGAGGTGGTCAAGCGCACCAGTATGCCGGTCGCCGTCGGCCTGCTGGTGGTGATCATCGCCACCCAGATCATGGTACCCGCCTGATCGCAGACCAGCCCGGCACCCTGCCGGGCTGGTATCCTCCCCCCCCTTTGCAGTAGACTCGGTGCTCATTTTCCCGCTAAGGAGGACCGAGATGAGTATTACGGTTCAACTTGCCCATTTCAGTGATTGCCACTCCCACTTCGATGGCGCGCCCATGAGCTTCTCCCCTGTCGGTGAAAGTCAGTGGCGCACCCAGTGCGGCGGTTATGCCCGGATCCTGACCCGACTGACCCAACTGCGTGCCAAAGCCGCAGCAGCCGGCCAGCGTTTTCTGTTTCTGCACGGTGGCGACTCCTTTCAGGGCTCTCTCTATTTCAACCGCTTCAAAGGGCGCGCCAACGCCGACCTGCTCGCCATGCTGGCCCCCGATGCCATGGTACTTGGCAACCACGAATTCGATCTGGGCAACGGCCCACTGGTGGAGTTCTTGCGCCAGCTCGATTTTCCGGTGCTGGCCGCCAATCTGGACAACAGCCAGGAGCCTGCCGACACAACCCTCGGGCTGTGGGATATCCCCCACCTCTACGATGCCCATCAGCCCTGGCATCGCCGGGTGATCGACGGGGTTCCCTTTGCGCTGCTCGGCATCACCCTCGCCCAGATGGCCGCCATCGCCAACCCGGATCCCCACACCCGTTTCCACGCAGTGGCTGACACCCTCAGCAAAGTGCTGCGGGAGATAAAGAGCGAAGGGATCCAGCATATCGTGCTGCTGAGCCACCTCGGGCTGGATCAGGACAAGCTGCTGGCCGAGCGTTTCCCCGAGCTCAGCCTCATCATCGGTGGCCACACCCACAGCCTGCTGGGGGATCTCGCGCCGCTGGGTCTGCCAAGCGAAGGCAGCTATCCGCTGATGAACAACGGGGTGGCCATTTTGCACGCAGGCCACAGCGCCCTCTGCCTCGGCGTCTGCGAGCTCACCTTCGATAAGGCGGGCCGTGTCGTACAAAGTGAGGGGCAGCTGGAGTGGCTCCCCTGGCAACCCTGGCCGTTCGCCTCCACGCCACCCGCCGGGCTCACCTTCTGCGAGCCGGATCCACAGCTTGAACAACATCTGGCCAAACGCTATCGGCCAGAGATCGAGACCATGAGCCAGCGCATCGTCACCCGACTGGCAGCGCCACTGCACCATCAGCGGCTGCCGGATGCCACCTTGCCCCATGGCAGCCAACTCGCCCCGCTGGTGGCCCGCGCCATGCTGACCGCCGCCTGTGAACAAGTGGGTGAGGTAGACTTTGCCCTGCACAATGCTGGCGGCGTGCGCTGCTCGCTGGAGCCTGGCCCCCTGAGCGAAGCGGATATCGCCGGTCGCCTGCTGCCCTTTGCCATTCCCCTCACCCTCTATCGGGTGCACGGTCACGAGTTGGCGGAAGCACTGGAGAATGCCATCGACAACGCCACCAATAACGGCGTGGTCGGCAATGGTAACGGCAGCTTCCCCTACACTGCGGGAATACGATTCACCTATCAGGCCAATCGGCCCAAGGGCCAGCGCATCACCCGACTGGAGTGGGAAGCCGCCCCCGGCCAGTGGCAAACGGTCAATGCCGAACAGGTCTATCGGGGGGTGTCGAGCGCCTATACCGCCTCCGGCAAGGAGGGTTACACCGCACTGGCGCGTACCCTGACCCAGCACAACCAGGAGCTCGGCATCACCCTGGCCGATGCTTTTATCCGCTGGGCTCGCCACCTGCCAGCGCTGGAAGCGCAGCCGCCTCTGGTTGAGTACTTCAGTTGATATCGGGGGATGCCTTTGCCACATCCCCCTGATGGCCTATATTGCCGCAGCCAGCGCCCGGTTCCCTCCAGGAACCGGGCTTTTTCGAGAATATTTGTCCCACACGGGCCCGCCCCATTGCATCGTACTCACTAGCTCGGCAAGATAGGCCCGCTTTCAAGACCAGCTGCAGGAACAGGCGACTTCATGAATCACTCCATCCGTTTCACTCCCCCTCGCGTCAACCCGGGCATCAAGCCAGCCATCGTGCTGCTGACCGCCCTGCTGGCGCTGCTCTTCTGTCTGCGCAACCCGCTTGTTTACGCCATGGCGCCGGGCTTTGATGCCTCGCTGTTCGCGGTGATGGGCAAGATGTGGAGCGAAGGGGGTGTGCTCTATCGCGACATGATCGACATCAAGGGGCCGATGATCTTCGCCCTCGACGCGCTGGGCTATGGAATGGGTGGTTTTGTCGGGATCTGGGCGCTGGAGTGGGTGCTATGCTGGCTCGGACTGCTAGCCAGCTGGCAAGCCTTTGCCCAACTTGGCCTCTCGTTCAAGGCGCGGCTCGGCGCCATGCTGGCAGTGCTGGCTCTCTACGGTACCCGTTACTACTACGGCAACATGACCGAGGACTGGACCTTCCACCTCGCCCTCATCGCCCAGTGGGCCTTCATTACCCTGCTGCTGGACAAGGGATTTCGCTGGTGGCCCGCGCTGGTGGCGGCCCTCACCTTCGCCATCGTCGCCTGGATGCGCACCAACAACGGCGCCTTCTGGGGGGCCTGGTATCTGGTGCTGTTCTGCCACTGGTGTCTGCACGAAAAGTGGCGTGATGCCATCTTGCTGCTCATCTCCAGCCTGCTGGGGTTGGCGCTGATTGGCGGCCCGCTTTACGCCTACTTCCAGCAACATGATCTGCTGGCGGCCTTCAAATACTACGCCTTCGACATCTTCTTCGAGGGCAGCTACGGCAATGGCTTCTCCCCCATGGTGGGCGCCGTCGGCCTGCTGCGCACCGGTCTGGTAATGCTGCTGCCCCCCTTCATCCTGCTAATGCTGAGCCGCCGTCAGGAGTGGTATCTGCCCGCCCTGCTGGCAACCCTGTTTGGCGTGCTGTTTACCCTGATCGCCAACTCGGTCTCCGGCCATGTGTTCGATCACTACGATGTGCTCTATCTGCAGCTGGCTCTGCTGCCGCTGGCGGTACTGCTGGATCGCAGCGAGCAGAAGGCCGATGCCCTCGGCCTGCTCTGCATCTCGCTGGTGGTGCTGACTGCCAGCTGGCTGCTGGCCCAGCAGCTGGTCTTCGGCTGGAGCACCAAGGAGTGGTCCCTCGAGCGGGTTAACGAGGTGCTCGGCACCAGTCTGCTGTGGGCCCTGCCGGTACTCATTCTGGTGCCCCTGTGGCGCGCCTGGGATGTGCGCAGCGCTACCCCCTGGCTCGCCACCCTGGCCATGCTGCTGCTGATGATCAACAACGCCTGGGAAGGAACGATCAAGGGGCGCCCCTTCAACCCGGCCGCGCAGGTGCGGGTCGATCGCATCAAGGCCGAAACCAGCCCGAGCGACAAAATCTGGGTCGATGGTATCCAGCCGCAATATTATCTCTGGACCGATCGTCAGCCGGCCTCAGCCTATCTCTTCTTTGCCAACGTCAACCCGCCTTATGACGTGCGGGCTCGTGTGCTGGCGGACATCCAGCGCCAGAACCCCAAATTCATCATCGCCAAGCCGGATCGGGTGAGCGAGGAGCTGAAAAAGCCGAGCTCGCCCTCCCATCTCGCTTTCTATCAATACCTGACCAGCCACTATGAAGAGGTGGATCCGGGTCTCTATCGTCGCCGATAACCAGTGCTGAGACGCAAAGGGCGGCCATTTGGCCGCCTTTTTTCCATCCCCTCACTCCTCACCGGTAGGCAAGCAGGCCAGCGATGACTACAATGGCCCACTTTTGGATGTGACGGGTGACAGACATGGCGGAACTGACCTATCTCGGGGGCTATCCCGAAGCGCTCAAGGCGCAGGTGCAACAGTTGATCGCGGCAGGCAAACTTGGCGAGATGCTGGCCAAGCGCTATCCGGAGAGCCACCAGATCCAGAGCGACAAGGCGCTGCTCGCCTACACCATGGAGCTGAAAAACCGCTACCTCAAAAGCTCGGCCCCCCTGTCAAAGGTGGTGTTTGACGGCAAGATCAACGTCATCAAGGATGCCCTCGGCCTGCATACCTACATCAGCCGGGTACAGGGCAACAAGCTCAAGGCCAAGAACGAGATCCGCATCGCCGCCCTGTTCAAGGAGGCACCCACCCCCTTTCTCAAGATGATCGTCGCGCACGAGCTGGCTCATATCAAAGAGAAGGATCACAACAAGAGCTTCTACCAGCTCTGCCAGCATATGGAGCCCGACTATCATCAACTGGAGTTTGATCTGAGGCTCTGGCTCACCTGGCGCGATATCGACAAGGCCAACCGCTAGGTTGACGGTGGTTTCAAGGAGGAAACATGTCATTTGCCGCTATCCCCTTTAGCGCCCCGCACGTTATTGCCAATGTGGTCATTGCCAATTTGTGCCGCGCAGCCCGCCCTCCCCGGTGCGTGTCACACGGGCTGCTGGCCCTGCTCACGCTCTGCTCTTTCTTCTCACAAGGAGCAGAGCGCTGGCAGAGCGACAGCTATCTCACCGAGAGTTTTATGGCCATCGCCATGGAGCGGGAGTATCACGAAACCGCTCACCCGCGCTTCACCCGCTGGCAGCAACCGGTGCGATTGCAGCTCATCAACGAGTCGGGGGACAAGCCGCTGCAGGCGGAGGTGGTCAAGGTACAAGCCGCCCACCTCGCCCGCATCACCGGCCACCCTATCAGCATGGTGACCAGCAAACCCAACCTCACCCTCATCATGACCGACTACCAGCGGATGAAAAGCTGGGCCAACCGCACCATGGGCAACACACCTTCGGTCAACGCCGCGCTCAAGGAGGGGCTCTGCATCGGCCACTTTGCGACCAACAAGCAGCACGAGATCAGCAGTGCCACCATCATCATTCCGGTTGATTACAGCCGCGCCAAGGGGCGCTTTCTCGACTGCGTGGTGGAGGAGTTTACCCAAGTGATGGGGCTGCCCAACGACTCGGACAAGGTGTTTCCCTCCATCTTCAATGACAACAGCATCGACAGCTTCCTGACCGGCCTCGACTATGTGCTGCTCAAGCTAGCCTATCACCCAGCCCTCAAGGCCGGGATGAGCAGCGATGAGGTACGCGCAGCCCTGCCGCTCGCAATCAAGGATCTGCGCGCCAAAGGGGAGATCCGCGAAGCCAATCGCCGGGTGCAGCAGCAGAGCCTGAAAAGCTGGGCGGGGTTGTAACGGGCCTGGCTCACCCCAGAGCCAGACAAGCCACCGCGAACCTCTCACCACCCACAAAAAACGCAGCCACCTGGCTGCGTTTTTTGTTATCCGAGGATCAACGGTGCGTTATCGGGCATGCACGTTTATACGCCGCCCATGTATCCAACGCCCGTGTTATCCACTGACCGAGCGGGATCAGGATGCGACATTCTCTTCCGGCATCCAGCTCTCGGCGTTCTCCCACACCTCCTGCACCATGGCTTCGGCCAGCTCTTTGTCTTCCTTACTGGCACGGCTGACGGTCAGAGCCATGGCACTGCCCGGCGCGACCCGCACATGGATGTCGGGGAATTTTTCACCAAGCTGCTTGAGCAGCTCCTGACGCAGCGCCTCCATGGTCGAGGTCGGGATCTGATGTTTTCTGTCGATGATGATTTCAAGACGCATAGGAAACTTCTCCATGATTTATAACTGTATTTTTATACAGTATTCATGGGAAGTAAAGTGCCATCTTGCACCAATCAGAAAAGATCCAGCTGCTGACCACAGATCCGGTCGAACGACTCGCCGATAAAGGGCAGAATGGCATCGGCAATGGGCCGCAACTGCTTGTCTATGTAGTGTTCGTAATCGATGGCGCTGCGCCGGTACTCCAGCGGCTCTGGGCCATTGAGGGTCATCAGATAGGCGATGGAGCCCCGATGCTGATAACGCAGGGGCAAACCGCGACGCAGGTTCTCCTCATCGGCCAGCCGCGCCGCCCGCACATGGGGTGGCACGTTCTTCTGATACTCCTCGAGCTTCTGGCGCAGCCGTTTGCGGTAGATGAGCAGATCGTCGTGACGACCGGCGCGAGTCTCATCCACCATGGTGCGCACATAGCCGCTGGGATCTTCATCGTGAAACACCAGCTCATAGAGGCGGGTCTGGAATTGCTTGGCCAGCATGGTCCAGTCGGTACGCACCGATTCGAGCCCCTTGAACACCAGCTGTTCACTCCCCTCGCTGGCCTTGCCAACCAGCCCCGCATAGCGCTTCTTGCTGCCCTTCTCCAAGCCGCGGATGGTGGGCATCAGAAAGCGGCGGTAGTGGGTCTCGTACTGGATCTCCAGATAGCTCGGCAGATCGAACTCGCGCTTGATCAGTGCAGCCCAGTTATCGTTGATCATTTGCGCCAGTCGCTGACCGATCTCGTCCGCCTCATCGGGGCTGGTCTCGCGCCCCAGATGAACGAAAGTGGAGTCGGTATCGCCATAGATCACCTCGAACCCCTTCGCCTCAATCCACTCGCGGGTCTGCTGCATGATGCTGTGGCCACGCAGGGTGATAGATGAGGCAAGGCGCGGATCATAGAAACGGCAGCCCCCCGACCCCAGCACGCCGTAGAAAGAGTTCATGATGATCTTGATGGCCTGGGAGAGCGCCTTGTTGCTGGCGGCCTTGGCCCGATCCCGCGCCGCCCACAAGGTAGCGATGAGCTCCGGCAAGAAGTGCCGCTCGCGGGAGAACATGGCGCCGCGAAAGCCCGGAATAGCGTGCTCGGGATGCTGCAGCCCCTCGATGAGCCCCATGGGGTCGATGCAGAAGGTGCGGATGATGCTGGGATAGAGGCTCTTGAAATCGAGTACCAGCACATGGCGATAGAGACCGGGTTTGGAGTCCATCACATAGCCACCTGGGCTTGCGAGCCCACCGTCGGCTGGCAGATTGGGGGCCACGTAGCCGCCGCGATGGAGCCGCGGCAGATAGAGGTTGGTAAAGGCCGCCACCGAGCCCCCCACCCTGTCCAGCTCCAGGCCGGTGAGGGAGGCGCGTTCAATGGCAAACGGGATGAGGTGGCAGAAATCGAAGATCTCCCACACCAGCTTGCAATCTTCCAGGTTGTAGCGGGCGAGCGCCTCCTTGTCGGAGTGGAACAGTTCGGTGATCTTCTCCCCCCGATTGGCCACATCTTCGATATCCTTGCCACGGCCGAGCAGTTCGCTCGCCACCGCATCCAGGCTATAGCTGGCAAACTGCCAGGTGGCGCTTTTCAGGGTATCGATGCCATCGAGCACCATGCGCCCGGGGATAATGACGTTGCCAGTCTGGGGATCGCCCCGTGACGAGCGCCAGAAGCAGAGCTCGCGCCCCCGCCCGAGCCGCAGCCGCCGCTTGTTAAGCTCGGCGCGGCGTAGCAGCAGGCGAAAGTCAAAATTGACCACGTTCCAACCAATCACCAGGTCGGGGTCATGCAGGCTGAACCAGTTCTCCAGCGCACTCAGCAAGGCGCTCTCGTCCTCTACCCACTGGACCTGAGTGCCCCAGCTCTCGGCATCCGATTCCGGGGTGCCGATCATGATGACCCGCGCATCCTGTTCACTGTAAAGGCCGACCGAGAACAGCGCCCCGTCCATGGCGCACTCCACATCCAGCGACACCCAGGAGAGGGTTGGCGTCACCGCCTGCGGCGCGCAGCGCGCCTCGTTCACCTCCCAGTAGCCCTGCTTGCCTCCCTTCTTCACCGCCCGGCCATCGAAACGCACACCAGCTGTGATGAAACGCTCCATCAGAAACCGCTCCGGCAGCCGGATATCCGCCTCAAAGTGCTCCAGCCCGCGAATAAGCAGCAGCTCGATGGCGCGGTGAAAGGCACTCAGGGTGGCGAAATAGCAGCCCACCACAGGGCGGCCATCGAAAGTGTGCATCGGCAGGCGGCGAAACCGCCCGCTCACCCCGGCCCCTTTGAATAGCTCGGCGGCTTCTGCCATATGGCTCTGTGGCAAAAAGAACACCGGCTCCTGCCCCGGCACCACCACCCGCACCGGCCCCTGCGCGCTCCAGAGCCACATCACGATTTCGGTGGTTGCAGCCTGCCCGTTGCGACCGCGCACGTCCCGACCGTGGCGGGTCAGGATAAAACCGTCGAGGGGCGGAGTGGCGGGTACGGTGGGCTGGGTTGCAGTCATGAAGCGTAAAGGGGCTGTCCGAGAATAGCACCATTGTACGTTCATACAGTACCTGCTCGCAATCGTCACGCTGGCTGCGAGGCGGGAGTCAAACTGGTAAGCTCGATCCGGTCGTTATTCCCGCCCATCCCGTTCTGACCACTCTTCGCCGACAAAAGGAGTCTTTGTGGCAATCTATTCCCTGCTGGATCAGCTGGCTATCCCCTACCAGCGTGTTGAACATCCCCCGGTGTATACCTGTGAGGAGGCGAGCAGGCTGCTGCCCGACCTGCCCGCCGCCAAGACCAAGAACCTCTTTTTGCGCGACCCGAAAAGCGAGCGGCTGTTTCTGGTGGTGAGTCCGGAGGAGAACCGGGTCGACCTCAAGGGGCTGGCAGCCATGCTCGGGGTCAAACGGCTGAGCTTTGGCTCACCCGAGCGACTCGATGCGGTGCTCGGCCTCACCCCGGGCTCGGTGACCCTGCTCGCCATGGTGCGCGATAGGGGAAAAGCGGTAGAGCTGGTGGTAGACGAAGCCATCTGGCAGGCCGAACAGGTGCAGTGCCATCCGCTGGTCAACACCGCCACTCTGATCATCCGCCTCGACGACGTGCGCCGTCTGCTGACCCATCTGGGCAGGGAGGCCATCGTAATGCGCTTGCCTGCTGCAACCTGCGATTAACACGAGGGCTGGCGGTGGGGGCAACAGTGTCGCCAACACGGCCATATTTCTCGCAGCACAATTGCCCGATAAAACAATAAGATCTCCCTTTATCCCCTGATAAATCGAGTCAGCTGTGGCCATCGTGCAAGAAGTAGAGAGCAAACAGATTCGACCATTTAACCAATTGATCATAGGTTGAATTCATGTTGTGATCGGATCCTGCCAGCGGGCGATACCCCATCGCCCGTTCGTCCACAGGTGACTTCCCAGAGAGCCCCTTGATGCCAAGTCTGTTTTCCTCGGCCCAGTTGTTGAGTCTGGTGCTGTTTGTCACGCTGTCACATGTGGGGGTCGCCACCATTTTCGCCGCCATGTGGCACTCCCATCGCCATATCCGAGCGTTGAGCTACTGGTCTGCGGGGGAACTTGTAATCGCGGGGGCATTCAGTTGCCTGCTGCTGCGCCCCCTTGAGGGAGATGCTTCCCTTGCCAATATTCTCTGCACCAACTTGCTATTGATGACGACAATCCCGCTCTATGAAAGGGGGATGCGTCATTTCTTTCGACGTGAAGCGGACCAGCTGGGCTGGCTGCTTCCCGCCGTTACCCTCGGCGGTTTCGCCCTGTTTGCCCTGACCGCCCTGCAGCACCCCCTCTCTGATGTTCACAGCCGGATCATCGTACTCTCCGGCGTGCTCTCGCTGCAGATTGCGCTGCTTATCTGGCAGCTCTGGCGCTACCAGCGGCTGGTCCCTGTCTATCGGGTACTGCGCTTTGCCATCCTGTTGCTCGGCCTGCAACTGTTATTGCAACTGCTGCGGATCGCCAAACACCTCTGGTACCCCGAACTGGCGGCCAATACCTTCACCGACCCCCTGCTCGGGCCGGTGATACTGCTCAGCCTGCTCTTTACCATCGCCCGCAGTTATCTGCTGCTGAGCCTGGTTCATACACGCCAACAGCACGCGTTAATGCAGGCTCAGCGCAAACTGGAGCTGCGCGCCAATCAGGATGAACTGACCGGCCTGTTCAGCCGCCACTATTTCGAACAACAAGTGGCACAGCGCGGCGGCACAACATCCCCTTGCCAGCTGCTGCTGATCGATCTGGACAACTTCAAGCAGATCAACGACCGCCACGGCCACCCCGCCGGTGATGACATGCTGCGGGCCGTGGGGCAGGTGATCGCCAATACCCTGCCTGCCGAGGGGGTGGCCGGTCGGCTTGGCGGCGATGAGCTGGCGCTGCTGCTCGCGCAGCCACTGGATCTCACTCACTACTGCCACACCCTGCAGCAACAGATCGCCGATGCGACGCGGGAGCTGGCCGGTGGCCCCATCAGCCTCAGCATCGGCCTCACCTCGCTGCATCCTGACGAGGGATTCGAGCACGCTTACCTGCGGGCCGATCGTGCGCTTTACGCCGCCAAACAGACAGGAAGGCAACGGGCCTGTGTGCAGGAGCCCCACCACAGCGAACCGCAGCCACTGCAGCCCGATCATCTTCTCTCATGAGCCCTGCTGGCCGGATAGAATAGATGTCTCCACCATATTGCCAACTCTCTGTCATGCCATCACCCCGACAGGAGTCAACCAGGCAGATAGCACAATAAAAAGAGCGCCCCGGAGGCGCTCTTTTTGCGAACGTGGCAAAACCGTTAGTAGCTGTCTTCCTGCTCAGCCTTTAGCCTGGCCTGACGTGCATAGGCCTCCTCTTCGGCGCTCTCGATCTCCTGCAGCACCGAATCGAGATCGATGGCGGCGCGGCTCTCTTCAAAGTGACCGGTCAGTTCGCTCTCGGGGGTCAGTTTGCCATCTTCAAACAGCGCCCACATCTCCTGGGCATAACGGGTCTTGAGCAGCTCGGGTGCATACATGCCGTAGTAGTTGCGCATGTTGTTGACGTCGCGCTCCAGCATCGCCTTGGCCTGGTTGTTGGCGGCGGCATCCACCACCTGGGGCAGGTCGATGATGACAGGGCCATGTTCATCCACCAGCACGTTGAACTCCGAGAGATCGCCGTGAATAAGGCCGGCGCAGAGCATCCGCACCACATAGCGGATCACCTTGTGGTGATCGATGACCGCCTGCTCGGGAGTGAGCGCCACATCGTTGAGGCGTGGCGCGACATTGCCATCCTCATCGGTGATAAGCTCCATCAAGAGGACGCCATCGAGGCAGATATAAGGCTGTGGCACCCGCACACCGGCCGCCGCCAGCTTGAACAGGGCATCGACTTCGGTGTTCTGCCACACCTCTTCATGCTGCTTGCGACCGTACTTGGAGCCCTTCTCCATGGCGCGAGCATCTCGGCTGCCCCGCACCTTGCGCCCCTCCTGATAGACCACGGCCTGCTTGAAGCTGCGCTTGGATGCCTCTTTATAAACTTTGGCGCAACGGATCTCGTCGCCGCAGCGCACCACATAGACATCGGCTTCTTTGCCGCTCATCAACCGGCTGACGACCTCATCGACCAGGCCGTCATCAACCAGAGGTTGGATTCGATTTGGAATTTTCATGGCCGCCCTTTTACCCTATTTCCGCTCTCGAAGATAGCTCCGCGCACACGCACCTGCCTATCCCTGACATAAGACACCCTGTTATCCCCTGTTTGCGCTGTTTTTGTCCACCCGTTCACCTTAAAAACCACCGGCAACAGACCACATACGAAAGATCTCGATGCCAACAAAATTGGCCCGCAAGCGGGCCAATTTTCAAGGCTCGGGCGGCAAGCCCTGACGAATACGCTGAATACCCGCTTCATAGAGTCCGTCATCCCCCTCCTGATGCTCCAGGGTTTCGAAGATCTTGAGAAACCACATGTACTGCTCGGGATGACGTGCCACCTGCATCTCCACTACCCGGTTCATGGCGTTGACGTCTGCCAGCAGATCGGCGGTGGGATAAGGGTCAAACGGCGGCTCGATCTCCAACAGATAGCACCCCTCATCCTCGTCATAGCTGGCGAAGATGGGCACCGCTCTGGCGCCAGTCAGCTTCACCAGCTTGGGCAGCGCCGGCAGGGTTGCTTTGGGGCGGCCGAAAAAGGGAACAAACACGCTCGCCTCGCGGCCGTGATCCTGATCCGGCAGATAGAAAAAACTGGCGCCAGCGCGGATCGACTTGATCGCCGGCTTGATACCGACACTGCGCTCATAGACCTTGCCCCCTTTGGCCCGCTCGCGGTTGATGTACCAGTCAAAAACCTGATCTTTCGGGCTCTTCATCATGGTGCACATCTCGATGCCCATCATGGAGAAGTAGCGACCAATCATGTCGACCGCCCAGGTATGAGGCACCACCAGGATCACCGGACGGCCTGCGGTCTGCTCCGCTTGCACATGCTCCCAGCCGCTCACCTTGACGCGGCGGGTCAGGCGAGCCTTGCTGCGCCAGCTGAGCTCGCCAAAGCCCATAAAGGTCTTGAGACCGACCCGGATCGATTTGAGCAGCAGTGCCTGCCGTGCGGCGGCGTCCAGCTCGGGAAAACAGATCCTGAGGTTGGTGTCGGCAATATAGGCCTGCTTTTTCGAGAAACGCAGCAGGGTTGGAGAGACCAGATCGGCAAAACGATCCCGCAGCCTTGCAGGAGTAAATGCCAAAAGGGAGAGCAGGCCCAGCGCGCACCAGCTGCCCCACCATTTGGGATGCAGCAGGCGAATATGAAATGAGGTATCAAATACCGGATCTAACGGGGACATGGCGGCCATCAAGTCATCAAAAACAAGCGGTTATTGTAGTTATCCTGACATTTTTTTCTACCCTGAGCAGGCTGTCCGCCGATCAGCAGGTACTGATCAGACGAGTGACCATAAAAAATGGCCCACAACGGGCCATTTCAATAAATCCGGTGTCAGGGTCAACCATGGGGCGACAATCCCTTGCGGATCCGCTGGATCCCCGCTTCGTAGAGGCCATCCGGCCCCTCCTGATCTTCACGGGTATCGAAGATCTTGAGGAACCACATGTACTGGCCCGGATGGCGCGTCAGCTGCTGTTGCACCATATCGTTCATCCGACAGGTATCGGCCATCACCTCCTCGGTGGGATAGTTGTCAAACGGCGCATCTATCTCCAACCGGTAGCAGTGGTGCTCTTCGTCATAGCAGGCGAGTAGCGGCACCGCCTTGGCGCCGCTCACCTGCACCAGACGGGGCAAAGCTGGCAGGGTCGCCTTGGGGTGGCCAAAGAAAGGGGCAAAGATGCTCTTCTCGCGGCCATGATCCTGATCCGGCAAGTAGAAGAAGCTGCGACCACTCTTGATGGTTCGGATCACCGCCTTGATCCCGGCGCTGCGCTCATAGACGCGGCAACCGTTCTTGGCTCGCGCCCGGTTGAGGTGCCAGTCAAACACCGGATTGCGCGCCCGTTTCATCATGGTGCACATCGGCACCCCACGCTGGGTGAAGCAATAACCGGCCGCATCCACCGGCCAGGTGTGGGGAACCACCAGGATCACCGGCCGACCGGCAACCCGCTCAGCCTCGATGTGTTCCCATCCACTCACCTGCATCCGGCTCATCAGATAACGCTGACTGCGCATGGTGAACTCGCCAAATCCCAGCAAACTCTTGAGGCCGACCCGGATCGAGGTCAGCGCAATGGCATCCCGCTCTTCCGGGCTCTTGTCCGGGAAGCAGATTTCCAGGTTGGTTCTGGCGATATAGATCTGTTTTTTAGAGACGCGAAACACCAGCGGCGCCAGGGCATCGGCCAAACGATCGCGCAATCGTACCGGCACAAACGCCAGCAGCATCAATACGCCGAGGGCCAGCCAACTGAACCAGTAACGGGGATGCAGAAAACGGGTTTCAAAGGAGGAATTAAATACGGGATCTTGGGGAGACATGATTCGGGGTCAAGCAAAAAAGTTGTGCTGCATTGTAGTCATCCTGACAGGTAATACCAGTTAATTCCATGGCCAGCAGCCCGGCACGAGCGCGAGGTCAAAGAACCACAAAAAAATGCCCCGCACTACGGGGCATTTTGTTCGTTACACAACCAGAGTGGTGGCTCTTGGTCCAACCATCGTATGACTGGCCGTTTATCCCGTCGCTCTCGGAGCGCACTGCTTGACCATTTTTCGATATCACATCGTCAAGCGTCAGCGGTGAGCACCCTGGCGGGTAATGCCGTTATTCATTTCGGTATCACGCTGCGGCAGAAAAAACATCAGGTAACGCAGCGCCACATACCCGACGATCACGGTAGCAACCCCAAGCTCGAAGTGGGCCAGCAATCTTATCTGCTCAACGTAGTGACTCCCTTGCGCAAACCCTTCAACCAGATGGGCTACTTTGAACAGGGCAGTGGCACCGATCACCAGCGGGAAGGTGAAGGCAGCATAACCTGGCGAGAAGGGCAGACGCAGCAATTTGATGAAAGCCAGATAGATGATACCGGTCATCAGAATGGCAATCCCCAGCAGCACGGCCACCAGCAGCAGTGACGGCTCCTGGTTGACGGTCAGGTAACCGGCCAGAGAGAGGCTGGCAGGGGCAGCCAGAATGGCGATGGTCGGTTTGGCGGCATCCGGCACTTCATGACTGAAGATCAGGCGATAGAGCATCAGCGGCAGCATCAGGCCGTAGCAGATGATCCCGAACCAGAGCAGACCGTTGGCCAGCGGGGCAAACTGACCGCCCGGGAAGGCGACGTCAGCCACGATGATCCCCACCGGCGGCACGAACCAGCTCGGCACCATGTGGTGGATTTCAAACTCTTTGGCGCGATGCCAGATAAAAGTGGCCAGGAACAGCAGGTGAACTGCCACGGCAAACAGCCAGAGGGCTTCGCCCGCTTGCGGTGCAATCATACCCAGCGCTTTCGAGACCACCATGGTGCCCATGGCATAGGTCGGTACCACACTACCCACCACGGGGTGAGCGAGATCCTGCAACAGCAGGCGGGGGTGAAGCAGAAACTTGAAGGTCAGGATCACCAGCAGCACGGCCGCAATGGCGGCGCCCAGCAGCTGCATCCGGCCATCGAAGTGACCGGCATTTTCCCAACACCAACCAAGGCTGGCGATGCCCAGCGCCAAACCCGCCATAGGGGTTGGGGCGGCAGCCAGTGATTTACGGGTTCTTGCGATCATGATGACACCTTTCTATTGATGACGATGGCGATAGGATAATGGCCCCTTATCGTTTACGATATCTAAATGAATTGAATCAATCATTCAGGAAAACCAAACACAATGAAACTGACCCTGCAGCAGCTGAAAGTGTTCGCCACCATTGCCCGCTATGGCAATCTTGGCCTTGCCGCCAACGAGCTATGCCTGAGCAAGGGGGCTGTCTCCCAGTCGCTGCAGGAGCTGGAGCGCCAGCTCTCCACCCCGCTGTTTGACCGCATTCACCCCAGATTGCAGCTCAACAACGAGGGGCGCCTGCTGCAACCGGCCGCCGAAGAGCTGCTGACCCGGATGCAGGATATCGAGAACCTGTTCAGCCCCGATGCCGAGCCGAGCGGCCAGTTGCGCCTTGGTGCCAGCCAGACCATCGGCAACTACCTGCTCCCCACCCTGCTCGCCAGCAGCAAACAGGAGCTGGGGCTCCCCCCCAAGGTGACCATCAACAACACTCACCTGCTCTGTCATGCGCTGGCCAACTTCGAGCTGGATATGGCGCTGATCGAGGGGGAGAACCACCACCCCGACCTGCTCGCCGAACCCTGGCTGCAGGACGAGATGCTGGTGGTGGCCCCACCCGGTCACCCGCTTGCCAACAAGAAGGAGCTCTCCCTCTCCCGTCTGGGGGGCGAGACCTGGGTATTGCGTGAAGCGCAATCGGGCAGTCGCGAGCAATTTATCCAGCAGATCCAGCCCGAGCTGCCCCGCTGGCAACCAGGGCTTGAACTCAACACCCTGGAGGCGGTGATGCTGGCGGTGGAGAAGGGGCTTGGCATCTCCTTTATCTCCCGGCTGGCAGCCTCGGATCGCCTGGCAGATGGGCGACTGATCGCCCTGCCCCTCTCCCGTCGCTTCCCGCGCCAGCTCTCCCTTATCTGGCACAAGCAGAAGTACCACTCCACCTCCCTGCGCCACTTTATCCACTTCTGCCGAGCTCAGGTGAAGGATGCCGAGGTGAGCCACGCAGAGTAACGCCCGCTCGGAGCGCCGCTGGCCGGCCCGCCCGCCAATGACGGAAAAAGCAGAGAGGGAGCCACGGCTCCCTCTCTTTGATTCACCTGTTCGGTATCACTGCGCCAGACTGCGCAACCAGCTGATCTCCTCACCCCAGATGGACTCGTCTATAGTTTCGAGGATAAGCGGAATGCGATCGAAGCGATCATCATTCATGATGTGGTGGAATACCGCCTCCCCCAGATTGCCCTCGCGCAAGCTGTGATGGCGATCGACCCGGCTGCCGAAGGTGCACTTGGCACCGTTGATATGCATCCCCTTGAGATAGTGAAAACCCACCGTGCGGTCGAACTCGGCAAAGACGGCGGCACAGCTCTCGGCGGTGCGCAGATCGTAGCCGGCGGCAAAGGCGTGGCAGGTATCGAAACAGATCCCGACCCGGCTCTTGTCCTCCACCCCCTCGATGATGGTGGCGAGGTGCTCGAACGACCAGCCGAGATTGGTCCCCTGCCCGGCGGTGTTCTCGATCACCGCCGTTACCCCTTCACTGCGCTCCAGTGCCCAGTTGATCGACTCGCTCACCAGCTTGAGGCTGGCCGCCTCTGGGATCTGCTTGAGATGGCTACCTGGATGGAAGTTCAGATAGCAAAGCCCCAGCTGCTCACAGCGCTTCATCTCATCGAGAAACGCATCGCGGGATTTTGCCAGAGCATCGGGATCCGGGTGGCCCAGGTTGATGAGATAGCTGTCGTGGGGCAGGATCTGCTGCGGCAGAAAACCGGCCTTGTCACAGGCCGCCTTGAAGGCGCGGATGGTGGCATCCGACAAGGGGGCCGCCTGCCACTGACGCTGATTCTTGGTAAAGAGGGCAAACGCGTTGGCCCCGATGGCCTGGGCACGGGCGATGGTATTCTCCACCCCGCCGGCCGCACTGACGTGGGCTCCGATATATTTCATACAATCTCCTCAATACGGCAAGCCGCCATTATGCCGATCCCGCCCCTCCGGGCCAAACCGGGATATCCGATAGCAGGTATCGACAAATAGCGCCCCCTTCTGCGAGGCGTAGCAATTCACGACGTAATTTACCTGTGTGGTGGCCACCTCTCCCCACAAGGGGGCTGATCCATCCGGTCCATACCTGCATAGCATGCATAAAAAACGCAGCGCTATCGCACGGGCGATAACTGCTGCGTTTTGGGGTCCCTCGGACGTATCCCTTGCCATGGCCAGAATGGCTAGCGACAAGGGAGCAAGAATGCGCGGGGAGAGTCGCCTTAGAACGGCATCTTGAACCCTGGCGGCAGTTGCATGCCACCGGTCAGTTCGCCCATTTTGGTCTTATTCTGCTCTTCCACGCGGCGCACGGCATCGTTGCAAGCGGCGGCAACCAGATCTTCCAGCAGCTCTTTGTCATCTTCCATCAGGGAGGGATCGATCTCGATGCGACGGACGCTGTGGCTACCAGTCATGGTGACCTTGACCATGCCGGCACCGGCTTCACCGGTCACTTCCATCTGGGCAAGCTGCTCTTGCATCTTCTGCATACGCTCTTGCATCTGCTGGGCCTGTTTCATCAGGTTACCCATTCCACCTTTACCAAACATATGTCGTCTCTCGTCTTGAAATCCGGCATCCAGCGCCGGGCTGTGGGCTTGTCTGTCCTAGATGGGGACAGCCAAACTGCTTTTCAACCGGGAGCCAGCTCCCGGCCACGGAATTTAGCGGTTGAGGGGCTCGATGCTCTCGTGATGGAGCACGGCACCAAACCGCTGAACTAAAAACTGTACGTTGGGATCCTGCTCCAGATCCCGGGTCACCTGCTCGCGTACCCCGAGATAAAGGCGATGCTCGATCTCAAGGGGAGTCTCCTTGTCAGGCACCACACCGAGCGTTACCTCGACCTGTACCGGTTGCCCCAGCGCAGGCCCGATGATCTCGGCCAGATCGGCGCGCGCCTTGTCGCTCACCAGATGGCGCTGCTCGGGCTTGAGGGTTAGCAGGACTTTATCCCCTTCCCGCGTCATCACCGAGTTGATGGCGAGCTGGCGCAGCCGACCACCCACCTGGGTGTGAGCAATCAACTCGGCCCAAGCGTCACCACAACCATTGAGCAACGAGGAGGGAATAAGGCGGGTCGCCTCCCCCTCTTGCGGCTCGCTGTCGCTCTCGAGCTCATCCCAGTCGATGGTCTCCATCACCGGCTGAGGAGGAGCAGGCTCACTCTCGAGTTGAACCTGGGGCAGTAGAGCTGGTGCCAGCGGTGCTGGTTCCTGACGAACGCTATCATGCCAAGCAGGCTGCCCCTCCAGATCCCAGGGTGGCAGATCGGTCGGCTGCGCGGGTTGGATCGCAGTAGGTGTGGTGTGATTGGATGAACTACGAACAGGATCCGGCACTGGCGAGGCCATAAAGCTCTGGCTGAGGTACTCCTCGTAATCCCCGTTATCGCTGGACTCGTCGTAGCTGTCGGTATAGAGATCCACCGGTGGCTGCTCGCCAAACTGCCCCATGGCGGAGCCACTTGGGGTTGCAGCCTGACTGATAGCAGACGACGCTGCACGCTTCGCATCTGGCGCAGGGACAGCAGCCTGACGCACAGGCACAACCGGCACCGCACGGGGCGCAGGTGCTGGCGCGCTGCTCTCTCCACGTTGGCGACTACGCAGCATATTGCGCTTGCCCAGCAGACTCTGCATGGTCGACACCGCCGAGACTGGCTCAAGCACTTCCGGAGCTGGCGCAGTCGAAGCGCAATTCATCTGTACAGGCGCCATCTCCCCTGCAGCCATCTGAGCGGCGTCACTTGGTACCGAAAGTGTCGGGTTTGCAGCAGCCCTCTCTCCCCAACTCGCAGCGTCAACCGCCATGCCGCTATTCACGCCAGAGAGCGTGGCCGACTCGGCCTGATAACCCATACCGGTCGCCTCGCGCAGCAGCTCATCCTGCTGACTGAACAGCTCGGCGGCTTGCGCCTCTTCCTCGCTGTCTGCGAGGTTGCCGGTGTCATCAGTCATCGCAGGCAGGGAAAGATCCACCACGGGCACAGCACTGGTAGCAACAGGGCTGGCTAACGGTGCAGGCACGGCGCCGCTGATCGGTGCCGGAGCGGCCGATTCAGCGGCCGGGCGCTTTCCCGGCAAAGAGACTACCGGAGTTGCACTGCTTGTCATTGACGGGGGCAATGCGGTGAGGCTGGCAGGATGCAGGGCATCGCGCCTTGGCGAGAAGGCGAGCATCCGCAGGCAGGTCATCTCCAGCGCGGTGCGGCCATCAGGTGCCCAGGGCAGATCTTTGCGGCCACCCAGCACAATCTGGTAGCAGAGCTGCACCTCTTCCGGGCTCATCGCCTTGGCCAGTTGCAGCAGGGCATCAGCATCCGCCCCCTGCTCCTGCACGCTGGCAGGTAGCAGCTGGGCCATGGCTATGCGATGGAGCAAGCCTTCCAGCTCTGCGTGGAGCTGATCAAAATCGGGACCAAGGGTGGCGATCTCGGTGATCTTGGCCATGGTTGCCGGCGCATCTTGCCGCAAAATGGCTTCCAAAAGCTGGTGCAGATGACGGTGATCGAGCGTGCCCAGCATCGCCAGCACGCTGTCGAGGCGCACGCTGCCGTTACCGTGGGCCAACGCCTGATCGGTCAGGCTCAGGGCATCGCGCATACTGCCGTCAGCCGCTTTGGCCAGGGCCAGCAGGGCGCGCGGTTCGAAGGGTTGGCCCTCCTGATCCAGCACCCATTCGAGCTGCTTAGCGATCTGGGTCTGATCCAGACTCTTCAGATGAAACTGCAGGCAGCGCGAGAGAATGGTAATGGGCAGCTTCTGCGGATCCGTGGTGGCCAGCAGAAACTTCACATAGGGGGGCGGCTCTTCCAGGGTTTTCAGCAGCGCGTTGAAGCTGTGGCGCGACAACATGTGCACTTCGTCGATGAGATAGACCTTGAAGCGACCGCGGGCCGGACGGTACTGCACGTTGTCGAGCAGCTCGCGGGTATCTTCCACCTTGGTGCGGGACGCCGCGTCAATCTCCAGCAGGTCGACAAAGTTGCCCTGATCGATCTCGCGGCAGGTATCGCAGACGCCACACGGATGGCTGCTGATCCCCTGCTCGCAGTTGAGGCTCTTGGCCAGAATACGGGCGATGGTGGTTTTGCCGACGCCGCGGGTGCCGCTCAGCAGATAGGCGTGATGCAGCCGTCCCTGATCCAGGGCGTTGGTCAGGGCAGTCAGCACATGTTGCTGACCAACCACTTGTTCAAACGTATGGGGGCGCCATTTACGCGCCAGAACCTGATAGCTCATAAATCCATCATGCAGGGAAGACAGGGCATTGAGGCCGGATGCTAACACAAATGGCGGGCTGGCTGTATCGGCTATCGGTCAGAGCGGGAGGGATCGCTTGATTTTCAAACCGATGCCCACATAGGCATCGGTTCAACGCAGGCCCGATGCAGAGGATCGGGCCGAAGAGGCATTACTCGCCAGCCAGTTCGACCAGTGAGACCACCTTGATGCCAGCGGCAGTCAGGCGGGCATCCCCCCCCAGAGAGGGCAGGGAGATGATGAAGGCCGCATCGGCCACTTCACCACCGGCACGGCGGATCAGCTTGACGGTGGCATCGACGGTACCGCCAGTGGCGAGCAGATCGTCCACTACCAGTACCTTGTCACCGGGCACGATGGCATCGGTGTGCAGTTGCAGAGTATCGGTGCCGTACTCGAGGGCATAGGACTCCTCGATCACTTCGCGCGGCAGCTTGCCCGGCTTGCGGACCGGCACAAAGCCAAGTCCCATGGCGTAGGCAACCGGTGCGCCAAAGATGAAGCCGCGAGCTTCGGTGCCAACAATCTTGGTGATCCCTTGATCACGATAATGATTGGCCAGCAGATCGATGGTGGCCTTGAAGGCCTCGGCGTTCTCGATCAGGCTGGTAATGTCACGAAACAGAATGCCCGGCTTCGGATAGTCGGGAATGGTCTTGATGCTCGCTTCGATAAATTTCAGGGTTTCCGGATTCATGGTTTGACCGTTTGTTTTTCGACCCAGGATGGCCGTTTTATCTTAGTCTTCCCGCCAGCGGGAAATAAAAAAGCCTGTCACGCAAGAATGACAGGCCGACTCCATAGCATTATTGCCGCAATAGCTTAGGGACTTCACTTCTCCATTGCAACTGGCTCCAGCACCGGCAGACGCATTAACCAGGTGAGCAGGATCACCATTATGAGAAGCAGCAGCCCCCTGACCCATAACAACGGCACCACCGCCAGCGACACCGAGAAGGTGAGCAGAATGAAGATAATTGCGCGCCGCCGTGCATGACGGCGAATACCGCGATACTGCTGCCAGTCTGCAATGGGTGGGCCAAACCAGGGATGGGCCAGCAGCCAGTGGTGAAAACGGGGGGACGAGCGGGCAAATAGCGCCGCCGCCAGCAGCATGAAGGGCGTGGTCGGCAACAGGGGCAGCACTATGCCGATGATGCCAGTTACGAATGCCAGCCAGCCCAACCCCATCAAACACCAACGTTTCATCGCAGCCCCTCTTGCATGCTCTTGCGCCATCCTAACAGGATCCGCCCCCATGTTGACAACGACTCCCATTATCACGGCAACTGATGCCCCGGATCACGGGGCTTGTGAACCAGTAATGGCCTGAACCTGCCCATTCCCATGGCGTGACGGCTGACAACCTGACCCGTTACCACTACAATCTGCGCTCTTTTTTCTATGTTTGTCCTTCGGAACCGGTTATGCGCGTTATTTTGGCCCCCATGCAAGGGGTGCTGGATCACCTGATGCGGGAGGTACTCACCTCCGTCAATGATTACGACCTCTGCGTGAGTGAATTTATCCGGGTGGTCGACCAACTGCTGCCCGCCAAGGTGTTCCATCGCCTCTGCCCTGAACTGCTGCAAGATGGCAAAACCCGCGCAGGCACCCCGGTGCGGGTGCAATTGCTGGGGCAACATCCCGAGTGGCTGGCCGAGAACGCTGTGCGCGCCATCGAGCTCGGTTCCCCCGGGGTCGATCTCAACTTCGGCTGCCCCGCCCCCACGGTCAACAAGAGCAAGGGGGGCGCAGTGCTGCTCAAAGAGCCCGAGACCATCTACCGCATCGTCAAGGCGGTGCGGGACGCTGTGCCAACCCATCTGCCGGTGAGCGCCAAAATTCGGCTCGGTTACGATGACAAGGATCTTTACCTGGAGAACGCCCAAGCGGTCTACCAGGGAGGTGCCAACGAGCTGGCCGTCCATGCCCGCACCAAGCGCGAAGGGTACAAGGCCCCCGCCCACTGGGAGTATGTGGACGCCATTCGCCGCGCCCTGCCCATCCCCGTCACCGCCAACGGCGAGATTTGGGATCATCAGGATGCCCTCGCCTGCGCCCGCGTTTCCGGCTGCGATGCCCTGATGGTCGGGCGCGGCGCCATCTCTCTGCCCAATCTGGCCAACGTGATGAAAACCGGCTGCCCGCACATGAGCTGGGCCGAGGTGCTGCAGCTGATGGTGAGCTACACCGAGCAGGATCTGGCCAGCGAAAAAGCCGACTACTACCCCAGCCGTATCAAGCAGTGGTTCAGCTATCTCAAGCGGGAATATCCCGAAGCGGACCTGCTGTTTCAGGAGATCAGGGTACTCAAAGAGACCGACCCCATCCGCGATGCCCTGCTGCAAGCGGCCAAAAGCCACGGCTAACCACGTTTAACTTGACGCATGTCATCTTGATAGAGTTATCGGATCCCTATACTGCCCCGAAACTGCTGTCTGTCCTGTGGGGGATAATGTGTGTGAAATGACGCAAGCACAGCTGGCTGTCTGGCGTAATCGCCTGCTGTCCGACTGGGCCCAAGAACGAGAAACGCTGATCGGTCAGCTCAAAGCCTGCCGCCGTGATGAATGGGCCGAACAGGTCGGTCACTGCGAGCAGGATCAACTTGTAGAACTGACCAGTCGGCTTGATCTGCCGAAGGTAGAGCAGAGCGTGGCCCGCCTCAAGCGGATCGATGCAGCACTCTGCCAGATGGATCTCGGCCTCTATGGCCTCTGCTCCGATTGTGAAGAGCCGCTGGCCATTGAACAGCTGGAACAGGATCCGACCCTGCAACGCTGCCCGCGCTGCGAAGCCCGTTATCGCAAGGGATTCCACGCCCACGAGCTCTGAAAGATGCACCTGCCGGTGCATCCTCTCTTTACCGTATCACTGGTGACACTCCCATTCCTGTCCAATACTCGACTATATGAGCCGGTTCGAGGGGATGAGTCGTGTACAGACTCTTGTTGTTATGGTGTTTATGCTGCCAGGTTAATGCACAGGAGTCTTTGGTCGTTGGCTGGAGCAACTGGCAACCGTTCAGCTATCGCAACGAACAGCATCAGTTGCAAGGGTTGGATATCGAACTGCTCAACGCCATCCTGCAGCGGGCTGACTATCAACCCCGTTTCATTGAAATGCCATGGACCCGGGTACTGCACGAATTAGAATTTGGCACGGTACAACTGGCCATGTCAGCCAACATCACCATCGAACGGCAGCAATATGCCCGCTTCAGCCACCCCTATCGGGAAGAGGAAACGGTCATCATCATCCGCAAAGAGGATGAACCGCGCTGGCGCAAGATCACGACTCTGGAGCAGCTGATCAACACTCCCGATTTTCATATCGGCCTGCTCAAGGGGTTTGACTACGGTGAGGCGTTCCGCCGCCTTGTCGCCGACCCCAAAGTTCAAACTCGGCTGCAGGAACGGTTCACGTTGGAGCAACTGCTCAAGATGCTCAATGGCGGGCGGATCCAGGGGTTTATCCTCGACCCGAACAGCTTGCAAGAGTGGAAAGATCAGGGCATTACCTTGAAACAGCTCCATATCCTGCTTCGTATCGAGCGCACCCCGGTCCATCTTATGCTCAGCAAAAAGAGCACATCGCAAGCACAGCTGGATCGACTCAATCAGGCGATTGACCAACTCAAGCAAAGTCCAGAATATCAACAGATCCTGACCCGCTACACCCATACCTCGCTCGCAGAATAACAACAGGAGAGCCGATGGCTCTCCTGTTCTCTAAGCAGGTTCCTTTCAACGACACATCATGCACAACTTAATCTTCAATCCTGACCGAGCACGATGTCAGTTAGATGGGAGAAGTGATGGATCTCGTGGGTGGCATCACATTCGTCACCCTGCTTGCGCGGGTTATACCAACAGGTTGCAAGCCCCTGTGCAGCCGCACCGGCAATATCGGTCTTGGGATTGTCACCCACCATCAGTACTCTGGCAGGATCCGGAGCCCCCATCAGCGAGAGGGTGTGCTGGAAAATGGCTGGCGCTGGTTTGGTCACCCGGATCTCGTCGGAGATCACCAGCGGCTCGAACCATTCGCTCCAACCCAGTTTACCGAGCCGTCCCCGCTGGGGAACGCTGAAGCCATTGGTGATGATCCCCATCTTCACCTTATCCTTCAGCTGCTGCAGCGTCTCCACCACTCCCTCAAGGGGCATACTCAAAGCCACAATCTGCGCCAGAAAGGTGTTGTTCATTACCATCGGGTCAACATTGACTTGCTCTGCAAAGCGGGAAAAACGGGTCTCTTGCAACGCAGTAGCGTCTATCTCACCATTGTTGTACTGCTGCCACAGGCCGTGGTTGAGAGTGTGATAGGCGGCCATGCCAGCCTCATCCACTTCTACGCCATAGAAGCAGAGGGTCTGCTCCAGCGCCTGTGTCACCGGGAAATCGAGCAGGGTTTCATCCAAATCGAACAGCACCCAGTCATAGCTTGGTTGTTTCACAGAAATCCTTGTATCAGTTAGATTATTCGCAAGCTGAATGTCCCACTCGACCCAGTGGGCCAGCCAGCAGATCCAGCGTGAGCCGCACACCAAAACCGGTTACTTCACTGGATACCACCCCGTTCCCACCCTTATTGCGAAAACCGCTCAGATCAAAATGTAGCCAGGGGGTCTGCTCGGGCACGAAGTGAGCTAGAAAGCGGGCGGCATCGATATGATCCGGCGAGCTACCTGGTGCACACTGCAACAGATCGGCCCACTCGCTCTCGATGTTGTCATCGTAATCCTCATCGAGCGGGAAGGGCCAAACTCGCTCGCCACTGTGCTGACCCAGCTTGACCAGTGATGCCAGCCATTCACTGCGATTGGTAAAGACGCCACTATAGCGGCTGCCCAGCGCCCGCTTGCACGCCCCGGTCAGGGTCGCATAATCGATCAGCAGATCAGGGGTATCCTGCGCCGCCATTACCAGGGTATCGGCCAGCACCATTCGCCCTTCAGCATCGGTATCAACCACCTCTATGGAGATGCCATTGATGGCGGTCACCACTTCACCTGGACGATAGGCGTGAGGGCCGATATGGTTCTCGGCAATGGCCAGCCAGCAGTGCACCTCGTAGGGTAATTGAGCACGGCTGATGGCGTAGAGAGCACCCAGCGCCACTGCGCTACCCCCCATATCGAGATGCATGCCATACATGCTGCCGGAAACTTTGAGGTTATAGCCCCCGGAGTCATGGCAGATCCCCTTGCCCACCAGCGCAATACGGCGCACCGGCTTGGGTGGGTAGTAGCTGAGCTTGACCATGGCACCCTGATTATCTTCCGAGCCACGGGCGACGGCCAAAAAGGCGCCGGCCCCCAGCTCGGCCAACTGTGCCTGATCATAGTGATGGCACTGCCAACCTTCGTCATGGGCAAGCTGGCTGACAAACTCGCGATAGCTGGCCGCCGTCAGCTCGGAGGCGGGCAACACCGCCAGATGACGGGCCAATCCATTGCCCCCCGCTTCGCTATAGATACGAGCCAGATCCAGCACCACCGCAGGAGAAACAGACAACTGCTGATAGCTCCAGCCACTTCCGCTGCGGCTTTTGCTGGTCGGCAACGAAAGGTTGGCGGCCAACAGAGCGGACAACATCAATTCTGCCAGCATCACCCGCTCGGAGGGGGAAAAACCTTCCAGATGCAGCCCGAGCCGTTCAACCTTGAGCCCGGAAAGAGGGGCTATCCAGCCTCTGACCTGCTTATAAAGACGGTGATCCCGCGTCACATTGCCAGCCACAAATATGACCAGCAACAGGGTGGAACCATGCATCTGGGTGAAGGGTGCTTTTTGCCCAAGCGCCAACTGGGTGTTGATCCCCGACAGGGCTGGTAACGACAGTAATGCCTCCTTCTGCTCTTCGGCGATCAGTAGCAGTTGCAACGGCAGTCCCTGGGCAAGGGCTTCGGCCAGCGTGGCATCCCGGCTTTCAATAGCAGGAGGAAGATAAGTGAAGGGTGTGATCACAGGCGAGAGCCTCATCCATGAAGAGATACCTGATGATACCCAACAAATGGTTGATACGACCAGTTTTGGTCTTGAAAAAGCGTCAGAAATAGCAGCAATCACCAGATGGTGACGAGCATCAAGAAGGATTGTTCAATGATTGGCAATGCAGGAAGGTAACGTTCAGAGAATTGGTTGCGGGGGCCGGATTTGAACCGACGACCTTCGGGTTATGAGCCCGACGAGCTACCGAGCTGCTCCACCCCGC